>JAFLSE010000023.1 GCA_022511075.1 Prevotella sp.
ATAGTTAGCCAGTTATTTGGGATTATATATGCAAAAATACCATTTGGCTTTAGCAAATTTGCTCCTTTCTCTACAAATAAATGATATAAGTTTACTTGATATTTTGCTAACTTATAATGTTGTTTGTAAAACTTCTTCAGCCTTTGCGTTATTCCTTTTTCCTTGCTGTTTCGGGCAAATACATACGGAGGATTCCCAATCACAATATCAAAGCCTCCTTTTACTCCAAACATCCATTCTGCATCGAAAAATGGAGAGGAGGTGTTTTGCTCGAACATATCCCAGTCTGCAAGTTGTTGGGCTGCACCAGGATTGACGAAGCCTGTATTTTCGATGGCTTTTGCCAATGCCTTGCGTGTTTCCTTGATTTTTGCTTTCAGTCGCTGCTTGTCAATGTTGCGTTTGGCAAGGAATATCTGATGATTAAGTTCCTTCAGTTGTTCTTTCTTGGCGATGATGGCATCTGTGGATTCAAAGAGGGAAGCATCATAATCGACAGGTATCAAGGTGTTGGCTGCAACGAACTTTGATTCAAGGTTGGGAAGCGGACGAATACCAAAGTTATGGACTGCATCATTGGTAGGTTTCTGGTCTACTACCAAAGAAATGAAGAAACGGAGTTTGGAAATCTGCACTGCAATAGGTTGGATATCCACTCCAAAGATGCAATGCTCTATCAAGTAGAGCTTTCGGGCATAGTCAGGGTCGTTGATGCTTTTGTCAAATGCTTCATCAATGTCTTTCAAACGAGCCTTTCGTTCTTCTTTCTCATCTGATGAGTATGCCTTGCGAGACTGCTCAACGGCAATATCTCTCATAAACTCTTTCCACATCTCATTTGTGGGGTCGAGCTGCCGCAGGATATGTACCATTTGCTGGAGTATGCCCATAGGGAATGCGCCAGAGCCACAGGCAGGGTCGAGGACACGACAGTGGTAGAGTGCCTGCATCACTTGCCTGCGCTGTTCCTCGTTGAGGGTGGTTTCTTCCGTAGCATAGCTGAGAAGACTGCGGTATTCCGCTTCCAATTCCTCGCCACAAGTCCGTTTCAGGTGGGCAACAAGGCTCTCGTCCACCATATACTGCACTATCTCACGGGGAGTATAGAACGAGCCTGTCTGCTTGCGGGCAGATGTCTTGGTTTCGGGATTATATGATGCCAACAGGTTTTCGAAAGCCTTGCCCAATAGTTCTGGGTCGAGCGATACCTCTTGGTCGAGCGGCGTGTTCTCCTCGATAGTGAAATTATACCTTTTTAATATGTCTATGATACCTTGTGCCGACACTTTCTTCTTCTTTGTGTCGCCATACCATTCAGACAGGTCTATGCTGCGTCCTACCTCATCGCCAAAGAAAAGCCAGTCGGGCAGATAGAGTTGTTCGAGAGACTCCATGCGCTCTGAAAAGCCATCATAATAGAGATTATTGGATTTGTCGTCGAGGCAATCAAAGAGTCCGCCGTTCAGGAAAGGTACGTGGCTGTTTGCCATTTCCATAAATTCTTCCGCACCTCCATGCATAAATTCGCTTTCATAGCGCATCAGGTTGTTGACGGCATAGTCTTGATTCATTCCATGATAGCTGCCTTTCGCACGGAAACGGCGATTGTCGGCTATGTTCTTGCCTTCCGGCACTATTGGACGATTGAGCATGGCAAAGAAAAGATTCTGGAGAATGAGCCTGTAATAGCGACTCTTTTCGGGATTGTACATCAGGTTTTCCCTGTCGTGGGGATTAAATTCCTCTATGAAATGTTCCTTGATATATCGTTCATCGAAAAATTCCTCTGGGATAAGATGCTTCTGCTTTAGAAACCAAACGAAGATAAGACGGGTAATAAGTCGTATGCAGCTCTCATGGTTAAACTTCTCATCATCGTCTTTGGTTGCCAAGTCATTGGGGAAACGAACCACCTGTACAGCCCAAGCATACCAGTCGGACAATTCGCCATAGAACTTTTTGGTAAGCAGTTCATTAGAGAACACCTGCATCCAGTGCTTGTATAGTTCTTCAAAGGTTGAACAGGCTTTGCTGCCGATTGAGTTCAGAATGTCAAGATGTCCCCTGTGTGGGTCAAGACAGTTGATGTCGCGCAATATGCTCACCTTGCCTAATTTCTCGCCATCACGCCATTGCTGTGTGTATTCGCTGCGCTCGCATGTTGCTAACGCCAATCTCTTGCCTTGCTTTATGAAGAGTATGACGGGCTGGGCAGAGGCGATGCGGTTGAAGCCACGAGTAAGAATTGCCATCTCTGAACGGGTCAACGTATGCCCTGTACTGATATCGACGGCGAATATCATCATACTGGCATAACGCCCTTCGTATGCCTGACGGATAAACACCTCTTTGTCCTGTTGCATGGCATGTCCGGAAAAGGAGGCTTCGTCCACCGTCCCGATGAAATATGTGTGTGCCACCTTACCGCAGATTTCATTCAATGCCTTTGTCAATGGAGCAGGATAAAGGCTGTCGAAAGAAACTGGGGTGCGTGTTACTTGGTTGAATGCTATGTGCAGGTGACCGAGCATTGCTGCACAGGCGTCGAACAGCGGCTCGTCAATAAACTGTTTTAGTATTGTTTTCATTATCGTTAGTTTTTTATTTGCTGATATATGTCCATGCTATCAAATCGAAATTCTCTTTCCTGAACTTGTCTTCTAATCGTTGTCCGTCGCTTTTGGCGGCAGGTTTTAAGCCTCTACGCGACTGTGCTATCTGCAAGATGGCATTGGTAGCCTGACGGGGAATCTGACTGTCAAGCCATTGCCTGACAATGGCCTGCAGTCTTGACATTCGTTCGTTTTGGCGCGTCTCTATCCAGTCGGGCAGGTAACGGTCTTTGAGTTTGTTCTTGCGGAGGAAGTCAAGAATCTCCGCACGGTTTAATTCCTTGAACTGAGACACCTGCGACTTGTCGGCAGGTTGGCACATAAGATAGATTTCACGGTACTTGTCCTTGTTGCTTTCACGCCGTGGATAGCCAATGACGGCAACAAGGCTTTCCGGTATCTTCTCAAATGGCGTGCCGTCGTTTCTGAAACCCGTAAATACACCATTGGGAATATGCTCCAACCTTTCTTTGTAGCGTTCTATATAGTCGAGCAAGTCCTGTCGGTAGACTTCGAGCGAAAAATCTTTTAGTGAGAGGGTCTGCGGCGACTCAATGTCGCTGATACTGTTATTTTGGAGTTCTTCTAACAAACGGTCCGCATTCTTGTCTATAAGCGGATTGTCCTGTTCCATCTGCCTGTATTCTTCATTCAACTGTGGAGTTTCAGAGCCAACCAAGTTCATTGTCACCATACGATTCATAATACGGGACTCCAGTTTCAGGTATTCCTCAAACGATTCGGCAGGCCAGAAGTTGACACACTGGACAAGTTTGTTTGGTGAGCCGATGCGGTCGATACGTCCGAAACGTTGTATAAGTCGTACAGGATTCCAATGTATGTCGTAGTTCACCTGCATATCTGCATCTTGCAGGTTTTGTCCTTCCGAAAGGCAGTCGGTAGCTATCAGTATGTCAACAGGGTCGTCAAGCAGACGGCATACGGCTGGTTCTTTCTCTCTGACTAATTGCTCCCACAGGGAATAAGGCACGTGCCATTGGCGTTTACCTGCATCGAAATATTGTTCCGTGTCCAATTTGGATTCTTCGTAGAGGGTGCTCCAGTCCTTTTCTTTGTATAGTTTGCTGTAGGGTGCAAAACTCTGCAACACTTCCTGAAAGTCCTTGGTGTGGTGCTGTCCTGAAGTATAGACGGCAGTGCCCGACACCGAGGCTATGCGGCTGAAGCCTCGCTTGCGCAGTTCGTCATAAAGAAACTTGGCTGTATCGCTGTAGGCGGTGAAGATGACTATTTTCTTGTTTTCTGCCTGCCGCTTTTTTTTGATTAGTTTTTCGAGTTCATCAAGTTTGGTGTCCTGCTCAAGGCCGTTCCTATAGGCTTGCTCAAACACCTGCATGCTCTTGTATATATCGTTAAGACACTTGACGTTGTGCTGAAGCCCGCGCTTGAATCCGCCCAAGTTCTTCATATCACCAAGTCGGATTGTACCCTTACGCAGTGTGAAAAGATTGTCGGTATCAAAGTTCTCGTCTTCGTCGGGCATATCCACGTCAATAACCACGTTCTTACTGTGCTGCTCAAAGTCAAGCACTTTCTGCAATGTCTGCTCATGCACGTCGAGTACCTTTTTTATCGTCAGCATGCAGGAATGCCACGAACTTTCCAGGCGTTTCATAAACAATATGCTCATCATCTTGACAAGGAAACGTTCTCGGTTTACGTTATCGTTCCAATCGTTCTTGGCTCCCTTGCGAGTCTGCATGGGTTTATCCGGCAGATAGAGGCTGGGCTGATAGGCGGTAAGCGTCAGTTCCTCGAAAGCCGCATAGATGTCGTCCGTAGAACGGTATTTGCCAAAGTGGTCTACACCTTTATATATATTACGGGGTTTTGCCTTTTCCGGGAATCCCATGTCCTTGCCCAAAGTCTTTTCTATCAACTTGCGTATCCTTGCAACAATCAGCTTGTCAGTAAGGTTGAAGAACTTGGGCGAAAGTTGTGCTATGAAGCTGCCTATGGTGCGGTGTTGGTCCTTGCACCATTCGGTATATTTGCGTTGTGAGTCGGCAAACAGGTTGCGTAGCGACTCCACGCCGAAGTCATCTTTGTCGAAGGCATAGTCCTCGCCGCGACCTATCAGGTTGAACTGCCCTTTTATATCCTTCAGACCTGTATTTATTGGTGTAGCGGACAGCATAAGGATTTTCAGCTGATGTCCATTATGACCTGACTGGGCTTTTATGAGGCTGTCCATCAAGTCCTGATACCTGCCCGATTTCTCGTTGCGCAGGTTATGGCTCTCGTCAATAACTATCAGCAGTTTCTCTCGTCTTTGCAGGTAGTCCAGACGGTAGGTGTCGTAGCTGTCCTGCAGCCTGTTGTTCTGCAAGTCCGTATGGAAGCGCACCTGATAGTCGAAACGGTCTTTGTCGAAGCGCGACCCTGCCCCTTTCAGGTATTGTGTCCAGTTTTGCTGCAACTTCTTGGGGCAGAGCAACACAATGGTATAGCCTTGTATCTGAAAGAACTTTATGACGGCAAGGGCAGAGAAAGTCTTGCCCAAACCTACGGCATCGGCAAGAATGGCGCCATTATATTTGCGGAGCATTTTTATCAGTGATATAACGCCTTTCTGCTGATAGTTGAACAGCGTGCGCCATATCTTGCTGGTCTGCAACAGAGACATATCCTGCTGGTGCTCAATGGAAGTGCGGTCCAAGTCGAGGTCAGCCCTGAAGAGCTCGTAAATTATCTTGTAGTAGATTTCCTCGGGGGTGTATTTGCGGAAGTAGTCTTCTATCATACGGATGAAATAGTCTTTCACGCTGATTTGAGTATCAGGGCTGCCGTCAGGGTCTTGAATCTTCTCCTTTGCCGTCTTCCAGATGTCTTCAAACCAGTTGCATACATCCTTGAAGTCGCTGTTGGCGGTATTGACACTCTCGCCGATAGTAAGTTCTACGTTTGGAGAGGCTTTCAGTCCTAATCCTGCATCTGTCAGGTTGCTGCTGCCTGTAAGGTAATAGCCGTTGTTCTGACGGACATTGTTCCTGAACATATAGGCTTTTGTGTGGCAGAAGGCATTGGCAATAGCTCGCACTTGCACGGAGTTGCGCTCCAAGAATGCTTTTGCCTCTTGTGCATACTGGTCAAGTTGGATAGTGCTGTCAATGGAGAAGTCGCCATTAAGCAAGTCCCTGATGTCCTCTGTCTGCTTCTCCTCACGCACCATCTCGGAGGAAACGATACGAAACTCGTTCTCCTGCGGCAGCTCACGATATAGTTTGCTAAGGGCACGAATGGTGAAATAGCCCGTCACGATGTCGAGCTTGCCCGTCTGGCAGGACTGTCTGCCTGAATAGAGACTGATGAAATCCCACTCGGTCTTTATGCCAAGACCTTCATGGGGATAACGGTCTGTTTTGTTGTCTATTAGCATATCTGTACGATAGTTTAGGGAGCATACAAACTATATCTTCAGGATTGGTTTACAGGTATATACTAAAAGACCTCAGGACACAAAAGAAGCGCAGACTTGACGTTCTCTTGTATCGTGAGGTCCTCGGAATATACCTGTACTGCAAAGATATAAGTCACGCCCACGCTATCGCATGGGCATCTGCTGACTTATTCATACAGTACATCGTTGAAATTTCCGAGGTTTCACGATTCTCTGAATAAATAGCTGATGCTATAAATTTACCAATAAAATTGCGCTGCCACCCTGCGCTCAGGGATTCTGTCCTTCATACGAAATGAAGCGCCGTTTGCGGCATATCGACAGCACTTGAGGGCAAAGGTACGAAAAAAAACACAAAAAGCTTTGATTTTTATAACAAATTTATTTAAAAAATATATTTATTTTTTGTGCTGTGTTTGTTTTAGTGTATCTTTGCAGACGGAATAAGACAACTAAAAGCAAACGAAAATATGACAAAGATAGAAAACGTGATTAACGAGAACGCAAAATGGAGAAAGATGTTGGGCATCAGTACCATTGCGGACTTGAACAAAGTTATAAGACAGGGACACGGCACGATGATAATACAAGTGTCGGAGGCACTACAGGAAAAACGGATAGTTACCATAGCTGATAAGATAGCACAGTCGGACGGAGTGAGGACAGTATTGCTGGCAGGTCCGTCGTCGTCGGGAAAAACCACGACCAGCAAACGACTGAGCATACAACTCATAGCCAACGGAATCTGGCCAGTGCCCATTTCGCTTGACGACTATTTTGTAGACCGTGACAAGACACCTTTAGACGAGAATGGGGAATATGACTATGAGTGTCTCGGAGCACTCAACGTGGATTTGCTAAATGAACAGATGAATGCTTTGTTCAGGGGCGATGAAGTGGAATTGCCACGATATAATTTCAAGGAAGGAAAGAGTGAAAAGAGCGGCAAACGACTGAGGCTGAAAGGTAACGAGGTGCTGATATTCGAAGGAATACACGCACTGAATCCAGAACTTACACGCGACGTTCCGCAAGAGCAGACTTTCAGACTATACGCCTCAGCGTTGGTAAGTAACTATCTTGATGACGGCACACGCATACCAACAAGTGATAACCGACTGCTGCGCCGAATAATACGCGATGTTAAACAGCGTGGAGTGTCGGCTGCGGATACCATACGACGCTGGCCAAGTGTGAGGGCAGGCGAAGAAAAATGGATATTCCCATATCAGGAGAATGCCGATGCTGTGTTTAATACGGCAATGCTCTTTGAATTGGCAGTGATAAAGACACAGGCAGAGGCTGCACTGAAAGAGGTGCTCGACGGTAACGATACCGACAACATAAAGGCGGTGGCAAGCAGGCTACTTGGCTGGCTTGCCCCGATAGAGTCGATGGAAATGGCGGAAAAGGATATTCCTCCAACGAGTCTGCTGAGAGAGTTTCTCGGTGGTAGTGCTTTCGAATATTAAGGAATGAGATACCTGTTAACTTTTCTTACAGTATGTCTGTGGGTGGCGAACACGTCTGCCCAAACGAAAAAGACAAATCCCGAAGACCGTGCCATAGACATGGATAGTCCTACGTTTGTACCTACAGTAAAGGTAGGTAAGGTGCTCGACGGCAATGACAGCATACAATATATGGAGATGAACAACGTGTTTGTTTATCCCGAACTAACGTTCAAGAGCGAGAAGCAGGCTACTGCCTATATGCAACTTGTGCGCAACGTAAAGAAAGTGCTGCCCATTGCAAAGGAAGCAAACCAACTGCTGATAGAGACATACGAATATCTTGAAACGTTGCCCAACAAGAAAGCAAAGGACGAGCACATGAAACGAGTGGAGCAGGAAATAATAAAGACCTACAAGCCACGAATGAAACAGTTGACATACTCGCAGGGAAAGTTGCTTATAAAGCTGATAAACCGCGAATGCAACTCGTCGTCATACGACATAATAAAGGCTTTCTTGGGACCTGTTCGCTCTGGCTTCTGGCAGGCATTTGCCTATATCTATGGAGCGAGCCTGAAGAAAGAATACGACCAAGAGGGAGTTGACCGCCTCACGGAGCGTGTAGTGCTCATGGTGGAGGCAGGACAACTTTAAAACAAACCTCTCTATTTTTCTGAGAACAACACCTGCACCATTGTCTGTCCAACAGCCTGCAACGTGTTCTTGTCGATGTTCTCCATTGTGTCGTTCACAGTGTGCCACGTAGGACCGAAACCGCTCTGTTCACAGTCGGGATAGAATGCGATGATGTCGATTGTGGGTATTCCCCTTTTCTCATTCACCGGCACGTGGTCGTCGGTAACCATGCTGCCTAAGGCTTTAGGGAAGAAACTGCCGTAGCCCACAACCTGCGCTGCCGTCCAAACCTTGTCAACAACACTTTGTGCAAATTGCTTGGACACACCCTCCTGATAGAATTGTGCCCCTTTGCCGCCCACCATATCGAGCAACACACCGAAGCGCGCCTTATAGCCTTCCTTATGAGGATTGGCAGCCCAATGCTGAGCACCTAATGCCCAATAGTCGCCGTCGTCAACAGACTGTGCCCACTGCGGCGTGCCCCAATCTTCGGCATCGAAGCAAATGAAATCTACGCCTACGGACAGGCTGTCCTGCATACCAAGCAAACGAGCGAGTTCTAACATCACAGCCACACCACTTGCGCCGTCGTTGGCTGCAAGCACTGGCTTATGCCAGTTTTCCTCGTCAATATCGTTGTCTGCCCACGGACGGCTGTCCCAATGTGCGCATACCAACACTCTTTCCGTATTCTCCGGATTGTAACTTGCTATTATGTTAGTGCTTTTCAGCATAGTGCCGTCGTAACCTTTCAGGTTGGCTTTCTGCGTTTGCACCTCCATGCCGAAGCCTTTGAACTTTCCGACAATCCATGCCTCGCACAAGTCGTGCGCCTCGCTGTTCATTGTACGAGGCCCGAAGGCACATTGTGCCTCGCAATATGCGTATGCACTATCGGCAACAAACTCTGGTCCTATGGGCTGTGCCATGGAAGCCTCCGCCGTAGTCTTCTTGCTGTTGCCGCAAGACATAGTGACGGTCAGCATAGCGAGTAAGGCAAATTTTAAAATAATACTATATGCTTTCATTTTTATAAAAGTCGTGACAAATAAAATAGTTTATTGATTACCACCGTTTCTTACGGACTGCACCTGTCCCATAACTCGCAAAAAGTTGCCTCCCCAAATCTTGCGAATATCCTGTTCGCTATATCTGCGCATGAGCAATTGGCGAGTGAAGTTTATCATCTCCGAAGAGTCGGCAAGTCCGCATATACCTCCGTCGCCGTCGAAATCGGTGCCTATACCAACGTGGTCTATACCCATAACGGATATTGCGTGTTCAAGATGTTCAATGGCATGGAGCACGTTTGCCTTGCCGTCGTTGCATAGGAAGCCATTGTAAAGTGTAACCTGCATCACTCCTCCTTGTTTTGCAAGGGCTCTCATCTGCTCGTCATCGAGGTTGCGAGGATGGTTGCATAACGCACGGCAACTGCTGTGGCTGCACACTATCGGCATTTGGCTTATCTCCAATGCATCGTAGAAACTTTTTTCTGCGGCGTGGCTCATATCAACAATGATACCGAGACGGTTCATCTCCTCTATTACTTGTGCTCCGAAACGACTCACCCCATTGTGCGTATTGCATCCTCGTGCGCTGTCGCACAGGTCGTTGTCGCCATTGTGGCAGAGCGTTATGTATACAACTCCACGTTGTGCAAAGTGCTTTACGTTCTGCAACTTTCCGTTGAGTGCCAATCCGTTTTCGATAGCGAGCATTATTGACTTTCTCCCCATACGCTTATCGCTATACAGGTCAGCAGGCGTGCGTGCAATACTTAGATATTGGCTGTTGGCCGTCACTATCGTCTCTATCTTGTCGAATATCAGATTGGCATAATCCATTGGGCTGTCCACATTGAAATCGACACATTGCGAGAACATCTCGCCAATCTTGGGCTGTGGCAGATATGCAGCCATTATCGTTGCATCTTGCCTGCCTTCGGCCATCTTGTGAAGGTCTACGAGTATTCGTGGGTCGCGCTGTGCAAAGTCAACGTTCTGCGGAAAGAACATCGGTGTGTCGCAGTGTGTGTCGAGTGTCAGAATGCGGTCGTGCAACTCATTTGCCTGTCTGAACTGGCGTGCCTCCTTTACGAGCCATTCAAACAAAGACAGTCCTTCGTCAAAACACTCTGGATGCCACTGTACACCGATTATAGACTTAAACTCGGTGCTTTCCATTGCCTCAATCACTCCGTCGGGCGACTTTGCCACGATGCGGAAACGTTCGCCTGTCTTGTCCACAGCCTGATGGTGGAATGAGTTTACTGCAATGCTGTTGCAACCATATATATTATATAAGGTGGAACTTTTTTCTATGTTTACCGTATGAGTAGGCTCGTGCCTTGCGGCATTCTGCGAATGCTTTATACCTGTCTGAATGTCTTGTGCTACGTGTCCGCCAAGTGCCAATGCCAACGTCTGCATACCACGGCAGATACCGAGCATTGGAATCTGCCTGTTGTAAGCAAGCCGTGTTATAAGCAATTCGGGCAGGTCGCGCTCGCTGTTTATGCCACCTAATCTTGGCGACGGTTCTTCACCAATATAAAGTGGATTATAGTCTGCTCCACCGCTCAACAATAGTCCGTCGAGTTTATCCAACGTGTTTATTATTGCGTCGGTGTCAGCCAGTGGCGGTACTATCATAGGCACACCACCTGCCTTTACCACCTGCTTGTAATATGCCTCTGCCAAGTTGCATGCGCCGTCAACATAGTTGCCAGTTATTCCAATTACAGGTTTTCTCTCCGCTTCGGGAAAGTGTGAATATGCCTCGGTAAGGCGCTTGTTCCAGTCGAAACGACTCATCTCGAAACTTTACTTTATCGTGTTCAGCCTTCAGTGTGTACGGGAATCTCTCTCTTTATGCTTTGTTCGAGAGATATGAGTGTCTCGGTTGATGCGACGCCCGGAATGTGTTGCAACTGCTGGTTGAGCAAGTCCATAAGTTGCTCATTGTCGCGTGCATAAAGTTTCACGAGCATTGTATATGGACCTGTCGTAAAGTGGCACTCTACAATTTCGGGAATCAGTTGCAAGCGTTCTACAACCTCTTTATACATACTGCCTTTCTCAAGCGATATACCAACATAGGTACAGGTGGTATAGCCAAGACTTTTGGGATTTACGTCAAAACCGCTACCCATTATCACGTTGGCATCTATGAGGTGCTGCACGCGCTGATGTATTGCCGCACGCGACACTCCACATTCTGCTGCTACGTCCTTAAACGGTATACGGGCATTTTTTGAAAGAATGCTCAAAATCTTTTTGTCCAACTTATCAATCTTTTCCATTACTATAGCATTATGTTTTACAAACTGTCAGCAAAAGTAGTGTTTTAAATTGAATTATGCAACTTTTTAAATGAAAAAATAAATGCGGCACTGAATAAATCTTTCAAGTTGTTTATTCAATGCCACATCAAGTGTGCATGCGTTCCACGCCATAAAAACGTGAAAGCACTATTATTTATCGGCTTCCACGATATCTACTAATTCTACGTCGAACACGAGTGTAGAGTAAGGTTTGATGTCGCGTCCTGTTCCACGCTCACCGTAAGCGAGATCGTAAGGAATATAAAGCTGCCACTTGCTGCCTACAGGCATAAGCAACAGTGCCTCGGTCCAACCTTTGATAACATCGGTTACACCAAACTCTGCAGGCTTGTCGCCGTGACGCTTGCTTGCATCAAACACAGTGCCGTCTATCAGTCTGCCTTCATAATGCACTTTTACCTTGTCACCCTTCTGCGGTGTCTTGCCTTCACCTGCCTGCAACACTTTATACTGCAATCCGCTTGGCAATACAACTACACCTTCTTTCTTTGCATTCTCTGCCAAGAAAGCTTCGCCTGGTGCTTTTTGATTTTGTTCCTGCTTCTGCTTGAACATATCCTGTGCCGCCTTAACTGTAAACACAGCCGTGTCACCTATGAGGGCATCGCCGAAACCACGGAAGAAAATGTCGTCGCTGATTGAGTCAGGTGTGTTCGTGAAATCATCTTTCATTCTCTTCAGCATCTGCATCTTCACTTGGGTAGCAATCTGCAATCCCATGGCATAAGCTTTCAGTTTCGGGTCGTCGTTAGACGCTATAAGTTCATTGAAACCACGTACAAAGTCTGCCATATACATGGTGTCCACTCCTTGGTTAGCTATGAACGGAATAAGTCCATCTGTGAGACTCACACCCGCTGTATAACTTAAGGTGTCGGCAGACGATGTCAATACTACAGGTTGTTTGGCTGTTTCCGTTTTCTGCTTTTTCTTTGCAGAAATCGTGGCAGACATTGCGCCTGCCACGATTATTGTAGATAACAATATTATTCTTTTCATTTGTTAACTTCTTTAAGTTCAATCTTAAAGATAAGTGTAGAGAAAGGCTTTATCTTGCTTGTCTCCTGTGCACCATAAGCCTTATCTTGAGGAATGTATACCTCCCAAACACTTCCGGCAGGCATGTGTACGAGAGCCTCGGTCCAACCCTTGATAACTTGGTTTGCACGGAACTTTGTAGGCTCCTTGCGCTCATATGAGCTGTCAAACACGGTTCCGTCTATCAGTTTGCCCTCATAGTGCACTGTTACAAGTGATGTATCTTTTGGCAATTCGCCGTTGCCTTCCTTTATCACCTTGTACTGTACGTTTGAGCCTTCTATGGTCTTTACGCCCTCTTTCTTTGCATTGGCAGCCAAGAAGTCTTCGCCGGCTTTCTTGTTTTCACCATATTTCTCCTCAAGAACCTTAGCTCTTATAGCCTCCATCTTCATCTGTGCATACATCTGTGCCTCTTCCTTCTGCATGAGAGCCTTCTTGCCTGTGATGCCGCTGATGAAACCTGCCATAAGGTTTTTCTTTGAGATTGATTGTGTTGAGTCTTCGCCGTAGATTTGACGGTTGATACCCTCGTACATTTGGTTACCTACCTGCTGACCAATCATGATACCAGCATAGTAGGCTGCTTTCTTTTTGTCGTCGCCTGCGCTTGCACCTTCGTTGAGTCCCTTGATGAATTCCTTCATATAAGTGGTGTCAACACCCTGGCGAACAAGATATTCCACCAGTCCTTCACTCTGTGCCATACCAATTGCGTATGTCAGTGAGTCTACATCACTCTTCAGGTTTGCCTTCGGAGTGCTTGAACCGCATGATACCAATGTAGCAGCGGCAATGGCTGTAACAGCCAGGAATGATAATTTTTTCATTTTTCTATTAATTTTGATTTTTGTATATCCTGTACCTAATTTATTAGCTTACCTTTATCAGTTCAACGTCGAAAATGAGCGTTGCGTATGGCGGAATGCTCTGACCTGCGCCACTTGCTCCATAGCCAAGCATATAAGGTATGAAGAAACGGAACTTTGCACCTTCTTTCATAAGTTGCAGACCTTCAGTCCATCCTGCAATAACTTGCTGCAATCCGAATGTTGCCGGTTCGCCACGCTTGTAGGAACTGTCGAATACAGTTCCGTCTATAAGGCTACCCTCATAGTGGCAGGTTACGCTGTCGGTAGCTTTTGGCTGCTTGCCATTACCTTCCTGTAACACTTGATACTGTAGTCCGCTTGCCGTGGTTATCACGCCTTCCTTCTTTGCATTCTCTGCCAGAAATTTTTCGCCAGCCTCACGAGCACCCTTGCTCATCTCCTCTTCCTTCTTTTGGAAATACTGCTGAACTATCTGCTGTCCTTCGAGATGGCTCACAGCCAATTCCTTGCCTGCAAGCACATCTTTTATTGCTTGTGCAAAGTCATCTATTACAAGTTCCCTTGCTCCCATGTTTGCCAACTGCTGACCGATACCCAGTCCCATGGCATAACTCAATTTATCCATCTGTAAAATCTTAAATTATGATTCTGTATTAACATGTTTACGTCATAAAAACGTGCAAAGTTACTATTTTTTCTTGATTATATGATACCATTTCAAAAAAAAATAGTATTTTTGTGCAAATTTTTGACGCTTTAAGATATTTACACACATTTTATGAAGAAACTCGTAATACTCACAGGAGCAGGTATGTCGGTGGAAAGCGGACTGAAAACTTTCCGCGATGCTGACGGACTTTGGGAGAATTATCCCGTTCAGAAGGTGGCAACTCACGAGGGTTGGAACAACGATCCTACCCTTGTAACAAACTTCTACAATATGCTTCGAGGAAAGTGCATTGGCACAAAACCTTGCGAGGGGCATAAACTCATTGCCGAACTGGAAAAGGAGTATGAGGTAAGAGTGATAACGCAAAACGTTGACAACCTGCACGAAGCAGCAGGCTCCTCAAAAGTGCTCCACCTGCACGGTGAACTGATGAAGGTGTGCTCGAGCAAGGACAAGGAAGACCCACGCTGCTGGCAGACATTAACAGAAGACAACTACGAGGTTAAGCCCGGCACACTTGCCCCCGACGGTTCATTGCTTCGCCCATATATAGTGTTCTTTGGCGAGGCTGTACCATATATGGAGCAGGCTATTGAATGGACAGCCGAAGCAGATATCTTCGTTATAATAGGCACATCGCTTGCCGTATATCCTGCCGCAAGCCTCGTCTATCATGTAAAGGCCAATGCACCTATTTACGTCATAGACCCGTCATCTTCCGTAGGCATGTCCATTCCTGGTGTTACTCATATAACAAAGGGGGCTTCCGAAGGAATGAAAGAACTTATAAAGTTGTTAAAGTGATTTTCGTACCACAAAACTATTAAATGAAAAAACTATTCATAGAGACATACGGCTGCCAGATGAACGTGGCAGACAGCGAGGTGGTTGCCTCGGTAATGGGAATGGCAGGCTACGAAGTGTGCGACGACATTGCCGATGCAGATGCGGTGTTCCTGAACACTTGTTCAGTGCGCGACAACGCAGAGCAAAAGATACTTAACCGTCTTGACACGCTCAATGCCGACCGCAAGAAAGGGCATAAGATGATAATCGGCGTATTGGGCTGTATGGCAGAGCGCGTGAAAGACGACCTGCTCAACAATCACCATGCTGACCTCGTAGCAGGCCCTGACTCATACCTAAGTCTGCCCGACCTCGTGGCGCAGGTAGAGACGGGACACAAGGCAATAAACATAGAACTGTCTACCACCGAAACCTATCGCGACATCGTGCCGCAGCGACTCCACGGTGCAAAGATTGGTGGTTTTGTAAGCATTATGCGTGGCTGTAACAATTTTTGCCATTACTGCATAGTGCCATATACCCGTGGCAGGGAGCGCAGCCGTGACGTTGCGAGCGTGTTGCAGGAAGTGAAGGACTTGCAGGCGCGAGGCTTCAAGGAAGTTACACTGCTTGGACAAAACGTAAATAGTTACTGTAGCCAGGATACTAACTTCCCACAACTGCTAAGAATGGTTGCCGAGGCTGTGCCCGATATGCGAGTGCGCTTTACCACGAGTCACCCTAAAGATATGAGCGATGAAACGCTCCAAGTGATTGCCGATACGCCAAACGTATGCCGACACATTCATCTGCCTGTGCAGAGCGGCAGCGACCGCATTCTGCAACTTATGAACCGCAAGTATACCCGCGAGTGGTATCTCGGGCGTGTAGAGGCGATACGCCGCATAATTCCCGACTGCGGATTAAGCACTGATATTTTTGTGGGCTACCACGATGAAACGGAGGAAGATCATCAGATGTCGCTCCAGCTTATGCGCGAAGTGGGTTACGACTCAGCCTTTATGTTCAAGTACTCCGAACGTCCCGGCACATACGCATCGAAGCATCTGCCCGACAACGTGCCTGAAGATGTGAAAATACGCCGTCTCAACGAACTTATAGCCTTGCAGACAGAGATGTCAGCACAGGCAAACAAGCGTGATGAGGGTAAAGAGTTCGATGTGCTTGTCGAGGGTTTCAGCAAGCGCAGTCGTGAGCAACTCTGCGGTAGAACAGAACAAAACAAGATGGTAGTGTTCGACAAGGGCAACCACCATATAGGTGAAATTGTAAGAGTAAAGATAATAGGCTCATCGAGCGCAACACTGCTCGGCGACAGCCTATTATGAATTGTGAAACAACGTTCGGCGACAGCCAATTCTTAATCATGAATTAACAATGCGCGAATTCCTTGCCATACTGCACCGTTTCCTACCACCATACAAGAAATATCTTGTGTGGTCGGTGGTATTCAATATTCTTTCTGCGGTGCTTAATATATTTTCTTTTGTTGCGCTCATTCCCATACTGCGTATACTCTTTCAGACCGAAGACGCAACAACGGTAACGGCGCTTATGAATTGGGGTGATGACGACATTAGCAAGGTGGCAGAGAACAACATGAATTATTACGTGTCGCAGATGATAGTAAATATAGGAGCCACTACCACGCTCTTGCTCATAGGCGTGTTCCTTGCTTTCGCTACGTTCCTCAAGACTGCGGCTTATTTCCTCTCTTCTGCCACAATCATTCCTATACGCACGGGCATAGTGCGCGACATTCGCAACCAACTATACCAAAAAATCAATTCCCTACCTCTCGGCTTCTTTTCCGAGGAACGCAAGGGCGACATCATTGCGCGTATGAGTGGTGATGTGCAGGAGATAGAGAACTCCATAATGTCGTCGCTCGACATGCTTTTCAAAAATCCTGTTCTCATTATAGCCTATTTCACCACGTTGCTCATCGTCAGCTGGCAACTCACGCTTTTTACCTTACTCATTGTTCCGTTGATGGGTTGGTTTATGGGTTATGTCGGCAGGAAACTCAAGCAAAAGTCCATCAAGGCGCAATCGCTTTGGAGCGACACTATGAGCCAAGTGGAAGAGACACTTGGCGGACTGCGCATAATAAAGGCATTCTGTGCCGAGGACAAGATGAACAAGCGCTTCGATGAGATAAACACCAACTACCGCAACAGCATAATGCGTGTGAACATTCGTCAGCAGATGGCGCACCCCATGAGCGAGTTCCTTGGCACAGTAATGATTGTCATCGTACTTTGGTTCGGCGGTATTCTTGTACTCGATGGCTATGGGCTTTCCGGTCCTACCTTTATTTATTATATGGTGATACTCTACAGTATCATCAATCCCCTTAAGGAATTCTCCAAGGCAGGCTACAATATACCAAAAGGACTCGCCTCAATGGAGCGTATCGACAAGATTCTGCTTGCACAAAATACTATTGAGGAAGTAGCCAATCCAAAGCATATCACAGGTTTCGAGCATGCCATAGAGTTCAGAAACGTTTCCTTCCGCTATGCCGACAAATGGATTCTACGCAATATCAACCTTACGATAGAAAAGGGCAAGACTATTGCCCTTGTGGGGCAAAGCGGAGGAGGAAAGTCCACCCTTGTAGACCTTATTCCACGCTATTACGATGTGCAGGAAGGTGAGGTGCTGATTGACGGCATAAACGTGAAGGAGTTGGGCATACAAGACCTGCGCCAACTTATTGGAAACGTAAATCAAGAGGCGATACTCTTCAATGACAGTTTCCGCAACAATATCTTGTTTAGTGTACCCGAAAACACCGAAATCCCTGACCTTGACAACCGTCTTGCCGAGGCTGCGAAGATAGCAAATGCATATAATTTTATTATGGACAGCGAAAACGGTATGGACACTATGGTGGGTGACCGTGGCTGCAGGCTTTCTGGCGGTCAACGTCAGCGCATTAGTATTGCACGCGCAATTTTCAAGAATCCTCCTATTCTCATTCTCGACGAAGCTACCTCAGCCCTCGACACCGAGAGTGAACGCCTCGTGCAGGATGCCTTGGAGCGACTCATGAAAACACGTACAACCATTGCCATTGCCCACCGTCTATCCACTATCAAGAGTGCTGATGAGATTTGTGTTCTCCACGAGGGTCGTATAGTGGAGCGGGGCACACATGAGCAACTTCTCGCTTCCAACGGCTACTACAAGAAACTCAACGACATGCAGAGTCTTTGAAACAAATTGAAAAGTCATTTTTAATACAAACAACATATATATATATATATATGATTGAGATATTCAAAAGAGCAAAGACAGCAGGCAAAATGCTTGCAACAATTAGCGATACAAGAAGAAGTGAGATTCTTTTGATGGTTGCCGACAGCATTGTTGCTAACAAAGAACGGATATTGGCGGCAAACGCGATGGATTTAGCAAAAATGGAAAAAGACAATCCGTTGTATGACCGTCTGCAACTTACCGAAAGTCGCATAGAAGGCATTGCCAACGATATGCGCAACGTAGCGTCTTTACCGTCGCCACTCGGAATGGAAACGAAAGTAAGGACACTTGCCAATGGATTGAGATTAAAAAGGGTGAGCGTACCTTTCGGAGTAATAGGAATGATATACGAGGCTCGCCCCAATGTGACGCTTGATGTGTTTGCACTTTGTTTCAAAAGCGGCAATGCATGTGTGCTGAAAGGTGGCAAGGATGCAGATTGTAGCAATCGCGAAGAAGTTGCCGTTATACATGAGGTGCTGCATTCTGTTGGCATAGACGAGTCGGTTGTGGAGCTGTTACCAGCAACCCATGATGCCACGGCAGCAATGCTCAATGCCATTGGATATGTGGATTTATGCATTCCTCGTGGTGGTCGTAGCCTGATAGATTTCGTAAGGAATAATGCCCGCGTGCCGGTAATAGAGACAGGGGCAGGTGTCGTTAACACATATTTTGATAAGGACGGAGATATAAAAAAGGGCACAGCAATAATTTGCAATGCTAAGACACGCAGGGTGAGCGTATGTAATGCTCTCGACTGTCTGATTATACACAAAGAAAGAATAGAGGATTTGTCACAGCTGTGCAAACCGTTATCGGAAAAAGGCGTAGAGATATTTGCAGATGAATTTGCATATATTGCGCTGCAAGGTGAATATCCACAACATCTGCTAAAGCATGCCACGGCAGAAAATTATGGCACGGAGTTTATGGATTACAAGATGTCGGTAAAAACTGTTGGTTCCATCGAAGAGGCAATCCTGCATATTGATAAATATGGCTCTGGGCATAGCGAATGTATCATTACTGAAAACGAAAATGCTGCAAGACTTTTCCAACAACGTGTAGATGCAGCTTGCGTATATTGGAATGCACCTACAAGTTTTACTGACGGAGCGCAGTTCGGACTTGGCGCAGAGATTGGTATATCTACACAGAAGTTAGGACCGCGTGGTCCTATGGCGTTGGAAGAGATGACAACCTACAAATGGATTATCGAAGGCGAAGGGCAAACCAGAGAGTAAAGAATAGTATTGTTCCGCTTATCATGCCTGCCAACGCATCAATGGCATAGTGCGCCTGTATGTACACCGTGCTGAAACACAGCAGCACATATAACGGCAGCATACACAATAGCAAACGGCGAGAGCCTGTTTTCCAAGCCAAGAACATCACTACGGTGCTCACTCCCACATGGCTGCTGGGGAATGCTGCCGTAGGGCGTTCGCCGGCATCATGTGCATTTTGCACCATTTCATAGAAGAAACCGTCTTTCCATCCTGGTATTGGCAAACACTCCTGATTGTTCATAAAATAGTCGTGTACGTTTGGGAACACTCCCTTGGCTATCTGGTCTGTGCCAACTGCAAGGTAATAATATTGTGGTCCTGCCACCGGCAGTGCTATATATATAATATAGTATATAAAGAACGAAGCCATTATTATTGTTGCGGCACGCTCCATCATATCGTATTTCTTTAACAGACAGTACAGCACTATTGCCGCAATCATCGGATAATAGGAGCTGTAGCCGAGATGCATCAGTTCGCTGAACACCTTGTTCGAGAATACGTCATAAAAATGCAATGCCGGCTGGCAACCAAAGATATCCTGTTCCCACTGCGCAAACAGGTGGTCGAGGTTGGGGAAAAGCCTGTTGAACTCGTATGTATCGGGATACCACCAACCCAGAAGCGCCATTTGAACGGCAATTCGCGCAAAACAAGTGATTCGGCAAGGCACAAGGCGGTATACGCCCCACATGGCAAATGTTATCACGATAATACGCAACCTTCCCCAAAGCATCGATTCCGGATTCTGCACCTTCGTGAACATAAAAAGCATTAGCAACGTGGTAAGCGCCATATATGCAAGCATTATCCACTCCAATGTCAGCAGTCCGCGTCGTGGCTTGCTCTCTATCTTGAAAAGTTCCTTTATTTTCAGCATTTTACCAGTTTGAAGAGTTTATCGCTCGGTCTCACCTTTTCCGGTACGGGTATAGATACCCGTTGTCCTTTCAGAGCCTTGTCCACAGGTCGCAAGTCAAAGCGTATCTCGCTGCAGTCCACGTATACCACACCTGTTGTAGGGCCTGTTATCAGGAGCCTGTCACCCACACGGAACTCGGCTGCCTCCACCTGAAACTCTGCCACGCCAAGTTTCGAGAAGTATTTTATGCCCTTTGCGCAATACACTTTCTTTTCCGTTGCCACCGACCCATAGTTTTTGTTCCATTCGCCCAAGGTCTGCCCTTGATAGTAGCCGTCCCAGAAGCCGCGGTTGAACACCGTTGCCAATCGTGCGTCCCACTCGTCTTTCTTTTCCTCGGTGAAAGTGCCGTCAATGACAGCCTGTATAGCCTCCTTGTAGCATTTCACCACGGTATATACATATTCAGGTCCTCTTGCCCTGCCTTCAATCTTAAACACCCTCACACCGCTTTTTATCATTCGGTCGATGAAACGGACTGTTTTCAGGTCTTTCGGGCTCATTATATACTTGTTGTCTATCTTTAGTTCGTCGCCCGTCTCACTGTCGGTAACTATGTATGAGCGACGACATATCTGTACACATTCGCCTCTGTTTGCGGAGCGGTCGGCATTTTGCAGACTCATATAGCACTTGCCACTTATCGCCATGCACAGTGCCCCGTGACAGAACATCTCTATGCGAATTCTCTCACCCGACGGACCGCAGATATTTTCTTCCTCTATACAGCGGTAAATCTCCGCCACCTGATTCATATTCAATTCCCTGGCAAGCACCACCACGTCGGCAAACCGTGCATAGAAACGCAGAGCCTCGATATTGCTTATGTTCAGTTGTGTTGACAGATGTACTTCCTGACCTATGCTGTTGCAGTATGCCATCACTGCGATGTCGCTCGCTATCACTGCCGATATGCCAGCCTCTTTCGCAGCATCCACAATCTCGTGCATCAAGGGAATATCCTCGTCATATATTATCGTGTTTACTGTCAGATAGGTCTTTATTCCCTTTTCCTTGCATGTCTCGGCAATCTCGCGCAGGTCGCCAATCGTAAATGCCGATGCCGAGTGGGCACGCATATTCAGCTTGCCTATGCCGAAATAAATGCTGTCGGCACCAGCCTGAATAGCAGCAGCAAGACTCTCACGGGAGCCTGCCGGTGCCATTATCTCAAAGTCCTTTACTTTCAACATCTCACTTATCTTAAATACGCCGCAAAGTTACACATTATAAAATAAAGGACAAAACTTTTATTTAAGTTTTTTTGCTTTTCCGCCTTTATTCTAATTTAATTCTCTTCCACTGCCATTCGGATTATACCCGACCTCACTGCGTATAGCGGAATGTTCGTCAGCCAGTCCTGCTGCCTATATTGAGCCATCGAGAAACGTATGCCATGCAACTTTGGATTGTTGCCCACAAACAGACGCAATGACTTTGCACGCAGGTTTTCTTCTGCTTTCACCTCTATTGGAATAACTTTGTCGTGGCATTGCACCACAAAATCTATTTCCGCCGTGGAGTTTGCATTACTGTAATAATAGATGTATGTTTGCGGCAGTGTCATAAGTTGCTGCAAGACATAGTTTTCGCTGAATGCCCCCTTGTATTCTTCAAACACGTTGTTGCCTATCAAAATCTGTTGCGGAGGTGTCTGCGACAATGCGCCCAAAAGTCCGCAGTCAAGCATGAAGAGCTTGAAACTTGAACTATCCTCATAGAATTTCAGCGGTATTGCTGGCTTGGTTATTTTCGACACCTTGTATATTTCACCTGCGTCTATCAGCCATTGTATTGCTATCTCAAAGTCTGCAGCACGCGCTCCCTTCTTCACAGCCCCGAAGATAAATTTCTTGTTGTCTCGCGCGAGTTGCGATGGAATGGAGTTCCACACTTGGTTTATTCTCTGTACCTGTTGTGGAATAGCATGTTTAGATACATCATTGTGATAGGCGGCAAGTATCGTTTCCTGTATGCGACGCACCTCCCAAATGTCTTTGTTCTCCGCATATCTTGCTACCACTTCAGGCATTCCGCCTACGAAATAGTATTGCCGCAGCAATTCTTCGTATGAAGAATGCAAAGCTGTAACAGAATCCCAGTCGCATTCCACAAGTGGTTTCAACAATGCTTCCTTATTCATAGCCAATAGGAATTCCTCAAAGTCCATAGGATACATATATAATATATCCACTTTACCCACAGGAAACGAAGTTCCACCGTTAAGAGCTATACCAAGTAAGCTGCCAGCTACAGCTATATGATATTCAGGAGCTTTCTCCGAGAAATATTTTAGACAGTGCAGTCCTCTTTCCACCTCTTGTATCTCATCGAGAATAACGAGTGTTTCGCCGGGAACGATATTTTCACCCGATATTGCGCTAAGGTTGCGTATAATACGCTCAGTATCGTAGTTGAAGAACAGATTTTCGATATCCTCGTTGTCGTCGCAATTTATGTAAACAACATTTTTATATTCAGTGCGTCCGAACTCCCTTAATATATATGTTTTCCCCACTTGGCGTGCACCAAGCAAAATCAGCGGCTTCCTGTTATTACAGCCTTTCCATTTACGGAGTTCTTCCGTTATTCTTCTCTTCATTTTGTTCTAATTTATCTGCAAAGATACAACTTATCCTTGACATTATGACATATTTCTTGAGAAAATTAAGGTATTTTATTAAAAATCAACGCATTTATAATGCACACTACATTTTTCTCAGGAAACTTTTACTGCAAAAGCACATTTTTCTTGAGGAACTTTTACTGCAAAAACACATTTTTCTTGGGGAACTTATCAGCACAACCATTCCATATTGACAAATAAAAGGAAACTCACATTGAGGTTGACTTCTCTTTTTCTATATTTTTAAACACGGCTCCACCATGAAGCGGGTGACATTGTAATGTGTCACTGTCTCGACACACTGCAAATACTCCGCATGCGAAAGCGGTTTTAGTTCGTCTCCTTACACACAAAGATACAGGTGAAGTTCTCCTTTTTGTTCAATTCCATGTTCCATTTAATTCATTTCGAGCACGGAATTGAATGCTAAAACGTACGAAATAAAAATATTTTCTACTCGACATCGAAAAAAATCGACTATTTTATAAATAAATTTCAGAAAAATATGTACCTTTGCACTTGCCTATGAATGTAGGCAGACATATTGAGAAAGCGCATATCGCTTGTTCTGACAGCGTGAACTTGGACACTTCACAAAATGGCTGAAAAGTCATTGTAATATCAGAATAAAGGGAATACGCTCTTCTTGGTTTGTATTTTCGTTAGCACGAAATACGTCCAAGTGGGGTTTTGTAGTTCTCTTATCTGTATTACAAGGGGAGTCCAAGCCCTACGCTGAGGATAAGGGAAATGGAGGCTCCGCTTTTTTGTATGCCTTAAATCAATAACTATTAACCGCACCCATCGGGTCTCAAAGGTGCATACTTAAAAGTTATGGGACTATTTCATAGAAATGAAAATGAAGTGAACTTTGCTGGAGGTAGCAAGAATGTAATGGAATCCATACAGAGAATGCACGATACAGGAACTCTCATCTATATGGACGACCGACATGACTTTAACACGAACTCGGTGATTACAGTAGCTCCTAATGAGCAGGTGATTTTTATCAAGAACGGTGAATTTTATGGCACTTTGCCCAGTGGAAGGCACGAGGTGAAGACGGAGAACTATCCGATTTTGAGCCGTATCAGGAATATGCTTACTGGCGGAATGAGCACGTTCACTTGCCAAGTGTACCATGTGCAGACCAATGAACAGAAGATTGACTGGGGCACATCGGCACCAATTGAGATACAAGACTTCTTTCTTGGAGGCGGAATGATAGGTGTGCCAACGCTTATCCGAGGAGCGGCTGCATTCCGAGTACGCTTTAACATTAATGAAGATGACGAAGCGAGTAAGCAGACATTTATGCGTTTGATGGGCGACAGCATTGTCTACACTGTATCGGATTTGGGAATGATGTTTGAGGCTGAAATGTCACAGAAGATTAGTTCTGTGGTGGGAAAGACTTTGGAAAGTATATCCATGCAGCGCTCAATAAACGCCATTTCCAGCCAGTTGGAAGATTTCTCAGTAGCATTGAAACCAAAATTTGACGAAGTTTTTGCCACATACGGTTTGGAATTGGTCAATTTCTCTTTCTATAACCTGAACATCGACGAGACCGAGGAGCGCAAGAAATATCTTGATCGTTTGATTGCCACTGCCCATACTGGCAGCTACGACAAAGCCGTGCAGCAGGAACTTCTCAAGGATATTGCCACCAATCCCGCTACCGACGGGTTTGCCAGTGCTGGAGCAGGCTTTGGCATGGGAATGGCAGCAGGCAGTGCTTTTGGTCAAATGGCGACAAATGCTTTCAACAATCCAATGCTCCAACAGCAACAACAGCCAGTACAGCCACAAACGCCAACGGCACAGCCCGACCCTATGGAGACACTTTCAAAGCTGAAGCAACTTTTGGATGCAGGTTTGATAAAGCAGGAACAATACGATGCCAAGGTTGCAGAGGTTATGAGCCGTTTGTAACCCATGTCTCACTCAATAAAAAAAACAGATAACTATGAAAGCAAATATATTGAAAATTATTATCGGACTTGTATTCTTAGTCTTATTTAATGTTCTTTTTTTCATGCTGGGAGGAACTGAGCGAACGACGACGGAGTGGATATGCTATGGATTTATTCATGCGGCTTATCTGTGTTTGCTCTCCACTCCGCTGCTGTGCAATGCGGGAAAGGGGGAGACGGTCTTGTCGGCAAGCCTTTATCTGCGGGCTTTGTTCTTTTTCTTCACGGAACTGGTCATTGGAATACTCTTTCTCTGGGCTAACCCCATATCATACAAATGGGCAACAATTGTTCAGGGAGTGCTTCTTGGCGTATTTCTTGTGATGCAGTTTATGAGTGTTTTGGCTAACGATGCCACGAAAGCTTCGCTTGATAAACAAAGAAAAGAGAGAGTATATGTTCGTGCGTTGGCAGAAAATATCAAGGAAGCAATGCGCCAGGTTGGAGACTCTGCACTGCGCAAGCAGATGGCCTCCTGCTACGAGTCGCTCAGCAGCGCCTCCATTGAGAGCTTTCCTGAAGCCGCTGCCGCAGAGACAGAATTGGAGAATGCTGTGAATATGCTATGCAGCGCAGTAAACGTAAGCGACATGACCCAACTGAGCCAACTCATCAAGGATGTTCAAACAGCCATGAACCATAGGAACCAAGCTATTCGCATGGCACGTTTTTCGTAAAGAATGAAACTATTTACAAATCTTTTAATCCATTAAAATTATGGCAGAAGAAACAACATTAAAATTCCAGCAAGTCATTTGCCCGTCTTGCAAACGACCTATCAACACATTTAACCCCAATAAGTTGATGGCAGAGTGCCCCTATTGCCACAGCAAGCTCGTCAATCCTCTTGTAAAACCCAAAGATGTGCCAATGCCCAGCCGCATCATTCCCTTTTCTACTACAGAGAGGGATTTTGAGAAAGCGTTGGTAGATGTGCTTGTCAATGAAAAATATGTACCAACAAATATTTTTGATGCTATCAGTATCAATAGTGTCATGCAGATTTATGTTCCTATGTTTGTGTATGAAGGAACCTATAATGCCTCCTGGAGTTGTCAGAGTGCTGTTGAGATTGACGAAAAAAACACGCAGTGGTTTCCTCAGAGCGGTATGGTGACAGGTAGTTTTTCATTCCTGATGTTGGCAAATGAAGGCGAGGATATACCCCAAGAGTTAAGCAAGTTTACCTACTCTTTCCCCTATGAAGTGAGTATGTCAAGGCAGTTCCAGCCAGATATGATTGATTACGAAGATGATAACCTAATGATTCTTGAATGCAATGCCGATGCAAGGATTCTTTGGGAGAAGTATGGAATACATAAGGTGAATTCCAATGCAAAAGTTAATGCCATGAGCCAGATAAAAGGACAGAAAACTCAGAACTTCAATGTCTCTTCAAGCTATAACCAGACATCGCCGACGGGAGAGTTTGTACTTGTTCCTTTCTGGTTTGTATATTACACTTATGGTGGTGAGCAGTTCCATTTCCTGATGGACGGCAATGGAAAGCGTAAGTCTTATTCTTACCCAGTAGACGAAGAAGAGAAAGAGTTTGTGGAAAGAAAGGAAAAGGAGAAAGGATGGTTGTCCTCATGGTCTACAGCTCCTGCTATGTTCTTTGGACTACTGACTTTTCTTTACTTAAGTGTTGCTAAAGATGACGATGGTCTTTTTCCCAAGATAATAACTTTCTTGGTTGTTTTGGTTGTTATGAAAATCGGGAAATCAATTAATAATAGTAGGACAAATAGTCAAATAAAAGAAAGGCTTGAAGAATCAAAAGCCAAACGCCTGGAAGCTGCCAAACGATTATAGTTATTGATAGTTCCTTCCTGCCTTATGGTTGGAGGGAACTATCGAACTAACAACGATGTCAAACAAAAACGAAAAAATATGAAAAGAACATATAAACACAGCATGATGGCACTCATGCTACTTTGTAGTTTCGCATTCCTGTCATGCAACAACAAAAAAGCAAATAGCGAAACAACTAATGTTGAGAGTGTAGATACTATGACAGCGGACGCAGAATACAGTGATGCTGGCGACCCTGCTATAGATGAGGAGTTAGATAACTTGCAGTCACAATTAGGAGATTTGGGACAGAACGTACAAGATGAACTGAGAGACGAAGGCGATATAAGTGTCTACACTGGTCAAGAGATTATGAACTGTGACGGTGCAGTTACCACGTTGGGCGAAAAGATAAACCAAATGACTCCAGACCAACGACAACGTTACCAAGAACTTAAAGATGCTATAACAAAAATGGCTAAAGCATTAAATTTGTATGAATAAAGTATTGGGAAAGCAAGAAAAATAACGCTTAATTATAAAAGTAATAATTATGAACATCAGTCAGTTTAAACAGTTGGCATTTTTAGTGTTTGTGTTTTCTCTTTGTGTGGGATGCTCAAAGAATTGGGAAGAGATGAAGACGGAAATCAAATCGCAACTGAATGAAGGTGATGCGATTATCTACGAGGACGATGATAATTTGACTTTATCGCTTAACAATGGTAGATATGTGGTAAATCACAATTTCAGCAGAGGGAAAATCGATACACTCTATGGAATTAATCCATTTGTCAATGAACCAAATCTTAGGGGTGCCCATAAAGCTAACGACAAAGTAATATTAGTTGGAACAAATAACAATGATTCTCTGTACATAGCAAGTTTTGATAATAAAAACGCCAAGCTCAATTCCATGACATTTTCTGCCGTAAGCCACCGTTTTAATCCCGAAAATGGTGAACTGGAGCTATTCTGCCTCGCAACTTACAAGAACGGTAACCGTGCGCTTGCTTCCTATAATATTAACTCTGAATTGCAAGTTACATCAGAAAACTACAAGAATATTAAGGAGATTTACATTGCTCCAAAAGCTCAGGTAACACCTAAAAAGAAAGCTTATGATCCTTGGGATTTTGATGCTTTCTTGAGAGGAGAAAGAGATCCTGGCGATGGGCGTATCTATTGGTGGTCTTGCTTGATGTGTGGAAAGAATGTTCAAAGTGTCACGCGACCACCTTCGAATGGTTGTACAGGTAGAGGAACTACAGGTCGGCATGACTGGCAAAAAGGTGGAGTAGCACGCTAAGATGATGATTCTTATTAAAGGCATATAGTGCTAAAACTTCGTGCTCTCGGATGCTTCTTTAATAACATAAATGCCGCTTGCTTTTAAGCAAGCGGCATTTATGTTTTCTATTGTAAACGTAGGATATAAATTGGTCGCAGTTCCACAGTCGTCCTATTGTTGATGCTATTTTATACAATGTAGCAACCTTGGGGACGGTTAACCCTCGTTCAATTCTTGCCAACCAAACGTCAACAACATCATATATGTCTTTGGTTATTTCTTGAGGCTTCATTTCTTTAGCTATTTAGTATAAAGATAGTTACCGCATTATCTCAAGAATGTTTTTCGGAATATCCGTATTGTCTATTACTCCAGAGAAACGCTCTGCACCTACACCCACGGCGAATACAGGTACGAACGTGCTTGTGTGTCCTCCCGTAGTCCAGCCCACGAATGCCTTGCGGTTGAGCACCTTCAGTGCAGCCACGGCAATGAGCTCATCGGTGAAATATTCGCTTTTCACATTTTCTGCCTTGCCCTGCATAGTCTTGTCGTATGCTGCCTTTATTTCTGCTTCGTCGCTTTCCTTCATTTCTATGCTGCTCCACAAACCTGTATTTTCAGCCAACAAATTCTTCATTTCGTCGTATGTGAATGGCTTCTGCTTGTCATTAAGGGCTGCCAATATCTTCTTTGTCAGCGCAGACTGCGAACACTTTTGCATTCCCAAGCGTTGTAGTTGCAGTTCATACGTGTTGTCACGTCCCGGCGAAAGACCACCAGTCTCATGGTCGGCTGATATCACAATCAGCGTCTCGTCGGGATGTTGCAGGTAGAAGTTATACGCCTCACTTATGGCTTTATCAAAATCCATCACCTCTACCACGGTTGTACCAGCATCGTTGGCATGACAAGCCCAGTCAATCTGTCCTCCCTCTACCATAAGGAAAAAGCCCTTATCCTTGCTCTTGTTATAGAGGAAATCTATTGCGGCTGCCGTAATCTGCGGCAGTTGCAGGTCGTCTTCATCACGGTCTATGGCGTATGGCAGTGCCCTGTTGTATATCTTGGCTTTCTCGTCGGTCTGCGTCAGTATTACCTTGTCGTGGCTCTTTCCGTGTTTCAGGTATTCGTCATAGCCCTTAATCTTTGTATAACCAGCCTTTCCTGTCATTTCATCTATGCTTGGTTGCTTGCCGTCATCTTCTTGCGGCTTTAGGAACCACGCTCCGCCGAAAAAGTCGTAACCAGATACAGGCAACTGGCAGCCTATTTCATAATATGTTCTTCTATTAGGTGCATGTGCATAGAATACCGCCGGCGTTGCATGGTCAATACTTACGCTTGTGGTCACTCCCACAGCCATACCCCTTTCCTTTGCTATTGTGGCAATGCTTGTTGTGGGAACTGCCTTTGCCGAGTCCATAGCCACAGTTCCGTTAGTGGTCTTTTGTCCTGTGCTCAGTGCAGAGCCTCCTGCTGCGCTGTCGGTTGTTCCGTAACTTTTGGAATAAGTGTGTGCCAGTCCAGATACAGGGAACTGTGCCATACAAAGAGGCACTCTACCATTGCTGCCGTTCATGGCTGCCATATAGCGTTCGGTCATTCCAACTTGGTTTACACCCATTCCGTCGCCAATCATCAGGAATACATATTTCGCTTTCTGTGCCGTCGTCGTCATCACAACGACCAAAAAAGACAGGGTTATGAAAATCCTTTTAACATTATTTCTTGTCATATATATTTTATTTTTTAGTTGTTTCATTCTGGGAAATCTATTTCGAGCTGCCCGTCACCCAGCAGGTTGTACGACATTCTGTGGTATGGTGTCGTGCCGTGTTCCTTTATTGCCGTGCGGTGTTTGCGTGTGGGATAACCCTTGTTGCTCTTCCAGTCATACTGTGGATATTCATCCGCCAGTTTGTTCATATAATCGTCGCGATATGTCTTTGCCAAAATGCTTGCAGCCGCTATTGACAGATACTTGCCGTCGCCTTTCACGATTGTGGCATGTGGCAGGGCATTATCAGTGGCAGGGTCTTTATATGTCTTAAACCTGTTGCCGTCAACAATTACCGCCTCTGGGCGCACCTTCAGTTGGTCTATCGCCCTGTGCATCGCGAGTATCGAGGCGTTCAGTATGTTTATCTTGTCTATCTCCTGTGGTGTCACTACGCCCACCGCCCAAGCCAATGCATCGCGCTCCACAATCTCACGCAACTTATAGCGTTTCTTCTCCGTAAGCTGCTTCGAGTCGTTCAGTTCATCGTTGCTATAATCTTCGGGAAATATCACCGCTGCAGCATATACGCTGCCGGCAAGACATCCCCTGCCAGCCTCGTCGCAACCTGCCTCTATCTTGTCGCTATGGTATTTGCCCTTTAACATCTTCAAGTCCTAAAAACGCCACAAAGTTACATATTTATAGAATTAAAATCAAATAACCTTTTCCAACTCTGCAAGGTTTCTTGCGACATCAGCATCGGTCACCTCATAATCATGCAGCGAACCAGAGAGATATTGGTCGTATGCCGTCATATCAATGAGTCCGTGACCAGATAGGTTGAACAAAATAACTTTCTCTTTACCTGTTTCCTTGCATTTCCTTGCCTCACGTATCGTAGCTGCTATAGCATGACAACTCTCGGGAGCAGGAATGATGCCTTCAACCTTTGCAAAAAGCGTTCCAGCATCGAATGTTTCCGACTGTGGAATGTCCATGGCCTCCATCATATTGTCCTTAAGCAACTGACTTACGATGACGCCTGCACCATGATAGCGCAAACCGCCAGCATGAATATTCGCAGGCATAAAATTATGTCCTAACGTATACATTGGCAACAGCGGGGTATAGCCTGCCACATCGCCGAAATCATATTGGAACACGCCACGTGTAAGTTTTGGACAACTTGCAGGTTCCGCTGCAATAAATCGGGTGATCTTACCTTCCAAAATGTTATGGCGCATGAACGGGAATGCCACACCGCCAAAGTTTGAGCCTCCTCCAAAGCAACCAATAACAATATCAGGATATTCACCAGCCATAGCCATTTGTTTCTCTGCCTCAAGACCGATGATTGTCTGATGTAGAGTAACATGACTCAATACAGAGCCAAGAGTGTATTTACAGTTTGGTGTACTCATTGCCAACTCTATGGCTTCTGAAATGGCAGTACCAAGAGATCCCTGGCTGTTAGGCGTTTCAGTAAGTATCTTACGACCAGCCTTTGTTGACATAGAAGGCGATGGTGTCACCTGAGCACCATAAGTCTGCATAATACTGCGACGATAAGGCTTCTGCTCGTAACTGATTTTCACTTGATATACAGCCGCTTCAAGTCCAAAAACCTTTGCCGCATACGAAAGAGCCGCGCCCCATTGCCCTGCACCTGTCTCTGTTGTTATGTTTGTCACTCCCTGCTTTTTGCAGTAGTATGCTTGTGCCAAGGCAGAATTTAGTTTGTGGCTTCCTACGGGACTTACACTCTCGTTCTTGAAATATATGTGTGCAGGAGTACCAAGGGCTTCCTCCAATCCGTAAGCACGCACGAGAGGTGTACTACGATAGTATTTATACATATCACGCACTTCCTCAGGAATGTCAATCCAAGCATTTTCTTGGTCAAGTTCCTGACGACAAAGTTCCTCTGCAAAAACAGGGAACAAATCTTCGGGTTTCAATGGCTGCTTTGTTGCCGGATGTATTGGCGGCAACGGTTTGTTTTTCATATCAGCCTGAATATTGTACCACTGTGTTGGTATTTCCTCTTCTGTAAGAAAATAGCGTTTTTGTTTTATGCTCATTGTTTCGTAAGTTATTATTTCTAATTATTCACGCTACAAAAGTACAACAATTATTATAAATAAGCAAATAAACATAATAAAAGGTTTGGTTTTTAATATTTTCATTGCCTTTATACTCACATTTCACCATAAATATTTTGGTGACCTTCAATGTATGATCTATAACAAGAATATACTTTCCGTAGACGCAAAATAACAAATTTACTGTATTAGACCGAAGTGTATCGCAACATAAAAAATATTAAAAAAACAGTTCTAATTTTTGTCCTAAATTCAAATTGCCGTATCTTTGCAAATAAAAAACGAACGTATGAATATGAGAAACATATTATGGGTTATTTTAGGAATAATCGCTATCGGCTCGTGCGGAAACAAGAAGCAGAGTGATGACTTCGGTATTGTGGAGTATCACGAGAACGTGCCGGGCGACTCTACACTATACGGGCTGGCTTGCGACGGGTGTACGGATTCCGTGATTGTGATACTCCCTTATTCAGGAGGTGATCCCGACACGTTCAACATTATCCGCTGTGAACGCAAAGGAAAAGTATACGGACACCCGCACATAGGGCACAGGTTAGCGGTGACGATAAATCCCGACAACAGGAATGAAGCGGAGCAGGTGATTGTGCTCGACGACTTGGAACAGCAATGGCGCTTTGCCGTAAATCCTGTGATTACGGAAGAGCTTCCCGACTCGGTGGTGAAGAGCCTTATGATACCGCATGAATACAGCTATCTGCTGAAGCGCGACAACCAAGTGCGCACGGTGGGAACAATCTACAAGACAGGTACCTCGGACGAGCAAAGCCCTGCGGTGTATCCCGACGTCAAGCAATACAACAAATGGGGGTTGTATAACGGCAGGATTATCCTTGCATTCGACATACAAAATGCAATATCAGTAAACAACGATTCGTTGCGGCACATTGACAAGGTGAGGGCAGACACGGCAGACATTGTGAGACTCGACACCGACACGCTCGTGCTGAGAATGAAGGACGGGCTGCACTCGTTCTACAAGAAATAAACGCCTGCCGCCCTTTTCATATCGTTAGAGCATACCGTGGCTTAATAGTCGCTGCTCGGCAAGTTGCTCGTATTTAGTACCGGGACGGCCGTAGTTGGCATATGGATATATGCTTATTCCGCCGCGTGGCGTGAAAATTCCCGTAACCTCGATATACTTTGGATTCATAAGGCGCACGAGGTCTTTCATTATCTTGTTTACGCAGTCCTCGTGGAAGTCGCCGTGGTTGCGGAAACTGAAAAGGTAGAGCTTCAGGCTCTTGCTCTCCACCATCTTCTCGTCGGGCAGATACATAATCTTTATTTCTGCAAAGTCGGGCTGCCCCGTTATGGGGCAGAGCGATGTGAACTCGGGACAGTTGAACTGCACCCAGTAGTCGTTTTCCCTGTGCTTGTTCTGGAATGTCTCAAGCACCTCGGGTGCATAGTCGCTGCGATACTCGGTCTTTGCGCCGAGTGCCTGCAGACCTTCGTCTTTCCTATTGTCGTTCATAAATATTTTACGCTTGTGATGTGTGTCAAATCAATAGAAGAACTTGAATATATGGTATTTCTCCGCTGTGTCGTAAGCATCTTCGTCCTCGAATTTCTTTGTGAACTTCACTACCCTTATCGTAGCTGGCAGGGCAATTATCTCGTACAATGTCTTGAGAATTACCTGCGAAATGATAAGTACCAAAAGTTCGTTGTCGGGCACGATGCCGTAGAAGGCAAGCGGAAAGAACACGAGTGAGTCGGCACTCTCGCCGAACACAGTACTCAATATGGCACGGTAGGAAAAATGCTTGCCGCCTGACCTAATCTTCATCTTGCTCATAACGTAGGCATTGACAAACGAGCCTATCACGAATGCCACGAACGATGCCGCCGTGATGCGTGGGGCAAGTCCGAACACGGCGTGAAAGCCTGCTTCATTATCCCAATAGTCAGCACCGGGAATGGCATCGGCAATGGCACCGAAGCCCACAAAGAGGGCGTTCATAAGAAAGCCTACCCATATAAGCATTCTTGCCCTGCTATATCCCCACACCTCGCACACGCAGTCGTTGATGATGTAGGAAACGGGAAATACTATCAGACCTCCCGTGATGTTAAGCCCCCAAAACGAAATCTGCTTTGTCTCGAGCACGTTTGCCGTTATCAGGCAGACGCAGAATAGTATGCCGAAAAGCATAAACAGCACACTTACCTGTTCACTGTTCTTTCTCACTTTCTAATGTCCTTTTGTTATATGTTTGCCAACAGCCACGCCATATATGCAGCAAAGACAACGCACAACACGCCGCCTTCCCACCGTTCCACCTTGTATTTTGTGAACGAGAAGAGCCACAACAACATCACCGAGCCGCCCATTGTCAGTATGTCAACGAGCGTTATGCCTTGTATCTGCATAGGCGATATAGCCGATGTGCATCCGAGTATCAACAGAATGTTGAACACGTTGCTGCCCAGCACGTTACCGATAGCCATTGCACTTCGTCCGTTCCTTGCAGCAACCACACTCGTGGCAAGTTCGGGCAGAGATGTTCCTCCAGCCACGATAGTCAGTCCTATCACGGCATCACTCACTCCGAGCGACGAAGCTAATGACGATGCGGAATCTACGAATTGGTTGCTGCCGAATATCAGCCACGCCAAACCAAACAGCAAATATACAATGCTCTTAAACACTCCCATCTCGGCGATGCCTTCAGCTCCCGTTTCCGCATTGTCCTTGCCTGTTTTCAAGACATACGCCATATATGCTGCAAACACCATCAGCAATATTATTCCGTCGATGCGCGAAAGCATCTTTCCCGACAACGAGAAAGACGAAAAGCCGTCCATACAGAGCACTATGAGCAGCAGCGAAGCGAACACAGCCACGGGTATGTCTATCCTGACGGTTGACTTAGCTATTGCCATTGGTGCAACGAGTGCCGAGCAGCCTACGATGAGAAGCGTGTTGAAGATGTTGCTTCCAATGACGTTTCCGAGGGCTATGTCAGCCGTGCCTTTCATTGCTGACAATACGCTGATGAACAATTCGGGCGCACTCGTTCCTGCGGCAACAATGGTCAGTCCTATCACAAGCTCCGACACGTTCATTCGCCGTGCCAGTGCCCCAGCACCGTTAGTCATATAGGTTGCACCTATCAATACAAGTGCAATACCCACAATTATTGAACAAATATCTTGAAGCATTATACGTTGTATTTTACCTTTTCAATCTATGTCCATATCGTCGTCGTCGTCATCGAAGAAAAATCCTTCGAACGATGCGTCAACAAACGTGTCGAGACTGCGGCGCTCCTTCTTCGTAGGTCGTCCCGTACCGCGCTGACGGTCTATGAATCCGCTTATGCGGTTCATTTCAAGCAGTTCGTACTGGCTTTGCGGCGTTACGTTCTCATAGATGCCGGGTATAAGTTTTGCGCCCACTCGCTGCTCTATCGCCTGCAATATCTTGAATGAATAAGTTACCGGCGGCTTACGCACGCTCACGGTGTCGCCCACCTTCACTATGCGTGAGGGTTTCACCGTGGTGCCGCCCACCATAACCCTGCCGTTCTTGCAGGCGTTGGCTGCAATGGAACGCGTCTTGAATATGCGTGACGCCCACAGCCATTTGTCTATCCTTGCCTCGGTAGCCATTACTTCTTTTTGTTGAATGCGTTCATAGTAAAGTCCACGCCCGTAAGCACGAAACTCTTTATAATCTCCACGGCAGTCTCAATCTTCGGGTTAAGCACTTGCATCTCTTCCTCGTTATACCTGCCGAGCACCCATTGTATCTGCATTCCACGCTCAAACTCGTTGCCAATGCCCACGCGCAGACGACTGTAGCGGTCGGTGCCGAGCACGCTCTGAATGTGCCCCAAGCCATTGTGTCCGGCATTGCTGCCCGAAGGTTTCAGGCGCAATGCACCGAGCGGCAGCGCAAGGTCGTCGACAATCACGAGCAACCGCTCAATATCGATATTCTCCTTGTTCATCCAGTAACGCACGGCATTGCCCGAAAGATTCATAAACGTGGATGGTTTCAGCAGGAATATCTTGCGCCCTTTCAGGCTTGTCTCTGCCACGAATCCGTAACGCTTGTCCTCAAAATGAATATTGGACGCCTTGGCAAAAGCGTCCAATACCATAAATCCTGTGTTGTGGCGGGTCATGTCGTACTCGTCGCCGACATTGCCCAGACCAACAATCAAAAACTTGTCCATTATCAAACTTTATGGGTTTAGCCCTGAGCAGCCTGGGCAGCAGCGCTACGAGAAGCACGTGTAGCCTTAACTGAACATACAACCACCTCGGGAGATGTAACCAGCTCAAGACCCTCGAACGACAATGCGCCAACCTTGATGCTCTTGCCGAGACCGAGGTTTGTAACGTCGATGTCGAGAACCTCAGGTATCTGTGGATAAGGAGCCTTAACGTTAATCTTGCGGATTGAGAGGTTGATGCGACCACCATCGCGCACACCTTGTGCAAGACCGTTGAGTTTCACTGGTATGCCGACAACGATTGGCTTCTCTGGTGTTACCTCATAGAAGTCTGCGTGGAGCAGGGCATCTGTAGTTGGGTGGAACTGAAGTTCCTTCATAATAGCAGTATGCTCTGTGCCGTCGATGTTAATCTTGATTACATAAACGTGGGGAGTGTAGACAATCTTGCGCAGTTCCGTGAAAGGAGCAGCGAAGGATATTGCCTCGGGCAGACCGTTCTCGCCCTTCTTCTCACCATAGATGTTGCAGGGAACCAATCCCTCTCTGCGCATGTCCCTTGATGCCTTCTTGCCCAATTCTGTGCGCTTTTTGCCTGTAAGTGTAATTTCTTTCATTGTTGTGTTACTCTAAAATTAAGTGTTTAAATTTTGCTTGCTTAATTCCGCCATCACACTGATTTTCTGTCGATGTGCTTGAAAAAGCGGTGCAAAGTTACACTTTTTTTGTTTAACCTGCAAACCTTTGGCAAAAAAATCTCAAATATTTCGGCTTTTTCTTGCAGTTTCCAAATAATATCATTAATTTTGCATCATAAATACAATGATTGGAGAATCAAATATAAAAGAAGCAGACGATGATAAACAGGGAATTGATAAGGAACAAGATTGTACAACTGACCTATGCTTACTATCAAAACGGCAACCAGAACATTGACACAGCAGAGAAAGAATTGTTTTTCAGTCTCTCGAAAGCCTATGACCTTTATATTATAATGTTGTCGCTCATCGTGGCGATAACGAAGGAGGCACATCGCCAATACGACATAGCAACGGCAAAGGCACGCCGTGAAAACACACCTGAGCCTTCACCACGATTCATATACAACAGGCTCGCCATGCAGCTTGAGATGAACGAGCAGCTTGCCGACCTCAACAGCATGCAGAAGGTGAAGTGGAGCGACTACCCCGAGATACTTACGAAGGTATACAAGCAGATAGCGGAGAGCGAGTTCTACGACGACTATATGTCGGACTCCACCGACGACTATGCCACCGACCGCGAGATATGGCGCAAGCTGTACCGCACGATCATCGAGGACAACGACGACATAGACGCAATGCTCGAGTCGGAAAGCCTCTATTGGAACGACGACAAGGAGATTGTGGACTCGTTTGTGGTGAAGACCATAAAGCGGTTTGACGAGAAGAACAGGGAAAGCCAGGAACTCATGCCCGAATTTGACAGCAACGACGACCGTGAATTTGCCCGTAAGCTGTTCCGCGCCGCAATCCTCAACGGCAACGAGTATCAGCAGCTGATGGGAGAGGCATCGAAGAACTGGGACTTGTCGCGTCTTGCCTATATGGACATTATCATAATGCAGATAGCCATTGCCGAGATGCTCACTTTTCCGAGCATTCCCGTTTCCGTAACGATAAACGAATACATAGAACTGGCAAAACGTTACAGCACGCCGAGGAGCGGAGGCTACGTGAACGGTATGCTCGACGCCATTGCCCGTTACCTGATAGACAACGGCAGAATGATGAAACAAATGCCTAACAACAAGAACTAAAACAAAAAAACAATAACAAGTTATGACAACAGTTACAATGGCTGCGCAGGCAGCACAAGGTGGTGGCATGAGCATGATTCTCATGCTCGTGATTATGTTTGCAATCATGTGGTTTCTCATGATTCGCCCACAGCAGAAAAAGCAGAAGGAAATTCAGAAATTCCAGAACTCGCTGCAGGAAGGCCAGCAGGTTGTTACCAGCGGCGGCATCTACGGCACGGTGAAGCGCATCGACCTCACAACGGGCACAATCGACCTGGAAGTGGCAAAGGGCGTTACCATAAAGGTTGACAAAGGCTCTGTGTTCAAGGATATGACTGCTACGGCAGCAACTCCAAAATAACATGCCAACGGCAACGTTCCGATGCAGCAATTGAACGCCATAATAAGCAATATCAGGAACTTCTTATTAAAGATAATCAATAAGGAGTTTCTTATTTTTATGTTGTTCTTGGTGCTTTCGGGAGCGTTTTGGGTGATGATTACCTTCAACGAGGTGTGGGAAAAGGAGATACGTGTGCCGATACGCATCGTCAACATACCGCAGAACGTGGTGCTCACGAGCGACGACGTGGATACGGTAAGCATTGTGCTGCGCGACAAGGGCTTCGTGTTGATAAACTATATGGCTATCGACGGCAATAATACAATCATAAAGATAGATGCCGACTTCAACACCTTCAACAAAGGCAACGGCTACGGCGTGATAAGCACGACGGAGATACAGAAACTAATCTACAAGCAGCTCGTCTCGTCAACCAAGATTGTGCAGCAGCAGGGAAAGCCCGACAAAAGTGAGTTTACCTACAACTACGGGCAGTGCAAGAAAGTGCCTGTGGTATATTCGGGCAAGGTGGAGCCTGAAAACCTGTATTTCATCTCCAACGTTACATACAGCCCCGACAGCGTGCTTGTGTATGCCTCGCGCCAAAAGCTCGACAGCATAGAATGCGCCTACACCAAGCCAATCTATCTCAACAACGTCCACGACACGCTGAGTGTCTACACGGAGTTCCTCAAAATCAAGGATATGAAGATTGTGCCAAACAAGGCGAAGGTTACATTCCACACCGACATTCTCACGGAAAAGACCGTCACGATAAAGATAAAGGGCATAAACGTTCCTGAAGGGAAAATAATACGCACATTCCCGTCCACGGTAAACATTACCTTCGTTGCAGGGGCAAAGATACTGAAGGACATAAGCGAGGGAGACTTTTCAGTGACCGTGGATTATGAAGAGCTCGTGAACAACCCTTCCGACAAATGCACGCTGCGAATAATGCGACAGCCCAACGAAGTGCAGAACATAAGGTTGAGCCAAAAACAAGTCGACTATCTCATAGAGGAAAGTTGACAGGCAATATATAATATATGTACGCACCAAAGGACATAAAGGTTGCCATTACCGGCGGCATAGGCAGCGGAAAGAGTTACGTTTGCCGTCTGCTCGAGGAACACGGAATATCCGTTTACGACTGCGACAGTGCCGCCAAGCGATTGATGAACGAAAGCGAGCCTTTGCGCAATGCGCTGAAGAGTCTTGTGGGCGAAAAAGCCTACGACCATACGGGGAGACTAAACAAGGCTGCCGTGGCGCAGTTTCTGCTGAAAGACGAAGCCAACAAGCAAGCCGTCAACGCAGTGGTACACCCTGCCGTAGCAGAGGATTTCGCCAACAGCCAAAAGCAATGGTTGGAAAGTGCCATACTCTTTGAAAGCGGATTCTATGAGCGTGTCAGGTTCGATTATATTATATGTGTTGTAGCACCGCTCGAAGTCCGTATTGACAGGATTTGCAGGCGCGACCACATATCACGTGAGCAGGCACTGCAATGGATTGACGGGCAGATGAAGCAGGAAGAAAAGACGGTAAGGAGCAATTTCATAATCGTCAACGACGGGAAAGAAGACTTGGAAAGACAAATAAAGGATATATTAAACAAACTATAACAATAAATAATAAATAACTAAAGAAATATGTTACAGACAATTTTATCTATCGCCGGAAAACCGGGATTGTACAAACTTGTAAGCCGTGGTAATAACAACCTTATAGTGGAGGCGCTCGATGCTACGCACCGCCGTATGCCGGCGTTTGCCACCGACCGCATAACATCTCTTGCAGACATTGCGATGTTCACCGACACCGAAGACGTGCCATTGAGCAAGGTACTCGAGTCGGTAAAGACCATCGAGGAAGGCAAGAAATGCTCACTCAACTACAAGAAGGCATCGGGCGACGAGCTGCGTGAGTTCTTTGCAAAAGTACTGCCCGACTACGACCGCGACCGCGTGCAGGTAAGCCACATAAAGAAACTCATCCAGTGGTACGACATTCTCATTGATGCCGGCATCACAGACTTCGAAGAGGAGATGGCACCCACCGAGGGCGACAACATCGACGACAGAAAAGAAACTCCGGAGGCTGAATAGCCCTCGGAGTTTTTCTATATATCCATCACTCTTTACTACCACTACCTATAAAAAACTTCAAACTTTTCAGTAAACCCCATATCAGTATAAGACAAGTGCTATATTTTTTATTTTGTTTTTATGAAAACACGCAAAAAAGTACCTTTTCATAAAAAAGTTGGAAAGGTGCTTAGTTTTTTGTTGCTCTTAGCTGTATAATAGATATAATGGAAATGTAGTGGAATATATAAGCCACTTTGAGCGAGTGAACATAAATAACAAGGACAAAAAACTGATAGTGGAGTAAAATATGAAAAAAGTATTGTATGCCATTG
>JAFLSE010000024.1 GCA_022511075.1 Prevotella sp.
ACATAGCCATCGGCAATCGCGACGACCATTTCCGCAACCACGGTTTCCTGCTCACGCCGAAAGGCTGGACGCTCTCACCGGCATACGATATGAACCCTACTCTCAATGAGCATCAGGCATTGCTCATCAACTCCACCACCAATCACGCCGACCTTCAAGTGTTGCTTGATTCTTCAGAGGAGTATATGATTGGCAAGGACGAGGCACGGAGCATCATCGAGGAAGTGAAGGCAGGTGTGAAGCATTGGAAGTCAATAGCCACTCGCCTTGGTATAGTCAAGCGAGAAATAGATATATTTGAACAGCGGTTTTGAGCAGGATTTATAACTAAACCAACACCACTATACTATAGTCATATCCTTGCAAAAATATCTTTTTTACAAGATAAAAGTAAGATTTTTCAAGATTTTGTCTTTTATAAAAGATAAAATTATTACTTTTGTGCCAATTAAAGATAAATGCTTATGAGTACTATCACAATTGATACCAACATCTATAAAGATGCCGAGATATATGCAAGGCATCATAATGTCAGTGTGAAAGATTTGGTGGAGAAATATTTCAAGAGTCTCATATCTGCCAGAAAAAATGTCACAGAGACAAGCACGGATGTTGACATGAACAGATACAAAATATCCCCAAGGATAAAGGCTTTGGAGACCAATTTCTTATGTCCGTCTGACATAACAGACGACTATAAAGCAGAATTAAAAGAACAAAGAAACAGCAAATATCTATGACTTTATTTTTAGATACAAATGTATGGATAGATTTTCTGATTGAGCGTAAGCCGTTCTATTATGCGGCATCTACCATACTGTCTTTGGCAGAAGAAGGAAAATTCGATGTCGCTGTCTCTTCGTTAAGCATGGTAAACGCAAATTTCATTTGCTGTGAGAAAGCCAAAATGCCATTTGAAATATGGAAACACAAGATACAAAGCCTTAAGGACATTGTGAAGATATATTCCGTCAACGATTATGACATATACAATTCGTGTGATTCGTTATGGAATGACTTTGAAGATGGAGTGCAATATTTTTGTGCTAAAAGACACGATTGCGACTATATCGTTACCCGTAATCAAAAAGATTTTCTATTATCAAACATCAAGGTTGTTCACCCCGAAGACATTATAGATATTTTCAGGCAGTAGAATAGCCTATATACGTGCCAAATGATTAAGAAATTAAGAATTTGATAGCCTCAACCAGGTCTTGACGACTTTTTTCATCAAAAATTTCGTTCATAACCTTATCCCTTCATTCATTACATTAACATAAAACGGTGTTTTAAAAGGGCGGTTCTCCCATTGTTTCCGCAATAATATCATTGGACTGATTATCACACCAGACGATAATTCAATGTTATATAGCTCCCCTGATATCTGCTCCTCCTTTGCAAAATTGCGTTTATCACCTTCCAGAAGAACAAGTACGTCAATATCGCTATCAGGACGTGCATCGCCCCTTGCCTCCGACCCATATAGAATTGCCGTTGCCATTGGGTCGGCATTGCGTATTGCCTCTTTTATCTGACTTACTATTTCCGTCCTTCTCATTCGTATAGCATTATATTCGTTGCAAACGATACGCATTATTATTTAAACTGCCAAGAATGTCAAGTTAAATCCAAAAGAAAGTCTTAAAAATAATAAAAATTGCAGACAATCATTATACCTTAATATGATAGTCTGCATATATTTTTGTATCTTTGTGGTCAGAATTTGACAATCTCTTAAAAAGAAAGCTATATAATTAATGAGACTTTCAATAGAAATTTAAATATGACTTTAAACAAAATAACAATATCCGATATAATCGCCGAAAAAGGTGGGACTGTAGATGAACTGTGTTCTTATGCCCAAGATAAAGGCATAAATATCCCTTCTGATCCAAACTATGTTTTATCACCATCTGAACTTACTTGTATTGCTCCAACACTGGCATGGAATTTAAAGCATGGGAAGATGGTGGTTAACAAAACAGAAGACTTGGATGGCATCCTAAAAGAAAAAACAGAACTTGTTTTGCAAGAGGTGCATCATCCGGAAAACGAAAAAAAACAACTTATCCCGAATGTGAATGTTCTTGGAAAGATTGATTTGTCAGACATTACTTTTTCCCCTTCTCCACACCACAAAACTTCCAATAAAAACAAGAAAAGGAGACTAGAATCAGATAATGAAAACGATACAGAAAGAATCAAGGGAAACCCACAACGTTTTATAGGTATTGTAAAATTCTTTGATTCTTTTAAAGATTGGGGATTTTTTGTGACAAATGGAAAAGGTATACGAAAAAAACTTGAAGAGGGCAAACTTGTCAGTATTTACATAAGGGGAAAGGAGTGGAAATCATCATCAGTTCCTCGCGAAAACGAATGGGTGATATTTACTCCCCATAGTAATCAAAAGGGGTGGAGTGCTGTCAACGCAGAACGATTAGAATATAATCGTGAAAACTTGCTTGTCGCTATGAAATATCGTGCGAGATATTCACGTATAAATGGAACAGATGACAAGGGGGAACGATACGACGCAAATGTCCTATGCCATATCATCCGTAAGATGACTATGGAGCAAGGAATTGGGATAACTCGATATCGTTCGTCAAATCTTACTTTCGATGCAGATAAGTTTTCTGACGTCATAGATTGCTTCTGTGAATATGTATCTCAGAAATCCGAACATAAACATGATGTCATTATCCAAGAGTTTTTAGAAGATTCCGAACTCAATAAACTTCTTTTCAAAATTTTCACAGAGGGTGAATACAGTACAGAAGATGGGACAAAACGTTCTATATGTGCCCTATTTCAGACTCTCCTCGTAAACAATATTTTTGAAACAGGAAAACTTGCTGAGTTGTCTGTATTCCCAGCAACGTTTGATTATGCACCTTACAATGACAAATTGACCTCCATCCTTGTTAAGGAAGCACAGGATAGCGCAGCCTTAGTCGAAAAATGGCTTGGTGAACATGATGTAATGTCTATCCTCATTCCTGATAATGCCGATACCCAAACCATTCCATTACGTCTTATCTTGAAAAAGCTTTCGGGCAATGCTTCATGGATAGATGATCTGACCGTCAATTGGAATTTGATTAGGGATTTCATAAAGGAAAATCCAACATTGGCTTATCAATATTGTAAATGTATATATACTGGCAAAAGTGCAGAATTTGTAAACAATTATACTGTTGTTGACCTACTGGAAGATGAGACTATCACGAAATGGTGTGATGACTTAATGAACGAGACCGAAGTCCCATTGGAGTTCGTTCGATTGTTAATGGAAAATAAGGCTACAGGAAGTTTGAATTTGTGGAGTAAATATATTAACAAAGGCTATGATATTACTCCTTCATATGCTATTATACGTAAAGAGTTAAATAACGAATTAACAAGGAAGAATGTTGAAGTCGTACACCCATTCTTAAATATTTGTAGCGAAAAAGGAATATCAGTACTAGATATTGTTGGCAATGTCGAGGATTTGAGCGAAGAAATTAAAATTGAACTATTTTATCTGACAGAAAATATTGACTTTTATAATGCTGTTGTCGAGAAATCGATAATTATTGAACACGTGAACAATTCTGGAACTCTTGAAATAAAGAAGTTCTTGAAATTCTGCTCAAAAAATCTCAGTAATGAAGAATTACTCAGCACGATAGATGCGCTTTCCTATGACAATGTTATCAGCGCAATAAAACGAATGGCTTCAGATGATGGTATTCAACTTGTAAAATGTTTACCAGAAGATAGAGCTATTAGAATCGTTACAGATAAAGAAATAAGAGGCAGTAAGTTATTTACAATTTATATCGGCGAAAAATGGGAAACGGTTAAAGGCGAAATGCCATATTGTGTTTTTGATTTAGAATCGGACGGTAATAATATAAAAGAATTCGCTTTTTACGCAGAAGACAATATGAGAGTTTATATAGGCGAAGACCAAATAAACTCCTTATTTAGAAAACTAAGAAAAGCCCCTATTATAGTTGGACACAATATTAAACTTTGGGATTTGCCAATTCTGAGACAGAAAGGGTTGGAATTGCCTGATGACATTTTCGTATGGGATACTCTTGAAATAGAAATATTGCTTAATCCATGTAGATATGCTTATTCTTTGCATACAAAGCACAATGCAGAAGCTGATACAAAATTGACAAACGAGTTATTCTGGAATCAGCTATATCGACTTTCGACTGACATCAAGCTAGTAGAACAGCTACGTCAAGTGCTTCCCGCAAATATCGACAAAATTATCGACTATTTGCAGGTTGACTATTACTCTGAATATTTCAAAAGTGCAGCCAACCTTGACCGACAATTTTTCCAAGAATTACGTCCTTTGGACGATGACCTTGTGCAGAAATTGGAAGATATAGCAACTATCCCCGATACAGAGAATACCCTATTAGTTGCCCCAAGTAATTTGTGGGCACGTTTAGCTCAATACATTCCCTTGTCTTTCCCAGGAACAAAGGAAGAGAATTCTTATAGAAGTATTGACATTCATAGCCTAAAAGAGAAGCCTTTTGATAATATCATTAAACAGTCCATTCTTGAACGTTTCTGCCTTATATCACGGACTCCTATTCTCGAAAACCTTGCACAATATCTTCGCGTGACAAATAATGAAAGTGAGAAAATTTCATTTACGGAAGACGATTTACAAGCCCATCTTTATCGATTCAAAAGCCATATTGATTGCATTGATGTAAGCTCTTTTGAAGATCCGCAAATACTTTCACGAGAGTACAAGCATATATATATTATAGGTACAGAGCTTGAAGACCGTGTTCACAAATGTAAAGTGTGTGACAATAAAACCTTTGCTGATTTGATTGCTTGTGGAAGTAAACTTCCTTTCACAATGGCTTCGACAAATTATGCTCCAATTAAAGGTGATGAAATTAAGAGACTTGGTATTACTATGCCAAATCTCGCTGCTAATATATGGGCTGAAAGAGAAAGAAATGGTGAATTTGCTTTTTATTTGAATTATCAGTATCAAGCATATAGGAAACGCTTTTTGAGCCATTATAATGTAAAGCCCCAAACTGTCAAATGGAAATTCAATGGTGATGACATTGGGCATATTAACCTCACCCAAGTTAGCCGTAACCGTACTGCTGATATGGTGATGCGTGTCAACAGTTCGACAACTCAGCGAAGTAAATATTGGTTATTCCAGATTGCTTTGCTAAGCAGAATCCATCAGGCTAATCCGGCTCTCCCAGTCGTATATGTCATAAATGACAAGAAAGAAATTGATGAAATTACCAAATATGCAACATCGCAAGGATTCTTTATTCCTTCAAATGGCAGCGGATTCCGCAAATTAGAGTATATCGGTAGCCATAATAATGGTATGGTCATCATTAGCAAACAAGAGTTTATAGACAGTGTTGGTTCTTATAGAACAGATAAACCATTTTGTTACGTATGGGACAATATGGATATTGACAGATACATGTTAATGTGGGACAAACTTCCTTTTGATGACGATTTAGAAGAGGATGCTGATGACGAGCGAGATGATAAAATACACCATACAACACCCCGTCAATGTATTTATGCTGCTTGGCCTATCTACGAACACTATTGTTCTATGGTTATGGCCAATAGTAAAGATACACAGTTTTATATTATTGATCCGCATTTTGATGATTATGAAGATATTGCGAACAGTTGTCATGCCCAATCTTTTAAAGTGGATTTGTGGGAAAATACCATTGACTATAACAATGCATTGAAAGACTCTAGTCAATTCTTTAATGATAGAAGAAGCAACGAAGAAGAAATAGACACTGTCTCTGCATTAGAGCTTATTCGCAAACATTTCATAGGCGATAATCAATGGAAACCTACACAAAAAGAAGTTATTCCATATATGTGGGAGAAAAAAGGAGATTGTATCGTATCCATGCCAACTGGTGAGGGCAAATCAGTATGTTTCCAGGGATCTGCGCTTTGTAGGGCAGCAATAACAAAGAAACTGTCTTTGGTAATTACTCCCTTGCGAGCTTTAATGCAAGATCAAGTAGAGGACTTGCAGAAAAAAGGATTTGTGACAAATGTCGATTATCTTAGCGGTGATCGCCAACGCCCAGAAGTGGAAAACATTTACCGTAAACTGCGTTCGGGCGAGATAGCACTCTTATATATAACTCCTGAAAGATTCCGTGTCAGGTCTTTTATGAATGTTCTATATCAACGCATGGAAATGGACGGAGGACTGGAATATGTCATCTTTGATGAAGCGCACTGCATTTCACAATGGGGACAGGAATTTCGGCCTGATTATAGAAACGCAGTATTGAAGTGCATAAAATTCAGGAAAGAGTTCCATTTTGATTTTATGTTTGCATTGTTCTCGGCAACTGTTACCACTCAGGTAGAGTCGGATTTTCGTTCTTTCTTGCCCGACATTCATAGATTGGGGCAAACAGCTGAAGATTATAATCCAATACGGCAACACATTCAAATCTCGTTTACTCTAACAGAGCATAAAGATGATGCAAGAATTGAAGAGATAGCGCACTTTATTGAGGAAAAACAAATCGATTTTTCCGTAAGTTGCATGATTATATTCTGCCGGACGCATAGACAATGTGAAGAGACTACAGACGCTTTATTGGAATTAGCTTCAATTGCTTCTCCAGACAGCATCCTTTACAAATGCATTGACAAAATAGGTTTCTATCATGCAGGTCTTGATGCTGATTTGCGAAATGATGTCTATGAGCAATTCAAGCGCAAAGACGGAGTTGATCCTTTATACATTCTATGCGCAACAAAAGCATTCGGTATGGGTATGGATATTCCTAATGTTCACTATGTGATTCATTATAGCCCGCCTTCTGTTTTGGAAGATTATCTTCAGGAGGTTGGAAGAGCTGGCCGAGATGAAAAGATATTTAGATCTGCATTTAAGGGAGAGGAAAAGATTCCTGCCTTATGCCTAACCTCAAACGAGGATTTTAGGAAGCTTAAAGAATTGCTTGTCAAAAGCCAGATGAGCTGGTCAAATCTTACTGATGCTAAGAAGAAAATTGTTGAATACATCAAACGTTTCCAAACATTAGAGAAAACAAAAACTTCGCCTGTTGTTGTCCCATTTGATATATGGGTTAAAAATGCTGAGGATTTTAACGACACAACCGCATCACGTCTTGCTTTCCATTGGTTAGAAAAAATCAAGCACATTAAACAAGGCTATTTGGCACAAGCAAACCTTGATATAACAATAAATGAAAACAGCAGGAAACCCTCTCCCCTAAAGAAAAATCCAGTATACCTGTATTTGGAGAATAATACCAATGTAAACGGTAAGTGTTCACTCGTGTCGGTAAACGATATGAGAAACGATTTGCGCATGTCCATACCAAAGATAATGAATCAAGTTATCCTTTGTATGGACTCTGGTTTGTTAGAACTTAATGAAACTATGAAATGCAAGCTCATTCCTCGCAGATATTGTGAAGCAATTTATATGAGTAAACATAATACTAATCTTTTTGCTTTGCATATAGTATTTGAGGGACTAAGGAATTTGCTTTCTGATTGTAAGGAAAATACAGTCAGAAGTATTGGGCAAGAAGAACGAGAGCATATTTTTAAGCACTTAATGGATAACGTTGTTTACGATAAACTTGTTAAGGAAAACAAAATTGATTATATGCCATGGAAGGCAGAAATAGACAATCCACCTAAAATGGCTGTTTTGCGTTATGATACATTCCGTAAAAACATTCTTACTCGAATGGGTGCACAAATGTTTACCATACTATATTATCTTCCGATGGTAAGTTATAAAGTGGAGAAATTGGAAGATGATGTTATTTGTCTGATTAAGATACGGAATAACAAATGGCAACAATATCTTGATGAATTAGAGGAAGACTGCTTCAAAATGATTAAGTTTATCGTTGAGAATGTGGGAGAATTCAATTGGGCTAAAGCTATTATTGATCTTGGTTGGGCAAAAAAAGGATATAGATATTTTGAAGATTTGCTTTCCGTGTTGTATCATCTTTCTTATGTGGACCATACACCGTTAATAAAGAGTGGTATCGAGGTTTGTGCTACAGAGTTGACTGAATCTGCAATATCAGAAGGCTTGACTGAAGATTCCAATACATTCTCATTCCGCAAAGAGTTTGATGATAATGAGAGGATTAAAAAAGTGAGGCTTGCATGTATGAATATTTTCGCATATGTCAAGAAAGACAAACAAGGCGAGTATATACAACGCTACTTCCAATGCCGTGACTATGACGATTATCTGAACCTTGCTGGTGAATTCGTTCCTGAAGGCTCTGATATCATGTCAGAATTGACTGAAGAAGCTCTTAAAACAGAAGAAGCTAAATTGGAAAAGAATATTGAGCAAAAAAATATATACGAACAACCGCCAAGCAATAATGTAAATGTATTAGCAGGTCCGGGAGCAGGAAAAACACACGTTTTGACATTGCGGTGTGCCAGACTGATTTATAAGGAACATGTAGACCCGTCACATTTGCTCGTGTTGGCTTATAACCGTGCTGTGGTCGTAGAGCTTCGGAATCGCTTGAATAGTCTTTTCGCAAAATTAGGAATGAGTCGAATGGCGCATCAACTTAATGTGTATACATTCCATGCGTTAGCAAAGAAATGTTTGGGAAATAGACTTGACGCAATATCAACAGAGATGTGGGAATACGAATTTTATAAGTATTTGACCATACAGGAAAGAGATTTTAGAAGTCATTTCCCGAACATTGAGTATGTTTTGGTCGATGAATTTCAGGATATAACCACTGTTCGTCTAAACTCTTTGCTTCACATTCATAAGATATTCCCAGATGCAAAGTTCTTCACTATTGGGGATATAAATCAAAGTATTTATGGTTTTGACCGGGTTCCAAAAGATCATTTTGGACGGAGGGTCGTCCTTCTACCAGAAGAATATGCAGAGAAACTGAATCCAAGACCATATTATGACAAGTTGAATTCAGAAATAAATCCTGCTCAATTGTCAATGTTCACAAACTATAGATCATACCAAAAGATATTGGATAAAGCATCCGAATTTATTCAAGAAGGGGATATGCCTGTATCTGCCCCGTCTATTATGAAATATGAGCCACAGAAACCTTATGTTGAGGAGTTTGATAACACTAAGGATAAAGAACACGTTTGGTATAATGACATACATTCAATTATCAACTGGGCATTAGAACAGAATTTAGAAGCAGAAAAAATTATAGACAATGATGGCTTAAAAAAGATTCGGCACATTGATACTATTGCCGTATTCTTTAGAACAAACAATGAGGTGTATCGTGGTTATTCAAAAGTTAAGGACTCCCTTCCGAAAGATGTAAGAATCAGGATTCAAGGTGAAAGTCTTGGAGAATTTTGGCGAGAAAGAGAAATCTATTATCTCATAGATACCCTAAACCGTTATGCTACCCAAAAGATAGATTTGCATAATAATAAGACTGCCAATGGAATAAAAGAATTCTTGAAAAAGAAAATGACCGACTCCCCTTCATGGGATGCTTATACATTAGATATTGCATACACATTGGTCTTGAACTATATGGACTCTATTCGTTCTGACTATGTTTCGCACACATGGAAAGACTTAGCCGATTATATAATGGACATCGCAAGTCGAGATGACGCAGGTCAAGTGTACAAAATATATGATAACTATAAAACTCAACGTATTCTTCAAGAAACGCCGTTAACCATTGTGCTTACAACAATGCACAAAGTCAAAGGATTGGAGTTTGATGTTGTCATAACTACACCATCTTTTGCAAATTTGCCTTTACGCCCACATCGAGAATATGAAGATGGAGAAGAACCTCTTATAGATGATTTGGCAGATATGGACGAGGAACGCAGACTGATGTTTGTTGCATACACTCGCGCCAAAAAGCGTTTGTTAATCTATAAGGCTGATAGAGAACGTGCTTTGGCAAAAAGTATGATTTACCTTGCTCCTGATTATTCTGCTCTTAGATATACAGAGCCCAAGCCAGGGCTGGATAAATACTATCTGTCATATACAGCGCAAGGTCATATATTTGAATCTGTTGATTCATACGTTTTAAATAACATAAAAAAAGATGACCCCGTAGAAATTAAAAAAGATCAATATGGAAAGTATATCATTGTTCATAACGGACGTTATATAGGCCGTCTGTCAAGCAACAGCACAATAAAACATAGAGCGGAAGAAGATGGGATAGAATTTTTAAACGGTTTTTTCGTTAGTAATATTTTTGTTTGGACTTATAAAGACACTATTGCTTCCGATCAAGCAAATGGCACAGATTTTGTTTCAAAATGGTCGCCAGAAGCCAAGAAACAAGGTTATATTAACATCGTACAAATAGCAGGGTTTGGAATACCTAATCCTTAAACAATAATTAATCATGGAACATACAAAAGAAAACTTACAACATGTGTATAATCTTGCCGTTGAAGCATTCAACAACAAAGATTACCCAACATTTTTCCGTAATATACGCCCTGGGATAGAATTGTTATCCCAATATCTCATATTTGACTTTTTAGATAATGAAGAACAGGCATTAGACCTAATCAATGGCGATGCTTCTATAACCAGAAATAGAGGGGACAATTCATATTCTTATTCGACATATCCTGCAGATTTTAAGCCGAAAGGAAGAGTCTTCTCCGAATTATTCCCCAAAGTTTACTTTTGTATGCACCCTGATGTTGCAACATCAAAAGTGGACGAACAAAAGAAACGTATAAAAAGAGGATTGGATAGTTGTAGTGCTGAAATGTGTAGGTACTATAGTATTGCAAGTGAAATAGGATCCCATGCAGGAAGGACTGTTTTAAATGAAGAAATTCAGGCACGCAGTTGTGCTTCATTTATTATGGGATTATTAGATTATTTAAGAAGTAACCGAATTGTTAGTGCCCTTGCGATGGCATTTTTTGAAAAACTTGATGCGTTTGTTTTTGGAGACTCGGAAAGTCAGACTGAATACCAAAATCAAATAGAAACTTTAATAAAAGAATCAGAAGAAAAAGCAGCAGCCTTATTAATGGCTCAGAAAATGCAACTTGAAGCAGAGCAGAGCAAGTTGCTTTTGGAACAACAGACAGTGGAAATCGAAAAACGAAATAAGGAACTTGAACAGCAGATAAAGCAACTTCAAGATACTATAAATAGCCAAACTTTAATCGTGGATTCACATAAAAAAGAAACCGATGAAATTCCTAATACTCATACATTCAGGACAATCCTTCAAAGAACAAACGACTGGGATGTTACGGAAGATTCTATGGATGATGACCAACTCGACTTAATTGAATATACGGATAATAAATCTATGCTTGTAGCTGGTTGTGCTGGTAGTGGGAAATCTATTATTGCCATGCATAAGGCAGAACAACTACATAAAAAAGGAAAAGATGTAATACTTATTGCCTATACAAAATCACTTAGCCGATTCATGAAAAACGGAAAGTCAGACTCTTCTTTTAGATTTTTTCATCACCACTATTGGAAGTATAAGTTGAATATGTTGAAGGCTGATTATATTATTGTTGATGAGATTCAAGATTTTACTAAAGAGGAAATACAAGAGTTTATTGATGCCGCACGCATGCATTTCCTTTTCTTTGGGGACACTGCCCAATCCATATATAGACAATATGGTAAACAAACAATGACTATAGCACAAATTGCAAATATGACAGGGTTGAACACATTGCAACTTTACAACAACTATCGTTTACCACGTCCAATTGCCAAAATTACTCAAGGTTATGTAGGTGTTGATGTGCAGGAGTATAAAGAGAAGGTATATCAGAATAAAGAAACAGAGATACCTCATTTTGTACACTTTACTTCCGAAGAAAAGCAGATTGAAGCACTTCTGAAATTAGTAACAGACAACGAAGGAAAAAATATAGGTATCCTATTGCCAAACAACTCTGAAGTCATTAGAATAAGCCAAGAGTTCCAAAACAACAATGTTAATTGTGAATTTAAATATAATAAGGGAGAAAACGATTATGATTATATAGATAATTTGGACTTTAATACAACAATTCCCAAAATCATGACATATCATAGTGCCAAGGGGCTACAATTTGATATGGTAATATTGCCAATGTATAATGGGGCGAATGATGATGAATCGAGGAAAGCCCTGTATGTAGCAATGACTCGCACAATGCATACGCTTTATGTATTGTATTCGACTCCGACATTACTGCCACCATTAAATGTTCCGTCACATCTATATCAAAAAGATTAGTAATAAACAAGATATGCCAACGAAGCAAATAACATCAACAACTATTTAATAATTATTTATATGAGAAAATAAAAGAGCCAGAAGGATGTATTGTGTGAACGGAAAAACAAATTGTGTGATTGAGATATGAAAGAAATAAACGAAAAAATTCTTGTAAAGAATAAACTTACCCATGCAGTACAAGTTATAAAGGATGCCATTTTGTAAAGTCCGCAGAACGCATTGGGTGCTGTAAATCATGAATTATTGGCTCTGTATTATGGCATTGGGAGATATGTTCCAACCAATATCCAAACAAAGAACTGTGGTACTGGAGCTATTGAACGCATCAGCGAACAGTTGCAGCAAGAACTGTCAGGACTGAGAGGTTATAGTGCCCACAATCTGAAAAATATGCGAACTTTCTTCGAGGAATGGCAAGTATTCTTTAAATCGGCAGCCGTGGCTGCCGATTTAGCACCAAGCGACAAAGATTGATCGGTAATATGTTGTCAGCAATGAAGAAGAATGGCATAATTCGACTAAGTGAGAAAAGAAATGGATTTTAGTCGAACTTCAAGCTTGTATCATTGCGAAAAGCCCATAAAAAGAGAAAAAGTATGAAACCATGCAAATTAAAATTTAGTCGAACTTTAGTTGAAGTATAAGAGTCTTAAGTCTCAAAGACATAACATCAGTTTTAGCATATTTTGTAACCACCTGATTATCAATACTTGCGCCTCCTATATAGTACCTATTATAGTACCTATATAGGAGGCATTTGTTTTGGATTGTTTGTACCTTTGCAGCAACGCATACGGAAAGAAAGTACGAACAAGACAAAACGAAAGGATTATGGAAAACAAACTGATGAACAAACTGGAAGCCGAACTGGCACACGCCGGCGAGGCAACACTCGTCAGCCCGATGATGCTGATGCTCGAACAACTGCGGATAACACCCGACAGGCAACTGCGAGAGGTGGAGTTTCTTTTTACACTCAAGGGCAAGCCGTGCTTCCCACGGCGCGAACTGGTGGCGGTGACGGGTAAGGCAAAGAGCGGAAAGACCTTTGTAACGTCGATGCTCATGGCGTGTTGCATGATGCATGGCGTGCTGTCGTTCAAGAGGGATGGCGAAAAGCCGCTGCGGATGCTGTGGTACGACACGGAGCAGAGCGACGAGTCGACGCAGGACATTCTGCGCAACCGCATTGTGCCTATGGTGGGCGAAGGAGGCGAGCAGATGGTAAGCGAGATGGCTGATGTGTTCAACGTGAGGTGCGTGGAATGGAAAGACCGCCGCGACCTGCTCACAGAGGCTGTCGTGCGCTGTAAGCCCGACCTCGTGGTGGTTGACGGCATACGCGACCTTGTGAGCGACATCAACGACGGTGTGCTGGCGCAGGAGGTGATGGAGGAGCTGATGCACCTTGCCACGGAGCACAACTGCTGCATAGTGTGCGTGCTGCACCAGAACAAGAGCGGCGAGGACCGTAACCTGCGCGGTTGGATAGGCACGGAGCTGATGAACAAGGCGTTCGAGGTGTACTCATGTGAGAAGCTGATGCCGCAGAGGATATTCAAGTTAGAGCAGACGCTGACGAGAAAGCACGACATAGAGCAGCCGATGTACTTCGAGGTGGGCGACGACGGACTGCCGGTAAAGGCGAGTGCGCCGATGAGGGAGGCTGGCGATGAGTACGGCAACGAGAGTAGAGATAACGGTGAGTCGCTGCCAAAACTTAACGGCAGGTATATCGTGCACGACAAAAATTCAGCAGGATATTGGAGATTTGACATTATGCGGCTGTTCCATGATGCAATGATGGGTGCAGAGGAGATAGGCGGCAAGGAGTTGCGGCAAAGGGTTATGCAGCTGTCGGGAATAGTCAATCCCTTTTCTTACAACAAGGCGCTTACCGATGCGCTGGAGCAGAAAGTCATAGAGCGGCACGAACGCGACGGACATACCGTCTATTGCCCAGCCCCCTTCTGAAGCCTCTATCCCCTCTATGTCTATCCCCCTATAAAGGGGGAATATAGACAGAGGGGTGAGGTTTCAGTCGCCCCCAAGACAATGGGTGTTATGGAGCGAATGGGATTAATGGGAATCATGAGGAAAAAACTGACTATAACAGCTACATCACGGCAATGAAGACAACCGAAATTTTTGCAAACACATTCAAGGCTATGCGCAGCCAACTGCACTGCGGCAACGACCGCGACAATCGTCCTATGTGGCAGCGCAGACTGTCATGCAACTCCGACTTCTGCAAGGCTCTTGTGCTGTGCGGCTACATGACGGAGCAGCAGATGCAGCACGTAGCGGCGGACTACCGACTGGGTATTGCACGCAACGGAGGGGTAATCTTCTGGCAGATTGACGAGCGCGATATTCTGCGCGACGGCAAGATAATGCACTACCGCAGCGACTGCCACCGCGACCACCAGCGCAAGCCCTCGTGGGTGAGCTACCGGCTGCGCAGCGCAGGAATGCTGCCCCGTGATTTCCGCCCCGAGCACTGCCTGTTCGGTCTGCACCTGATTGCAGACGGCAACAAGGCTGACGCCACGGTGTGCGTGGTGGAGAGCGAGAAGACCGCCGTGATAATGTCGGCTCTCAAGCCCTCGTGCCTTTGGCTCGCAACGGGCGGCAAGACTGAGCTTAACGTGGCTAAGCTGCGTCCGCTCAGAGGCAGACGAGTGATGCTCTTTCCCGACACCGACGAGAGCGGCGACACCTACCGCCAGTGGTACGACGTGGCAGAGGCTGCCGCCGACGTGCTGGGTCAGAGCATCACCGTGAGCACCCTGCTCGAACAGCACGCCACACCAGAGCAGAAGGCGGCAAAGATTGACATCGCCGATTTGTTTAACAATAAAAAACACCAAAGCAAATGAAATCATACACCAAAAAGGAACTCGCACTGCGTGCCGACGTTTCCCCACGCACCTTCGCAAGATGGCTCGCCCAGCACCGCGAGAAGCTCGCAGAACTCGGAGTGTCGGCAAAGGACAAGATTATTCCCCCGAAGGCAGTGAAATACATCGCCGACGCATACGGCATAGACGTTGACTGAAAAACGATTGCCGTCTCGACAGCAATCGAAGCCGGCTTCGATGGGCATCGCTTGTAGTCTCGATGCCCATCGAGACGGCAAGCGTTGGTAAGTGAAAGGGCAGGCAATAATAGGCGAGACGGTATCGCGCCAAATCCTGCCAAATCGCGCCGGAAACTGCCAGATGCTGCCAACGGCGTACTGTAGTTTTGTATCTTTGCATTGTCAATCGATTGATATAAGAGAACTCCTAAAACACAAAACAAAAGTCTAACAATCAAAAAAATGCAGGAAAAATGATTAATTACAGTATCACAATGTTAAGCAATCCGCAGAGTCCCGACGCACCGGCAAAGGCATACGCCAAGGCACAGTGCTCAGAGGTGATGACCGTGGAAAAGTTCGTAAAGCACATAGCCGACCACAACGGAGTATATACCCGTGGAACGGTGCAGGGAGTGGTAAGCGACCTCTGCGAGTGCCTCGTAGAGCAGCTGCTCGAAGGCAAGAAAGTGCAGCTGGGAGCATTGGGCGACTTCTGGGTGTCGTTGAGCTCGGAGGGAGCAGACAACGCGGAGAAGTTCACCGCCGCAAACATCAAGAACGTGAAGATTATATTCACTCCGGGCAACGACTTCGATGACCTCATATCCCGTGCAACGTTCAATCCCGTAAGCAGCCGTGCGGCACAGGCAGCGACGCTCAAAGCAGAGAAGAGCGGCGAGAGCACCGTGGACCTTGCAGCTGCGAAGGGGAAAGGGAATGGTGATTAGTGATTAGTGTTCAGTGTTTAGTTATTAGTTATTAGCTAACTGGCAACTGGGCACTGAACACTAAACACTGAACACTAAACACTGACAACTAAACACTGAACACTAAACACTGAACACTAAACACTAACAACTAATAACTATGAAAAAAGATACTTGGAAACAACTCATTCAGATTATCGTGACGATTCTCACCGCGATTAGTTCCACCATTCTTGTGCAGTCGTGCATGGTGTAGGGAAAGGAGGCACGACGATGCGAAAGATAGACATGATTGTAGTACATTGCTCGGCAACCCGCAGCAACCGCCCCTTCACCGTGGAGATGCTGATACGCAGCCACGCCGACAGTTTCGGATTCACGGGCTACCACTACTACATAACACGCGACGGACGGATAACACAAACGCGCCACCTGCAACTCGCAGGGGCGCACGCCAAAGGGTACAATGCCCGTTCCGTAGGAGTATGCTACGAGGGTGGTCTCGATGAGCAGGGCAACCCATCCGACACACGCACCGCAGAGCAGCGAAAATCGCTGTTAACACTGCTCCGCAAGCTGAAACGTGACTATCCGCAGGCAAGAATCCTCGGACACCGCGACCTGCCCAACGTGGCAAAGGAATGTCCCTGCTTCGATGCAGAGCGTGAGTATAGCAACCTGTAGCAACCAATAAAACAATTTAATTGGTGAATGTTGAAAATAATTATGCGCCATAAAGTTTATGGCGCATAATTATTTTTTACGCATATCAAGACTTAATATTTGAAAATATTGCGGAATATGTTTTGCTGTTCAAAAGATAATTCGTAACTTTGCAACGAATAAAAACAAAATACAACGATATGTCAACAGCTATTAAGAATCGTACACGCGACGAAATTATTGCAGCATTCCGTGAGTCCATTCGCCGTAAACAGGAATGGGAAATGCAAGCCCAAGAGGAATTCAAAAGAATACGTGAAGAGCGCAGACAATTAAGCATTTAACCAGCCCTTATAGTGCAGAAATCCAATCCACGCCTTCAGGAAATCATCGCAGAATTTGATGAGACAATTAATGTCTTAACGAACAAACCGGAATAAGATATTCGGAGAAAGCTGTAGCAACCAATAAAACGATTTAATTGGTGAATGTTGAAAATATTGCGGAATAAGATTAAAAAAGGTTTGACGATGACTGAAAAAGAAGAGGCTTTGGCTCGCTTTCAAAAGGCACGCCAAAGAAAACGTGAGTGCATTGCTCGCTTGGAGAAGAGTATGAAAGCAGAATACGAGAAACGTACAGGCAAGACTCCTGACTATTTCTTTGCATTATGAATGCTTTGTCAATAGAGACGATGACACTGTTATTAGCATTGTTTTATCATAGTCCTTTCTTCCCTTGCCATCCTAATCTCCTTATTTATCTCATCAAGGGTCAAGTCTGGCAACAAACCATTTTCTGCCATTTTTCTTATTTCGCGAAATGCTTCAAGGTCTCTCATTGGCTCTGACTCAGCTTTGAAAACTTGTGCCATATAAATTTATTATCTTTGGTGCAAATATACACATTTTATTTCATTCTGCCATCGTTTTGCTGTTATTTTTAATCAGAAAGCAAATAATTTCTATTGAATTGATGTATTACACATATAGAAAGTGAAAAATAGTGATCCATACAAATGAATCACTATTATAGCAACTTATACGATAATTTTTTTTATGTGTATAGCTTTTTATTTTTCTTTTTTTATGTATATAGCTTTGGGCTTTTCTTGATAACCGATAAATGGAACCTTCGAAAGAACAAGTACGATACCAGATGCACAGCGGTTAGTATGTTGATTAATTTCGGCGCGCGTTACAATTTCATTCTCTTTCAGTAGGTTGTATGCTTTTTTAAACTCATCAATACTTATCTCGCTTTCATTTCCTGTAGATGTAATTCTGGTAATACCTCCCTTATCCACTTTTTCTATTGTATTAACTAAACCATCGTTTTCTATTTTCTTGCCCTGCAACGGCATAACATATTTTTCCCACATCTCATAGAATGACATTATAGCTGTGGGGTATTCATCGTTGTGTGGTTGCATTGCTTTTTCATCAGAAGTTTCTTTTTGAGTCATTTCCTTGTTAAGATACACAATTTCCATGCCGAGTTTTTCAGCTACTTTCTGTGCATCTTTCATAACCTCTCCGTCCGTTACCATGACAGCCTTTGTACAATCCTGATATTTCATTGCCCCATGAAGCTGCATCATTGCCTCTCGGTTGACTTTTCGGGTAGAACCACCATACATTTTGGCTTGTATTGCCAATTTTTCCTCTCCCTTTGTTGCAATCACATCAATTCCGTAATCGTTGGAATATGTAGTAACCGTTGTTTCATAGCCTTGTGCCTTAAAATGTTCGGCGACTTTTACTTCAAATTCTTTTGGACTCATAATCATATAATTTTTTACTCAAATATAAAAATAGCGATAATATACATAAATACAGTTTATTTGATGACAACTTTTTTACCGTCGACAATATAGATACCATTCGTCGGGTGGCTCACTTTCTGACCTTTCATATTATAATAGTCTGAATTATTTGCATTTCCTTTTGATTTTGCCATGTTGATACCTGTCGTATTCGTATCCCAATAATACCGGAATGTTCTGTAGTCAAAGGAACACTCTACCGGCAGTCCTTTTTCATCCAGTTCCCATTTGAACTCCTGCACATCACCGTATTCCTTAAGTGATACAGGCAGATGTGCGGGGGCAATGCCAAGCAATCCAGCCATGTACACATAGTTGTATTCGTCGAAATCTACACCCCAAAGCAAATCGCATTTATACATCAGACCTGCGATATTTTCAATGGGCGACGTTACCGTACTTGATGTATAGGCTATTTGATATGAATCCCCGTCGTTTTCTTCTACTTTTACCAAATCACCGTTGGTATATGTCATATAGGTTATTTCTATCTCGCCGTCCTTGTGATGCTGTTTCATACAATCAAGCCGTTTGTCGTCATTATATGTAAATTCGTACCATTCGCCATTGCTATGATACGATTTGCTTACAAAACCTTGCTCGTTAATTGTCATTTCCAAACTATAATTAAAATCGTCCTCGCTACAACTCAGTATAACCTTATTTTCTCCTATTCTTGAATAATCAAATGTATATACGTAACTACCCCAAGTCGTTTTTTCCGTAACTTTTATTAATTTGTCATTTTCATAACTCAGGACAAGATTACTGCCATAATTTCCAAAACTTTCCTTGTTCTCAACATTTGAAAGCAGATAGTTTCCGAATACATTGTTCACTCCCACATTGTCTGCCACACTGACTAATGATATACAAGACAATGCAATAATTAAAGATTTTTTCTTCATTTTGTTTTCGTTGTGTTTTGAAAACGAAAAAGGCGTTAACCATTCAATGCTTATTCTCAACTTCTTGGTTACCGGCAAGTGACCACACAATGCAAACAAGCAAGAACAGTCCACGCCCATTGGACGTGAACCTTCTGAACAGCTTGCCCTCGCATTGAATATTTTGCCGGTATTCGAAGTTGAGAGAGACAAGAGCAGAAAGCTCTAATATCTATAAAAAGTACGAACAGGACTAACTACAATTCCCGTTTTCGGATTAATATTAAATCGTTGTTAAATCTCTGTGCTGGAAGTGCAACACCTTGTGCCGCCGTTTTCCATAATAATTAGTTGTGTGCTGTCTGTTGTATTTGTTTTCTTTTATTTGTTAATGGTTTTATTCTCTAATTGTTTTACACAGTACAGGACGATTTGTTGATAAAGTCCGTCTGCAAAGATACTGCTATTTTACGACAATACAAAATAAATCTACAAAATTCTGCGAAATTAATTGTGTATAAATTGGGGTAGTTACAAGTAAATGACGTAACTTTGCAGAAAATAACATCAAGTATAGTTATGACGGCAATGCAAATAAATGCGGAATTATCAAAGGAAGATTTTTTTGCAAGGATAGACGACTCTTTGGAACAAGCTAAACGTGGAGAGGGCAAATTGTTCAACAACAAGGAAGAAATGAATGCATGGTTAAATAGTCTGTAAAAACAATTAAACGACACAAAAATACTTGTCCTAATACTTTCATAGTATGGGCATTACGATGATAAATGGTAATATAATAATCCTTACGTGAGTCCATTCGCCGTAAACAGGAATGGCAGAAACATGCCAATGAGACCATTCAAAGAATACGTGAAAAACGCAGACAATTAAGCATTTAACCAGCCCTTATAGTACATAAATCCAATCCACGCCTTCAGGAAATCATCGCAGAATTTGATGAGACAATTAATGTCTTAACGAACAAACCGGAATAAGATATTTGGAGAAATCTGTAGCAACCAATAAAATGATTTAATTGTTTTTTACGCATATCGAGACTTAATATTTGAAAATATTGCGGATTTGCATTATGAACGCCCTGTAAATAGAGACGAAATTAAAAAAAAGGCAAAAAAGTTGCAGGATAATTAAACTTTTTGTATTTTTGCATCTGGAAATATAGGAATAGATGAGGAAGATCATTACATACGGTGGATATTTTGAGACTTTTATGGACTCCCTTTCTATAAAAGAACAGCGAAAGGTGGATTATGTTGTCTCTTTACTTGCAACGCAAAACCGACTCCCTATCAAATTTATTAAGCACATAGTTGATGGGCTTTATGAGTTGAGAGTAATGTGGGAAAGCAATATATACCGTGTGTTTTTCATCTTTGACGAGGGAACAATAGTGGTGTTGTTCAATGGATTTCATAAGAAAACACAAAAGACACCAAAAGCAGAAATAGAAAAAGCATTAAAAATAAAAGAAGCATACTATGCAGACAAACAATCATCAAATAAGGGATTATAGTGCTGAACTTGACAGGAAATACGGAACTGTTGGCAGCAAGGAACGTGAGTTGTTCGATGAGGAAGCCTGGAATTTCTATACAGGTCAGTTGCTGCTTGAGGCAAGGAAAGAGTCAAAGATTACGCAGGAAGAATTGGCGCAGCGTATTAACAGCAGCAAGTCATATATTTCGCGTATAGAGCGTGGCTTGATTACTCCCAGCGTGGGCGTGTTCTACCGCATCATCAACGCCCTTGGCATGCGTGTGGATATTGTCAAGCCTATTGCCTGAAAGCGTGAGTACAGCAACCTGTAGCAACCAATAAAATGATTTAATTGGTGAATGTTGAAAATAATTATGCGCCATAAAGTTTATGGCGCATATTTTTTAAATAAAAAGCCAAACAAAGGGGCAGACGTGCAATAAATATTGCATATATACGTTATAGAATAATGTATATATACAAGACATTATGATTGAATACATTAAAGGCGAGTTGGCAGACGCCGCTCCTGCTATGGTAGTTATCGAGGCTGCCGGGGTCGGATATGCGCTGAACGTCTCGCTCAATACTTACAGCGCAGTGCAGGGCAAGAAAGAGGCAAAACTATTTGTCTATGAGTCTATTCGCGAGGATGCACACGAACTTTTCGGCTTTGCCACTAAGAAAGAACGCGACTTGTTCCGACTGCTCATTTCGGTAAAGGGAGTGGGAGCAAACACGGCGCGAATGATTCTTTCGGCTATGAGCCCAGCAGAATTGTGCAACCACATTTCCACCGGCAACGAGAAACTTATAAAGACCATTAAAGGCATTGGCGGCAAGACGGCGCAACTTATTATTGTGGAGTTGCGCGACAAGATTGTGACACTCGGTATACAAGATGAGATTCCGGCAGGCGGCACTATGTCTGCTCCTGTGAACAATGCTGTGAAGGACGAGGCGGTGAGTGCCCTCACGATGCTTGGCTTTGCCCCTGCCCCAACGCAAAAGGCTGTGATACAGATTCTTCAGGACAATCCCAATGCAGCTGTGGAAGAGGTTGTCAAAATGGCACTTAAAATGATTAAATGAAACGCCTCGGTTATATTTTCGTCTCACTGCTGAGCATCTGCGCCATAGCGATGCCTCCGCAAGATGACAACACAACTAAACAAAAGGCTGAAGTGAAGGCTCAGCCCAAATTGGTGGTGGAAGACGAGAGTATACCCGACAGTCTGCTGCATCCTCGCTGGAAGATACAAAGGACAACGCCTATACTCACCGAAGACCTTGATTCCTCGGCACTCGACCTGCGAATGCCCGAAAACATAAAGCAACAGGCGGAGTATGTGGATTCGCTGAATATGTATGTTATTGGCTCGAAGATTGGCGACTCCTATCTCAATGCTCCCGTGCTGATGACTCCCGAAGAGTATAGGAAATGGAGCGAGAAAAGGGCTATGGGCAAGTTTTTCTATGACAAGAATGCGGAGAACGTGAAGCAAAAGGGAGAGGACAAGTTTTCGTTTACCGATATGCATTTCGACCTCGGTCCGGCTGAAAAGGTGTTCGGACCCGGCGGCGTGCGCATAAAGACGCAGGGAACGGCGGAACTGAAAATGGGTGCCACGCTGAAAAACATTGACAACCCATCGTTGCCCGTACGCAACCGCAAGACAAAGCAAATAGACTTCGACGAGAAGATAAACCTTAACCTGACGGGAAGCGTCGGCGACAAGCTGAACATGAACCTCAATTACAACACCGATGCTACGTTTGACTTTGACACGAAGAACATCAAACTGCGCTACGAGGGCAAGGAAGACGAGATAATAAAACTCGTTGAGGCAGGAAACGTTACCTTCCCCAGCAACTCGTCGCTCATAAAGGGTGCAAGTTCGTTGTTCGGTATTCGCACTGATATGCAATTTGGTAAACTTAAATTGCAGACGGTGTTGTCGCAGAAGAACTCCACCTCGAAAAGCGTGTCGAGCAGGGGCGGCACACAAATGACGAGTTTCGAGATTGACGCTGCAAACTACGAGGAAAACCGCCATTTCTTCCTTGCACACTACTTCCGCAAGCGTTACGACCAAGCAATGACCACACTGCCCAACATAATGACGGGCATAAAGATAACCCGTGTGGAAGTGTGGATAACCAACAAGACAGGAACGACAAGCAACACGAGGAACATCATTGCACTTACCGACATCGGCGAAAGCCAGTACACTAAGAACACGGCTCTGTGGGGCGGAGGTGGCGTTGACGAGTCGCCACGCAACAATGCCAACTCGGAGTACAGCGCAATGACTACCCAATATGCCGGCGCACGCGACATTGACCAGACAAGCACCGTGCTCGACGCCATTCCGGGATTCATTGGCGGCAATGACTATGAAAAGGTGCAAAGCGCAAGATTGCTCAATTCCTCGGAATACACCGTAAACTCCGCACTCGGATACATATCATTGAAGACATCGCTGCAAACCGACCAAGTGCTTGCCGTGGCTTTTGAATATACGCTTGGCGGACAGACATATCAGGTGGGTGAGTTTTCAACCGACAACACCGACACACAACAGGCCTTGTTTGTGAAATCGCTGCGCAACGTGAACAACAGTCCGCAGATGGGTAACTGGCGACTGATGATGAAGAATGTTTATTATCTTGCATCGTCGGTGGAAAAGCAAAAGTTTCGCCTCGACATCAAGTATCTGAGCGACACAACGGGAGTGCTGCTAACATATATTCCCGAAGAAAGGATAAAGGACAAGCCTATAATCCGTGTGCTTGGCGCAGACCGATTGGATAACAACAACAAGCCGAACCCCAACGGATATTTTGACTTCGTGGAAGGCTACACCGTAAGCAATGGACGCGTGTTCCTGCCCTGCACAGAGCCTTTCGGCGATTATCTCGCCAACTATCTCGTAAGCAACGGAGTGCCGTCAAACATTGCAGAAAGCTATGCCTACCGCGAATTGTATGACACTACCAAGACGGCAGCAAAACTTGTTGCAGAGAAAGACAAGTATTTGCTTACGGGACAATACAAAGGCACAAGCGCAAACGTCATTTCACTCGGAACATACAATGTGCCGCAAGGTAGCGTGGTTGTTACGGCAGGCGGTATGATACTGACCGAAGGCAGCGACTACTCCGTGGACTATTCGGCAGGAGAGGTAACGATACTCAACCAAAACATCATTGACGCAGGAACATCGGTGAACGTGAGTTTGGAAAGCAACACCGACTACGGCATGCAGCGAAAGACGATGATGGGATTCAACTGGGAATACGAGTTCTCAAAGCAATTCCAGTTGAGCGGTACGTTCCAACGCTTGAGCGAACAAACACTCACCTCGAAGGTGTCGATGGGGTCAGAGCCGCTCAACAACCTGCTTTGGGGCGTGAATTTGAATTGGAAGACCGAGAGTCAATGGCTTACCAACATGCTCAACAAGATACCATTCCTGCACGTTACGCAGCCTTCGCAGATATCGTTCACGGGAGAGTTTGCGCAACTCGTGGCAGGACAGGCAAAAGGCACGCAGGACAATGCCTCGTATGTTGACGACTTCGAGAACACAAAGAACGGCATTGACGTGTCTGAACCAAAGTCGTGGGTACTTTCGAGTGTGCCGACGATGTTCCCCGAATACAACGACAAGACAACGCTTGCCAGCGGTTTCAACCGTGCGCAATTGGCATGGTACACCATAGACCCGATATTCACCTATCGCAGCAGTAGCCTCACGCCGAGCCACATCAAGAGCGATCTTGACCAACTCTCAAACCACTATGTGAGGGAGATATACGTGAGTGAACTATACCCCAACCGCGACCAAAGCACATACAATGGTGCTACGTCGACACTATCAATCCTCAACCTCGCATACTATCCCACGGAGCGCGGCCCATACAACTTTTCGACATCTCTCAATGCCGACGGCTCTCTGCCAAATCCACAGACACGATGGGGCGGTATGATGCGCAAGCTCGACACCAACGACTTTGAGGCAGCAAACATTGAATACATAGAGTTCTGGCTGCTCGACCCATTCATCTACACACGTCAGAATGGTACGGCATCGCAATATGGCGGCGACCTTTACATAAACCTCGGCGAAGTGAGCGAGGATATCCTGCGCGACGGCAAGAAGTTCTACGAGAGCGGAATGCCAGTGGACGGCACGAGCAGTTTCACTACTACTCAGTGGGGAAAGATTCCAGTGCAGGCAACACAGACATACGCCTTTGCCACTACGGCAGGTTCAAGGGAGTTGCAGGACGTGGGACTTAACGGACTTAACGACGAGGAGGAGCGCACCTTCGCCAGTTACATGGACTTCAACAACTTCGTGGGCACGATACAAAACGACAGTCTGCGCACGGCTTGGCAGGCAGACCCGGCAAACGACAACTACAAGTACTATCGTGGCACTGACTGGGACAACAAGCGTGCGCCCATTCACGAACGCTACAAGCACATAAACAACCCGCAAGGCAACTCGCCCGACAGCAACGGCAACAACGAGAGCTACGACACGTCTTATAAGGCAGGTCCTGATGTGGAGGACATAAACCAAGACTACACGCTCAACGAATACGAACGCTACTACCAGTATCGCATAAGCATTCGCCCTGAGGACTTCAACGAGAACAACATAGGCAACAACTATCTGGCGGAGGTGCGCGAATATACGCCCCACTTGCGCAACGGCAAGAACGACGAAACTATACATTGGTACAAGTTTCGTATTCCGCTTAACTCCGCAATGCGTGAGCGCATCGGTGCAATAAGCGACCTGTCCTCGATACGCTTCATGCGAATGTTCCTAACAGGCTTTGAGCGCCCGATAATACTGCGCTTCGGTAGCCTCGACCTCGTGCGCGGCGAATGGCGCACATACGAGCAGAACCTTTCAAAGACATCTGCCGCAAGCAGCGGAGAAATGGAAGTAAGCGCAATAAACATCGAGGAGCACACCGACAAGCGACCTGTGAACTACGTGCTGCCTCCGGGCATAAGCCGCGTTACCGACCCGTCGCAGCCGCAACTTGTGGAAGCAAACGAGCAGGCAATGAACATGACTGTGAAGAACTTGTCGAAAGATGAGGCAAAGGCGGTTTACAAGAACTCGTCTATTGACATGCGCCAGTACAAGCGCCTGCAGATGTTCGTACACGCCAACGCACTGCAAAACGATGCCACAGCATTGCAGGATAACCAATTGGCGGTGTTCATTCGCCTCGGTAGCGACTACCGAAGCAATTACTATGAGTATGAGATTCCGTTGAAGCTCACTCCTGAACGCGAAGGAAGATACAACGACACGCACAACGACCGTGTAGCCGTATGGCCCGAGGAAAACATGCTCGATATTGCATTGGAAAAGTTCACGCAACTGAAGAAGGCACGCAACATGGCAAAGGCACACGGGGCAGCGTCATATACGCAGGAATATTCAGAATACGATACCGACAAGCCACAGAATAGGATAAGCGTGATAGGTAATCCGTCGTTGGGCGAGATTACCACAATGATGATTGGTGTGCGCAACCTCTCGGCACAGATGAAGTCGGGCGAGGTGTGGGTAAACGAACTACGACTGCTCGAAACCGACAATACCGGAGGCTGGGCTGCATCGGGCAACCTCAATATGCAGCTATCTGACCTCGGCAGCATGAATCTCGTGGGCAAATACGTTACCGAAGGCTTCGGCGGTATAGAGGACGGCATAGCACAGCGCACAAAAGACAACTTCAAGACATATAGTTTCACAACGTCGCTCGAACTCGGAAAATTCTTCCCCGACAAGAGTAAGGTGAGCATTCCTTTCTATTACAGCGTGACAAAGGAAAACACCCGTCCAAAGTACAACCCTCTCGACAGTGACATGAAACTGAACGACGCACTCGATGCGGCGGCAGACAAGCACGAGCGTGACTCGATAGAGAGTATAACCGTTACCAAGACGACCACCACCAACCTGTCGCTAAGCAATGTGCGCGTGGGCATTAAGACCAAGCGCCACCCTATGCCATACGACCCTGCAAACTTCTCGTTCAGTTACTCACACCAGCACCGCCATACAAGCGGCGAGACGACCGTGTATGAGCGCGAGGACCAGTGGCGCGGCGCACTCAACTACAACTATTCGCCCGTGTACAAGACATTTGAGCCGTTCAAGAAAAGCAAGTCTAAGACATGGGGCGGATTCCTAAAGTCGCTCGGACTTAACTACCTGCCGCAGAACATTGCCTTCAACACAGAAATGATTAGAAGTTATTATGAGTTGCAGGAACGTGACATGGAAGACCTCGGCGGCGCGACACTGCCGCTTACGTTCAGTGAACAATTCCTATGGAATCGTGAGTTCCAACTGCGCTGGGACCTTACTAAGAACCTGCACATGAACTTCCAAAGTGCTACGAATGCGGAGATAGAAGAGCCATACACACCAATAAACAAAGACCTCTATGCGGAGCAATACCATGCTTGGAAAGACTCTGTATGGCAGAGCATAAGAAACTTCGGTACTCCGCTCGACTATAGGCAGTCGTTCACGGCATCCTATCAACTGCCGCTAAACAAACTTAAATTCTTCTCATGGCTCAATGCCGATGCGCAATACACCGCCACATACAACTGGATGCGAGGCACAAGGCTCGACGACGGCACTTCGCTCGGCAACACCATAACGAACAACAGGAACGTTACGGTGAACACAAACTGGAACATGGAAAACCTTTACAACCTGATACCGTTCCTGAAAAAAGCAAACGAGCGCTTCAAGAAAGCCCCTGTCAAGAAGCCTGCACCAAAGAAAACGCCTTCGAAGAATGACAATAAAACAAAGCCTGGCGCAGATGGCAAGACACCGGCACCCAACGCCGACGAGAAAAAACTGCCGCTGAATAAGAACACCTACCAGCGCGAAGTGGCGTTGACACCCGACACTACCGTAGTAGTAACCCACAACAAGAAGTCGAAACGCCTCATCGTCACGGCAAAGACTGAGGAAGGCAAGTCATACCAAGTGAAATACAAGGTGCTCGACGATAACAAGATTCAGATAAAGGGCAACGGCGACTCGGTGAAGATAAAGCTGAGCGTAGTGGCAAAAGCACCGCTCGAAAACCAGTGGTGGTACTCGCCTACGCAATACCTCGCACGCGCACTTATGTCGATACGCACCATCAGCGTTGTATACCGCAACCAATATTCAATGTCGCTGCCCGGTTTCATTCCCAACATCGGCGATGCCTTCGGACAGCGCACGGGCAGCGTGTTGTCTCCTGGACTTGACTTTGCCTTCGGATTTATCGGCGACAGTTATTTGCAAAAGGCTTACGAAAACGGTTGGCTGATGAACAATGACGACATGGCTACGCCGGCAACGACAAACGCCACGCAGGACTTGCAGTTGAAGATGACTGTAGAGCCTGTGCGCGACCTGAAGATTGACTTCAACGCCAGCCGCACGGAGAACAAGGCACGCAGCATACAATATATGTACTCAGGCATGCCGAGCACGCAAAGCGGTACGTTCAACATGACAACAATATCGCTCAAGAGTGCCCTCGAAGGCATGGGCAATGCCGACAACGGCTATCGCAGTGCATCGTTCGAAAAGTTCTGCGCCTCAATAGACAACTTCCGCAATATGGTACAGGCTTCATACGCCGATGCCACATATCCGCAAGGCATGCAGGACGCACACGGCGTAAATCTCTCAGGCTCAAAATATAATCCCGAACTCGGCGAAGTAAATCCATATAGCAGCGATGTGCTGATACCTGCCTTCCTCAGTGCCTACACTGGCAGCGGACGAGGCAAACTTGACCTCTTCCCCACCCTCGCACGAATACTGCCTAACTGGACAGTGCGCTACAGCGGACTCGGCAAGCTGCCGTGGTTCAGCAACCATTTCAAGAGCGTAAACATCAACCACTCCTACAAGAGCATATTCTCCGTGGGAAGCTATGCCACATTTGCCACCTTCCACGAATACATGAACGGGCTCGGCTTCGTAACCAACGCCATGACGGGCAATCCACAGCCTTCGTCGATGTTCAACATAAGCACGGTGAGCATCAACGAGGCGTTCTCGCCACTTCTTGGAGTGGACGTAACATTGCAGAACAACCTCACCTGCAAGGTTGAGTATCGCACCACACGCGTGCTCACGCTATCCACCACCAGCATACAGATAAACGAGGCACTCAGCAAGGACTGGGTGGTTGGCATGGGCTACAAGATAAGCAATTTCAACCTCTTCGGCAGCGGCAGTGCGTCACGCAAGATTAGCAAGACACAAAAGGGCAAGGCTGGCACAAACAACGACAACAAGAACAGTAACCAGACCACGACCACAAGCCGCACATCTCGTGGAGTGAACCACGACCTCAACCTGCGCCTCGACCTGTCACTGCGCAAACAGGCTGCAATAACACGCGACATAGCCACCGTCACCTCATCGGCAAGCAGCGGCAACACCGCCTTCAAGATGTCGTTCATGGCAGACTACACATTGTCGCGCCTACTCACTCTGAGCGCATACTACGACAGACAGACCAACACCCCGTTGCTCTCCAGCAGCAGCTACCCTACGACAACGCAGGATTTCGGCGTAAGCCTCAAATTCTCCCTTACAAGGTAATCCCCATAAATCCCACCACCCCATTAACTCCATAACTCCCCAATAATGAAAATCGCCATCATAGGAGCAGGTGCTGCTGGCTGTTTTGCCGCAATCAACATAAAACGCCTTATGCCCACAGCCTGCGTAACTATATACGAAAGCGGCACTCGTCCGTTGGCAAAACTTGCCGTCACAGGTGGAGGACGATGCAACCTCACCAACTCCTTTGCCAACGTTAAGAGCCTTGAGTCAGTCTATCCCCGCGGTCATCGCCTGATGAAACGCCTTTTCCACGAATTTTCCCACCAAGACGCGTTCCGTTGGTTTGAGAACGAGGGTGTGCGCCTTGTTACACAAGAAGATGAATGTGTGTTTCCGCAGTCACAAAACGCAATGGAGATAGTAGACCTTCTTCTCCGTCGCTGTTCCGAACTCGGCGTAGAAATAAAGACATCGTGCAGGGTTATCTCCTTGGAACACCACGGCGACACATACACAATAAACTGCAAGTCTGCCGCCTACACAGCCCATAAGGTCTTGGTTGCCACAGGCGGCTGTCCACGCCTCTCTGGTTTCGACTGGCTTGCACCTCTCAGCCTCGACATCATTCCTCCCGTACCTTCATTGTTCAGCGTTGTCCTCAAGACTCCCGACTCCCATGACAGCTCTCTCACATCCCTTTCAGGCACAGTCGTTACTTCAGTAACGGTTGGAATCACCGGCACAAAGCTACGTACCTCTGGCACTATCCTTATTACCCACTGGGGAGCAAGCGGTCCTGCCATCTTACGCCTTTCATCTATTGCCGCACGCTATCTTTCCGAAAACGACTACCAAGCCCCTCTATCCATAAACTGGCTTGGCGGCGCATCAGATTCCGACATCGCAAATGCACTCGAAAAAATGGCTGCGCAGAATCCTCAAAAGCAACTTCAAAGCATATATCCTTCCACGCTCAACAGCCGTCTCTGGCATCACCTCATATCACAGGCTCATCTCTCCCCCACCATGCGTTGGGCAGAAATGAGCCGTAAGTCAATCAACCGCCTTGCCGACACCCTTGCCAACGACCATTACCTCATCTCCGGCAGATGGCGTCACAAAGAAGAGTTTGTAACCTGTGGCGGTGTTGCATTAAGCAATCTCAATTCAAACACACTCGAATGCAAACACCACCAAGGTCTTTATTTCGCCGGCGAAGTAACCGACATCGATGCCGTCACCGGCGGTTTCAATCTCCAAGCCGCATGGACAATGGGATATGTGGCAGCCATTTCTTCATCTTCAGCCTAAAACCCTTGTCGTTGCATACAAGGTGCAGCTTGAAGCCGTGATACCTGTCCATGAAATCTATGTCCGTGCAACGGTCAAAGGTTGACTCGTTGAGAATAGGCAATGCATAAGGGGCCTTGAGATTAAAAGAGTTTTATCGGACATGATTTTTAAATATATCAACTGTTTTTATTTTTCTAAACCGAAAAGAATATTATTCCATCCTTTAAAGACAAACCATAAAGCTATAATTGTTATAACACCAGCAATGGAACTACCTACGAAAGGAATTATTCCCAAAATAACAGCAATAACCATAAAAATCATACTCATTCTCAACGTACCAGCACCTTTTCTACCTTGTTCATTCAATGTTTCCGATTTCTTTAAATTCGTATAACCGAGAAACTCTAATATAAACGCAATAAATTTTAATATAGCAGCAATAATTGTACCTAACAAAGGAATAAGACCAATGATAGCCGCAACAATACCAATCCAAACAGCAATTTTTAATTTTAACACGCCAGCCAAACCGTTGCTATCCAGTGAACGACCTAATTTTCCTAATCCTATAATGTAAATAACCAAACCAACTAATGCTGCAATATTTGTCATAATCTTACCATCAATATTAGAATATAGATTCAACAAACTTGCCAAAAGAATCAAATAAGCTCCTTGAGTACTAAGTGTTTTCCATTCTACATTCAAACTATTTTTACTGAGATATAGACTGACTAACAAGACAACTAACGCAACGTAATCTAACCATACTGGGGTTCCTGGAATAAGCGTAATAATTGTAAGTATTAATCCACCTGCTACTGAATAAAGGCATTGAGGAGGGAAATTTTGTTTTAGACTATTATAAAATGCATATAATGCCATTCCTAAACCAATAATTCCAATAATACGGCAAATCACGACAGTAAAACTTAAACCACCTAAACCAAATAAGGAACTTAATACGGAACCAAAATCCGGTAATAGTGTACAAACCAATAACAAAGTGCAAAACTGTAGCTGCACAAATTGTTTTTTCTTAAATGTTTCTTCCATAATATCAAAAATTTTATAATTAAACGTTATTTTGCGACAAATTAATAACTTTTACACACTACTTATTACAGTACTAATTCATTTGTGTGCAAAGATAACGAAAAAGTATAAAAAAACCAAACAATAAGCAAAAAAAAAATAAAAAAAATTCATAAAACGCTATATAGACTATAAAACTATATCCTCGCAGCCATAACTGCGCACAGACCTGCTGTTTCTGTGCGCAGACGGCTTTTGCCAAGATGCACTGACTTGTAGCCGGCAGCTACGGCATAGCGCACTTCGTCGATGGAGAAATCACCTTCAGGTCCTATTAGTACTGTGATTTCATCTTCTTCAGACAAGCCTTGTATCTCGTCAAACAAATACGTGCGTTCTACTTCCTCGTAGCAATGGGCTATATATCGTCCGCCGTTGCGAGGAGTGTCTATAAACTGTTTAAAGGCTGTCATATCATTGAGTTTGGGCATCCATGCCTTGTGGCTCTGCTTTACTGCCGAGACGACAATCTTTTCGAGGCGGGTAAGTTTTACCACGTTACGCTCCGAAAATTTGCAGTCGAGGAAAGTTATCTCATCAATGCCTATTTCTGTGGCTTTCTCAATAAGCCACTCCATTCTGTCTATGAGTTTTGTGGGGGCAATGGCAAGATGTAGCCGTCTGTTCCACTGAGGCTGCTGCGGCAGATTTTCAAGAATTTCGTATTGACAGTGGTGATTGCTTGCAAGAGTCAGGGCTGCCCTGTAATAGCAGCCTTCACCGTCCATAAGCATTATCTCGTCGCCCGACTGCATACGCAACACACGCACGGCGTGCTGCGCTTCATCATGGGGCAGTTCATTTGTGCCCGATGCATTAGGGACATAAAAGAAACGAGTCTCTTTCATCTTGCAAACCACCTATATATGATAATGCCACTATCGTTTTTCGGGCTTGAAAATCAGGGCAAAGGCAACACCTACAATCAATGCGTATGCCGAGAAAATCCACCATACGGTAGTCCAGTCGCCCGTTTGTATTCCGTTCTCGTTCACGGTGTAGGTATTTACTACCGCCTGTGCAACAATCATTCCAAGAGAAGCACCGAGACCGTTTGTCATGAGCATGAACACTCCCTGTGCACTGCTACGAATGTCGGTGTCGGTCTCCTTGTCAACGAACAGCGAGCCGGAGACATTGAAAAAGTCAAATGCTACACCATATACAATCATTGACAGTATGAGTGCCCAAATGCCGCCGGCAGGGTCGCCAATGGCAAAGAAGCCGAAGCGGAACACCCACGCGAACATTGACATGAGCATTACCCTCTTTATACCAAACCTGCCAAGGAAGAACGGAATGAGCAATATACACAGCGTCTCTGAAATCTGCGAAAGAGAAATAAGCAGGTTGCTGTGGCTCACAAAGAACAAATCCTTATATTCCTCTATCACGGCAAAACTCTGAATGAACGGACCTGCATAGCCGTTGGTGATTTGCAGGCAGCAGCCAAGCAGCATGGAGAATACAAAGAAAATTGCCATGCGCGGTGTCTTGAACAGCGAGAACGCCTTCAAACCCAATGCATCATAGAAACTCTGCTTCTCCACACGCATATTGACAGGACAAGCAGGCATAGTGAGCGAATAGAGACACATGACGATGCTCCATGCTCCAGATACGAAAAACTGGAAATAGGTTGTCTCAAAACCGAGCAGCGACACTATCCACATGGAACAGATAAAGCCTATAGTGCCGAATATTCGTATCGGGGGAAATGCCTTTACTGCATCAAGCCCAGCCTTGTCGAGCGCATTGTAGCACACGGAGTTGGTGAGCGCAAGCGTAGGCATATAGAAGGCTATGGAAAGTAGGTATATGGGGAACAGCGAGCCGAAAGTTACGCTGTCGCTCATCGACTGCCCGATGAGTCCGAGTCCTATCATAGAGCATCCTGCAATGAGGTGGCTCAACGACAGGAGGCGTTGCGCCTGAATGTACCTATCGGCAATTATGCCCATAAGCGCAGGCATGATTATGGAAACAAAGCCCTGTGCAGAATAAAACCAGCCGATGTTGGCACCAATGCCGACGGAAGCGAGATAGCCTCCCATAGATGTAAGATAAGCACCCCAAACAGCAAATTGCAGGAAGTTAAGTGCGGATAGTCTCAATTTCATTGTAATATTTTGGTTTTTAAATTATTTCTTTATTGGTTGTATCTTATGTTCACGCATAATACGGTGAGTATTATTCCCGTCAGTAGGCGTAATTCTTGGACGGTCGGCTTTCAGTTCCAAAGGTTGGTGATCCACCTTGTCAGGCAACGGCAGCACTTTAGCAGAATCGTTTTTCACGGAATCCACCTTCAGGCTGTCTGCCTTGTTTTCATTGGCTACAGGATTTTCAGGTTCTTTCGGAGGGGCTTCCTGATGGAAGCGCACAAGTTGCAATTGGTCTATCACCATAAGTTTCAGCGTCTTCGAATCACTGTTGCCCTTACTTAAATATATGTAGCCATAGACATCCTTTATCTTCTTGTTGTTCTTCTCGTTAAGAATCACCTTCGTTTCACCGCTCGACATCACCCTCTGATATCTTGAAATAATTGTGTCGCCATCCTCGCCTTCATACTTCACGGCAATAAGGGCTATTGCATCTTTAGTTCCTTCTTGGTATAGGAATGTAGAAACGAAACACAACTGGAACATATCGTTGGCGTGATATGTGGTGTCTGCCTTTAAATGAAAGTCAAGTCTGTTGCCGAGCGGTCTTGTGGTGAGTACCTTGCTGCGTGCGCCGTTCCACACGTTGGCGGTATCGCCTGTAGTACCGTATGTCTCCATACGCATTCCCGTGCCAGCACCAATCTTTTGCGCCGCCATATCCATACGCGCCTCTATGTTGTGGTAAATTGCTGCCATCCGGTCGGCATGGCTGTAATAATACACCATTGAAGAATCAAACTCTGCCTCCGTAACACCATACTTTTTCAGTACAGCCAAGAAATAGAGCCTTTCTTCGTAGTCGGTGGATTTTTCGTTGTCATCATTTATAGATGCTGCCGCACGTGCCATGTGCCAGTCGTAAAGCAAGTCCTCTAAATCGTCGGGCTGTATATACTGCGACGGCACTTGAGGCTTGCACCCTGCAAGCAGGAGCAGCAGCGGCAATGTCATTATGATGACGAACTTTCTCATTCCTCCTCTTCCTTTTCTTCCTTATCTTTCTTGTTTTCGCCGAAAAGGTCGGCAAGTTCCCTGCGATAGAACAACAACGCTGCAACCACGCCTACTGACACGCAGGAGTCGGCGAAGTTGAACACCGGACTGAAAAATACAAACTCGTCGCCTCCCCATACTGGTAGCCAGTCGGGATAAGTGGTGACGATTAGCGGAAAGTAGAACATATCCACCACCCTACCCATTAGCATCGGCGCATATCCCTCGCCAAACGGCACAAGATGGCTCGTCGTGAAAGGTGTTGACTCCGTGAATATCTGCCCGTAGAAAAGACTGTCGAAAATGTTACCTGCCGCACCAGCCATGACAAGAGCCACACAAATCATATAGCCCAAGCGCGTCTCCTGCTTTTTTATGAGTTGCCACAGGTAGTAGCCTATATACGCCACTGCCACGATACGGAATGCAGAAAGCAGCAGCTTGCTGCCTATCTCCATTCCGAACGCCATTCCGTTGTTTTCTATAAAAAGTATCTTGAACCAGCTTGTAACCTCGATGCTCTCGTGGAGCGTCATACCAGTCTTTACCGCAATTTTTATAAGTTGGTCCGTCAGCAGCAGCAGCAATATGAACGCGGTCATAAACCAGCCGCTACGAAAAAGTCCCTTGTTTCCTTGAGTCATTAAAATGTTTTATTGCTTCATTTTCGACTGCACGCTAAGCGTTGCATGTGGCACGGCGCGAAGGCGTTCCTTCGGAATCAACTCGCCCGTAATGCGGTCTATGCCGTATGTCTTGTTTGCTATGCGCACCAATGCCCCTTCAAGTCCCTTTATGAACTTTTGCAGGCGTGCAGCCTGATTCATTATATCTTCTTTCGATTGCGTCATACTGCCCTCTTCCAGTGCCTTGTAGGTCGGTGATGTATCTGTTACATCGTTTCCGTCGCTGTCAGTGAGCGATGACATAAGTTGCTTGTAGTCTTTTCGTGCAACATCCAATTTCTCGTTAATCAACAGGCGGAACTCTTCAAGTTCCTCATCGCTGTATCTTTGTTTGTCTGCCATAGTAAATTGTTTTTATAGTTTTAGTTATTGGTTATTATTTTTTCTATAGTATATTTTAAGGTGAAGAAGCCATTATTGCTTCTCCACCTTTATATTCACTTTCAGTCCGTCGATGTCGGTTTCTGCTCCGTCGTTGTCGGCAAGCGAAATGTTGTCTGCCAATACCTGTGTCATTATGTATTCACGATAACTATCCACAGCTTTCACCACAGCCTCTTCCGCAGTGATGGTTACCTCTATGCGGTCGGTTATCTCCAATCCGTTCTCTTTGCGCAGGTTTTGTATGCGGTTGATAAGTTCGCGTGCCATACCCTCGTTGCGCAGTTCGTCGGTGAGTTCCACCTCAAGTGCCACGGTGAGGTTGCCCTCGTTGCTTACGAGCCAGCCTGGAATATCCTCGCTGATTATCTCAACGTCTGCAGCCTCCACTTCAAGTGCCTGTCCGTCAACGGCTATTGCAATCTTACCGTCACGTTCTAACATGGCAATCTGCTGTTGGTCGAGTTTTGTCATCTCTGCTGCAACACCCTTCATCAACTTGCCATATTTCTTACCCATTACCTTGAAGTTGCACTTCACTTTCTTTACCAGAACTCCCTGACCTTCAACGAAGTTAAGTTCCTTAACGTTCACCTCGTTCATAATCAGTTGCTTCACTGCCTCGATGTGTGCCCGCTGCTCGTCATCCACGGCTGGTATCATTATCTTCTGCAGTGGTTGGCGCACCTTTATGTTCACCTTTCTGCGCAGGGCAAGCACCATAGAAGTTATTTTCTGCGCCATACCCATACGTGCTTCCAAGTCTGCGTCTATGCAAGACTCGTCTGCCTCGGGGAACTTTGCCAAATGCACGCTCTCGCAGGCGTTGTCGTCGGTTGCCGTGAGGTCAAGATAGAGACGGTCGGCATAGAATGGTGCAAACGGTGCAATGAGTTTCGATACGGTAAGCAAGCAGGTATAGAGTGTCTGATATGCCGACAACTTGTCCTTGCTCATGTCCTTACCCCAGAAACGCTTGCGGTTGAGGCGCACAAACCAGTTGCTCAAATCATCGTTCACAAATGTGTCTATCAGTCGTCCGGCACGTGTCGGGTCGTAGCCCTGCAACTCCTTATCAACATTCTTTATGAGCGAGTTGAGTACCGACAATATCCAACGGTCTATTTCGGGACGCTCTGCCATAGGCACTTGCTCCATTTGGCTGTCAAATCCGTCCACATTGGCATAGAGCGCAAAGAAACTGTATGTGTTATAGAGCGTGCCGAAGAACTTGCGGCGCACCTCGTCTACTCCGTTGGGGTCAAACTTCAGGTTATCCCACGGCTCGGAGTTGGTCATCATATAGAAGCGCACAGGGTCAGCACCGTACTTGTTAATCATATCAAACGGATTTACAACGTTGCCAACGTGCTTTGACATCTTGTTACCCTTTGAGTCGAGCACCAAGCCGCTTGAAATCACGTTCTTGAATGCCACCGAGTCGAACACCATCGTTGCTATTGCGTGCAGAGTGAAGAACCAGCCACGTGTCTGGTCAACACCCTCGTTGATGAAGTCGGCAGGGAATGCCTTTCCCTCGTCTATCATCTCACGGTTTTCAAACGGATAGTGTATCTGTGCGTATGGCATAGAACCAGAGTCAAACCACACGTCAATGAGGTCGCTCTCGCGCTTCATTGGTTTACCGCTTGCGCTTACAAGCACAATGTTGTCAACGTATGGGCGGTGTATGTCTATGCGGTCGTAGTTCTCCTTGCTATAGTCGCCTGGCACAAAGCCTTTTTCCTTCATAGGATTGCTCTTCATCACGCCTGCGGCAACGGCTTTCTCTATCTCGTCGTAGAGTTCCTGCATAGAGCCTATGCAAATCTCCTCGCCGTCCTCGTTGCGCCATATCGGGAGAGGTGTTCCCCAGTAGCGACTACGAGAAAGATTCCAGTCGTTAAGGTTGTCAAGCCAGTTTCCGAAGCGTCCTGTTCCCGTACTTTCGGGTTGCCAGTTTATGGTCTTGTTCAACTCGCTCATGCGCTCCTTCTTTGCCGAAGAGCGAATAAACCAAGAGTCGAGCGGATAGTAAAGCACTGGTTTGTCAGTACGCCAGCAGTGTGGGTAGTTGTGCACGTGCTTTTCTATCTTCAGTGCCGTGCCAGCCTGCTTCATTTCCATGCACAGCACAATATTGAGGTCTTCTGCCTTAAGTGCCGCAGCCTCGTCATATTTTCCTCCCGGATTGAACTCTGGTGCGTATGCGTTCTTAACATAGTCGCCGGCATGCGTGCCGTATGCCTCTGCATCAACACACTTTGCTGCAAACACAGCATCAAGCTCCTCTACCTTATAATATTTACCTTCAAGGTCAACCATCGGGCGAGTTTCGCCTTTCTTATTTATTAGGAACAGCGAAGGTATCTCTGCGTCCTTTGCCACCTTTGCGTCATCTGCACCAAAGGTCGGGGCAATGTGTACGATACCCGTTCCGTCCTCGGTGGTAACATAGTCGCCGGCAATCACACGGAAAGCCTTGTCTGCCATTTCCACAAACTTGTCCTTTCCGTTCTCGCCCGTAAACACTTTATCTGGGTTTGCCTCGGCGTATTCCAGTATGTATGGTGCAGCGTTTGCGTCAACCTTTGCCGACGGCTTCACCCACGGCATCAGTTGCTCGTATTCCATTCCTACAAGATCCTTGCCCATATATTCATCAACAATGCGGTATGGCACAATCTTGTCACCGTGCTTATACGCTGCCATATCAGCATCCTTGCCCTCTGGCTTGAAATATGCACCCACGAGCACCTCCGCCATAATGATAGTTATCTTCTCATCATTATAACTGTTGTAGGTCTGCACTGCCACATATTTAATATTCGGACCTACACACAGTGCAGTGTTCGAAGGTAGTGTCCATGGCGTGGTAGTCCAAGCAGCAAAGTAGGCTGTACCCCACTCCATCCATTCTTCTTTTGGGTTTGTTGCCTTGAAAAGTGCCGTCGCCGTAGTGTCCTTTACGTCGCGATAGCATCCAGGCTGGTTAAGTTCGTGGCTCGACAAACCCGTACCTGCACCAGGACTATATGGCTGTATGGTGTAACCCTTGTACAGCAGTCCTTTGTCGTAGAGTTGCTTCAAGAGCCACCAAAGAGTCTCTATGTATTTGTTTTCGTATGTTATGTAAGGATTGTCCAAGTCAACGAAATATCCCATTTCCTCTGTCAACTTGCGCCACTCCTCGGTATACATCATCACGTTGCTGCGACACTTGGCGTTGTAGTCCTCCACCGAGATATATTTCTTGCTCTCGTGGTTGTCGATGTCAGCCTTCGTAATGCCCAATTCTTTTTCCACACCAAGTTCTACAGGCAGTCCGTGGGTATCCCATCCAGCCTTACGATGTACCTGCATACCCTTCATTGTCCTGTATCTGTTGAACGTGTCCTTTATGGCACGCGCAAACACATGGTGTATTCCCGGATTTCCGTTTGCCGATGGCGGTCCTTCGTAGAATACGAACTGCGGACAGCCCTCACGCTCCTCTATCGTCTTGTGGAATATATCTTTCTCTTCCCACTGTTTCAGTATCTCCTTGTTTGTCTCTGTCAGGTTCATTCCCTGATGTTCAGCAAATTTCTTGCCCATATCTTCTTTTATTTTGTTGTCTTTTCTTTATCCAAGTTTCACCAAGTCCGTTACCCGTCCTTGCTCCTTATATTTCTTTATAATGGCTGCAAAATTAATGAAAATACTGCGAACAGCAAAATAAAACTACAATTTTTATTATTTTTTAGTTTAAATGTGAAGAATAAAATTAATTGTTTGCTACCATAGCACTTTCCATTCCTTAACCTATGGTTTGAGGGTGCTAAATCTATGGTTTACAGTGGCTTAACCATAGATTTTTGAGCACTTTTTCTGCGATGGCTGAAAGAACTGAAAGTAAAATATTAACTTTCGTATAAAGAAATACAATTACCATAGGGGGGTAATTGGATTACTATATAAAAAGTTGCAAAAAGTTCTTCCATATCCTCCATACTCACCACGTAAAACGTATTAAAACTATCTATGAATTATGAAACAAAGTTCGGCGGAAACCAATAATAACAGCTATTCATACACGCGCCGTTCGTTGGCAATGGCGTATTTTCCGGAGCTAACCCCAAAGCAGGCTGTGCGCAGGCTCACAATGTGGATAAGGCGGTGCTCCGAACTGCACGAAAAACTAAATGCCAAGGATCGCAAGTTCAGCAGCAAGCGGATATTGACCGTGCGCGAAGCAAAACTCATAATGGAGTATCTCGGAGAACCATGACTGCCATCGGGTGCTAACGGCAACTGATGTTAGGTGATAACGGCAACTGTCATTGGGT
>JAFLSE010000025.1 GCA_022511075.1 Prevotella sp.
ATGAGTGGATAGTTCATTGTTATGAATGATTAGGTGTAGTTATATCATGTGCAAAGTTACAAAAAAAATCTGAAACAACAAAATCAATGCTGTTAAGTTTTTTATGATACTGCTATGTAAAGACTTATTTTGCAACATTGTAACATTGCAACATTGTAACATTAAGGAATTTCCATTTTGTTGAGGCTGAAAATTGAAAGGAAGATGACGATAATTGCTTACGGATTTATAGTATATTAATTTTATTATAATATATAATAATATTATATATTATAATAACTTATTAGGATGCGCCCTGCTTCTGTATAGTCGAAAATGCTTAATGTTACAATGTTACAATGTTGCAATGTTGCATTTTCACATTAATCGATGTTTAATGCCCAACTGCCGCTTGCTGCTTTGTCGACAATCGAAGCCAGCTTCAACAGCCAACGAAGCAGGCTTCATCGGGCATCGAAACGGCAAGCGATGGGCATCGCTCCTATATGCGTTGGCAATCGAGACTATGTGCGTTGGGATTTATTGTCAAGTTATTCTGAATGACAAACAGAGTATAGGGCACAAAAAAAGGATTTCAAAATTATTCATTTGAAATCCTCTTTCTCTTAATTTAGTCCGTAACTAAATTACTCAGCAACTAATGTGTCAGCAACAACAGTGTCAGCAACAACAGTGTCCTCAACAACAGTTGTGTCAACTGCCTCTTCCTCTACAGGAGCCTGAGCTGCCTTGTTACCACAAGATGCGAACGAAATAGCTGCAACAGCTACGAACATAAATACTAACTTTTTCATTTTTCTTTGCTTTTTAATTCTGTAAAACAATCATTTTCTATTTAAAACGTTGCAAAGTTATATATTTTTTTAATACCAAACATCTTTTTTTTTGTTTTTTTTTAGTCTCTTTTTGTAACTTTTTTATAAGGCTTTGTAAATCAATACTTTATAAAGTGTTAAATATTGTGTATTTTTGGCTGGGAACATAAAATTGGCTAAAAATGGTGTTTTATTGCAAAAAAATGACTAACTTTGCAATGATTTTAAAACAGCACTGTATACACTATTAATATATATGATAGACTCGTCGGTTTTTCAGGGCAAAAAGGCACGGTATTTTACGCTTGGCTGCAAACTCAACTTTGCCGAAACATCAACATTTGGCGATATGCTGCAACGTATGGGTGTAACAACGGCGCAGGAAGGTGAGACTGCAGACATCTGCCTTGTGAACACCTGCAGCGTCACCGATATTGCTGACCATAAGTGCCGGCAGGCAATACACCGTATGGTGCGCAACAATCCGGGGGCGTTTGTGGTGGTGACGGGGTGCTATGCCCAGTTGCAGCCGGAGACGATAAGCCGCTTCGAGGGTGTCGACCTTGTGTTGGGAAACAACGAAAAGGCGAGTCTCGTGCAGTTTCTTTCGCAGAAATGGACGGAGAAGGAGGGCGAAAGCCTGCACCAATATTATAATGTGAAGACCAAGGACATAAAGACGTTTGCACCGAGCTGCGCACGTGGCAACAGGACACGATATTTCCTGAAGGTGCAGGACGGATGCGACTATTTCTGCACATACTGCACCATACCGCTGGCACGCGGATTCAGCCGTAACCCGACAATAGCCTCGCTTGTGGAGCAGGCTCGGCAGGCTGCGCAAGACGGAGGAAAGGAGATAGTGTTGACGGGCGTGAACATCGGCGACTTTGGCAAGAGCACTGGCGAGAGTTTTATCGACCTTGTGAAAGCGCTCGACGAGGTGGAGGGCGTGAGGCGCTACCGCATAAGCAGCTTGGAGCCCGACCTGATAAGCGACGAACTGATAGAATGCTGTGCGAAAAGCAGGGCGTTCATGCCCCATTTCCACATACCGCTGCAAAGCGGCAGCGACACTGTGCTGCGGCTGATGCACCGCCACTATGACCGCAGTCTTTTTGCCGAGAAGATAGTGAAGATAAAGGAGGCTATGCCCGATGCGTTTATCGGCGTGGACGTTATGGTGGGATGCCGTGGCGAGACCGACGAGTGCTTTGAGGAGACGTATTCGTTTATCGAAGGGCTTGACGTTACGCAGCTTCACGTGTTCCCGTACAGTGAGCGTCCGGGCACGGCGGCACTGAAGATAAGTCACGTTGTTGACGACAAGACAAAGAAGGAGCGCAGTCGCAGGTTGCTTGCCTTGTCTGACGAGAAAACGCAGACGTTTTATGCAAGGCACACGGGCAAGGATGTTGAAGTTTTGTTCGAGAAGGCTGCCCGTGGCAAGACTATGCACGGATTTACAGACAACTACGTGCGTGTGGAACTGCCGGCAAATATGGCAAGGGAGGAATACGACAACGAGATACTGCGCGTGAGGCTTGGCGGCTTTAACCGCGACAAGACTGCGCTGAAGGTTGAAACATTGTCATAGGGAAGGAAGCAGGAAATGGAGAAGATAGCCATAGTGATACTGAACTGGAACGGTGAGGCAATGCTGAAAAAGTATCTGCCAAACGTGCTGCTGTACTCACGCGACGATGCTACGATATACGTTGCCGACAATGCATCAACCGACAACTCGCTGGCAATGCTCCGCAAGGAATGCGCGGCGGCAAGGATAATTGAACTTGACAGGAACTATGGCTTTGCGGAAGGCTACAACAAGGCACTTGCGCAGATAGATGCCGAATACTATGTGCTGCTGAACAGCGACATTGAGGTGAGCCACCACTGGCTTCTGCCGTTGGTGGAGTATATGGACACGCACACCGACGTGGCGGCATGCCAGCCGAAGCTGCTGAGCATATACGACAAGGATATGTTTGAGTATGCCGGTGCTGCCGGAGGCTTCATAGACCGCTACGGCTATCCCTACTGCCGCGGACGGATTTTCGACAGCGTGGAGCTTGACGACGCGCAGTATGACTATGTGCAGGACATACACTGGGCAACGGGGGCAGCCTTGTTCATACGCAGCAGCGACTTCTGGAAGGCAGGGGGATTCGACGGGCGCTTCTTTGCGCACAACGAGGAAATAGACCTGTGCTGGCGTCTGCGGATACTCGGCAGGCGCATAGTGTGCATTCCCGACAGCGAGGTGTTTCACGTTGGAGGCGGCACGCTGCCAAAAGGCAATCCGCGAAAGACATTCCTTAACTTCCGCAACAACCTTACGATGCTTTACAAGTGTCTGCCGGAGAAAGACCTGAAGAGGGTGATGCGAATGCGCTTGGTGCTCGACTGGATAGCTGCCCTTGAGATGCTTGTGCTGAAGCGCAGCTGGGGCGACTTCAAGGCAGTGGTCAGCGCACGCATGGCGTTCAGGCGTTGGAAAAAGGACTTTGAAGGCGACCGCAAGAAGATACAGGATGGCAGGGTGGCGGCTGCCGAATGCAGTGCCTATTCGGTGCTTTGGCAATATTATATGAAAGGAAAGAAACGGTTTGCCGACTTGCAAGCCGACTGATTGCCCACTTATTCAGACTGACAATGCCTTTTGCGGCGTTTATCCGAAGAGCGCACGCAATGCCTCTTCCACTTTTCTCACGGGGTGCAGCTTTATCTGGAATTTCTTTGTGTTAAGTCCCTGCATGCAGTATTGCGGCAGAATCATATCGGTGAAACCAAGTCGTTGAGCCTCGCTGATGCGCTGCTCTATGCGGCTTATGGGGCGCACCTCGCCGCTCAGTCCCACCTCGCCAGCCATACACCATCCTTGCTCTATGGGGGTGTCTACGTTGCTCGACAATACGGCGGCAATGACACTGAGGTCTATCGCAAGGTCGGTAACTCGCAAGCCTCCGGCAATGTTGATAAACACGTCTTTCTGCATTAGCTTGAAACCCACACGCTTTTCGAGAACGGCTAACAACATATTAAGCCGTCGCTGGTCGAAGCCCGTGGCGCTGCGCTGCGGTGTGCCGTAAGCTGCCGTGGAAACAAGTGCCTGTGTCTCAACCATAAACGGGCGCACGCCCTCCATTGTGCTGCTTATGGCTATGCCCGACAGTCCTTCGTGGTCTTGTGTGAGCAATAGTTCGGAAGGATTGCTCACGGGGCGCAGACCCGACTGCTGCATTTCATAGATACCCAATTCGCTGGTGCTTCCGAAACGGTTTTTTATGCTACGGAGAATGCGGTAGAGATATTGGCGGTCGCCCTCGAATTGTATCACCGTGTCTACGATGTGCTCGAGAATCTTCGGACCGGCAAGCGTTCCCTCCTTGTTGATATGCCCGATGAGCAGAATGGGTATTCCGCTGCTTTTGGCAAAGCGCAGCAATGCCGAAGCACACTCACGCACCTGACTGACGCTGCCGGGCGAGGAATCCACGTCCTCGGTGTATATGGTCTGTATTGAGTCGATTATGACAATCTGCGGCATGATGTCGCGTATCTGCTCAAAGATGTTTTCGAGCGATGTCTCGCACAGTATGTGGCACGTCTGGCTTTCCTCGCCGGCAAGTCTGTTGGCACGCATCTTCAGTTGGTGGGCACTTTCCTCGCCGCTTATATATAATATGTTGTATTGCGGCATGCGCAGTATCGTTTGCAGGGTAAGCGTGCTCTTGCCTATTCCCGGCTCTCCGCCGAGCAAGACTATGCTGCCGGGCACAAGCCCTCCGCCGAGCACTCGATTGAGCTCGTCGTCGTGCATGTCAATGCGCGGGTCGTCCTTAGTGCTCACGTCGCGCAGCAACCGTGGGCGATTGGAGTTGGCGGAAACGCCGCTGCCGTTCTTGCCTATGCCTATTGCAGCATTCTTTGCCGCCTTTTGCCCTGCGTCGTTGGATATGCGTATCTCCTTGAAGGTGTTCCATTGCCCACAAGACGGACACTTGCCAATCCACTTGGTGGATTCCTGTCCGCAGTTGTCGCATACGTATGCTGTTTTTTCTTTTGCCATATACTGTGCAAATTTATTGAAAAAATTGGAAATAACAAAATTTTTTTGTACTTTTGCAGTATGAAACATAAAAAAGTGTGGTTTTTAGCCATAATGCTATTTATGGGATTGTTGCTGTCGTGCGGCACTACGGAAGAAGAGCGGAAGCGCATCGACAAGATGGAGCGGCTTCGACTTGCGCGCGAAGACTCGGCGGCGTTCAAGGTGGCGGTGCTTCCCACACTCGACTGCCTGCCCGTTCTCGTGGCAAAATACCGACAACTTTACGATACAACCAAGATAGACCTTCGCCTGAAAGAGTTTTCGGCGCAGATGGACTGCGACACCGCACTTATGAACGGCAGGGTGGAGGCTGGTTTTTCCGACCTTGTAAGGGTGGAGAAGATGCGCAGGGACAGCACTCAACTTGAATATCTCACAAGCACCAACCTGCACTGGCAACTGATAAGCAACCGTCTTTCGCGCGTGAAACAGCTGAAGCAGATGGACGACAAGATGATTGCGATGACGCGCCACAGTGCAACCGACCTGTTGAGCGACCTTGCCGTGGACAGTGCCAAGCTGAAGGACGAAAGGGTGTATCGCGTGCAGATAAACGATGTGAACGTGCGCCTGAAGATGCTGGAAAACAACGAGATGGATATGCTTTGGATGCCTGAGCCGCAGGCAACGACGGCAAGGGCGTTGAAGAATAACGTATTACTCGACACTCGGAAGCTCGGCATAAGCCTCGGTGTGCTCGTGGTGTGCAAGAGCGTTACGGATGACAAGAGCCGTGCGCAGCAGTTGGAGGCATTCAAGAAGGCATACAATGCAGCCGTGGACTCCATAAACAAGAACGGGGTGGGGGCGTATGAGGATATCGTCATCAAATATTGCGCAACGGACAAGAAGACGGTGGCGAAACTTCCAAAAGACATAAAATACAAGCACATTGCCGCACCTGACGAGAAGGATGTGGAGCGTGCAAAAAAATATACACTGCGATGAAAGAGCCGGCAGAGATAGGAGCGATAAAGCAAGAACTTGCAAAGAGTCTTGGCAGGGCATTGGAGATGCTTGAGAATTTTTTTGCAATCTATCCCGAAATAGCCATGCGTATGCAGTTGGACGAAATAAGCACCGACTACGGACGAATGGTAGACTACTGGAAAAATGGCTATAAGGACGACAACAGGCAGCAATACTACGACAGGCTCGTGGCAGACACGCTGCGCCTGCTCACCAACGCCGGGCAACGCTATGCCATAACCCACGACTCGCGGTTGCAATACGACTACAGCCACGTGCGCAACAGCGGCAGGGACTGGAGCGTGGAGAACATTCGCAAGGAGCTGGAGCACCATGTGAGCGAAATGGCTATGGTGGAGCTTCTGCCCGAAAACAAGCGCAAGGAAAAGTGCATGGAACTCTATGCCTTGCAGCATGCTACGCATATAGAAATGTTCGACTATATCCGCACCTCGGAGCAATGGAACGAGAGCACGGCGGAAGCAATGGAAGCCATATTCATCTCGCCTACCATTGACACCATAACGCAGCAGACGCTTCTGGCAGCGGTGATTCTGAACAATATCTGCTGGTTTGACTACCAAAAGGAGCGTGTATTGATGAACGTATATATGAAGTCTGCCGACGAGTTCGTAAGGCAGAGGGCGCTCGTAGGATGGGTGCTGTGCATGAACTCTGCCGAGTATGCCATGGCAGACGCGGAACACGAGGATATTGTAGGCAGAATGCTCGCCGACGAACGTTGCGTTGAGGAGTTGCGCGAGTTGCAGATACAGATGGTGTACTGCATGAATGCCGAAAAGGACAGGGACGAGATTCACAAGAACATAATGCCCGACATAATAAAAAACTCGCCCGTGAAGATAAAGGGGGGAGTGATAACGGAGGCGGAAGAGGACTCTTTGGAGGATATTATAGACCCGGAGGCATCGGAGCGTAGAATGGAGGAGCTTGAGGCGAATATGCGTAAGATGACCGACATGCAAAGGCAGGGGCACGATATATTCTACGGTGGTTTCTCGCAGATGAAGCGATTCCCGTTCTTCAATAGGATAATGCACTGGGTGATGCCTTTCTACCGTCACCACCCGGAGATAACGCGCCTGTTCATAAATGAGGATGAGATAAGCATGATAAACAAACTCATGCGATTTACGCCGTTCTGCGACAGCGACCGCTACTCGTTTATGTTGGCATTTCGTCAGGTGATGGCTTCGCTCCCCAAAAATATGCTCGATGCAATGAAGGAAGGGCAGATGCAGCTATTGGGCAGCGACTATGAGAATACTCCGCAGCAGGACAAGCCGGCACTGGTGCGCCGCAGTTTCCTGCAAAGCCTTTACCGATTCTTCCGTGTGTGTCCGAGCCGTGATATGTTTCGCAATCCGTTTGAAAGAGACGGCGGACAGGTGGATTTCTTCTCACAGCAGGTGTTTGCCGATACGCCGTTGCAGCAGGGTTTTCCCTCGATGGCAATGTTTTTCCTGAAACATAATATGGTGGATGAGGCAAAGAGGCTTATGAAGAATTATCATGCTCCCGAAGCCGACTATTCCGCCTGTATGGTATTGGCAAAGCTATATCCTGAACAGGAGGAGCAATATTACAGGCAGGCATTGGAGTGCAAGCCTGATGACGATAAGGCGTTGCGTGGTTTCGGTCGTGCCTGCTTTGCACGTGGTAGATATGACGAGGCTTTCAGTATATACGACTCGCTTGCGGAAAAGTATCCCGACAACAGCAAGCTGCTGTTGAGCAAGGTGGCGGTGATGGCTAATATTGCTGAAAAGCGCGAGGAAGCAAAAGACATTCTTTACAGGCTTGAATACGAACAGCCTGATAATGTGAGCATAAGCAGAATGCTTGCAAAGGTGCTTATGTCGCTTGGCAAGGTGGAGCAGGCGCAGGCCATATACGAAAGATTGGGCAAGGGCGATGAAAGCACCGACGACGACAAGATGAATCTTGGAATATGCCTGTTTGCCAGTCATAGGTTTGAAGATGCCGCTGCCATGCTTTCAGGTTTTGACACGGCTGCCATAGATGCTGCGATAAAGGAAGACGGCGAAATGCTTGCTTCAAAAGGCATCACTCCCCTTGATATCGAGCTTTTCCACGGGTTGCTTTAACTCCTTTCAACTCCATTAATTTCCCGATGCTATAGCCACGGTGCAAGTAAATGGGCAAACCAACCAACAAAACGTTTCCACGGTGTGCGCATTTGTTTCCATGTTTCGGGAGTGAGTAAAACGCTGTCAGACTTGTCTGCATCGAAAAGGTCAGATAGCTGTTGGGTGGTGTACTTGTCGAGTATCACGGCATTCTCTTCATAGTCGAAACGAAGGCTACGGGCATTGAGGTTGGCACTGCCAACAGTACAAAGCTCTCCGTCAACCATTATTATCTTTGTATGGTGAAAGCCGGGTTGATACACCCATATCGTCGCCCCCTTCTTCATCAGCTTGTGCACGTTGTAGAAAACGCAGTCGGGAGTGAGCGGAATATCACTTTTTGCCGATACCATTATCTCCACGTTTACACCGCGCTTTATGGCATTCTTGACTGCCTTTTTCAACTTGTGGTTCAGAGTGAGATAAGGGTTAACGAGTTTTATCGAGTCTTTGGCGTTGTTTATTGCCGAAAGGTAGAACTGGCGTATTATCTTCGGCGACTTGCGCGGCTCCCTGTTTATTATGCCCACGAGCTTGTGCCCTGCTGTGGGCGTGGTGTCGGGCTTCAGTCCTTCAAAGTGGTTTTCGCCAATGTCAAAATACTTTTTGTTGCTCGAAATGTCCTCGCCGCTCACTTTCTGCCATATCTTCATGAATATCTGTTGCAGACAAGCCACGGCAGGACCTTCTATGCGGCAATGCATATCGCGCCAGCTGCCCACCTGCTCCGTACCTTTTATATAATAGTCGGCAACATTCATGCCGCCAGTGTAGGCAATCTGTCCGTCGATGACTACAATCTTCCTGTGATCGCGACTCCAAACGTGGTTTATCCACGGAAAGCGTACGGGGTCAAATTCGTATATCGCTATGCCGTCCTCACGCAGTTTTGTGATATGCTGTTTAAGCAGTGGCTGGTTGTTGGAGTCGTTGCCGAAGCCGTCGAACAAGGCACGCACCTCGACACCTTCCTGCACTTTTTGGCGGAGAATGTCGAACAGCAGCGAGGCAATGGAGTCGTTTCGGAAATTGAAATACTCCAAGTGTATGCTGCTCTGTGCCTGACGAATGGCGCAAAACATGTCGTCGAATTTCTCCTGTCCGCTTGTGAGCAGCGTCACGCTGTTGCTGTCGGAGAATGTGATGCCATATTGCTCAAGTTCGGCTTTCACTAATGAGTCAACCCTGTTTGCTGTCCCCGGAGTGCCGCCGTCCTTTGCCCATATATTATGGAACGCGAGCATAGTCATAATCGCGACAACGATAAACCTGTGCATAATAGATGGATGCAAGTGTGCCCAATTACTTTTTGCGTGAGTTCACACGATATATCAGCGGCGACATTCCAAACTTCTCCTTGAACAGCGTAATGAAGTGGTCTGCCGTGTTGAGTCCTATGTTAAGCGACAACTCGTCCATTCCGATATCGGTCTTTTCGAGCAGTGTGCAGGCATGCTTCAGACGCATGTCGAGAATAAGCTCCGTAGGTGTCTTTTCGGTTATTGAGCGCACCTTGCGGAAGAACTGAACTCTGCCCATGCCCATTGCCTGCGCCATAGCCTCGATGTTGATATATCCGTTGCCCATGTTGTGTAGCACGTATTGCTCGATGTTGTACATGAGCTGGCGGTCTTGTACCGATTGCTTACTGTCAATCTCGATGAGGGTAAGTTCGTGCTTCTCTTCCACTTTCTCTTGGCTGTTGACGTCGTCTTTCCTCGATTCTTCGGCACTGTGTCTTGTTTCGCTTTCGTGCGAGGTGTTGCCTTCCTCATATTCTTCCTCAACGATGGTCTCAACGTCCATATCGTCTTGGGTGGTTATCGTGGCTGTTGTCATACTTGCATTGTATGTCTCCAGTCGTCGTGTCTCGTTGCCTTCGATAGTGTTGCTTATCAGTTTTGTGTCTTCTATGCCGAGCAGATGGTTGAAGCGCATTATCGCTTCCTGGACGTTGAAAGGCTTGGCAAGATAGTCGTCGGCAGATAGCGTTATGTTCATGTCCTGCATGTCTGCGCGTGAGAGAACGCCGTCGGTCATCAGCACGAACTTTATGTTGGCTGTATTGGCGTTCATCTTTATTTCGTTGCAGAAATCGCTACCTGTTGCGTGCGGAAGTTCTTGCTTGCAGACAATGATTGCAGGGTGCAGGAACTCTAAATCTTTTTGGGCATTTTCCACGGAGTTGTATATGTGCAAGTCGTAAACATCGTTCAGATATGCCATTATAAACTGCTGGAACTCTGGATTGTCGTCGATGAACAACATTATTATGCCTTTCAGCTTTTTGGAGTCTACAAGTTTCTGCGGAGCAAAGTCGGAAGTAAGTACCTCGCTAACCTCTTCTGGCAGCACATTCACATAGCCACGGTCGTTGAGGTGCAGTTTTGACTCTGCGTTTTCCTTTGCCGAAGCCTCTGGGTCTTCCAGTGCCATCTGCATCTCGCTTATACGTGTTATCACTTGTAGCATCTGGAAGTGCAGGGCGTTCAATTGTTCCTTGCCTTCCACCGTTGTTGTCGTTTCGGCAAGATTGCCAATTATCGAGGTCATGCGCGACATTGGCTGTGCAAGATTGTCGCTGGCATTCTTTATTTCCTTGCGCTGGCGTATCAACTCGTTGAGCACTTGCTTTTTCTTGCTCCATACATAGCGCACTTTGTTCAGTCCGAAGCGCCACATATATACGCAGCCGAGAATAATCAATGCATAGACAACAATCATCCACCACTGCAGCCACCATGGATGTTCTATGACAATTTCGAGCACGCGTTCTTGTGCACTCACTGCTCCGCTTGCGCTTACCGCCTTTACGTGCAGTTTGTATGTTCCGCTGCTCAAGTCGGTGAATGTCACTCCGTGGTTCATTGCGTCGCAGTTGCGCCAGTCGTGGTCTCTGCCTTCCAACCAGTACATGAACATGAGACGCTCGCTTTGGTTGTATGCACCGGAAGCAAACTTTATTGTAAATGTATTCTGGCTGTTTGCAAGCACAATCTTGTTGGTTTCGTTGAGAGCCTCTGGCAGAATGGTGCTTCCGTCGTAGATGTGCCCTGCAAATATCTCGTTGTTGTCTATGAAGAGTTGGGTGAGCATTACTCTCGGCAGAACCTCGTTTTTAGCCTTGACGGGCTTGTTCATCCAATTTATACCGTATATACCACCCATTACAACCTCGCCGGTCTTTTTCGTGCATATTGCACCACGGTTGAATTCTGTTCCCTGCATACCGTCGCTCGTGTCGTAGTTGTGCAGGCTATAGTTGAACGTTCCTTCCTCGTGATCGCGCTGGACAACCACGCTACATGCTCCGTTGGCTGTACTAATCCATATGTTTTTGTTGCCGTCCTCAGTAAGTCCTCGCACGCAGTTGTTGCAGAGTCCGTCGTTCTCGGTGATGTAGACAAGGCGGTCGTTATGGCGGTCATATACGTTTATACCGTCGCGTGTACCTATCCAAAGCAGTCCGCGGCTATCCTCAAGCACCTGCGTTATGTAGTTGTTCGTAAATTTGTTCAGCGACTGCTTCTCGCCTGTCAGCATCTCCTTTTCCGTTGTGGATATGTTGATTACGAGCACACCTTCGCTTGTTCCTGCAAAGAGAGTGTTGCCCGAACCGTATGCAAGACTGGTGATATTGTTAGTGGTGAGTCGTCCGTTTTCTTTAGTGTAAGAAGAGAATGTGCCCATCTTCGTGCTATACATCTGCAGACCTCCGTTTGTGGCAATCCACAAGTTGCCGGCTTTGTCTACAGCCATAGCGTTTATATGGTCGTCAATGAGTGTCTTGGTGCTGTCTTTTGCTAATGAGTAGAATGTTGTCTCACCATTGTGTATGCGTGTCAGTCCGTTTTGCTTTGTTCCAATCCACACGCTGCCGTCGGGCGTTGATGCCAAGGCAGACACCTTAAGACTTGCCTGCGGTCCGTCATATCCGTGTATACCGTGCTCGCTCGTTCCATACCACATCTTGCCGCTCTGGTCTTGTGTTATAGCGGTAACGTCGCCAATGAGAGACGAGTGGAACTTATAGATGTCGTTTCCGTAGAACGATATGCCGTTTTTCTCCGTTCCTACCCACAGCAGTCCTGTGTTGTCCACGTATGTACATAACGTGCTTATAATTTTTCCTTCAAGATGCTGGCGGTTGTTCATGTTCATTGGGGTAACAAGCTCCATTTCATAGTTGTTGGCATTCATCTTTACGAGACCGCTACGATCTGTTGCCAGCCAAATATGACCAGTCTTGTCGTAAGCCATGCTGAACACGTTGCGGTCGGCATCGTCACTGGTGAGTCCGAGTTTGTCGCCTATGGTAGTAATCCATTTGTCTTGCTTCTTTTGGTACAGCATGAGTGTTCCCTGTCCGTAGAGCCAGATGTTGTCGCGTGCATCCGCAAAAGCCTTCAATGTGTTAGACTTGCGCAGGCGTTCTTCTGCTATGGTTGATGTCTGCCATATCTTCTTGCGGTCCTCGTCGATGTTGAGGCATACTATTGTTCCGTCGTTGTATGTTATCAGCGCACCTTCCTTACATTCGCTTATGTTGCAGATGTTACCGTTCGGAATATTTGCATTCTCGCTTACAAAGCCAAATTCATGTACAAGCTGCTTCTGTGTGTTGTATGCCACAATGCCCTGCTTTGGTATGTAGAACCAGAAGTTTTTCTTGCTGTCAATATATACTATGGCAGGGTCGCCGCTTATTCCAAGTTTTGTATATACTTGGTGCATGTCGCGCTCGAAGGTTTCGGTGTTGGGGTGATATACGCACATACCCTGCGCCGTGTTTACCCACAGCGTTCCGTCCTTCGCCTCTTGTATTGTGTATATGTAACTGTCGGGTAGCGATGAGCCGTCTTGCGAGTCGCTCTGGAAATTGCGGAACACGTGCCCGTCGTAGCGATATAGTCCGGCAGGTGTGCAAAACCACATATAGCCTTTGGAGTCTTTTAAAATGCAGTTTATCTGACTGCTGTTCAGCTTGTTTCTTGTGTCAAGTGTCTTGAACAAATAAACTCCTGCTGCAGCCAATGGCAGCATAAGCATAATAATTGCGAGTAGTCTCTTGAACAGTTTCATAACGTTGTCTTTGTAATTGTTTTATGTGTTTGTTCGTTTTTATTCTTTTGTTTCTCCGGCTTTCATTTCGCCGAGGTTTTTTATGTATACGTCCTGTTGTGGGAACGGTATTTCTATTCCGTTCTTGTTCAGCGTGTCGTATATACAGGTCTTTACTTCGCTTTCTGCTAATCCTTGTTTCTGCACATTAACCCAACATACGAGCTTCAGGTTTACGCTACTGTCGCCGAAATCATTGAACATTACCGTTATTGTTTTATCCTTTGCGATGTATTCGTTTGGCAATTCTTTCACTGCCTTTTCAATCATTTCCTTCACCTGATGTACATTACTTCCGTAGCTAACGCCGAACGGGAGTATTGACAAAGTATATCCATGCCTGCGCGTAAGGTTTTTGTAGTTTTTTGTAAACAGTTGACTGTTTTGGAACGCAATCACAGAACCGTCTATAGATGCTATCATTGTACTTGTATAATTGATGTTCGACACCGTGCCTCTTATTCCGTCGCACTCAATGAGGTCGCCCACCTTTATTCGTCCTGCCATAAGTGATATGCCATAGTATATGTTTTCAAGAATATCCTTCGAAGCAAAGCCGATACCAGTTGAAAGACCTCCCGATATCACCAACAGCCAAGTGAAGCTGATGCCGAGCATATAGAACGATAACAATGCCCATACCCCCCATATAATAACCTGTACAACGTTCTTAGCCATCATAAAGTGACTGGCTGCCGATGTCGGGTCTTTGCGATAGAAGTACATGTGTATGAATGCAAGCGTTGTGCGACTGATGTAGCTGAATACGAACCACAACACTATCACTACGCATATCCTCATTATTGACAGCCGCAGGTTTTCGTGGTCTATAAAGCAAGTATTGAATGCCTTCCAGCAACGGTCGCTAAGGTTGAAAACATCGGCTGCCCAGTATATGCTCAGCATTACCGAGATAACCACGCATGCTGGCAGCAATACATCTACCAACAACGTGTAGAACCACGTCTGTGTTATAGGTGGTGTTGTATCCGCCTGTTTCCCGTTTGTATCAGTAAACTCCTTTTTTATTCCGTAAAGTTTCATCCAGTCGCTCACGCAGGCAATAGACAACACGCAGGTGAGCTGCATTATCCACCATATTATTAACTGTACGCTTGCCAATGTGTAACCTTTCCACGACACGAACACCGAAACCACGAACACCGTCATCGACATATAGGTGTAGAACATGTCGAGACGAGGAATGTTGTGCCTGTGGGTTTTTATCACCTTCCACTGCCACAGCGAACATGCAAGCAGCAGTGACGGGAATATAAGGTTTACAAGTTCGTTTGGAATGAGGACTATGCGGAACGTGATAACAATGAATCCGATAAGGAGCAGAGGACTGTATATGCGGAATGCACTTTTTATTTCCTCACTGCTCAGACGCAGCAGCAGCGAGAACAGCACCACACCAAGTAGCCATGCGTACTCCACAAGCAGGTCGGCAGCCATGGCTATGAAGTTCTGATGGGCATTCATCTTTATAATCCCTATTATAAGGGCAAACGTCACTGTTGTCGTGGCTGTTATAATGTATGGACGTTTGTGTATAAAATCCTCTTTATGAAAGAAATCGGGCATGAAAGACCGTGGTGCAAGATATTTTATAATCACTACGTTTATTGCTGACGAAACAATGGCATAGAAAAATATAATCAGAAACAGCCATAATATGATGCGGCTGTCCCATTGTGAATTAAGACTGGGCTGCGACCCGTATTTGTCCGTTATACTCTGGTTTGTGGCATTCAACGTGCTTGGCAGGTTCGACAGCAGTTTAAGGTAGTTCTCTCCTCCGTTTTTGAATATGCTTGTCTGTATGTCGTTGTACTGCTTGTTTGCGTAGTCGTTAATCTCACTCAGGCGTTGTTCCGTCTGCGTGTATATGGTCATATATTCTTGATTGTTCTCCGTGGTGGCCTCCAACTGGTTCTTGATAGCCACCGCTAATGCAAGGCATACGCTGCGGTCGGTCTGCGCCTTCGGGCTGAACAGTGCCACGGGCATCTTCTTCAGGCTGTTTATCAGGCTGTCGTAGCGTGTTATCTCGTATTGCGTCTGCTCTATGTAATGCTTGAAGGGCATCTGTTCGCGCTGGAAAGTCTTGTATTGCTCCGTTGCCTCATGACAAGCGTATGCAAGGCTGAACACGTTGCCCTCCTTCTGCGAGTAAAGCATAAGCGAGTTTTGGTTGCTCCGTCCCAGTATGTCTATGAGCTGTGCAAACACCTCCTTCGTGCGTTGCTGCTCCGTTTGGCTTTGCGATGCAAGTTCGCGGTGCGTCGTGGTCAGTTCATTGCGCAGAATGTCAAGTGTGTTTTCAAGGTTTTTTTCTTTCAGTACAGCACCTGCATCGAGCACCACGGCGAATATTATGATTAACGATATTACTATGCGTTTCATAAACTTCTTTAAAATTTGAGTGCAAAGATAATAATTATTTCTGAAAAATGTGTATATTTGCATCAAAATAAGAAAATTTAATATTAGTAAGTAGAAATGCAGACAAATGTAACACTTATTGCCGACAGCGGCAGCACCAAAACAGACTGGTGCGTAATAGATCAAAATAACGTGACACTCGAAATATCCACGCAAGGCATAAATCCGTTTCATCAGCCGGAAGACATCATAAGCGATATACTTTCCAAAGAACTTTTGCCACAGCTTGGCGACATCGTTCCGCAGGAGCTGCACTTTTATGGCAGCGGCTGCAATATAGAGAATGCAGAGATGCTCTGCGGGCTTCTTTCCGCTTTGTTTCCCGAACCATGCCAGGTCAATGTCTACAACGACCTGTTAGGAGCTGCGCGCGCCCTCTGCGGCACATCCTCAGGCATAGCCTGCATCCTTGGCACAGGTGTGAACTCTTGTCTCTACGACGGCACGAGGATTGTCAAGAACGTGCCTCCACTCGGCTATATCCTCGGCGACGAAGGCAGCGGCGCAGTGCTTGGCAAGAATTTTCTTAATGCTGTCTACAAGGGCTTCCTTCCCCATGTCATTCGCCAGCAACTTGAGGAGCATCTGTCGATGAACTATCAGCAAATAATCTCCCGTGTATATCGCAAGCCTATGGCAAACCGTTTCCTTGCCTCGCTTGCTCCATTCATTCACTCGCATTTGCACATACCCGTTGTCCGCGGCATCGTGGTGAGCAACTTTCGTGAATTTTTCCGCCGCAACGTTATTCCCTACGGCAGCCACACCCTTCCGCTTGGTGTAGTGGGCAGCATAGCTTTCTTCTTCAACGACGAACTACGTGAGGCTGCACGTCTTGAAGGTTGCTCCATATCCAAAATCCTGCGCTCTCCGATGCCAGGACTTGTGGAGTATCATTCGTAAAAAAATATAACTATTAGCTTATAATTACAAATTCTTCTTTGGATACAATGCATCCCACCATGTTGGGTCATCCTTCAACCATTTTTGGAACCATGCCATTTGTGTTGCAAGCCATTTTTCTTTCTTGCTATAGTCGAGGATGTGATGGTTTTCACCCTCTACCTCTACGAGAGCAACCTCACGACCGAGAAGTTTCAGGGCTGTGAACATCTGAAGGCTCTCCACGAGTGGCACGTTGGTGTCGGCATTGCCATGGAGGAGCAGCAGTGGAGTGTGAATCTTGTCGGCATTGAAAAGTGGCGACTGGTCTACGTAAAGTTGGCGATGACTCCAAGGATAGCTATTCGCCATGGAAACCTCGCTATAGTTGTAACCCCAATAGCCCTCGCCCCAGTAGCTGGTGTGGTTGGCTATACCTGCATGCGAAACAGCTGCGGCAAAGATGTCGGTCTGCGTCTGCAAATACTGTGTCATGAAGCCACCGTAGGAAGCACCCATGCAGCCAACCTTCGAGGCGTTGATGAAAGAGTGTGTCTCGCAAATCTTCTTCACGCCTTCTATAATATCTTCGGCAGGTCCGTGGCCTGCGGTGTTAACGTGGCGCGAAGCCCATTCCTGTCCGAAGCCCGTAGCACCGCTCGGCTGAAGGATATATGCTACATAGCCGAGTGAGTTCCAATACTGTGGAGCATACGGAGACTCGAAATAGCGCGAGGTGGGAGAACAACCGCCATAATAATATACTATCATTGGATATTTCTTGGATGCGTCGAAATCTTTTGGCAGATACAGACGACCATATACGATGTCGCCACGCGAATTGGTGAAGTTCCAGTCTTCACAAGTGCCTATCTCGGCATCGCCAAGGGCATTGCGCCCGTCGAAGAACTGCTGCTTCTTCTTGCTCTTAATGTCAAGAACGTATGCCGATGCAGGTTCCATGGTCTTGTATGAAATGTAGGCTATCTGCGAAGAGCGGGGTGCTACATACATACGATACACGTTGTCGCCATTTACAAGCAACTTGGATATCTTGCCTGTCTTGGTATTTAGCGCAAACAAATTCACATAGTCGCGGTCTTCAGCCGTGAAATAAACCTGTCCGTCGGCAGCCGACCAATGTACTTTTGAAACCGAAGGGTCAAAATCCTTTGTCATAGGAGTGATGCGTTTTGAGGCGATGTCGTAGAGGAAAAGTTCCGTTTCGGTCATATTTGGCGTAACATCGGCTGGTAATTGACAACCTATGCGGTCAAATGCTTCAGGCGAGCCTTCAAAAAGTATTTGTGTGGCATCGGGAGAGAAACTTGCGCCTCCTACAAAGCCTTCACCTATAAACAGCGTGTCAACCTGCAGTGTCTGTACGTCAACAATGAATATGTCTGTAACAGTGGTGGGGCGGCGTGAAAGTCGTGAATGCGAAGAACCGACAAGCAGTTTTCTGCCGTCTTGTGATATGTCGTAGAGGTATTCTCCTTTCGTACCGAAAGTCAAACGGCTGTTTACACCCGTGGTAATGTCGTATTTGCAAAGATAGCTGCGCTCGCGCCATCCTGGCTGACGGTCGTCCATTTCCAGCACCTCAAACACATCCTTGTCTTCCTTCTGTCCTTCCTCTTTGGCATACACAATCAGGTAGTCTTCCGTAGGAGCAATGGTGTAGCCGCCTTTGGGAATGTCGTATGCAAAAATGGTGCGGTCGCCAGTAGTAGGGTTAACCTTATACAATGTCCGCTTACCATCGAGCGACTCCTCTACCACGTATGCGTTGCTTTTGGGCAGCCACTCCACATTTTTTGGTAACATAGAGAGCAAGCGTCCTGTCTTTACTTCACGCAATTCATAAGTCCACTGTGATTTTCCGCCACGCTCCACGTTTTGGTATGTAATCACGGTGTATGTTCCGTCGGCTGATAGTGAAATGTTGCGTACGCGCTTGCCGTCCGTAAGGTCGTGTACCATATACGGATGACGTTTGTCGAGCGTATATGCAATGGCTTGCGGTGCGTCTATCGTCACTTTAATCGAGTCGGTGTCTTTAGGCTCGGCAAGGAATTTTATTGCGAGAGTGTGATGCTCCGGTGCAAGTGCAAGGTCGGCACCACCCTCTTGTCCGTCAACGTAGAGTTTATAATTCTTCAAACCCTTCACTTCAATCTTACCTTTTATATAATAGCTATTGTTTATATAAAAGGTGAGCAGTCCCACACTTTTGCTATTCTCCAACGAAGGAACAACCTGTCCGTCGAACGTTCCCGTGGCTGGCGACGTAAGGTTTATGGCATTCAGCAACGACTTTTGGTCAAATTTATTTCCCTTTACGTCAACCGTGTCTACGGCAATTGGAGCTGCCACAGCGTATGGTCCGGAGAGGTTAAACTGCTTTATTTCGGTTTTAGTCTGCGCATTAGCAACTGACAATCCGCACAGTGCAAATGCAATACAAAAGAGTCTTTTCATTGATTTTACAAATTTGTAAATTACAAAATACTAAAATTCGCCGACAAAGGTACTTCTTTTTTTGTAAATGGCAAAACATTTTTTCCAATTTGGGAATTTTTAAGAATGCAGCAGGCTTCAAAATACAACGAAGTAGGTTTCGATGGGCAACGCAGCTGCAAACGATTCCAATACTTAACTGCTTGCATTGTTTTGTGCATAAAAAATATTAAAAAAATGCTGCATATTTTGTGCGACGCTATTTTTGGTGTATCTTTGCACCTTAACATAGTAACAAAATAACATATATTAAGATATGGAACAGACATTGATTATCTATAATACGCTGAAACGTCGTAAGGAACTTTTCAAGCCATTGCACGCTCCCAATGTGGGAATGTACGTTTGTGGACCAACGGTATATGGTGATCCACACCTTGGTCATGCGCGACCAGCTGTTACTTTCGACATAGTTTTCCGCTATCTCAAACATTTGGGATATAAAGTGCGTTATGTCAGAAATATTACAGATGTAGGTCATTTAGAGCACGATGCCGATGAGGGAGATGACAAGATAGAAAAGAAGGCGCGTTTGGAGCAACTTGAGCCGATGGAGATAGCGCAATATTACACCAATCGCTATCACAAGGCAATGGAACAACTCAACGTATTGCCGCCAAGCATAGAGCCTCACGCCACTGGGCATATAATGGAACAACTCGAACTTGTGCAGCAGATAATGAACAACGGCTATGCATATGAGAGTAACGGCTCTGTATATTTTGACATAGAGAAATATAACAAAGACTATAAATATGGTATTCTTTCGGGGCGCAACCTCGACGATGTGATAAACGCCAGCCGTGAACTCGATGGAGTGGGGGAAAAGCGAAACCAAGTGGACTTTGCCCTATGGAAGAAAGCACAGCCCGAACATATTATGCGTTGGAAAGCTCCGTGGAGCGTTGGATTCCCAGGTTGGCACTGCGAATGTACTGCTATGGGTAAGAAATATCTCGGTGAGCAGTTCGATATTCATGGAGGCGGTATGGATCTTGTATTCCCACACCACGAATGCGAGATAGCACAGGCTATGGCAAGTCAGGGCAAGGAAATGGTGAAATATTGGATGCACAACAATATGCTTACCATAAACGGACAGAAGATGGGCAAGAGTCTTGGCAACTTCATTACATTAGAGCAATTCTTCACTGGTGATCATCCTTTGCTTGAAAAAGCATACAGCCCAATGACTATTCGCTTTTTCATGCTCTCTGCTCACTATCGCGGCACCGTGGACTTCTCAAACGAGGCTTTGCAGGCAAGCGAAAAGGGATTGGAAAGATTGCTGAATGGCATTAACGACCTGCATCGTATACAGCCGTCGAAAACTTCTGATGAAGTAGTTGCAAAGTTTGTTGACGGATTGCGCCAGCAGTGTTATGATGCAATGAACGACGACTTCCAGACCCCTATTGTTATCAGTCACCTTTTTGAGGCGTGTCGCTTGGTGAATAACCTTACCAGTCATAGTGCCAATATCAGTACTGCTCACTTGCATGAATTGCAAGATGTTATGAAACTCTTTGCTTTCGACTTGTTAGGACTGAAAGAAGAGAGCACCGGTGGAGATGCAGCACGCGAGGAAGCTTTCGGTAAAGTTGTACAGATGGTGCTCGACCTCCGTGCTAAAGCACGTGCCGAAAAGGACTGGGTGACATGCGACAAGATACGCGACGAACTAAAAGCTGCCGGTTTCGAGATAAAAGACACGAAGGATGGCGTAACGTGGAAATTATTTTAAGTTAGTTATAATGTATTAGTGTTCAGTGATTTGCTGTTAAAAAATCACTGAACACTAAATTAATATAGTTTTTTTAAGATTTTGTAATTAGCGGATAAAATTATACATTATCGACAAATTGAATCTATTAGCATGTAATTGCCTTAGATTATTTTTTAAATCTTAATTAATCCTAATAATATCCCTTGTATATTTTCTTTTCCAAATATTTTAATTACCTTTGCACCGCATTCTACAAAAACACCACAAATCTATGCGCCTGTGGCGAAATTGGTAGACGCGCCAGACTTAGGATCTGGTGTTTTGCGACGTGTAGGTTCGAGTCCTATCAGGCGCACCTGCTTCATAAAAAATCCTCGGAATGTTAACGACTGACATTCCGAGGATTTTGTTTGTTATTCCTATAATCGTTTAGAATATGAAGGTTTTTTCAAGCCAGTAGACCACCATACCGGCGAGATAGCCCACGAGGACTATCCAAGAGATTTTCTTCATATACCAGCCGAAGGTGATTTTCTCCAAGCCCATAACGACAACGCCGGCAGCACTACCAATGATGAGCATTGAGCCTCCAACACCGGCACAGTAGGCAAGAAGTTGCCAGAAGATGCCGTCAACAACGAATGGGTCGCCCATATCGGTTGTGTACATACCCATACAACCTGCTACGAGAGGCACGTTGTCGACGATGCTCGACAAGATACCAATGATACCGTTGATGAGATAATAGTTGCCGTTGAACACCTCGTTCAACCCGTCGCCGAGAAGCGTAAGCGCACCGATTGTCTCAAGACAAGCCACAGCCATGAGGATGCCGAGGAAGAAAAGGATAGTACCCATATCTATGCGTGTGAGCATCTTGGAAACACGCTTCTGCATGCCGCTCTCCTCATCTTCTTCCAAGTGGCGGTAGAAAATTTCGGTAACTGTCCAAAGAACACCGAGCACGAGGAGGATGCCAACGAACGGTGGCAGGTGTGTGATGCTCTTGAAGATAGGCACAAAGATGAGACCACCGACACCGAGGAAGAACACAACCTTGCGTTGCTTTGCCGTGAGGTCGCCTTCGGCTGTATGTTCGTGGTTCTGTGTTGTTTCTGCCACTGTCTCGATGTTGCCCTTGAGCATCAGCGATAGCAGATAAGCAGGTATAACCATTGAAACAAGTGAAGGCACGATGAGTTCCTGTATCACGCCAACGGCAGAAACGAGCCCCTTGTTCCATATCATAATGGTGGTAACATCGCCGATTGGAGAGAATGCACCACCAGAGTTTGCTGCTACGACTACGAGTGCGGCGTAGATAAGACGGTCTTGGCGGTCCTGCACCAACTTGCGCAGAATCATAATCATCACGATACTTGTGGTGAGGTTGTCGAGAATGGCACTGAGAACGAACGTGAGGAACGCAATGCGCCACAACAAAGCACGCTTGCTCTTGGTGCTGAGCATGTCGCGCACGAAGTTGAATCCGCCGTTCTGGTCGACAAGTTCCACGATTGTCATTGCTCCCATAAGGAAGAACAACGTAGTGGCGGTGCTTCCTAAATGGTGCTCGATGACTGATGTTACGGCTGCCGGCACAAGTTCGTGCCCGACATTGCCGATTGCCGGATACTGCGTCGGGTCAATCATAAAGAGAGTCCAACAGCAAACGAACATAAGCAACGCTACGGCTGCCTTGTTCACTTTAGTCACGCCTTCGATGGCTATGCACAGGTAGCCAAACATAAAGACAATGACGATAGCAATAGATAATGTTGTCATTTTTTTTAGTTTTTAAGTTATTGTTATAATTCTTTGTTGCTTTTCAATGTCGCCAACGTGGCAAAAGATTGTGTGCCTTGTCACATTTCGCCTGCAAAAGTACAAAATATTTTTCAAACATTTGCTCGTTATCATATTTTTTTTGTATCTTTGTAGCCAAAACCGAAAAACTAACTAATAAACAAACACATCAAATGGCTGACAAAAAATACTATTTTTCTGTTGACTTGGGAGCAACAAGCGGCAGGACTATTGTGGCAACACTCGCCGACAACAAGATAGAATTGGAAGAACTGACACGCTTCGACAACAACTTGATAGAGACTGGCGGACACTTCTATTGGGATATATATGCCCTCTACAATGAGATTATAAAAGGACTGAAGATAGTGGCTGCACGACAACTGCCGATAACCTCAATAGGCATAGATACATGGGGCGTGGACTTTGTTTTCGTGGCAGATGACGGAGCATTGCTGCGCAACCCAATGGCATATCGCGACCCACACACCTTTGGTATGATGGAGCAATATTTTGATAAGGTTGTGGACAAGAAGAAGGTGTATGACATAACGGGCATACAGTTTATGAACTTCAACTCGCTGTTCCAACTCTATGCTATGAAAGAGGCTGGCAATACGGCTCTTGCCAACGCAAAAAAAATCCTTTTCCTGCCAGATGCATTGAGTTATATGCTCACAGGCGAGATGGTGTGCGAATATACCATAGCATCAACATCGCAGATTCTCGACCCACGAACAAAGGAACTCGACGACACATTATTAAATAGTATAGGACTGAAGCGCGACCAATTTGGCAAAATGGTTGTACCCGGCACGAAGATTGGCACACTGACAGAGGAAGTGCAGAAGATGACGGGTTTGGGTGCAGTGCCTGTGATAGCAGTGGCTGGTCATGATACAGCCAGCGCGGTGGCTGCCGTTCCTGCAAAGAACGAGAAGTTCGCCTACCTGAGCAGCGGAACGTGGAGCCTGATGGGAATAGAGACAAAAGACGCTATTATAGACGATAAGAGTTACGAACTGAACTTTACAAACGAAGGCGGTGTTGAAGGCACTACACGTTTCCTGAAGAACATCTGCGGCATGTGGCTGTATGAGCGTTGCCGCAAGGAGTGGACCGATGCACCGAAAAGCCACCCTGAACTTCAGGCAGAGGCAATGAAGCAGCCGGCATTCCGTAGCATAATAAATCCCGACGACAAATCGTTTGCCAACCCGTCGTCGATGGTTGAAGCCATACAGGAGTATTGCCGCAAGACAGGTCAGCACGTACCCGAAGGCTATGCAGAGATATGCCGTTGCATCTTCGACAGCCTTGCACTGCGCTACCGTGAGGTGTTCGGTTACCTGAAAGAAATGGCAGCATTCCCGATAGACGTGCTTCACATCATTGGCGGAGGCAGCCTGAATGGCTATCTCAACCAGTTCACAGCCAACTCACTCGGCGTTGAGGTGCTGGCAGGTCCGCAGGAAGGCACAGCCATTGGTAACATAATGTTGCAGGCAAAGGCTGCCGGCGACGTTAGCGACATTTGGGAGATGCGCAGCATAATTGCCAACAGCATCAGCATGAAGCAATTCCTGCCTGCCGACAAGGAGCAATGGGACGAGGCGTATGCAAAGTATCTTGAAATAACAGAAAAGGCGTGAATAACATACAGGCAAGAAGGAAATTCTGTTCAAATAGACAAAGATAAAACTTAATATTAATCAAACATTAAAGGAGATTTCATTTATGGCAAAACCATTAGTAGAAACCAAGGCTCGTGTAGGCGTGTTCTCTATTGCGTTGCAGGCTTATCTGCCGCAATTCCCACAACTCGTGCCAAACTTCGAGCAGCAGTATGCAGACTTCAAGAAGACCCTGCCCGACAACATCGAAATAATTGACGGCGGTATGGTGACCACCAAGGAGCAGTCGATGGCTGCCGGCGACAAGTTTCGTGCCGCCGACGTTGACCTGGTTATCCTGCAGATGCTCACCTACTGCACTTCTTATAACATGCTGCCAGCAGTGCGCGACCTCGACGTACCCGTTGTTATCGTGAACTTGCAGAAGAAGTTGGCTCCCGACTATGCTAACACCGATATTCCAATATGGTTGGGCGACCTCTATGCCTGTGGTGCTATCGGCGAGATGGTAGCCGACCTGAATCGTGCCGGCAAGCGTTCGGCTGTCATCACCGGCGTAGTAGAAGGTGGCGACCCCGGCGTACAGGCTGAGATTGAAGACTGGTGCCGTGCTGCACAGGTGCGTCGCCGTTTCCGCGACACCAACATTGCACAGATTGGGCGTCCATACCCTGGTATGATGGACCTCTACATCGACGAGACAAACCTCTATCACCGCATGTGGCTCTACACCAAGCAGTTCGACTGGGAGCAGATGTGGGCTATTGCCGACAACATCACCGACGAGGCTGCCATCAAGGCTAAGGCTCAGGATATCCTCGACACCTTCGAGATTGAGGGTGGCGGCACTATTGAGAAGGTATGGGATATGGCTAAGTATGTAGTGGCATTTGAGCAGTGGGTAAAGGATGAGAACTTAGGTATGATTGCCTCTCACTATGCAGGTCTCGCTCAGGGCGTTGCCGGTAAACTCGACTCAATGCTTATTCCTGCTTTCTCGATGCTCATCAAGCAGCACACAGCCTGTGCGGTTGAGGGCGACATGAAGGTGGCTATGGCAATGTCGATTCTTAAGACTATCAGCGGCACGGGCACGCTTGCCGAGATGTACTCCATTGATTTCCCGAAGGACATCTGCATCATCGGTCACTCAGGCTCTGGCGACTTCGACATCTCTCAGGCTCACAAGCCAACGATGAAGATTGTGCCTGTGTTCCACGGCAAGACCGGCGGCGGCTATCTCACACAGTTCTATCCACCTACAGGTCCTGTCACCTATCTGGCTATTACGCAGGATGCCAACGGTGTGTTCAAGTTTGTGGTAGCCGAAGGCATAAACGAGGAAGGTCCTATCTTCATGTTTGGTGATACCAATATGCGCACGAAGTTCTCTCTCTCTTGCCGCGAGTTCGTAAACAAGTGGAGCGAGGCAGGACCTACCCATCACATGGCTGCTGCCGTAGGTCATCACATCGACACCATACTGAAGGTGGCTAAGATATTCAATGTAGAAGTAGATATAGTTTGCAGATAAGAATATGGAACAGAGTAATGGAAGTTTAAAGAGCACGATAGCCGTGTCTCTGACCAATTATTTAGATGCGGGCGCTATTGTGGCTGGAGCCAGCGGACTGACGTTGTGGAAAAACTACCTCGGACTGTCGGAGATGCATCTGGGTTGGCTTAACTTTATCAGTGCCAACTGTTTAGGTGCTGCCGTAGGTGCTATCATCGGTGGTTTCTTGGCAGATAAGTATGGGCGCAAGTTTATCTTCACCTACAATCTGTTGGTATATATGGCGGGTGTATTGCTCGTCATGCTTAGTGTCAATTTCCCCATGCTGTTGTTAGGTTTCCTCGTTACGGGTATCAGCGTTGGCGTGGGTGTGCCTGCCTCGTGGACTTATATCTCTGAAAGTTCGGAGAATAACAATCGCGGTCGAAACATTTGTATCTCGCAGATGTCGTGGGGCATCGGTCCTATGGTCATCCTGCTGTTAGGCATGTTGTTTGCTCCTGGCGGTTATCTGTTCAGTTGGGTAGAGGCTGTCGCCGCCTTGTTTGTTGGTGGCAGTGCCAGCACGGATATTGTCAATGTGTTCTCGTCTCGTATTGTCTTCCTGTCGCTGTTTGTCGTGGCTTTCATAGCTTGGAATCTACAGCGCGGCTTGCAGGAGAGTGCTGAGTTTGAGGCTACGAAGGCTCAGGGCAAGAAGAACGGCTTGCTGGATAACATCAAAGTGCTGTTCTCTAACAACGTTGCAGTAAAGACCGTATGCTTCTTGGCAGTAATCTATCTGACGTGGAATCTCGTGGCATCGGTGATGGGATTCTTCCAGCCGCACATCTATGAGACGGCAGGTGGCGTTTCCAACGAGCAGGCTAACTGGATGAACTTCATACAGTGGGCTATCATAGTTGGAGTAACCTTCATCACTTCAAGATTCATCGACAAGACCTCGCATAAGGGAATCTATATTTTCGGTCTTTTGGCTGCACTCAGTGCGTGGCTTGTCATCGTCACTATCGGAGTAAACGGTCATGCCGGACTGTGGGCTTTTGCCATCCTCTGGGGTGTACAGGGCGGTGCTTCTCCGCAGATATTCTATGCGTTGTGGGGTAGCGAGTTGTTCCCTGCAAAATTCCGTGCAGGAGCGCAGGGCATGATGTTCTTTGTTGTTCGCGGTCTGTCGGCATTGTGGGGTCTCATCTTTACCTATATCTACGGAGAAAACGGTGAGGGCTTTACCATCGCAGCCTATTGCATGATAGCCCTGCTGCTCATTTCGTTGGTAGTAGGTGTTATCGGTGCCCCAAACACCCGTGGGCGAGCTTTGGAGGATATCACGAAAGAGCGTTACGGCAACGACTATTAAACCAATATATCATTCATTTGTAAATCATTAAACGAAGTATAAAGAATATGAAGTCAATATTAGAAAACCGCCCTGAATTGAAAGCGGTAGTTTATCAGATAGCAGAGGTGGCTGGCTATCTCTGGGAAAAAGGTTGGGCAGAGCGCAATGGTGGAAACATTGTTGTGAACATTACCGACCTCGTAGACGATGAGATTAAGGCGATGCCTGCAATAGCACCAGCAACAGCCATTGGCACAACATTGCCAAAGCTCAAGGGTTGTTACTTCTACTGCAAGGGCACGGGCAAGCGCATGCGCGACCTCGCTCGCTTCCCTATGGAGAACGGCTCAATAGTACGCATCTGCGACGACTGCGCAAGCTACGAGATTATAGCCGACAGCGCCGTTATTCCTACCAGCGAGTGCGCATCTCACTTTACAATGCACAACTATCTCATAGAGAGTGGCTCATGCTACAAGGCAAGTGTGCATACTCACCCAATAGAGCTTGTTGCCATGAGCCATTCGCCAAAGTTCTTGGAGAAGGACGTTATGGGCAAGAAGTTGTGGAGTATGATTCCTGAGACATTGGCATTTGCTCCGCTTGGTCTCGGCATCGTGCCTTACGCAATGCCAGGCTCTGTAGAACTTGCCGATGCCACACTTGAGCAAATCAAGGACTACGACGTTGTGATGTGGGAGAAGCACGGCGTATGCGCCGTTGGCAAGGACGTTATGGACGCATTCGATCAGATAGACGTGCTCAACAAGGCAGCATGCATCTATATGTGTGCAAAGAACATGGGCTTCGAGCCAGAAGGCATGACCGACGAAGCTATGAGCGCCGTGCAGGAAACATTCAACCTGCCAAAGACACGTCCGTGCTGATTTGTGATAAAGCAGAATAAAAAAACGGAGGTCATTAATAGTGACCTCCGTTTTTTTATTTTCATAGCATTGCCATGCAGCTCGATACTCCGAGGCTTGTGGCTATGGCAGTTAGCTAATAACTAAACACTGAACACTAATCACTTATAGATAACCAGTCTCGATGCCTCTTGAATGCCGTTTCGATGCCCGATGAAGCCTGCTTCGTTGGCTGTTGAAGCTGGCTTCGATTGTTGACGAAGCCGCAAGCGTTGGCAGATGAAACCAAGTGCATTGAAAACATTACATATCCCCCAAGGAAAGTGTTTTGCAACATTGCTACAATGCTACATTTTATTTTTTTTGAGATATTTGCCAAATTAGGCAAAAATAAGTCATATAAAATGTTCAACAATAATTAAAGACCCAGCAGTTTTTCTGTTAAGTTTATTTAACGTTCGGGGAGGGATAAAACGCTAACAATATATTATCTTTGCAAAATATTTATACAAACAATAAAAATAAATGACAATGAAAAAGATTTTTTTGTTTGCAGCCATAATATTATTAGCTGCTTGTGGAAAGGAAGATTCAAGTTCTTCAATGGTGAAAAAGGCTATTAGTGCAGCCGAAGAGGCTGTTCCTTCGGTGGAGTCGAAAAACCTTGGTACTATACCGTCGCTTCAGCTTCAGTACAAGGAGGCAGAGAAACAGGTGAAGAAACTGCTGGAAGAGTTTGAGGAGAAAGCCAAGGGCGCTGATATGTCATATATGATTTAAACAGGAAAACTAATATCTTATATTTTACAATCAAAAAATAGAATAATTATGAAACTGAATATGAAAATCATTCTCACCTTGCTCCTGTGTCTGACAGGTATAAAGGTTTCCGCTTACGATGAATTGATTGACGGTATTTATTATAACTTTGATCATAATAATTTAACAGCAACAGTGACATATCGCAACTATGGTGGGGATAACAGAGGAGCCTATGCTGGTGATATTGTTATTCCAGAACAAGTTGGAAGCGAAAAATTTAAAAAAACATATAATGTAACAAGCATCGGTAGTAATGCTTTGTACAAATGTTCTGGCGTGACTTCCGTCAAAATGCCTAATGGCATAAAAAGTATTGGAGGTTATTCTTTTATGGATTGTGGACTAACTTCCTTGACAATTCCCAATAGTGTGGTAACAATTGGTGAGGCCGCTTTTTCTGGCTGTAAAGGGCTTAATACGCTCGATTTAGGAGAGGGCGTAGAGACTATTGACAATGAAGCTTTCATGAATTGCATTAGCCTATCAAGCATTATAATACCACATAGCGTAAAGAATATGTATATTTATAGTTTCAAGGGGTGCACATCACTTAAAAAAGTGACATTTCACTGTGAGAATATTGGCTATTGGTTTAGCGGACATGATAATCTCGAAGAAGTAGTGTTTGGAGATGAGGTAAAGATTATTGGAGACGACACCTTTGCAGGAAGTTCTGGTGTATTTCATGATTGCAAAAACTTGACTTCCGTCACTATTGGAAATGGTGTGGAAGAGATAAAGAAATACACTTTTTACGGTTGTAGCAAGTTGTCGTCTTTGTCTTTGGGAAATAGTTTGGAAGTGATAGGTAACTGCGCTTTTTATGGATGTGCAAAAATACCATATCTTAACATTCCCAACAGTGTAAGGAGCATTGGTGAACGTGCTTTTTGGCAATGTTATGATTTGACAGACGTATCTTTTGGCGATGGCTTGACAACGATAGGTGCTCAGGCTTTCTATGAATGCAGCAACTTGACGAATGTAACTGTCGGAAACAGCATTCAGACTATCGACGAGAATGCTTTTCAGTATTGCCGAAACATTAAAAAAGTAATGGTCAAGGATATTGTTGCATGGTGTAATATCTCATTTATAAAAGCTCTTCTATATGACTACCCTGCGTCAAATCCATTATATTACGCCGGACACATGTATAGTGATGAAAATACGGAAATAACCGATTTGGTAATTCCTGACGCTGTAACAGAAATCAAAAACTATGCATTCCTCGGATATATGGGATTAAAGTCTGTCGTCATTCCTAATAGCGTGACAAGAATAGGTGGTTTTGCATTTTATGATGCTGAAAACATAACGGATGTGATATCATATATTCAAGAGCCATTTGATATGAACGGACGGTCGGTTGCTTATCCTACATTTTCTAAGACAGTCTTTGACAATGCAGTGCTTTGGGTTCCGAAAGGTACAATCGAGAAATACAAAACAACTGAGGGCTGGAAGGATTTCTTGAATATAAAGGAAATAAACTCCTCTTCTGTATCCGCTATCCCATCAAGCCAATTGAAAGTGTATGCCAATGGTAACACTCTTTACATCAGTGGTGCTAACCCAGGTGAACTTATCAATATTTACGGCATAGACGGTGTATGTGTAAAGACCATTACAGCAACAAATGGTGTTGTTAGCACACCGTTAACTAATGGGCAAACATACATTGTCAAGACTATGGAGAAAACTGTGAAGATTAGAATGTAAAACGTTTGCCGTATGTTACATTAATTGTGACTATGAACGAACAAGAAGGTTGGCATGGTGCTCAACTCTAACATCTGGCTGAAACGACTTAAGGATAAAATCGTGGAGGCAAAGGACAAGGGCGAGGCGGTTTGGATAACGGTGAGATAGGGGAGAGCGAAAGGTGTGCAGCGCGTGAGCGTAGCACACCTTGTTACATTATATGATATCATTGTCTAAATCCACATCATCAACCCCCATGAGGTGTTCCGTTTCCCTAATGGCATCGTCGTGCCCATTGAGGGCTGAGAACGGAGCAAACTGTGCTGCACGGTTGTACATCGACATTTTGGGGTGTCGCTGTGAAACGTGGTGAGGCAGGTTTATTATATCCTCGTAATTGTCGGTAATATTATCGTTTTGCTTCATGCCTTGTGCCCTCCTATTTGCTGGTTACGGTCTTTCGCCGTTGCACCGTCGGCGAAGTTAAGACCCTTTAGTATTATGTTTTTTCCAAACTTTTTCCTTATATCAAGCAGAGTTTCCTGCATGCGACGCTCTTTTGCGAGGGCGGCATTTTCCTCGGCATGTCGGCGTGCCAGTGCCTCATAGTCGGTAAACAGGTCGGGTTGTATAGGTGCAGGCTTTGCCGCCTTTTCTTCGGCAATGACATTGTTTGCGGTAAGATTGAGACGATGAACGTGTAACGAAGAGTTTACGATGCGGTCGAAAAGCGGCATCACGGCATCGGCAATGAGCCTGTTTGACGATGTGTGCCGGTCGAGATTAGCCGTGCCGTGGGCATGCTTTGGCACTTTACGACCATAACGGTCTATAGTGAATTTCAAGGAAACATCATTGCTGATATTGTCTTGTGCCGCATATCCCACCGTAAGCACGAGTTGGTTTGTTACAAGACGTTTGTCAAGTAATTCCAGAGACATGGCATCTACCATTTCGCGCACCACCACGCGTGCCTTTTCCTTTGTGTATGCACATGACAACACTTGTCCGCTGCTAATGGAATTGGTTGTTGGCTTGTATGCTTTTACCATTTCCATTGGGCAAGGCTCCCACCCCCAAGCATGGTCTATTAGCAGTTCCGCATTAACTCCAAATAGTTCATACAGCAATTCCTCATTGTCGATAGAACAGCGGGCTACCTGTCCCATTGTGTCCATTCCATAGCAATGAAGCCTCTTTGCCGTGCCCCTGCCCACACGCCAGAAATCGGTGATTGGACGATGATTCCACAGAAGGCGACGATACGACATTTCGTCAAGTTCGGCTATACGCACACCGTCTTTGTCGGCAGGGATATGCTTTGCCACAATGTCCATGGCAATCTTTGCAAGATACATATTTGTGCCGATACCTGCGGTGGCGGTTATGCCCGTGGTTGCCAACACATCGCCGATTATCCGCATTGCCAATTGTCGGGGCGTGAGGCGGTAGAGTTTCAGATATTCTGTTGCATCTATGAAAACCTCGTCGATGCTATATACATGAATGTCTTCGGGAGCGATGTATTTCAGATATACCGAATGAACGCGCGTGCTGTATTCTATATAGAAAGCCATGCGCGGAGTGGCTGCTATATAGTCCACGGCAAGTTCAGGATGCGTCTGCAGTTCTGTGTCCAAAACCGACTTACCCACAAACCTGCCACAAGGTGCATGCCTCTGCCTTTCTGCATTAACTTGCTTAATGCGGCTTACAACCTCGAAAAGCCTTGGTCGTCCGGGAATGCCGTATGCCTTCAGCGACGGCGACACGGCAAGGCAAATCGTCTTTTCCGTGCGACTGATATCTGCCACCACAAGATTTGTCGTCATTGGGTCAAGCCCCCGTTCAATACACTCAACGGAAGCATAGAACGACTTGAGGTCGATGGCTATATATATACGTTCATTCTCCATTAATGTCTTACAACGTTTATCATGCAAATATAAACACTTTTGGAGTAATAATTAAATTTTGACTCTATATTTTTCCTTTTTTAACGGTTGCCGACTATCTGTTTTTTTTATATTAAACATAAATTTACTTTTTCAGCACAACATTTGCCTATTTTATGAAAAAGCAGTATCTTTGCATCGTTAAACTAATAAAAAACAAAAGATTACCAATGAACAAATTTAAAGAAATATTTAATTGGAGAAAGATTTTGCTATGCGTTGCCGACTATTCGTTTTTCCTTATTTTATGGATGCTATTAGGGTTGAATTTGCACATAAAGACTTTTGGTGATTCTGCTTTTAGTTTATTTATTTCTGGAATTATTGTGTATACTGGTTCTAAATGTATACTATTTATAATGAAACGAATAATGAAAGTTATATCTCATTGGTATAAACGGACAAAGCAGATATGAGAAACATAGCCATACTCATAGCACTGCTTGCCACCAGTATAGCGAATACAATACGAGCAGGCATATTACAGGAAGAAATCTTGCAAGATACGTGCAGCACAACGGAAAAAGAGCATAGGTTTGCAGCCCAAAAGATAGTATTGCCTGCAACACTGATAGCTGTAGGAGCATTTGGTGTGGAAAACGGGGCAATGCACAAACTTAACAACGAGATGCGCAATGCCTTTGGCAACGGGGAGCACAAACGGATAAGAGTAGATGAGGTAATGCCTTACCTGCCGGCAGTAGCCTCATACGGTCTCGACCTCTGCGGCGTGAAAGCAAAGCATGAGTGGAAAGACCGCACAATCTTACTCGCCATGTCGTTTGTAATAACGCAGGGCATGGCACAAGGCACGAAACGCATAGTAAGGGAATGGCGACCCGATGGCAGCGACCATCATTCCTTCCCATCGGGACACACGGCATCGGCATTCATGGGTGCAGAACTCTTACGAATGGAATACAGCCACCAGTCACCGTGGATTTCCGTGGCTGGCTATGCCATAGCCACCGGCACGGGAGCATTGCGTATGTACAACGACCGCCACTGGCTGAACGATGTCATAGCCGGTGCTGGTGTGGGAATACTCGGCACGAGAATAGCCTACTGGATATATCCCTGGGTACAGCGGCATCTTGTGATGCACAATGCCAAAAAGACGACATCGGCACTACTGATGCCGTATTATGATAACACTATGTCCACTAACGGAGCATACGGTATGATGCTGGCAGTATCGTTTTAATATTTAATTCTGATTGTAATTATTCATCAGAATTTGTCAAAAAGCGGAAGATGAGGGATTCAAACCCCCGATACCCGTAAATGGGTATACCGGATTTCGAGTCCAGCGCATTCGATCACTCTGCCAATCTTCCGTTTGAAATTCGGGTGCAAAGGTAAGCTTTTTTATTCAAACGAAGAAGAAATAACAGGAAAAAGTTTACTACATTAACATTTGTTCAACATTGAAGAAAAGGTAGGCAATGAATATGTTTTTTGATATATGTCAACGCGGAAAATGTTATATGAACATTAGACAAAAAATATTTGGCTGAATGAGTGTTTTTTTGTACTTTTGTGGCGATAATTATATAAGGAGTTAAAGGAGTTAAGGAAGTTAAAGGAGTTAAAGTCAATAGCATAGTCAGTGAAAGACGAAGAATAACAGCAAGACATATGGCTTTAACTCCTTTAACTACGTTAACTCCATTAATTCCCAAACAAAAAAAACAAAGAAACATAAAAACAAAAATAATATGGAAGAACTAAAAAACAATGAAGGCGAAGAGAAGAAAAGCCTGAATTTTATAGAGCAGATTGTGGTGAAAGACCTTGCGGAGGGAAAGAACGACGGAAGAATACAGACGCGCTTTCCGCCTGAGCCAAACGGATATCTGCATATAGGACACGCAAAGGCGATATGCATGGACTTCGGCATTGCAGAGAAATATAACGGCGTGTGCAACCTGCGCTTCGACGACACCAACCCGACAAAGGAGAATGTTGAGTATGTAGATGCAATAAAGGAGGATATCAAGTGGCTCGGCTTCCAATGGGGCAACGAGTACTATGCATCGGACTATTTCCAGCAACTCTGGGACTTTGCCGTGGAACTGATAAAGGAGGGCAAGGCATACATAGACGAGCAGACGGCAGAGCAGATTGCCGAGCAAAAGGGCACGCCAACACAGGCAGGAACAAACAGCCCGTATCGCGACCGCCCCATAGAGGAAAACCTCGCACTGTTTGAGAAGATGAACAGCGGAGAACTGGAGGAAGGCTCTATGGTGCTGCGTGCAAAGATTGACATGGCAAACTCGAACATGCACTTCCGCGACCCGATAATCTACCGTATAGTGAAGACTCCGCACCACCGCACGGGCGACAAGTGGAAGGCATACCCGATGTATGACTTTGCTCACGGACAGAGCGACTTCTTCGAGGGAGTGACCCACTCGCTGTGTACATTGGAGTTCGTTCCCCACCGCCCTCTCTACGACCTGTTTATTGACTGGCTGAAAAAGGGAGAGGACTTGAACGACCACCGTTCACGCCAGTATGAGTTTAACAAACTGAACCTGAACTACACGCTCATGAGCAAGCGCAACCTGCTGCTTATGGTCAACGAGAAGATGGTGTCGGGTTGGGACGACCCACGAATGCCTACATTGTGTGCATTCCGCCGCCGCGGATATTCGCCTGAGTCGATACGCAAGTTCGTGGACAAGATAGGCTACACGACATTCGACGCGCTCAACGAGTTCAGCCTGTTGGAAAGTGCTGTGCGCGACGACCTCAACCAAAGGTCCACCCGTGTATCGGCGGTGATTAACCCGCTGAAACTCATAATAACCAACTATCCCGAAGGACAGGTGGAGGAAATGGAGGCTATAAACAACCCCGAGGACGAGACGGCAGGAACACACACCATAGAGTTCAGCCGCGAACTGTGGATAGAGCGCGACGACTTTATGGAGGAAGCACCGAAGAAGTTCTTCCGACTGAGCATCGACAAGGAGGTGCGACTGAAGAACGCCTATATCATAAAGTGTACGGGAGTGAAGAAAAACGCCGAGGGAGAGATTGAGGAAGTGTATGCCGAGTATGACCCGACGAGCAAGAGCGGCATGGAAGGCGCAAACAGGAAGGTGAAAGGCACGCTGCACTGGCTGTCGTGCGCCCACTGCCTGCCAGCCGAGGTGAGAATGTACGACCGCCTGTGGAAAGTGGAGAATCCGCGCGACGAACTGTCACGCCTGCAAAAAGAAGGGCTTACGCCAAAGGATGCAATGATGCAGATGATGAATCCCGACTCGCTGCAAATACTCAACAACTGCTATGTGGAGAAGTTCGTGCAGGATATGCCGGCTCTTACATATCTGCAATTCCAGCGCATAGGATACTTCAATGTAGACCCCGACTCAACCGCCGGACACCTTGTATTCAACAAGACCGTGGGCTTGAAGGACAGTTGGAACAAAGAACAAAACAAGAAATAAATGACACCCGACGACAAGTATTTCGAAAGTTCGGAATTCAAGTCGAAACTTGAATACTACGAGCAATGCATTGAAGCAGGGCACAGTCCGTTCATGGACCCGGACGACCTCACCGACATAGCCGACTACTATAATTACACATGGGAGCCGGAAAAGGCGGAGGAGGCAATAGAACTGGCTATGGAACTGCATCCCGGTGCAACTATGCCGTTAGTGTTCAAGGTCAGGGAGAGCATGATGTTTGGGCAGTACAAGGAAGCCGAGGAATACATCAGCCAGATAGAAAACAAGGACGACCCCGAAGTGTGCTATGTCAAGGCGGAATTGCTGATAGCACAGGGCAAACTTGACGAGGCGGATATTTTTCTGGAGCAAAACTATCAGCGACAGGATATCGACTCGCAGCAGGACTTCATAATAGACGCGGCGATGATATGGGACGATTTCCAGCACTACGACCGTGCCATCAGTTGGACCATGAGGCTCGACCCGCGCCACTTGGACGTTGAAGCCCTTGAACTTATCGCGAGAATACACTTTGGACTGAAGCACTACGACGAGAGCATAAAAATCTACGAAAGCATAATAGACAAGAAACCGTTTTCAATGCAGACGTGGTATGCACTCGCAAGTGCGCAACTGATGAACGACAACTTAGAGGATGCAGAGAAAAGCATCGACTTTGCACTCGCCATAAAGCCCGACAACCAAGAGAGCATGCTGCTCAAAGGCAACATCCTATCAAGAATGGAGAAGTTCGACAAGGCAATAGACACGTATGAGCGTTACCAGAAAATTGCGCCTAACGACATGATGACCTACATAAACCTTGCCACCTGCTACTATGCGACGGACAACATAAATAAGGCGAGGGAAATGGCACTTAAGGCACTGAAAGCCATCGACTACCATGACAAGGACGTGGCGTTGCAGGCATGCGAGCAGCTCGTGCTGCTGGATTTGGAGCAGAACAACGTGGAAGAGGCAAACAAATGGGTGGAAATGGCGGAGCAGATAAGCGAATACGCCGAAGAGCCGCTTATGCTGAAAGCCCACATACTGTTGTATCAGAGGCGGTTGCAGGAGGCATTGAACATGTTTCAGGACGCAATAGAACTGTCGCCCAACAAGCGCGATGTTATTATGAGAATGCTGGCATCGCTGTTCGACAACGGCTATCGCAAGTTGGGAATAATAGCCACGCGCTACTATTGCAACATGGACAACGTGACGGAAGAGGACCTTGAGAACATGACACCCGAAGAACTCATAGCATACATAAAACAAAACTTGGAAACAAAATGGTAGAATTTTTTGGAACGTTGCTCGACAACCTTAACTATTGGTACGTGATACTGCTGATGGCAGTTGAAAGTTCGTTCATACCCTTCCCGTCGGAGGTGGTTGTGCCGCCTGCGGCATACAAGGCGGCAAACGGCGACATGAACGTGGTGCTCGTAGTGGCAGCGGCAACGCTCGGAGCAATCATAGGCAGCCTGATAAACTATGTGCTGGCACTCTTTATAGGTCGCCCGATAATATACAGGTTTGCCAACAGCAGGCTCGGGCACATGCTGCTGCTGAGCGAGGAGAAGATACAGACGGCAGAACGTTATTTCGACAAGCACGGGGCTGTGTCAACATTCTTTGGAAGGCTCGTGCCTGCGGTGCGACAGCTTATATCAATACCGGCAGGATTAGCAAGAATGAGCCTGCCAAAGTTTCTACTCTACACCACTCTTGGCGCAGGCATCTGGAATTCCGTGCTTGCAGCCATAGGCTACTATCTGCACTCCGTGGTGAGCGAAGACGAACTTGCGGCAAAGGTGAGCGAGTACAGCCACGAACTTAACATGGCGATACTGGCAGTGGCGGCAATCGTGGTTGCATATATTATATATAAAGGTATAAAGAAATAAAAAACAAAAGAAGTTATGGCAAAAGCAAATAATCATCTCGTTATAATGGCTGGCGGCGTGGGAAGCCGTTTCTGGCCCATGAGCACGGAAGAGCGTCCAAAGCAGTTCATCGACGTGTTGGGACTTGGCAAGTCGCTGCTGCAACTCACGGTGGCACGCTTCGACGGTGTGTGCCCCACGGAAAACGTGTGGGTGGTGACAAACAAGAACTATGTTGACATTGTGAAAGAGCAACTGCCCGATATTCCTGCCGACCATATTCTGTGTGAGCCTTGCCGCCGCAACACAGCACCGTGCATAGCATACGTGAGTTGGAGGATAAAGGCGCAAGACCCGAAGGCAAACATAGTGGTTTCGCCAAGCGACCACATTGTGCTCAACGAGGCGGAGTTTAAGCGTGTGATGACGGGCTGCCTTAACTTCACCAACGGCACCGACTCTATCGTGACAATTGGCATAAAGCCGAGCCGTCCCGAAACAGGCTATGGCTACATTCAGGCAAACCTGTCTGCACCCTCGCTGCGCAACAAGGAGATGTTTCGTGTTCAGCAGTTCCGCGAAAAGCCCGACCTTAAGACAGCCAACGAATACATACAACACAAGGAGTTTTTCTGGAATGCCGGCATATTTGTGTGGAACGTAAACACCATTGTGAATGCCTTCCGCATATACCAGCCGAGCATCAACAAGGTATTCGAGAACATGCTGCCTTACTATGGCACGCCGCAGGAGCAGGAGATGATTGACAAGCACTTTCCAAAGTGCGAGAGCATAAGCATTGACTATGCCATAATGGAGAAGGCAGAGGATATTTTCGTATGCCCTGCCGACTTCGGCTGGAGCGACCTCGGCACATGGGGCTCCTTGCAGACACACACGCAGAAAGACCTCTACGGCAACAGTTGCATAGGCAACGACATAAAGGTGTTTGAAACCACAAACTGCATGATTCACACCACGCAGGAGAAGAAGGTGGTAGTTCAGGGACTCGACGGCTACATAGTGGCAGAAAACAACGACACGCTGCTGATATGCAAACTGTCGGAGGAGCAGAGGATAAAGCAGTTCTCGGAATAACAGCAGAGGATAAAGTTTTTAAGAATAATACCTAAATAACCTAATAAAGGAATTATGTCAAAACAGAAAATAGCCCTCATTACTGGTATCACAGGGCAGGACGGCAGTTATCTTGCCGAATTTCTTTTGGAAAAAGGCTACGACGTACACGGAATAATACGCCGCTCGTCAGTAGACTATCGTGAGCGCATTGCTCACATCGAAGGCAGACCACACTTCCATCTTCACTACGGCGACCTTGGCGACTCTATGAGTATTATAAAGGTTGTGATGGAGGTGCGCCCAACGGAGATTTACAACCTTGCAGCGCAGAGCCACGTGCAGGTGTCATTCGATGCACCTGAATTTACCGCAGATGTAGATGCAACGGGTGTTTTGCGAGTGCTCGAGGCAGTGCGTGCCTGCGGACTTGCCGACACCTGCCGCATATATCAGGCATCGACATCGGAACTATATGGAAAGGTGGAGGAAGTGCCGCAAAACGAGAACACGCCATTCCACCCATACTCTCCATACGCCGTGGCAAAACTCTACGGCTTCTGGATTGTGAAGGAGTATCGCGAGGCATACAATATGTTCTGCTGCTCTGGCATTCTCTTCAACCATGAGAGTGAGCGTCGCGGCGAGACATTCGTAACACGCAAGATAACACTTGCCGCCGCACGCATAGCGCAGGGTAAGCAGGAGAAGCTGTATCTCGGCAACCTCTCGTCATTGCGCGACTGGGGATATGCCAAGGACTACGTGGAGTGTATGTGGCTCATATTGCAGAACAAGACTCCCGAGGACTTTGTGATTGCCACTGGCGAACAGCACTCAGTGCGTGAATTCTGCTATTTGGCATTCAAGTATGCAGGCATAGAACTTGAATTCCGTGGCGAGGGCATCGACGAAAAGGGCTATGACAAGGCTACAGGAAAAGTGCTTGTAGAGGTGTCGGAAGACTTCTACCGCCCCACCGACGTGGTAAACCTCTGGGGCGACCCCACGAAGGCAAAGGCGAAACTGGGTTGGAATCCGGCAAAGACAAGTTTTGAGCAGTTAGTGAAGATTATGGTTGAGCACGATATGGCGAAGGTTGCCGTGGAGCGTGCAGGTGAAGAGGTTCGCACCAACCTTGCCGAGTTCCTCGAAAAGGGTATCGTGAAATAAACGCAACGGAAATGTTAGCAAAGGAAAGCAAGATATACGTGGCGGGGCACAACGGACTGGTGGGCTCCGCCATTTGGAACAACCTGCGGGCACGTGGTTATGAAAACCTCATAGGACGCAGCCACAGTGAACTCGACCTCACGGATCAGGCAGCCGTGAGAAAGTTTTTCGACGAGCAAAAGCCCGATGCCGTTGTGCTTGCTGCCGCACACGTGGGAGGCATAATGGCAAACTCGCTCTACCGTGCCGACTTCATAATGCAGAACATGCTCATGCAGTGCAATGTCATAGGCGAGGCTTTCCGCCACGATGTAAAGAAACTGCTGTTTCTCGGCTCAACCTGCATCTATCCCAAAAACGCACCGCAGCCTATGCGCGAGGATGCGCTGCTGACAAGCGAACTGGAATACACCAACGAGGAGTATGCCATTGCGAAGATTGCAGGACTGAAAATGTGCGAGAGTTACAACCTGCAATACGGCACTAACTACATTGCCGTGATGCCAACAAACCTCTACGGACCAAACG
>JAFLSE010000026.1 GCA_022511075.1 Prevotella sp.
CAAGACCATCGAGGGAGCAAGCTACATATTGCAGTCCTACCCAGACAAGAAACTCGTGCAGTATATTGACTCCGTACTCGATGTGATTGCCTCGGCACAAGAGCCTGACGGCTATCTATACACCTCGCGCACTCAGAATCCGAAAGAGCCTCACGAGTGGGCAGGCGATAAACGATGGAGCAAGGAAGAAGACCTGAGCCACGAACTGTATAACCTCGGGCACATGGTAGAAGGTGCTATTGCACACTATCAGGCAACAGGAAGCCGTAAGTTCCTCGACATCGCTATCCGCTATGCCGACTGCGTATGCCGCGAGGTAGGACCTAACCCAGGACAGGCTTGTGTGGTGCCCGGTCATCAGATAGCTGAAATGGCATTGGCTAAACTCTATCTCGTGACAGGTGACAAGAAATATCTCGACGAAGCCAAATTCTTCCTCGATTACCGTGGCAAGACCACCATCGTACACGACTATTCACAGGCTCACAAACCCGTTATTGAACAAGATGAGGCAGTAGGTCATGCCGTCCGTGCCGCCTATATGTATGCAGGTATGGCAGACGTGGCTGCCTTGACAGGCGATAAGGATTATATCAAGGCGATTAATGCCATCTGGGACAACATTGTCTCGAAGAAACTCTATATCACAGGCGGTATCGGTGCCACAAGCAACGGCGAGGCTTTCGGCAAGAACTACGAACTGCCCAACATGAGTGCCTATTGCGAGACTTGCGCTGCCATCGGCAATGTCTATGTGAACTACCGCCTATTCCTGCTTCACGGCGATTCGAAATACTACGACGTATTGGAGCGCACACTCTATAATGGTCTGATTTCGGGCGTGTCGCTCGAAGGCAACGGGTTCTTCTATCCCAATCCTTTAGAGTCGATGGGGCAGCATCAGCGTCAACCGTGGTTCGGTTGTGCCTGCTGTCCGAGCAACATCTGCCGCTTCATTCCCTCACTGCCTGGCTACATCTATGCCGTCAAGGACAGAAACGTTTACGTGAACTTGTTCCTCTCGAACAAGAGCGACTTGTCAGTGGAAGGCAAGAAAGTGGCATTGAGCCAGACCACGGAATATCCTTGGAATGGCGACATTGCTGTTACCGTCGACCAGAATGCTGCTGGTGAGTTTGCTATGAAGATTCGCATACCTGGCTGGGTCAAGAATCAGGTTGTACCTTCAAATCTTTATTATTATACCGATGGCAAACGCCTCGGATATAGCATAAAAGTGAACGGACAGGATGCTGCCGCAAACGTTACCGATGACGGCTACTATACCATCAGTCGCAAATGGAAAAAGGACGATAAAGTGCAAATCCACTTCGATATGGAGCCTCGCACCGTTCGTGCCAACGCAAAGGTGGAAGCCGACCGCGGCATGGTGTCGATAGAGCGTGGTCCATTGGTGTATTGCGCAGAGCATCCAGACAACACATTCGACATTATGGGTGCACTGATTAATCAAGAGCCACAATTCACGCTCGGCAAAGGTGAGATTGCCGGAACACCAATTCAGACACTGACCACCAATGCCCAGACGTTGAGTTTCAACAAGCAAGGCAAACTCGAAACACAAGACCAGACGCTCACGCTGATTCCCTATTATGCCTGGTGCCATCGTGGCAGCGGCAAGATGCGTGTCTGGTTGCCTCAAGACCTCAATGCCACCAATCCATCACAGCCGGCAACACTCGCATCTGAAAGCAAAGTTACCAGCTCATCACAAGTACCTGCCCTTTCGAGCATAAACGACCGTCTTGTACCAAAAGACGAGAACGACCGCTCAGTGCCTTACACCCATTGGTGGCCAAAGAAGGACTGCACGGAATGGCTCTGCTATGAGTTCCCGCAGGAATCTACCGTTCAGAGTGCTACCGTATACTGGTATGATGACGGGCCTTGGGGTGGTTGCCGTGTACCGCAGTCGTGGCGCATACTCTACCAGACAGCCGACGGAAACTGGCAGCCAGTCACAGGGGCAGACAACTATCCTACCGACAAAGGTACGGCTTGCACTGTCAACTTCGACCCTGTAAAAACTAAAGCCTTGCGACTCGAAGTCGTACTGCCAGTTGACAATGCCGCAGGTCTTTTCGAATGGAGTGTAAGGTAGTGTTTACGTAAAGGACATAAATAATTAAAATGACAATTTATGAATAAGAAGACGATATTATTAATGGGAATGTGCACTGCTGCATTGACTGCCGCCGCGCAAGTAACAATAGATATTGACGCCAGCCAACGAGGGCCTAAAATCAGTCCAACACACTATGGCATCTTCTTTGAGGATATCAATCACGCTGCCGATGGCGGCATCTATGCAGAGCTTATCCGAAATCGTTCTTTCGAAGATGGACCTGAATATGGAAAACCTGCCGACATGCAAGGTTGGAGCACGTATGCGGCGCAGCCATCGCAACTCTCCGCCCATCTCATCCAGCCCTCTAAGAAGACACAACTGCTAAATGCAGCCCAAGGCAATGCCCTTGAACTCAACATCAATACAACTCCGCAGTCGCCCGTTTGCCTTGTCAACGAAGGTTTCTGGGGTATCAATGCCGTGCAGGGACGAAAATATCGACTTTCCTTCTTTGCCAAAGGAAATTACAAAGGCACTATAAAAGCTACTCTTTGCGACAAACAAGGCGAAGTTATCTATGCCGAGACTGATGTGAAAGCCGTTATAGGCAAGAACTGGACAAAGTATACCGCTACATTCACCAGCAACGGCAACGACCCACAGGCACAGTTTGCCCTTGTTTTCGATGGCAAAGGCATGCTTCAACTTGACGTGGTTTCCTTATTCCCGCCAACGTTCAAAAATCGTGAGAATGGACTACGCCCCGACTTGGCACAGATGCTCTATGAGATGCACCCTACATTTATGCGCTTCCCCGGCGGTTGCTTTGTTGAAGGACAAATATCCCCTGAAAATGCTTTCCGTTGGGAGAGGACTATCGGTCCTATAGAGGAGCGTCCAGGACACTGGAATGTAAACTGGGGATATCGAACGACCGACGGAATCGGCTTCCACGAATATCTGCAAATGGCGGAAGACCTCGGTGCAAAACCTCTCTATGTGGTCAATGTCGGCTTGTGGCATGGTGGACTGACACCAATAGATTCTATCCAACCTTGGATTGACGAGTGTCTTGCTGCTTTGGAATATGCCAATGGCGATGTGACTACCAAATACGGTGCACTTCGTGCCAAGAACGGACACCCAGCTCCTTTCAACATTGAGTATCTTGAGATTGGAAATGAGAACAACCAACCTGACCCACAGGAACAGAGCGACCGCTACTATGAGCGCTACGACAAGTTCCGCAAGGCTATTCTTGAGAAATACCCTAAGATGAATCTTATCGGCAATGTAGTGTCTTGGGGCGATGACCATCCAAAATGGGAGTCAGACCTGCCGGTAGATTTGCTTGACGAGCATTATTATCGTAATCCATCATGGTTTGCCAACGCTTTCCACAAATACGATTCCTACGACCGCAAAGGTCCTAAAATCTATGTTGGCGAGTATGCCGTAACAAATGGTTTTGGTAATTTGGGCAACATGAATGCCGCTCTCGGCGAAGCTGTCTATATGATGGGAATGGAGAACAATTCCGACATTGTACGACTAAATTCCTATGCACCTATTTTCGTCAACGAGAACGATGCCAAGTGGCGACCTGACATGATACGTTTCAACTCCAGTCGCGTAATGGGCACACCTTCATATTATGTGCAGATGTTGATGCCACGGAATATAGGAACGCAGGTGGTAAAAGTTACCCAAGAAAATCCTTATAAGGGCAAGAAACAAAAGCAGATTACCCCAAAAGAGAGTCGTGCAGGCTATGCCACTTGGGGTACGCAAGCCTCTTTCGCCCCTTCTGCCGGCAAACTTGATTTTATAACTGGCGATTGGCAACTTAATGCACAAGAGGGATTCGTGTCTCAAAGAAGCGACCACATGCCCTGCGTAGCCATAGCCGACACGCCTGTCGGCGACCACTACACCTTCAAATGCCGCGCCCGTAAGGATGGCGGCGACGAAGGCTTTATGATAATCTTCAATTACGTTGACCCTCAACATTACTGCTGGATAAACTTCGGTGGTTGGGGCAATACGCAACACGCCATCGAGCAGGTCGGCGGAAGCGGTAAGATTCAGACTGCAATGCGACAAGGCAAGGTAGAGACAGGTCGCTGGTACGACGTAACACTGACCGTAGCAGGAGATAGCGTGAAGGCTTGGCTCGACGATGAACTTGTGTTTGACGAGACACTTAAACACAACACCTCTCTCGGTGTATATTCCAGTGCTACTATTGATGAGACAACGGGCGAACTGATTGTGAAGATAGTGAACTCGCAAGAAGAAGGCACAACAGCCAAACTAAACCTGTGGAATTTCGACGCAAAGTCTGCAAAACTGATTCGCCTACGTGCAAACGATGGCGAGGATGAGAACACGTTGTCCACTCCAACAAACATCTCACCAACTCAGCATGAACTTTCGCCAGAAGGAAATACCGTTGAAGTTGAGCTACCTGCTTTTTCATTGAACATTATCCGTATAAAATAAATTCTGATGTAAAATCAATAACTTTGCATCGTCAGTACTTCAACACTTAAGTACTCAAAAACTTCAACTGGCGCACTCGAGTGCGCCAGTTGAAGTTTTTAGCCGTACCAGAAGTATAGGGAAGATTTTGATTCTGTATTTGAAAATTATATTTAGTTAATTAGATAAAAAAACAATGTTTTATAAATGTTTCTCAAATCATTTCACTATCTTTGCAACGACTAATCGTGAATAAAGATATGAAACCTATGAAAAAACTTTATGGTTGGCTAACCTTTGCTGTGATGTTAGTATCAAGCCTGTCTGTTATGGGACAGACGGATAAGCAGTTTTATATTGCTAAAAACGGACAGACAGCTACCATTCTGCTGGATGAAAAAGACTGGTCAGGAGTCATAAGGGCGGCTAACGACCTGGGGGATGACGTAAGGAAAGTTACGGGCACTGCAGCGGCTGTTACGACGGTTAAAGATATGGCAGATGTGAAAGAAGGGCACATAGTAGTAGGCACCATTGGCAAGAGCCAACTGATAGACCGCCTAGCCAAACGTGGGAAGATTGACGTGAAAGCCGTACGCGGACAGTGGGAGTCATATCTTATTGACGTGGTGGACGGTAATCTGGTCATTGCAGGCAGCGATAAACGTGGTACGATTTACGGCATTTATGAAATCTCGCAGCGCATAGGCGTTTCACCGTGGTACTGGTGGGCAGATGTCCCGGTGAAGCATCAGGACTTGGTGGTATACGATGGTGGGCGCATAGTTCAGCCTTCGCCAAAGGTGAAATACCGTGGCATCTTCATCAACGACGAGTGGCCCTCGTTCGGCACATGGTGCAATAACCAGTTCGGGGGTGTCAACTCAAAGGCATACAGCAAAATTTTTGAACTGCTGCTGAGGCTAAAAGCCAACTACCTGTGGCCTGCCATGTGGGATTCGCGCTTCAACGAGGATGACCCGGAGAGTCCACGGCTTGCCGACGATTATGGCATAGTGATGGGCACCTCGCACCACGAGCCGATGATGCGGGCGCACAAGGAATATGTCTACCGCAAGGATGATGTAGGTCCTTGGGACTACAGCGTGAACAAGGAGCGACTGGACCGTTTCTTCCGTGAAGGTATGGAGCGCAACCGGCATTACGAAAATCTCGTGACCATCGGCATGCGCGGCGATGGCGACGTAGCGATGGGAAAGGGTGACGATGCCGACAACATGAAGACACTAAGACAGGTGATTGACGGGCAGCGCAAGATTATCAAGGACGTCTACGGAAAAGCGGACGGCGTACCGCAACTGTGGGCGATATTCACCGAGGTGCAACGCTACTACGACGCTGGCTTCACCGTGCCTGACGATGTGACGCTGCTGCTCTGCGACAACAACTGGGGATATATACGGCGCAAGGGGCGTGACTTCGAGCGCCGACGCAAGGGTGGACTCGGATTGTACTACCACATCGACATGAACGGCGGTCCTTGGAACGACCGTTGGGTGAACACCACAACCATACCGAAACTACGCGAGCAGCTGCACCTGGCATACGCCAGCGGCATTGACCGCATCTGGATTATCAACGTGGGCGACCTGAAGCCCAAGGAAGTGCCCATCGACTTCATCATGCACTATGCCTGGAATCCCGATGCCATTCAGCCGGGCGATGAGCAGGTGTATCTGGAAGGTTTTACACGGAGCGTTTTTGGCGATGCTTTTGCCAAAGAGACAGCTGACATCATTGCCCGATATTCGAAATACAACCTATGGCGCAAAGCAGAGGCACAGGTGCCGGGCATCTTCAACACGGAGGAAATGCTGCGGACATCCCATCTGTGGCAGTCGCTCGTGCTGCGCTGTGAGGCGTTGAAAGAGCAGATGCCAGCAGAGGCGCAGGATGCTTTCTATCAGTTGGTCTACTATCCTGCCGTGGCAAGTGCAGGCGTGGCAGAGATATACAACTGTGCCACCACGGGCGACAGTCTTGCCATAAACTATCTGATGGATAAAGACCAGCGACTCACAGACTACTATAACAACAATATGGCTGGCGGCAAGTGGCGTGGCATGATGCTCGACAACCACATAGGCTACACGCAGTGGTTTATCCCTGAGAAGAACTTCCACCCCATGACCTTAAACTACAAAGTAACGCACAACCTCACCCCCTCGACAGACACGAAAGAATACACCATTCCAGCCTATGAATACACCCGAAAGGATGACCACTGGCAATTTCTGCCCGACCTCGGACGTGGCAAAGGCTGCATGGGAATAGACGATGTGATGATGCTCTCCGCAGAGAATGGCGGTCCGGCATTGGAGTATGAAGTGGAGTTGACGGCAGACGGAAAAGTTGCTATCGGCATCTTGCCCACACAAGACATTATGCCTGCCCGTGGCTTGCGGCTCGGTGTGCAGCTTGACAACCAACCGATGCAGGTGATTGATGCCCGCCGTGGACTGGTAGACACATTTTCGGAATATACTCAGCAGAACCTCGCCGTGTCGAAGGTGTTGAAGGCTTTGCCACCTCGTAGCCGCCTCTCTCTAAGCGGTTTCGTAAACGGCAGGCAATTAGTCCGTCGTGATGAGGTTTTTGACAACATCCGTTGGCTCGATGCCACCTTCCAGGCGACTCCTGGCAAGCATACGCTGAAAGTCATCATGATAGACCCTGAGATTGTCGTGGAGCAGATTGTGGTAAATCCCGACAATAACCATTACAGCTATTTCGGGGTTAACGGCATCTAAACGACTGCAAGACAGTACCATAAATTAGTTAATTAGATAAAAAAAACGGTGATTTATAAATGTTTCTCAAATCATTTCACTATCTTTGCAACAGATATAACTAAACACTAATCACTAAACACTATCATGTCAAAGTACGCAAAATACATAAAGCAGATAGAGATAGACTCGCTGTGGAGCGGACAAAAGCATATTGTCTGGAATCTCGACCCGAAAGTGAACATACTCAGCGGAATAAACGGCGTGGGCAAAAGCACCATACTCAACAAGGTGGCGCGCTCGTTGATGCAAGGAGGAGAATTTCCGAGCCACATGCTGAAGGGAGTGAAACTGACGGTTGAGCCAGAGGATGCAAAATGGATAAAGTGCGACCTGATACGCAGCGTGGACCGTCCGCTGATGTCGGGTGAGTCGGTGAGCAAGATAACCGATGCACTTGTAGTAACCGAACTTGACTGGCAACTCTACCAACTGCAACGCAAATACCTGAACTACCAAGTGAACATGGGCAACAGGATAATAGAGGCGCTGCACAACGGAGAGCACGACAAGGCACACGAAATAGCAGATGCAAAGCGCAGGTTTCAGGACTTGGTGGACGAGCTGTTCTCGGAAACAGGCAAGCGGCTCATAAGGCAGAAGAACGAGATAATGTTCACGCAGATAGGCGAGGAACTGCCGCCATACAAGTTGTCGAGCGGCGAAAAGCAGATGCTTGCCATTATGCTGACGGTGCTGATAGAGGACAACGAGCCGCACGTATTATTTATGGACGAGCCCGAAGTGAGCCTGCACATCGACTGGCAGCAGCGAATGATAGAGATAATAAGGGAACTGAATCCCAACGTGCAGATAATACTGACAACACACTCGCCGGCACTGATAATGAACGGATGGATGGACAAGGTGACGGAAGTGAGCGACATAACGGTGCACTGACCCACTCACGAAACAAAATACACAAATGCCATGGCATCACTGAAACAAAACCTCACATCGCAATACATAGAGGCAGCAAACAGGCTGAACTCGAAAAAGGCGAGGCGGCGCATCGTGGCATACGTGGAGAGTTACGACGACATTTTCTTCTGGCGCACGGCACTGAGCCGATTCGAGAACAAGGAACGCTACTTTGAGGTAATGCTGCCGTCGAGAGACACGTTGCAACGCGGAAAGAAGAGCGCACTGATGACAGTGATTGCCGAAGGCGTGGGGCGCGATATGATAGCCTGCGTTGATGCCGACTACGACTATCTGATGCAGGGACACTCGCCTATGTCGGAAAAGATGTTGAACAATCCCTTCGTGTTCCACACATACGTGTATTCGATAGAAAACTACCAGTGCTATGCCCAAGGGCTGCATAACGTGGGCGTGATGGTGGCACTCAACGACCACGCCATATTCGACTTTGAGGACTTTATGCAGCAGTATTCCGAAGCCATATACCACTTGTTTATATGGTCGGTGCTGGTATATCGCACAGGCGAATACAGCCGTTTCTCAATAAGCGACTTCAACCACATCGTGACACTCGGAGCATTCAACATTGCAGACCCACAGCCTGCACTGACACAACTGAAGAGAAGGGCGTTCAACAAGGTGAAATGGCTGCAGCAGCACCTGCCGGGAAACAAAAAGGCATACCTGGAACTGAAGGACGAACTAACAAGGCTGGGCGTAACACCGCAAAACACATATTTATATATACAGGGGCATCACCTGTTCGACGCAGTGGTGCTGCCCATAATGACGAAGGTGTGCAACCGTCTGCGCACCGAACGACAGAACGAGATACACAGCGCAGCAATACACCACACGCAGATGCGCAACGAACTGTCGTGCTATGAGAACTGCCTTGAGGACACCCGCAGCATGCTTAAGAAAAACATAGGATACATAAACAGCCCGCAATTTATTCAATTGCAGGCTGATATAGAGAATTATCTAAGATAGTCAGGTATCTCTCCTATTTTCGCGGCACTATCTTTGAAAGCGTTATGTCAAACAACAATGTACTGTATGAAGTGCCGCTAATACTACCCACCGTTGAATATCCATAGCCCAGTTGATAGGGAATGTACACTAACCAACGGTCGCCGACAACCATATTCTGCAATGCAGTGCTGAAGCCGTCAACGACTCCGCTCACCGTAAACCTCACAGGACTATTAAGGTCTACATCGAGTTGTGTGCCGGCAAGCCACGACTGGTCAAACACATAGCCTGTGCTGTATGTCGTGCTCGGCAGCAAGCGTCCTTGATAGTGCACGTCTACACTGTCCGTGTATATAGGCTTCTGCATGCCCTCGCCGTTCTTTATGCGCTTCACATAGATGTATTCGCTTGGCTGTCCTTCCGTATTGTCAACATACGAAAAGTTCCTTATGCGCTCCCATCCGTGCCCCACGCTGTCAGTGGCAAGATGCTGCACAAACGCCTCGTTATAGTTTTTCCAGTCGGGAAATTCTTCTGGCGTGTCGTCGCTCTCGCTGCACGACTGCATTCCAAACACAGCAACTATTGATAAAATGCACAATTTATAGTTCATAGCTTTTTCAACAGGCTTGTTATGCTTACTTTCTCTTCGATAATGCTGCACAAGTCGCTTATCTTGACACGCTCCTGCTGCATTGTGTCACGGAAACGCAGGGTGACGCAACCGTCGTTGAGCGTATCGTGGTCTACGGTGATGCAATAAGGTGTGCCGATTGCGTCCTGACGACGGTAGCGCTTGCCGATTGAATCCTTCTCGTCGTACTGGCAGTTGAAGTGGAAGCGCAGGTCGTTGATTATCTCGCGCGCCTTCTCCGGCAGTCCGTCTTTCTTTACGAGCGGCATAACTGCGAGCTTCACAGGTGCAAGTGCTGCAGGCAACTTCAATACAACGCGTGTCTCGCCGTTCTCTAACTGCTCCTCCTCATAGCTGTGGCACATGATAGACAGGAACATACGGTCGACACCGATACTCGTCTCTATCACGTATGGCGTGTAGTTTTCGTTTGTCTGTGGGTCGAAGTACTTGATGTTCTTTCCGCAGAATTTCTCGTGCTGCGAAAGGTCGAAGTTGGTACGGCTGTGTATGCCTTCCACCTCCTTGAAGCCAAACGGCATACGGAATTCAATGTCCGTAGCGGCGTTGGCATAGTGAGCCAGTTTGTCGTGGTCGTGGAAGCGATAGTTCTCCGAGCCGAAGCCGAGAGCCTGATGCCATGCCATACGTGTTTCCTTCCACTTTGCAAACCACTCAAGTTCAGTGCCGGGCTTTACGAAGAACTGCATCTCCATCTGCTCAAACTCCCTCATACGGAATATGAACTGACGTGCTACAATCTCGTTGCGGAAAGCCTTTCCTATCTGTGCAATACCGAAAGGAATCTTCATGCGTCCTGTCTTCTGCACGTTGAGGTAGTTCACAAAGATACCCTGAGCCGTCTCAGGGCGCAGGTAAATCTTCATGGAAGCATCGGCAGAAGCACCCATCTCGGTGGAGAACATAAGGTTGAACTGGCGCACGTCGGTCCAGTTGCGAGTGCCGCTTATCGGACATACAATCTCCTCGTCGAGTATTATCTGCTTCAGCGCCTCGAGGTCTGGTCCCTGCATAGCCTCTGCATAGCGTGCGTGCAGGTCGTCAAACTTCTTTTGGTTTTCGAGCACACGGGGATTGGTCTCGCGGAACTTTGCCTCATCGAATGAGTCGCCAAACTTCTTCTGCGCCTTGGCAATCTCCTTGTTTATCTTGTCCTCGTATTTTGCCATCTGCTCCTCAATGAGCACGTCGGCACGATAGCGTTTCTTCGAGTCGCGGTTGTCAATGAGTGGGTCGTTGAATGCGTCAACGTGTCCTGATGCCTTCCATATAGTCGGATGCATAAAGATGGCAGAATCGATGCCCACGATGTTCTCGTGAAGCAAAACCATACTCTTCCACCAATACTGCTTGATATTGTTTTTCAGTTCCACGCCCATCTGTCCGTAGTCGTAGACAGCACCGAGCCCGTCGTAAATATCGCTACTTGGAAATACAAAGCCATATTCCTTGCAATGGCTTACAATCTTTTTAAAAACATCTTCCTGTGCCATGATTTATTCCTTGATTTCAAAATTTGGCGACAAAGTTACTCAAAAAAGCCGACACTGCAAAAGAATACAACATTATTTAATATTTAACGCATATTTAGAACAGATCTTATAAAAAATTATTCCTTACTAATAATCTCACCACCGGCATTTATTGCCTCCATATTTAAGGGAATAAGGTGGTGATAGCGTTCGGGCAGGGTCTTGTGCAGTGCCTTTTCCACTCCGTCGCTGTGTACGACAGGGCAGACCCTGAGAAGACCACCGAGCACAATCATATTGAATATTTTGGAGTTCTTCATTTCCGCAGCCTTGTCCATTGCGTCTATGCGGTATATGGATATGTCGGTGCGTGTCGGAGGATTTATTATGCCGTAGCCGTCGTATATGAGTATTCCGCCTGATTTGAGCCGCGGCTCAAACTTGTCGAGCGAAGGCTGGTTTAGAACGATGGCGATGTCGTAGGTGCTGAGTATCGGCGACGATATGGGAGTGTCGCTTACAATCACGGTAACGTTGGCTGTGCCTCCGCGCTGCTCAGGACCATATGCCGGCATCCAAGTCACCTGCTTGCCTTCCATCATTCCTGAGTATGCGAGTATCTTGCCCATTGACAGTACACCTTGACCGCCAAAACCACTTATAATTATCTCTTTAGTCATTTGACTTTAACTCCTTTAACTTCCTTAACTCCTTTTTACTAACTCCTCACTTGTCTTTCAAGTCTCCTTTCGGATAATATGCAAGCATATTGTCTTTAAGCCATTGGTTGGCTTTCACGGGAGGCAGTTTCCAGCCGCTGCTGCATGTGCTGACAATCTCCACGAGCGACGAGCCCTTACCTGCCATCGAATTTTCAAAGGCCTTGCGTATGGCGCGCTTGGCACTGCGTATTGCTGCCACCGACTCCACACTCTGGCGCGTCACGTAGCATGTGCCTTCGAGCGTGGCTGCAATCTCAGTTATGTTCAGCGGATAGCCGTGCAGGTCTGCCTGTCGTCCGTACGGGCACGTTGATGTCTTTTGCCCCATCAGCGTGGTGGGAGCCATCTGTCCGCCAGTCATACCATAAATGGCGTTGTTGATGAATATTATTGTTATGTTCTCGCCACGGTTCAGGGCGTGTATCGTCTCGCAAGTGCCTATGCAGGCAAGGTCGCCGTCACCCTGATACGTGAACACGAGGCGGTCCTGCCACATTCGCTTTATGCCCGTAGCCACGGCAGGGGCACGTCCGTGGGCAGCCTCCTGCCAGTCAATATCAACGTAGCGGTAGGCAAACACCGCACACCCAACGGGGCATACACCCACGGCCTTGTCCTCCATTCCCATTTCCTCGATGACCTCTGCCACGAGTTTGTGCACCACGCCGTGCGAACAGCCTGGGCAGTAGTGCATGGGAACGTCGTTCATCAGTACCGGCTTTTGGTAGACCACATTTTCGGGCGAAATTATGTCGTTGTTCATCTTTTCAGTAATTAAAAAATGTTCTTCAATGCCTTGTATATCTCGTTAGGCTCGGGCAGTATACCGCCAAGTCGTCCGAAATGCTCTATCGTGATATTGTCGCGCACGGCAAGCTTCACGTCCTGTATCATCTGCCCTGCGTTTATCTCCACCACGAGTATTCCTTTCTTTCCGTGAGCCGTCTCGGCAAGTTCCTTGCTTGGGAATGGCCACAGTGTTATTGGGCGGAACAATCCAACCTTCACACCGTCGCGTCGTGCATCGGCAATCGCCTTTTGCGCTATTCGTGCGGCACTGCCGAAAGCCACAATCAGATAGTCGGCATCGTCGCAGTCAGTGGCTTCGTAGCGCACTTCGGCTTCCTCCACCTTGCGATATTTCTCTTGCAACTTTATATTGTGCTTTTCCATCACCTCCGCCTGCAATTCCAGCGATGTCAGTATGTTAGGCTTGCGGTCGGCGGTGCGTCCCATCGTTGCCCAAGGGCATTCCCTGCGTATCTCTTCCTCGGTGCGCCTCGGTTTGTAGGGAGGCATAACCACAGGCTCCATCATCTGACCGATTACGCCGTCGGAAAGAATCATTGCCGGCATACGATACTTGAAGGCAAGGTTGAAGGCAATGTCCACGAAGTCTGCCATTTCCTGCACCGAATATGGTGCAAGCACTATCACCTTGTAGTCGCCGTTGCCTCCACCACGTGTCGCTTGCAGGTAGTCTGCCTGCGAAGGCTGTATAGTGCCGAGTCCAGGACCGCCGCGCGATACGTTCACCACCACGCCCGGTATCTCTGCACCTGCCATATAGGAGATGCCTTCCTGCATAAGGGCAACGCCCGGACTCGACGACGAAGTGAAAGCCTTCTTGCCTGCTCCGGCAGCACCATAAACCATATTTATGGCAGCCACCTCGCTCTCTGCCTGCACAACCACCATTCCTGTGGTCTCCCACGGCTTGTCGAGAGCCAGTGTCTCTATTATCTCGCTCTGCGGCGTTATGGGGTAGCCGAAAAAGCCGTCCACTCCGCAGCGTATGGCGGCACGGGCTATTGCCTCGTTGCCTTTCATCAGTGTCACCTCTTCATTATGTGTTGCCATATAGCGTAACTCCTCCTTATTCTATTCGGTCTTTTTGCGATATACGGTAATGCAACCGTCGGGGCATACGATGCCGCACGACGCACAGCCTATGCAGTCTTTACCTGCCAGTTCTGCATAGTTGTAGCCGCTTGCGTTCACCCTTCTCGCCAGCGCAATTATTTTTTGCGGACACGCTTCGACACACAGTGCGCATCCTTTGCAGCGGTTGGTGTCTACAACGATAGTACCTATAATCTTGCTCATAATATTGTTCCTGCGTTAGTTAAGGATTATAGCAATCCTTGTTGTAATAGCCAAGAATGTCGTCCAGCATCTGCTTTGCGTGTACGGCAGGGCTGTCTGCATCTAACTCTATGGCTCGTATATAGTTGTTCAGCGCTTCCTGCCAGTTGCCCTGCTTGCGGTAGGCGTTGCCTTGCTGATAATACTCCTCAGAACTCATAATTGGCTTCAATCACTGAACACTAAACACTAAACACTAATCACTCATCACTAAACACTAATCACTCATCACTAAACACTCCTTTTCCCTGCCGCCAATGTGTTCTTCATCAGCGAGCATATCGTCATCGGACCTACGCCTCCGGGAACGGGGGTGATATACGAACACTTCGGTGCGACCTCGTCAAATTTCACGTCGCCGTTCAGCCTGAAGCCGCTCTTTCGTGTCGCATCTGGCACTCGCGTCGTGCCCACATCAATGACAACTGCACCTTCCTTCACCATGTCTGCAGTAACGAAGTCGGGCTGACCAATGGCTGCTATTATTATATCCGCCTCGCGGCACTCCTTCTTCAGGTCGCGCGAGTGGCTGTGGCACACCGTCACGGTGGCATCGCCATATTGCTTCTGCATCATAAGCAGCGCCATCGGCTTGCCCACTATGTTGCTTCTGCCGAGTATCACGCATTTCTTGCCCGAAGTCTCTATGCCGTAGCGCTTGAGCAGCGTTATAATGCCTAATGGTGTTGCGGAAATGAAGCACGGCAAGCCTATTGCCATTCTCCCCACGTTGATTGGGTGGAAGCCGTCAACATCCTTACGGTAGTCTATTGCCTCTATTATCTTCTGCTCGTCAATGTGCTTTGGCAAAGGCAACTGCACAATGAATCCGTCCACATCGTCGTCGTGGTTCAGTTTGTCCACGCATTCCAGCAGTTCCTGTTCCGTAACATCGTCCTCGTAGCGAATGAGCGTAGACTTGAAGCCGCACGCCTCGCATGCCAGCACCTTGTTCTTCACGTATGTTTCCGAACCGCCGTCGTGCCCCACGAGCACCGCTGCCAGATGCGGCTGCCTGCCTCCTGCTGCCACTATGGCTTTCACTTCTTCGGCAATCTCCTGCTTTATCTCGGCTGCCGTCTGTTTCCCGTCTATCAGTTGCATTGTTGTCGTAATATTTTCGGGGTTAGAAACCTTTGTTCATTCCTTTCATGGCAGCAGCCATCTGCATCATTTTGCTGTTGCTCATGCCGTTCATCATCTTCATCATCTTGCGCATCTGGTCAAACTGCTTCAGCAACTTGTTCACATCCTGCAAACTTGTGCCCGAGCCCTTTGCAATGCGCATCCTGCGGCTCTGGTTTATTATTTCAGGATTGGTGCGCTCCTTCGGAGTCATACTCTGTATTATAGCCTCAATGCTCTTGAATGCATTGTCGTCTATGTCTATGTCCTTTATTGCCTTGCCCATGCCGGGAATCATCGACACAAGGTCCTTGATGTTTCCCATTTTCTTTATCTGCTGCAACTGACCCATAAAGTCGTTGAAGTCAAACTTATTCTTCTTTATCTTCTGCTCCAGTTTCTTCGCCTCTTTCTCGTCGAACTGCATCTGTGCGCGCTCCACAAGGCTCACGATGTCGCCCATGCCGAGAATGCGGTCTGCCATACGGTCGGGGTGGAACACGTCGAGTGCCTCCATCTTCTCGCCCGTACCCACAAACTTTATCGGCTTGTCAACAACGTTGCGTATCGAGAGTGCAGCACCACCACGGGTATCACCGTCGAGTTTCGTAAGCACCACGCCGTCGAAGTCGAGCCTGTCGTTAAACTCCTTTGCGGTGTTCACTGCGTCCTGACCTGTCATTGCATCTACAACAAACAGGGTCTCTTCTGGGTTTATGGCGTTCTTTATGTTGCTGATTTCCTGCATCAGAGCCTCGTCTATTGCAAGTCGTCCGGCGGTGTCCACTATCACCACATCGTTGCCCTTAGCCTTTGCCTCCTGAATACCATTCTGCGCTATCTTCACAGGGTCTTTGCTATCGGGCTCGCTGTACATAGGCACTCCTATCTGCTCTGCCAATACGCGCAACTGCTCCACGGCGGCAGGACGATAAACGTCGCAGGCAACCAGCAGCGGCTTCTGGTGTTTCTTGTCCTTGAGATACAGTGCGAGTTTTCCCGAAAGCGTGGTCTTACCGGCACCGTTGAGTCCTGCCATAAGCACCACTGCCGGGTGTCCTTTGGTGTTGAAATCGGCAGCCTCGCCGCCCATCAGCAGTGCCAGTTCGTCGTGTACAATCTTCACCATCAACTGGCTCGGCTTCACGGCCGTAAGCACGTTCATTCCCAATGCCTTTTGCTTCACTTGGTCGGTGAATTGCTTAGCCACCTTATAGTTCACGTCGGCATCGAGCAGTGCGCGGCGCACATCCTTCAGCGTCTCCGCCACGTTTATCTCGGTAATCTTACCCTCACCCTTCAATATTTTGAAGGAGCGTTCCAATCTGTCGCTTAAATTCTCAAACATATTTTATATAGACCTATATTTTTATTGCTATTGAAAACCAAAAAGTTTTCTGCAAAGATACTCCATTTTTCCTCAAAATACTTTCAAACAGCCAAGTATTTAAACTATTTTAAAACGTTTTCTTATAAAATTGCGCACATACAAGTCTATGTGCGCAATTTTTTTTGAGTTTTTCTATTTATTTGCCATTGTGTAGATGGCAGCCATGTCGTCGTAGCCCAACTTGCGGAACTGTCCTACGGTGATAGTGTGGTCGAGGCTGCACTTGCGTGCCATTTCCTTTATTTCCTCGTCAGTCAGTTTGCGGTTGAGCAGTTCCTTGATGTTTGTGGGCATGCCGATGGAGCGGTAGAAGTTTTCCATGGCCTCGATGCCTCGCTGTGCCAGATGCTCCGGATTCTTGAAATCGTTTGGCACTCCCATTACGTTTACGGCGAAGCGTGCAAAACGCATGATGTTGTCCTTGCACACATAGCGTGCCCAACTGCCCCAAATAGCGGCAAGTCCTGCACCGTGGGCTACGTCGAACATTGCGCTCAATTCGTGCTCCAACTGGTGTGTAGCCCAGTCGCCGCTTGTGCCGCAACCCGTCAGTCCGTTGTGTGCAATACTGCCAGCCCACATTATCTGTGCCCTGTGGCGGTAGTTGTCGGGAGTGCGCATCACCTCGACTGCGCTGTCCATCACCGTGCGTAATATTGTCTCGGCTATGTTATCGGTGAGCGTCATGTCGTCATCGTGCGAGAAATAGCGCTCCATGGTGTGCATCATCATATCCACGGCACCGCAGGCTGTCTGGTATGGTGGCAATGTGTATGTGCGTTCTGGATTCATCACGGCAAAGCGCGGATGCGCAAGCTCGTTGCTGTAGCCGCGCTTGTAGTTGCCGTCGGAGTTTGTTATCACGCTGGCGTCAGACATTTCGCTGCCGGCGGCAGGAATCGTCAGCACCACGCCTATGGGCAGTGCGCTGACAGCCTTTGCTTTGCCTGCAAAGAAATCCCACACGTCGCCGTCGTAAGGTACGCCGTATGCTATTGCCTTTGCCGAGTCGATGACACTTCCGCCACCAACGGCAAGGAGAAAGTCAATGCCGTTCTCCCGACATAGGCTTATGCCTTCGCGCACCTTTGAAAGTAGTGGATTGGGCACTACGCCGCCAAGTTCAACATATTCAATGCCAGCATCGCCGAGCATTGTGCGTATGCTGCCGAGCAGTCCCGAACGTTCTGCACTCTGTCCGCCATAGTGAAGCAGCACTTTGCTGCCGCCATATTTCTTTACAAGCGTTGCTATCTGCTGTTCGCTTTTTGCCCCGAAAGCCACTTCCGTAGGGGCATTGTAATTGAAATCTACCATAATAATAAGGTTTTGCAGATTATTTCTTTTCCTGTTTACAGCACCCCTGTGCAGCGGTTTCTTTCTTACAGCACCCCTGCTCTCCCTCTTTCTTACAGCACCCCTGCTCTCCCTCTTTCTTGCAGCAGCCTTGTGTTGCAGCATCGCCCTTGCAGCATGAGCCGGCGGCAGCAGCTGTGTAGCCAATCTTGTTGAGGGCCTTCGACAGTTTCTCTTCCGATGTCTTGTCGCCGTCGTAGGTTATCGTGATTGTCTGTGCGTCAAGGTTTGTCTCAATGTTCTTCACGCCTTTCTCGAAGCGCAGGTTGCCCTTTATCTTGTTCTCACAGTTCTCGCACACCATCTTTGGCGACGGAGTTACTACCATTGTCTTGATGTCTTTTGCCGTGGCTGCGATGCACATCAGCATCATTGTAGCCGAAAGAATTACTTTTTTCATAATTGTAGCTTTTTTATTTGTTGTTTTTTATAGTTTTCCTATGTTTATCCTTATGCCGGCGTATGCCATTGCACCGCTTACCGGACCCCATATCATTGTTGCATCGAATCTGTCGCCCCACGGGTTTGCGGCATCTATTATGGGATTCTTCTGCTTGAAGTCGGTGAGGTTCTCGCCGCCTATATATACGGAGAAATGCCTGAACCAGCGCGTCACCTGTGCGTTCAGCTGCGCATAGCCGTTGTATGTGCTCTGCCACGATGGCGTGCCGTCAGCCAGTTGGTATGGTGTGGGCATTCGCCCTCCGCCGTTCATCTGCAATGTCACGTCTGCCTGCCACAGTCCGAGCGGTGTCTTGTACGATGCCGTCACAAGTCCTTTGTATTTGTTTGTCAGCGGCTTGTCCATTCTCACTCCGCTGTAGGTGCTCTTCACTATGTTACGGCGGTATGCAGCCGTGAGTATAAGCCCTTTCAGTATGGGATATTCTGCGTCGATGTGCATCGTGTGCGAATAGCTCCTGCCGTCGAGGTTGGCTATTGTTATCTGTCTGTGGTCGGTGTCGTAGTCCACCACTGCTTGGTTGCTGAAGTCGGTGTAGTAGTATTCCGTGTTTATCTTCAGTGTCTTTTGCAGCAGCGGAATGTTGAGCGACATGCTCACTCCGTAGTTCCACGCCTTTTCTTGGTCGAGCAGCCCTATTGTCAGTATGCGGCTGCTTGCCAGCAGGTAGCTGTTTTCTGCCAAGGCATGCACGGAGCGATAGCCCCTGCCAGCCGAGAGGCGCAGACCCACAACCTCGCTTGGTTGCCATTTTATGTGCATTCTCGGTGTGAGGAAAGTGCCGTACAGGCTGCTGTGGTCTATGCGCATGCCTGCCATCACTATCACTTTGTCGTCGGCATTGTAGGTGTATTGCGAGTATGCGCCCGCCACGGTCTCCTTTTCACGCATGCGTGAAAACGCCCCTTCGGCTGTGTTCTCCAATTTGTACGACTGTCCGAAGTAGTCGTAGTTTACGTTCGTGCCCACGGCTATGTTGTGCCTTTTCGTTATGTCCGTCTCGTACAGAGCTTGTGCGTACACGTTTTTCTCGTTCACGTTGTATGCCTTCATTCCGTATTCGGCATCCTGCTTGTGCATCGAGGCAGATGTTATCAGCGCCAGGCTCGCATTGTGTTCGCTGCTCAGCATCAGCGCGTGTTTCATGTATGCCTCGTAGCGCCCCGTCCTTATACCTATTCTATATAGTTGTCCGTGCGCTCCGTGCTCTGTTTGTCCGCTTGTGCGGTTTTCGTCTATCAGGCTTATGCCTCCGTGGAATATGTATCTGCCGCCCATGTATTTCCAGCGGTTTTGTATGTTGAACTGCCTGACGTTTGGCATATCCTGAAAGCCGTCGTCGTTGCCGTCGTGGTGCGACCATGAGTTTTCGTAGTGTGTCAGCAATATCGTCGATGCGTTGTCGCTTACGTGTATGTTGGCTGTGGCGTTTGCCTCCATCTTGTTTTCCGTGTTGCCGTAGATGTTGGCTATCACGCCGTCCTCGTCATCGGGCTTAAGGTACTCCACGTTTATCTGCCCCGTTATCGACTCGTAGCCGTTCTTTACCGACGATGCCCCCTTCGACACCTGTATGCTCTTCATCCAAGTGCCAGGCACATATCCGAGAGAGTAAGGCATAGCCGCTCCCCTGAAATTGGGAATGTTCTCCGTGAGCATCTGCACGTATGTGCCGCTCAGTCCCAGCAACTTTATCTGCTTTGCTCCCGTGGCGGCATCGTTATAGTTCACGTCTACCGACGGATTTGTGGTAAAGCTCTCCCCGAGGTTGCAGCACGCCGCCCTGAACAACTCCTGCTGTCCTATGTTCATTCCGTTCACAGCACCTCCCATACGCCGTGTGCCGGCGGAGCTTTTCGTTATCTCAACCTCCGTCAGCGTCTGTTCGCGTTGTATGTCGGTAGTGTCTTTCGCTATTGCAGCACCTTGTGCATCGTCAGTCACGATGCCGCACTTCCCGTTTGCCACCATTGTCGCAAACGCCGCTCCCAATATGCCCGACACTATGAATCTTTTTACCATAAATCCGTTATTCAGTTATTATACTGATGGTTTGTATTCTGCAAAGATAATTAAAAAATCCATACAATATATGTATCTGTATCTTTTTTAGTTTTTTTTAATATAACGTGATTTTTCGTTCGATAAATTATGGAAATCGGAGAAAAAAACTATTTTTGCAGAAACTTTTATCAGATAATGGAGATAATATGAAAAAGTAGTCCGCTACATTGCAGAAAATTCGTTGTTTGACAAGTCAGCAAAGATCCTTGTGGCTATTAGTGGCAGAGCAGACAGTGTTGCTTTGCTATTGCTGTTTTTGGAATTAGGTTATGATCTTGAGGCTGTTCATTGTAACTTCCATTTGCGTGGTGAGGATTCTGACTGTGACGAACGTTTTGTTGCTGACCTTTGTGAAAAGAAAGAGGTAGTATTGCACAAAGTGCATTTTGATACACGCCAGTATGCTGCTCTTCACAAAAAAGCATTGAATTTGCAGCGCGCAACCTGCGATATACCTATTTTGAACAATTGCGTAACGATATTGGGGCTGCTGCTGTTTGTGTGGCTCATCATCGTTACGATTTGGTAGAAACTGTGTTAATGAATTTGGTGCGTGGTACAGTTTCCACCTTAACTTTCTCTGTATTATACGAAGCGACGGAGCATTTTGTCACTGCTCCGCCGCTTTTTTAGTAAAACTTAAAGAAATATACTTGCCCCTTTATTTAGCAATGTATTTCTTTCCGTTCTGTATCACTATGCCCTTGTAGGAATCGTTCACACGCTGTCCAGATAGGCTGTACTTTGGTGCATTCTTTACCGCATTGTCTACTTTGATACCCGAGATTCCAGTAACGGTTGACGAAGGCTCTCCAAGTCCGCCGCAGTTGTTGGCAACACGAATACTGTATTCGCCTGCACCTATCTCATAAACGTCATATGTTGTGTTGGTAGTGAATGCCACCACATTGCCGTTTCTTACAATTGCATAGCCGATGGCATCAGGTACAGGCTGCCATGAGATGACACTGCTGTTAGGAGCATCTTGTTGCAATGTTGGAGCAGTGAGTTGGGCAGTAAGCGTTTGAGGATTCCAATCTCCGAATACGTTTTCAAGTGTATATTTTGCAGCTTCAACGTCTGTCAGTACAGGCTTGTCTGAGCCAGCCGCAGGGCTGCAGGCAGCAAGTGAACGGTTCGACAAATCAAGTGTGTTGCCGTTGGCATCCTTTGATCCATATTCGTGGAATCGTATAACGAGATTTGCCGTCATGGCTCCCCAACCAGTTTCCATTGGTTGTTGCTTGAATGTGGTGTTTATGTAGGTAGCATGTGGAGAATCGTTCCACGGACGACCAAGGTAGAACTTACCTGCTGCGGCTGATGTACCGTCAACTTCGCACTCGTTGAGCACTATTCCCCAATAGCTTGCTCCCACTGGAGTGTTCGGAGCTACAATATAGCCAGCGCCAGTGTTGTACAAGTTACATTTCTCAAACCACATTGTACCGTCACCATAGATATAGTCGGTCTGTCCCGCAATGGTTGATGTCTCGAAATATGCCGTAGCATCGCCCTTGTTAAGATAATAAGTGTCTTGTATACCTTGCAGGGTTACGTTCTTGTAGACAGCATGCTTACCACGCTGGCGTATTGCCATTGCCTGTCCCGTAGATGTTTGTGATTCCCAGTCCCTTCCTTGACGTACGGTCAGGTCTTGCATATACACGTCGCTCTCTGTCTGGTCGATGAACAGTGTTGGAGTATTATCTGCCCAGTTGTTAGTTGCCACAGGCTTGTTTGTAATAATCACGCCATCTTGACTCTCGCCGATGAGAGAAACATTGCCAGGCACGGAATTCTTAGCAGAAGTGCCATAGTCATATATTCCGTTATGCAGGAATATGCGGTAGCGCGTAGTTTTATCTGTACGTTGTGATGCCTTTGACAATGCCACCTTGAGTTCGTTAATAGTCTTTACGGCTGCATCGTATGGTGCAACATTTTCGAAGATATAACCATAGTCGTCATAAGACTTGTAGTTTGCCGTCAGTTCGGTGTTAGCCTTTATCGTATAGGTAAAATTCTCCTTAGTGCTTACAATCTCACCGTTTTGATTTGTCCAGTTCTCAAACAGGTAGTTACCTTTTGGAGTCAGTACCAAGTCAATATTTGTCTTTTCGTCATATATGTCTTGCTTTGGCGTCCAAGCCACTGTAGCAGCCTCTGCTGGAGAAACAGATGCTGTGAACGTATATTGCTTTACCTCTGGTTTAGAACCGTTCCACTCGCCTGAAACCACAATGTTCTTGAAACCTACTTGTTTAGTGTTTCCAAGATTATATATGTACATTCTTATTGTAAGCGGCTCATCGGTATATGATATATTGTCGTAGTCAGTTAGATCTATTGACACTTTGCTGTAACTTGGATCATTGTCTCTGTTAGGATACAAATCTCTCAATACAGTTATTTCTTGTCCGTTACCTTGCTGTACGGAAACATCAACTTTACCACCATCTGTACCGAAGCGTGCAGCATCAAAGGTGATTGTTTTTGGTTGGAAGAACACGCCACCGGTTGGCACGAGATTAAATGAAACTGCATGTTCTTTGTTGGGTGAACTTATTTGTTCTTCCGGTTGGAAGCCAACAAACAATTCATTTTGTGTCTTCTTGTCATTTATGACAGTCAAAGCAGAACCTACAGTTGCCGTTGCTGTTTCAAATACTCCAACTGGGGTTTGTGTACCTTCCTTGTCTAATTTGCCAGTAAACGTCCATTTTACCGTACCTTCTCCGCCTGTTATTGTAGCCTCTTCGCCGTAATACAGCTTCACGGCTGGTATCATCATGTCAAGGTTGTCTACGGAGGTAAAGGTCACCATATAGCGTTTCTCCGGGTCAAGTGCCAACTCTATCACTTCCGAATCCCCACTCTTTGTAAGGTTCTTCACTGTTGTCACTGAAGTACTGCCTGAACCGTCGTCGGGAGTAGCAGTCATTGTAACCTTATCTCCAGGGGGACTGCTTGAACCAACTGCCCAAGCACGTATCTTGTCGGTCTTTGTTACATAGAGCGTTAACACTCGTGTCGTTGCATTGATGACCGGTCCCGTTAATGCCGTTCCAGTAGTACCATCATCAACAGTTGGGTCAAGTCCCCAACGACTGACAAAACGTGGGTCGCCGCCTTTTACTTCCATCCAGTCTATTGCATCAAGTTCCTCTTGGTTTTCCGGCATCATCACCAACTCATAGTTTTGCAAGTCTGTAACAGCTGCCGGATGATAGGTGTCGGTAGTTATTTTCTTAACGTATGGCAATGTAACGGCAATGCTTTGCAGCGGCAAATATTCTGCCACATCAACCGTTGCCTTATCGCCGTCGTCAGTAGCAGTTGCCTCTGTATTATTTATTTTTACAGATGCGCCTTCACACCAAGGAATGGTTACGCTGGTAGCATTGTATGACACGCGTGCATCAATCACATAGTCGTCTACAGACACTTGGTTCACATAGATACCATTGCCACCTGTAGCCGATACAGCAGGGGCACCGTCAATAGTAAAGTCCCATGTTACGGTTGTTTCCTTGCTGCGGTCGTCAAGGTTCAGTCGGTTTTGTGAAAATACCGGTGTCAGTGTCATATCAGCACTTACGTTGTAGGTCTTTCCCGGTTCATAGATACGACTGTTTGCCGTCCATGATGTCAAGGTGTATCCTTCTTTGTAAAGCGAAGTATTTTGCGGAATAGTTATTTCTGCGCCGTATGCAACTGTTGCACCTGTGGGAACGCTACCCTCAACGCTGCTGTCGGTACAAGCGAAAGCATAGGTAACGGTCTCCGGGCGTGTTGCCTGTCCGGGTTCTACCACGAAATCAGAAGTCTCGTATTGGTTCTTCTGTATCGTTCCACTGGCAATACCGTTAAGGTAATTCTCCAAATATGTATATCCGGTGTCCGTAATGTTTGCCGCATCTGCTGGGTCGAGTGGGTTAAGTCCTATCTCATCCTCATACACATCAGGCAGTCCGTCTGCATCGGAGTCTACCATATACTTATCACCCTCGCGCATTCCGAGGAAAGGATAGTTCGTATAGGTTACTCCATCCACGATATAGGTGTCGTGTTCGTTAAGTGTTATGTCGTCGGGAGAGTCAATAATTCCATAGTCATTGGGCAATGTTGCTCCCACAAACTGCGGGTCTCTCACACCAGCAGCCTCATCAAGAAGGCGGCGGTCTACCTCGTCATAGCGTGGCAGCGATGCGCCTGCCTTAGTTGTAACCTTTGCAAACGCAGCCTCTGCCGATTCATATTCCAGTCCGCTCAAAGCATAAGGAACTCCCGATAACAAATATTTGCTGGCATTGGTACCCGTTAGGTTGATGGCACGATTTGAGTTTCCTTCCACTGCACCATAATAGTTATTGTCATTTACAAGTGCGAGGTTAGCACTCGACCATACACCTGTTTTAGGAGAGAATGTTCCGTCCACCTCAAACTTATTACCAGTCAGATACCATTCACCATACTGTCCAGTGCTGCTTTCAACAGATGGTGCGGCAAAATAGCGTGCGTTTGCTGTATTTCTCTTAGTGGAAGGACCAGGGCGGTAGAAGTTGTTTATCATATAAACCCTGTCATATCCGTTACAGGCTTTGTAGTTCTCGCCTCCATATTGAGCACCGGAAATACTCCAATTGAATACAACGTTGTTTGCAAATTCCGAATCCACGTTCTTGTCGTGACCGGTTCCTGCGCTCCTCACTCCATTGAAACGCGGAGAGCGTGAGTGTGAGTTCGTTATCAGCGTGTGATGCATTGTCGAGCGCTCGCCTCCCCATTGGGTAGCGTATGCGCGTGCTCCCTTGGCATTTTTGGAACTGTAAAGTCCCTCGCCTATGATACACCACTGCACCGTAGTGTTCTTGGAGTCGTATGCCGTCAAACATTCTTCCATCGACCATGTCATAGAGCAATGGTCAATAATTACGTTCTGGCAGTTTTCCATGTCAAGACCTGTCATCGACTTCGTCGGAATATCACCCGCACGGAAACGCACATAACGTACTATTACGTTATCCTTACATATATACAGATTGTAACCTGCAATGCAGACACCGCCACCGGGAGCCGACTGTCCAAGGATAGACACATCTCCGTATTGCAGCTTCAATACGGATGTAAGATAAATCGTACCAGACACGTTGAACAATACCGTTCTCGGCTTGCCACCGTTGTCATGACGTAATGCCCAGCGCAAAGTACCCGGCACAAGGTCAGTGTCGGAACAGTCGTCAGTGCGCGTTACATAGCACACTTCGCCACCTCTACCACCTGTGGTGTACTTGCCGTAGCCGTCGGCACCAGGGAATGCCAATTGCTGGGCACGTGTCTCACCTGTTGTAAGCATGATGCAAACAAGCGTGAGTAATAAATAAAGTTTTCTCATAAATTTTTAATTATTGTTTAGTGAAGTAGTTTTGTATAATACATGAAATTTTATTTTTGTACAAAGATACGAATTTTATTTTTAGCATAAGATTATAATAATGTTATTTAAAGATAATTAACCATTTTAGTATAACAAAAAGAAATACAGCCTAAATAGATACATTTAGGCTGTATTTATAATTTTCAATATAAAAATTACAGTGTTACGCCATTCTTGAAGATTGATATCTCACGATAGCCATTGATTTCGTTTTGGGCTTTCTCGCCACTGGCAACGGCAATAATCTTGTCGATGAACTGCGGAAGAACTTCCTGCATTGTCTTGCCCTCGATGAGCTGACCTGCGTTGAAATCCACCCAGTTAGCCTTGCGCTGTGCAAGTGTCGGGTTGGTGGCAATCTTCATTGTGGGTACGAATGTGCCGAATGGAGTGCCGCGTCCTGTGGTGAAGAGCACTATCTGACAGCCGGAAGAGGCGAGGGCAGTACTTGCCACAAGGTCGTTGCCGGGAGCAGAAAGGAGGTTGAGACCGTTAACCTGCAGGCGGTCGCCATAACTCAACACACCGCTAACGGGTGCACGTCCGCACTTCTGAGTGCAGCCGAGAGCCTTGTCTTCGAGTGTGGAGATACCACCAGCCTTGTTGCCTGGAGATGGGTTCTCACCCACAGGCTCACCGTGGCTGAGGAAATATTCCTTGAAGTCGTTTACGAGCGATACTGTCTGCTCGAAAAGTTCAGGAGTCTTGCAACGATTCATCAATATAGTCTCTGCACCGAACATTTCGGGAACCTCGGTGAGAATTGATGTTCCGCCCTGTGCCACGAGCCAGTCGGAGAACTCACCTACAAGAGGATTGGCGGTAATGCCAGAAAAGCCGTCGCTACCACCGCACTTGAGACCTACACGCAAGTGGCTTATGCTCACTTCCTCGCGCTTGTCCTTTGCTGCAATGTCGTAAAGTTCGTGAAGAATCTTCATACCCTCTGCAATCTCATCGTCAACCTTCTGGGTGATGAGGAAGCGAACGCGGGTCTTGTCGTAGTCGCCAAGTAGTTTTTCAAACTCATCGGGCTGGTTGTTCTCGCAGCCGAGAGAGAGCACGAGCACTGCACCTGCATTGGGGTGGAGCACTATGTCGCGCAGCACCTTACGGGTGTTCTCGTGGTCACCGCTAAGTTGTGAGCAGCCGTAGTTGTGGTGCCAAGTGTAGATGGCATCAACATCTTTCTCGCCAGTCTCCTGCCTCAGTTGCTGTGCCAGACGCTCTGCGATGCCATTGACGCAACCAACGGTGGGAACAATCCACACCTCGTTGCGTGTACCAACTTCGCCGTTGCTGCGCACATATCCCTTAAAAGTGCGTTTCTCGTCCTTTATGTTCAATGTCTCGTTTACAGGGTTGTAGGTGTATTCAAGAGTTCCCGAAAGGTTTGTCTTCAGGTTGTCCTCGTTAACCCAGTCGCCTGCTTTCAGGTCGTTCATTGCGTGACCAATGGGATAGCCGTACTTGATGATGTCAGTACCCTTTGCAGTGTCGTCGATGATTACCTTGTGACCAGCAGGGGTGTCTTGGTTTAGGGTGACGGTCTTGCCGTCTACTTCAATCTTGTCGCCTTTCTTCATTGCCTGCAAGCAGACAACAACCGAATCCGCAGGATTGATTTTGATAAATGTCTGTTCCATAGTTTTTAAATTTATAGTTTTGTTCTATCGTTGTTTCCGTCTGTAGAATTCAATGTTTTCTTTCGTGAGTATCTCTATCGGCATGTAGTTCACGGGGTTAACCTCCTTGTTGAGCACCGTTGCCTCGTAGAGTGCATTGACGCAATAGTAGCCCTGCATATATGCGTGCTGTGCTATGAGGAACGATATTGACCCTTGTCTCACGCACTCGGCATTCTTAGGCACCATGTCGTAGCCCATTATCTGCACGTTGCGCCTGTTGGTGTGTTGCAGGAACTCGCCCACGATGTGTGCCTTCGATGTGAATGTTATGCAGTGGTGCACCTTTGGATGCTTCACGAAGAAATCCTCAAGCATTGATGCATATTTCTCCTTTTCTTTCTCTAACGGCAGGTTGAGTTCGGTTATTGCAACGTTGGGGAAGTGGTCGTGCATATAGAGGCGGAATCCCATTTCGCGGTTTTCCTGCTGCTTGCTTGCCACGTTTCCTTTCAGTGTCTGCTTCATCAGCATTATCTCCTTCTCCTGCGATGCCACGAGCATAAGCATTCGTGCCGCGAAGTATCCGCTGCTGAACGAGTCCTGCCCATAGAACGACAGGGGCTTGAGGTCGGGCATATATGAGTCTAATAATATAAAAGGTATATTGCTTTCATGCAGTTTGTCGGTGAACGAGCGTGTGAGGTCAAGACCTGAAGGCACTATCACCACGCCGTCGGGACTTTCGTCAAGGCACTTTTTCGTTGCCTCCACGAATGTCTGTTCGTCGAAACGCTGGTAGTATATCATCTTCACTTTCACCTGAAAGTCTGCATGGCGTTTCTGACACGCCATTGCACCTTCCTCAATCTCTTGCCAGTAGGCTTCGCTGCTGTGTTTTGGTATTATGAAATGAAAGTTGAAAGACTTGTTGTATGCGAGGGCGCTTGCATATACGTTGGGTGTATAGTCCATTTCCTTCAGCGCTGCCTCCACCTTTGCTCTTGCTTCGGGCGACACGCTTGGCCTGTTGTGCAGCACCCTGTCAACTGTGCCTGTGGAAACGCCTGCCCGTTTTGCTATATCTTTTATTCTTATTCTTGCCTTATCCATATTTTAGAATTACGATGCAAAAATAACAATATTATTTTAATTATGCATATCTGCCAGATAATTATTTTGCAAAAAAATGAAAAAAATAGGTTTTTTCTTTTGCATTTGAAAAAAAAATGGTATTTTTGTAGTCGAAATTTAAAAGCAAACTTAATTATTAACAAAACAAACAATAACTAAAACAATGGCAAAAGTTGTAACATTGGGCGAGATTATGCTCCGCCTTTCTCCACAAGGAAACGACCGTTTCATTCAGTCAGAAACATTCCGCATCATCCCTGGCGGTGGTGAGGCAAACGTAGCAATCAGCGTGGCTAACTATGGTCACGAGGCTTATTTCGTTTCAAAACTTCCAAAGCATGACATCGGTCAGATTGCATTGAACGCAATGCGTCGCTATGGTGTAAACACCGACTTCATTGCCCGTGGCGGTGACCGCGTTGGTCTTTACTATGCAGAGACAGGTGCTTCTATGCGTCCTTCAAAGGTTATCTACGACCGCGCACACTCTTCAATAGCAGAGGCTGATGCATCTGACTTCGACTTCGATGCTATCATGGAAGGTGCACAGTGGTTCCACTGGAGCGGCATCACACCTGCTATTTCTGACAAGGCTGCTGAACTGACAAAACTTGCTTGCGAGGCTGCAAAGCGTCATGGCGTTACAGTATCTGTAGACCTCAACTTCCGCAAGAAACTGTGGACATCAGAGAAGGCTATCTCTATCATGCGTCCTTTGATGAAGTATGTTGACGTATGTATCGGCAACGAGGAAGATGCAGAGTTGTGCCTCGGCTTCAAGCCAGACGCAGACGTAGAGGGTGGTCAGACCGACGCAGCCGGCTATGAGGGCATCTTCAAGCAGATGAAGGAAGAGTTTGGCTTCAAGTATGTTGTTTCTACACTCCGTGAGTCTTTCTCTGCAACATTCAACGGCTGGAAGGCACTTATCTACGACGGTAAGGAGTTCTATCAGAGCAAGCGCTACGAGATTAACCCAATCATCGACCGCGTAGGTGGTGGTGACTCATTCTCTGGCGGTCTTATCCACGGATTGCTCACAAAGCCTACACAGGGCGAGGCTCTCGAGTTTGCTGTGGCAGCATCTGCACTGAAGCACACTATCAACGGCGACTTCAACCTCGTTTCAGTTGAGGAAGTAGAGGCACTTGCCGGCGGTAACGCAAACGGCCGTGTGCAGAGATAATGAACAAAAGTCATTAACAATTTGAAGCAGAATTAAAGAATAATGGCAAAATTTGATAAACTTGCCGTAATGGCAAAGATTGGTGAGACAGGTATGGTGCCTGTGTTCTACCACAAGGACGCAGAGGTTGCAAAGAAGGTTATTAAGGCTTGCTATGAAGGCGGTGTACGCGCTTTCGAGTTTACCAACCGTGGCGACTTCGCACAGGAAGTGTTTGCAGAGTGTGTTAAGTATGCTGAGAAGGAGTGCCCAGAGTTGGCTCTCGGTATCGGTAGCGTTGTTGACGCACCTACGGCAGCCCTCTATCTCCAGTTGGGTGCAAATTTCGTTGTAGGTCCTTTGTTCAACCCCGACATTGCAGTGGTTTGCAACCGCCGTTGCGTAACATACTGCCCTGGCTGCCTCACACCATCTGAGATTGGCAAGGCACAGGAGGTTGGCTGCGACTTCACGAAGGTATTCCCTGGCGATGTTGTTGGTACAAATCTTGTAAAGGGCATGATGGCACCAATGCCATGGTCGAAGATTATGGTGACAGGTGGCGTTGCTCCAGAGAAAGAGAACCTCACAGGCTGGTTCAAGGCAGGCGTTTACTGCGTAGGTATGGGCAGCAAACTGTTCCCGAAAGACAAGGTGGCAGCAGAAGACTGGGCATACGTTACCAACAAGTGCAAGGAGTGTCTTGACATTATCAAGGAGATTCGTGGCTGATAATCACGTATCACATAATACATTTACTGCAAAAGGCTCTCTATGGCTCGCTGCCATATTGAGCCTTTTGCTATTTTCGGCGTGCAACCGCTACGACAAGGCAGAGGTTGACAGGCTGAACGACTTGGCATATTCGTGCCACTACAGCAACCAGGACTCAACACTACACTACGCAACGAAGGCTATTGAACTTGCAGCAGACAATTATGATGACGGCACGGCGGAAGCACTCAACAACCTGGCTTTCGTAGACATAAGGCATCTGCGCTTTGACGAGGCGCAGGAGAAACTCGACCGTGCCGTGAAACTTACCGACAACCAGATAGAACTGATGATAGCATACGTGCAGAAGATGCACATTGACAGGCTGAAATCAGAAAACCGCGAGTTCTACACCAACAGGGAAAAAGCCGATGCATGCCTGCGGAGAATAGCGGAGGAGAAAGGAATGCTCACGGAGCGACAGCAGCGGAGAAGGATATATGCAGAAACGGAATACCGCTTGGTGTGCGCCGACTATTATCGGGTGTTAGGACAGGACGAGCGAATGCAGCGCCATCTGCAACGGATAAATCCATACGGGGAGATAAGGCAGGACATGGCGCAATATCTCAATTACCTTTGTATGGCAAACGCCCTTTATGCCAACAAGGGAGCGGACTTGACAGCGGCAAGCGAACATTTTGCAACTCTTGTGAGTGTGTTTGCAACGGCAAGGAAAAAAGACTATATATTTTTTGCGGCATTGTCGATGATGGAGTTGGGCGAGTATCTGCTCGATGCCGAAAGGATGCAATACCTGCAGACCGCCAATGCCGCAGGAATGACATACATAAATGCCAACGAGGTGGAAGATGACCTGCTTGCAGGGTGGCTCACCGAATCGGCACTGCTTAATTTCACCGAATATGGTGATGCCTGCCTCTCGGCGCAGGCTGACATACAACTTGCGCGTTGCTGCCACGAACTGCAAGAATATCATACGGCACTTGACTTTCTGGACAAGGCTATGGATGACGCGGACATTGAAAAGGTGCCGGCACTGATGGCAGACATTCACGAGCAGTACTCCGTGGCTTTCTCTGCCCTTGACAATAAGCCGCAGAGCGACTATCATCGCAACCTGTTTCTCGACCTACGCGAACTGACAAGGCAGGACAGATACTTTGAATCGCGTGCGGAACAACTCGACACGATGTCGGCACAGCAAAACACAATGATAGCCCTTGCGGTTGCCGCCATATTGCTGCTTGTGTTTATGCTGCACTATTTCAATTACCTGTCCAAGAAACCGCAAAGGAACAGCGGCTTGCAGAATATAGTGCAGTCGTATGAGGCGTGGAAGGAGAAGAACGACAAGGAGAAAGCAGACCTGCTTGATGCCATTGAAACGTTGCAGGAGAATATCGCCATTTCGCGCAACAAGGTGCAGAAGGAAGAGGAAGAAAACCTTGAGGCGAGGGCAAAGGTGCAGATGCTCAACGGAATGATGCCGCTGATAGACAGGATAAAGCACGAGGTGAATATGCTGAAAAACCGCAACGAGACGGCGGAACAGCGCAAGGCACGATATGAGTACATAACGGAGATAGCACGGGAAATAGACCGCAACAACGATATTCTGACCAAATGGATTGAACTGAAGCAAGGGCAGGTGAGGCTGCAAATAGAAACTTTTTCCTTGCAGCCGCTCTTCGACATAATAGAGAAAAACAAAAGCAGTTTTGCTGCCAAGGGCATAATACTGAATGTAGAGCATACGAAGTGCAAGGTGAAAGCCGACAGGGTGCTTACATTGTTTATGCTCAACACCCTTGCCGACAACGCACGCAAGTTTACGCCGCAGGGAGGAAGCGTAACCATAAGCAGTAGCGAGACCGACGAATATGTGGAAATATCAGTGGCAGACACAGGATGCGGACTCACCGAAGAGCAGCAGAAGACGATATTCACACGACAGATAAGCGACGGACACGGTTTCGGATTGCTCAACTGCCGCGGTATAATGGAAAAGTATAAGAAGACAAGCCGCCTGTTTGCACTGTGTATGCTGGCGGTTGAAAGCAGGGTGGGAGAGGGCAGCCGCTTCTTTTTCCGTCTGCCCCGTGGCATTGTAAAGATGTTGATTGCTGTTATTGCCGCGATGAACATCGTTGCAGGTTACGCAAAGCAGGCTGATGAGGATATGCAGATGGCAAGGCAATATGCCGACAGCGCATATTACAGTAACATAGCAGCAACATACGAGCGCACGCTGATGTTTTCTGATTCGTGCCGTAAATACCTTAACCTGCACTACACCCACGCCGCGAAGGGAAAGGAAAATTTTATGCTTCGCAACGACGACGGGAGTGTGGTTGCGCCTGAGATACAATGGCTACGCGACAGCATAGATACCGACTACAGTGTGATTATAGACATACGCAATGAGACGGCGGTGGCAGCACTCGCACTGCACGAATGGGATTTGTACAGATACAACAACGACATATACACGCAGCTCTTTCAGGAACTATCGGCAGACAACACCATAGGCGACTACTGCCGCACAATGGAGCGGCAGCAGACAAACAAAGACGTAGCCATAATAATACTCACCGTAGTGCTGCTGATGATTATCCCCGGCTATTATTTCTTGTTCTACAGAAAACGACTGCGCACAAGGCGCGAGACGGTGCAACGGAAGGCTGCGGAGATAGAAAAGACAAAGGAAAGGGAGGCTGCGGAAAAGGCAAGTCTGCTCGGCAAACTTGAGATACTTGGCGATGAATATGATGCGTCGGAGCAGGAGTTAGACGGCTTGCACGTAAGCAACAGTATACTCGACAACTGTCTTTCTGCCATAAAGCACGAAACGATGTACTATCCGAGTCGCATAGTACAAATGGTGGAAAACGGTGACAATGATGTGCAGACCCTTGACGAACTCGTTACATACTACAGGGAGATTTATGCAATGCTCGGCTCACAGACGCAGAGCCAAATGGAGCGCCGCTTCCTGCACGTCAGGCAAATTATGCTTGCCGACTTGCTGCCCTCTGCCCCCACAGGCATATACATAACGGGCGACAAGGGTATGATGCAATATCTTTTCCGTATATTGAAGAGGCACGTGGGAGAGCGGCTGTCCGAGGCAAAGATTGCGGTAGAGGACAGGCGTAACGTTGTTATTGCCGTAGAAGGTAACTTTAACAACGACATCGACTATATGCTCTGCCGTCAGATACTGCGCGAACACGGCGAAGCCACAGCCAACAGGGCGTGCGGAATAGTGCGCGGAGAAGGCGTAATGGAACTGACGCTTTGCGGTGGCGAAAGAACTTACAACGAACAACAAACAAATAACACATAGGACAATGAAATTAGAACAATTCAAGGTGATAATAGTGGAGGACGTTCCGCTTGAACTGAAAGGTACGGAAGGAATATTGCGCAGCGACATTCCCGAGGCGCAGGTGATAGGCACAGCCGACAGCGAGGCTGCCTACTGGAAACTGATGCGCGAGGAACTTCCGCAACTTGTGCTGCTCGACCTCGGGCTCGGTGGAAGCACCACTATCGGCGTGGAGATATGCCGCCAGACAAAGGAAAAGCACAAGGACATAAAGGTGCTTATATTCACAGGCGAGATACTGAACGAGAAACTTTGGGTGGACGTGCTCGACGCAGGTGCCGACGGCATAATACTGAAAAGTGGTGAGATGCTTACACGTAACGATGTGTGCAGCGTTATGGGTGGAAAACGCCTTGTGTTCAACCAACCTATATTAAAGAAGATTATTGAACGATTTGCGCAGAGTGTCAACAGCCAGATAGCGCAGCAGGAGTCGCTTATAGACTACGAGATAGACGAATACGACGAGCGTTTCCTGCGCCACCTTGCCTTGGGCTATACCAAGGAGCAGATATCAAACCTGCGTGGCATGCCCTTTGGAGTGAAGAGTTTGGAGAAGCGCCAGAACGAGCTTGTTCAGAAACTCTTTCCCAATGGCAACGGCGGAATGGGTGTCAATGCCACCCGATTAGTGGTAAAGGCTATGCAACTCCATATACTCGATGTAGACAACCTTTATCCTGATGAAGACTAAACGGCTCTATACCATTGCCTTGTGCTCGTTGTGTTGCATTCAGGCTGCGATAATCCTGCTGTCGTGGATAGTAGGTGCGTTGCTGCCCGAATGGAACATAAGGAATATGCTGAGCGGTGAGGCAATACGTTGGTTCTGTGGACATTTCGTTGAATTCTGCTCCTCTCCCGTGCTTGTATGGATATTGCTGTTGTCAATGTCGTTCGGCACTTGCCGTGCATCGGGCATATTTGGGTTGCGCATTTCCGACATTGTAAGTGTCCGTCATATCCGCAGTGCCGTAATCGCAGCCTCGTTGGCTGGTGTTGTCTGCATCTTTGCCGTTTGCATGCTCACCCTGCCGTCTCACGCCGTGCTGCTCAGTGCCGTGGGCACTATGTTTCCTTCGCCGTTCAGTGTTGCTATTGTTCCTTTTGTTTCCCTTTTCGTTTTCATTGTTTCCGCAGTCTATGGAATAGTTTCCAACAACATCTCTTCAATACACGAAATAACCGAATCCCTTGTTTCCGGTGTTCGTATTGCTGCCCCCATGCTCATTCTATTCATTTTTGCGGCAATGGTGGTAAATAGCATTGTGTATGTTGTATATTTATAAGGTTATAAAGTTGCTCTTACCGCCAACCGCCTTCACCGCTACCACGACGACCGCCTCCACCTTCAAAACCGCCACGTCCTCCACCACCGTTGTTACCGCCAAATACGTTCAGGCGGTAGCTGACGTGAAGCATGGCGTAGCTGGTGATAGCATTTACCTCACGATCGGTCCAGCCATTGGCATTGACGGTGCGCGAGAAGTTAGACTGCTGGTGCAGTATGTCGTACCATTGTAACATAACGGTAAGTTTCTTGCCACGCAGGAAACTGTGCGACAACTGGGCATTCCAAATCATCTCGTTGGTGTTTAGCGACGCGTCGGCATAGCCGCGCTTGCTGTAAATATGCGCATCGGTGTTGAGGTTTGTACCCCAAGGAAACTTGATGCCCGTCGAGACACCATACTGATAGTTCCACGTGGCAAGGTTGTTCGACGCCTGCAGGCGGTTCTCGGTCCTGGCATAGGTAACAGTGCCGTTGAGCGAGGCATTAAACCAGCTGTTGCGATAGCTGAGTGACATTGATGGTCTGATGTTGTAGGTGTGGGTTACGTTGCGGTCGGGAACAGCCGTGCGGTTCAGATTGACGTAGCTTACGTGGTGACTGTAGCTGCCACGTATTGAGCCACTGAAATCCCAGCGGTTCAGCGTGTCAAGACCAATGTTGAACGACGTGCCGCCATTGGCACTCCAGTTGCCATTGATGTTGTCGGGCTGGCTGATGCGTCCGCCAGTGGTCTCGTTATAGGTAACTATGTTGCCGATGGCGTTTGCGGTGCGCTGCCACGAAGCGTTGGCATTGAAGCTCCAATGTCGTTGATTCTTGGGTATCATAAAGCCCTGACTGTCCTCTACGAGCTTCGGTGCTCGCTGCTTCTGGAAGTTAGCGCTGAGATTGGTGGTGAACGACGGCTTCAGTCCTGGGTTACCCATGGTGATACTGAGCGGGTTAGTGTCGTCGTAGATATTGAGCAGCTGGGTGATGTTGGGCTGCTGCGTCTGTCCACGGAACTGCACCTGCAGGTTGGTCTGCTGATTAAAGCGATAGCGCATATTGAACGTCGGCGAGATATTGGTGACCGTGCGCACGGTATCAACAGGATAGCCTAAATACTGTTGTATGTAGTGCGACCGCTGCGGCTGCACTGACACTCCGATGTTCATATTGTACTTTTCACGGACAAAACGCAACTGAAGGTCTACATCGTGCCCATGCTCCGTGCGCTCGGAGTAGCAGCTCAGACGGTCGCTGAGGTATTCTTCGTATGGATTGTCAAGGAAACCAAACAGGCGAGTCCATTCGCGGTAGTTGTTCAGTGCGTCGGCGAAAGCATCATCTGTCAGGTCAGGGAAATCGTAGGTTGCCGGGTCGTTCTTTTGGTGGCTGTAGTTGTAACGGTAGTTCAGTTGCAGGAAAATACCTTGCAAACCCGAGCGACGATTTTGCCGACCACGGTTGAATGGACCTTTGTTACGCTGCAATGTATCCTCTGCCATTGGTTTTGGCTTGATTATATATAACGGCTCTGTATAGGTAACACCCAGACTGTAGCTGATGTTATCAGATGCCGAAAAAGTGTATCGGTTCGTCTGATAAGTTGAGTCGTTGCCATATATATCTTTCTGCTGGTAGAGGTGTACGGCAGAGAGATTGGCATTGCGGCTGCTGCCGTCGCTGTAGTTAATGTTGGCACTGACAGCCACGTTGCGACCGCGGTTGTTCAGTCGGCGGTAGAGTTGCAGATACGACTGAATGTTAGTGTTGCTGCTGTAGCTCATCGACTTGTTCTTGCGACTGTTGACGATGAGCCCTTGATTATTCAGGTCTGCAATCCCTTCGTCACTCAACGGGTCGCTTACATAGTCGAAAGGATTGGCATTTGACGAGGCTGATGTAGAGAAACCGCGCCCGTCGTTAGTTGTGAAGCTAATATTAGGACGGAACGAGAGAGTCGTCATCGAGTCGATAGTCCACTGCAAGTTCATATTGCCCGTCCATCCATTGTTGCGTGAATAGTTCTGGCTGATACTGTTGGAAAAAGCACCGCCGCGGCTTGCAAGCACGAAGTTCTCCGACCCCGTGCGGTTCCAGTTGTCAGCGTCGCCGTGGTTCCACGTCACGCGTCCGCTCATCTTCAGGTTCTTGTTGTTCTCATAGCTCGCGTCCAGCGCCGCCGTCTTCGTTTCCCGTTGTCCGTTGTTGTTGCCACGTCCGCGTCCGCCGCGCCCAGAGAAGTTACGGTCGTTCACGTTGTTGGCGTTACCCATGAACGTGTAGCGCATCGCACCGAAAGGCTTCATCGCCGTCAGTCGTATGCCATAGCGGTTGTCCGTACCATATCCCAAATCTGGATTGGCTTGTATACCGTTGCGGGCACTGCGCTTGGTGACGAACTCCAGCACGAAGTCGTCGTTGCCGTCATCGACACCTGTCAGTCGCGACAAGTCGCTCTTTTCGTCGTAAGCCTTCACTTGGTCAATAACATACGACGGCAGGTTTTTCATCACCGCATCATTGTTGCCCGTCATAAAATCGCGGCCGTCCATCTTGAACTTCTTCACCGATTTGCCGTTGACGGAAACGCTGCCGTCGTCGTCAATCTTGGCGCCCGGCAATGCTTCTACCAATGCCTCAATCACCGACCCTTCCGGCACGCGGAAGGCATCGGCGTTGTAAACCACCGTATCGTCCTTTATCACCATCTTCGGCAAGTTGGCTGTCACCACAGCCTCATTCAGCTGCACGGCATCTGCTTCCAACGCGATATTACCCAATGCCGTAGTCTGCTTGTCCTTACGCTCAATCTTCCGTTCCCGTTGTTTGTAGCCGAGGTAGCTGAAGCGGAGCAAGAACGTGCCCTGTCCTACGTTTGAGAAACTGAAGTTTCCGTTTTGATTGGAAAGTGCGCCACCAATGAACGTCGTGTCACGCTTACCAATTTTGTATAGTTGTACGGTTGCATTTATCAGCGCCTCTCTGCTTTCAGCATCGATGGTGCGTCCTGTCAACGACGCTTGCTGGGCTGCGGCGTTAAAACTCGTCAATAACAATAAAAAGCACGTGGCAATATGTCTGAGTATTCGCATTTGTAGTGTATTTGTACGTTTTTAATTCTTAGACGTACAAATCGAAATAATGTTTAACGTACAAGATAAACTATTAACTTTATTTTTGATTTTCCCTACAATCTTTTGGCAGTTGGAAAGATTAAACCTATTAAATAAATAGGAATTATTGGAGAATTTTAAGTATCTTAATTTATTTCGGTATTTTAGCAAACATATATTTTAATTTGTCAATAGGTTGGATTCATAAATAGTTTTCATAAATATTATTGTTTTAGCAATATATTTTATAAAAATCTAACCATAAATTTTAGAAAATCCAACACTGTGACAACCACATATCCCATAGTCAGCTGAGCTGAAACTGACAGCAATCTTGCAAGTGCCCTCTTGCCTGTAAGGTATTTACGCCGCTTTTCATTGTTGCAAACAACATAAATGTAATAAATCAACAATATGGTAAACGGTAATAATGCAATACCAAAAAACAACACCCCAATCACCAAAAGATATGGATATATCATAAACCATGACAAGACCAATGCAGACAGCCACCTCGTCCATAATCTTTTATGCAGATATAGCGCAGTGCGTACGACACGCCTCTTAAACCATCGTGTTTCCCTCGTATTGAAAAATCGCAAATATATGTAACACGAGAATTGTATCACAAAAACGGAAAAAATCATTTTCATTCCGTTTATAAAATCGTCTGCCATTCCTGCATAGGCAAAGGCAGGAGTGCAAATGCCCAAGAGCATTATAAATATTATTTGTATCTTCATTGGCATTTCCATATTTGGGTTATTGATGTAGTTTTTCTGTACAATAATATTTTATACGTTTATTTGCAAAGATAATGAAAAACGTTTAATTGCCAAACACTTAT
>JAFLSE010000027.1 GCA_022511075.1 Prevotella sp.
CGGTATGGCAGACCAGGTTAGTTACATCTCCACTGGTGGCGGTGCTCTTCTCGAGGCTATCGAGGGTAAGGTGCTTCCGGGTGTTGCAGCCATCAAGGGCTAATGATATACTATTTTTCGGGAACAGGCAACACCAAGTGGGTGGCAGAAACAATAGCCGCCGCCACAGGTGAGCGTCTTGTTAATATTTCCGACAAAGCCTGTTGGCATGTCGGCTGTCAGTTGGCAGCCGACGAGCCAATAGGCTTTTGTTTTCCCGTCCACGGTTGGCAGCCGCCAAGGATAGTCCGTGATTTTGTGCGCAGCCTGAAAGTCGACGATGCTTCCAACCGCTATTGCTATGTCGTCTGCACCTGTGGCGACAGCATCGGCAAGGCAATGGACCTGTTTCGCAAAGACCTGTCAGCAAATGGCATTACACTCCATTCCGCTTTCTCGCTCATTATGCCTGAGAGTTATGTCTGCCTGCCGTTTATGTACACAGATACAAAGGAGCGTGAGCAGGAAAAAATTTCTAATGCAGCAACGCAATTAGACAGCATAATAGAGAAAATCAAGACTCGTGAAAAGGGCATAAACAATCTTGTAGAAGGACCTTGCGCTTGGACACTCACCCACGTTGTCGGCAATTTCTTCAACAAGTTTATGATAACCGACAAACCTTTCCGCGTAGATAGTTCTCTCTGCCTGCATTGCGGTTTATGCAAAAAGGTCTGTCCTGTCAAAAACATCGACATCACCCCCGACGGCTTACCCCATTGGCAGTGCAACGGCACTTGCACCAACTGCCTTTCCTGCTATCATCACTGCCCCGTGCATGCCATAAACTACAGGAGTATAACCAAGAAGCGCGGACAATACTACTTTAAATTTTGAATTTCAAGATTTCTTTTGGTATCGATAAAGCCAAAATTTTTGTGGAATTGGAAAAATATTCGTAACTTTGTGCTCACTTTCACAAAACAGATATTCAATTTAAATATATGCCAGAAGAAAAACAGACGAAAGGGGGCGCACGGCGCTCTACAAGACACACCGCAGGACAGGTGGATTCAACGTATGCACGACTGCAGCCGCAGGACCTTGAGGCGGAGAAGGTGGTGCTTGGAGCACTGATGATAGACAGGGACGCATACTCGATAGTGTGCGAGATACTGCGTGCGGAAAGTTTCTATGAGAAACGCAACAGCAAGATATACCAGGCAATACAGGACCTGAGCCTGAAGGAAAGTCCTGTGGATGTGGTTACCGTGACAGACCAGCTGGCAAAGAACGGCGACCTTGAGGATGTCGGCGGTCCGCTTTATATATCGGAGTTGAGCACGCGCGTGGCTTCGTCGGCAAACGTGGAATATCACGCAAGGATTATAGCGCAGAAGTCGTTGGCAAGGCAGATAATATCATTTGCAGGAAACGTTGAGACATTAGCGTTTGACGAGACTAACGACATCGACATTGTGATGCAGACGGCGGAGAGCGAACTCTTCACCATCTCGCAGACCAATATGAAAAAGGACTACACGCAGATTGACCCTGTGGTGAAGTTGGCAATAGAGACGATACAAAAGGCGGCTGCAAACAAGAGCGGAATGACGGGTGTGCCCACGGGCTACCGCGAACTTGACAAGAAGACGAGCGGATGGCAGGCATCAGACCTTATAATAATTGCCGGTCGCCCTGCGATGGGAAAGACCTCTTTCGCCCTGTCTATGGCAAAGAACATTGCTTGCGACCATCAGATACCCACGGCGTTCTTCTCGCTCGAAATGAGCAACGTGCAGTTGGTGAACAGGCTTATGTCGAACGTTTGCGAGATTGCGGGCAGCAGGATTCTCAACGGACAGCTGCAACCAGACGAATGGGAGCGCTTGGACAAGAGGGTGAACAACCTGCTGGGTGCTCCGCTGTATGTTGACGAGACTCCGGGACTGTCGGTGTTTGAGCTACGCACGAAAGCTCGCCGACTGGTGCGTGAGCACGGCATAAAGATAATAATGATAGACTACTTGCAGCTGATGAACGCCAGTGGTATGCGCTTCAGCAGCAGGCAGGAAGAGGTGTCGAAGATTTCGCAGTCGCTGAAAGGACTTGCAAAGGAACTCGATATTCCTATAATAGCACTGAGCCAGCTGAACCGTGGCGTTGAAGGGCGCGAAGGACTTGAAGGCAAGCGTCCGCAGCTGAGCGACCTGCGCGAATCGGGAGCGATAGAGCAGGATGCGGATATGGTGATGTTCGTGCACCGTCCGGAGTACTACCACATATATCAAGACGAGAAAGGGCGCGACCTGCATGGTATGGCGCAGATAATAATAGCAAAGCACAGAAAGGGTGCCACGGGCGATGTGCTGCTCACGTTCCGCGGAGAGTTTACGCGCTTCGAGAATCCTGATGAAAATAGTTTCCGTCGCCGCAAGAACGAAGACGACGGAGGCGGCGAGATAATGGGCAGTAAGGTCAATGGCGGCGAGATGCCTACAGACGTTCAGGGGTTCGGAGGCTTCGAGGGAGGCTTGCCTCCACCTGCCGACGACAGCGAAACATTGCCATATTAAGGAAAAAAGAATAATTTTCGTGGTTTTATTTTGTAGTTTATACAAATTGGTGTAATTTTGCATTTCGGAAAACAATATATATAAATATGTATAGAAGCAAAACTTGTGGAGAATTACGTCTCCAAGACGTTGGCAGCGAGGTTACGCTTGCCGGTTGGGTTCAGCGCAGTCGCAAGATGGGAGGAATGACATTCGTTGACCTCCGCGACCGCTATGGTATAACGCAGTTGGTGTTCAACGACGCAGTTGACGCTGCCCTTTGCGACAGTGCCAACAAACTTGGCAGGGAATACTGCATACAGGTTACGGGAAAGGTGAGCGAGCGCGAGAGCAAGAATGCCAATATGCCTACGGGCGACATTGAGATAATAGCAAGCACGCTGAAAGTGTTGAGTGAGAGTGTAACGCCTCCGTTCACGATAGAGGACAATACCGACGGCGGCGACGACATTCGCATGAAGTACCGCTATCTCGACTTGCGCCGTCCTTCGGTGCGCAAGAATTTGGAACTGCGCCACCGCATGACGATACTTATACGCAATTTCCTCGACAATGAGAACTTTATTGAGGTTGAGACACCAATACTTATCGGCTCAACACCGGAGGGCGCGCGCGACTTCGTTGTGCCAAGCCGAATGAACCCCGGACAGTTCTATGCACTGCCGCAGAGTCCGCAGACGCTGAAGCAGTTGCTCATGGTCAGCGGTTTCGACCGCTATTTCCAGATAGCAAAGTGTTTCCGCGACGAAGACCTGCGTGCCGACCGTCAGCCTGAGTTCACGCAAATTGACTGCGAGATGTCGTTTGTAGAGCAAGACGACGTGATAGATATTTTCGAGGCTCTTGCACGCCACCTGTTCAAGGAAATACGCGGCGTGGAATTGCCAAAACTCCAGCAGATGACGTGGCACGAGGCTATGCGCCGTTTCGGAAGCGACAAGCCCGACCTGCGTTTTGGTATGGAGTTTGTGGAACTTATGGACGTGCTCAAACTCGGCAAGTTTCAGGTGTTCGACGATGCTGCATACATAGGTGGTATTTGCGTTCCGGGCTGTGCAGGCTACACACGCAAGCAACTCGACCAACTCACCGACTTCGTGAAGAGTCAGCAGATTGGAGCAAAGGGATTGGTTTACATTAAATATAATGAAGACGGCACGGCAAAGTCGAGCGTAGACAAGTTCTACACAGCCGAAGACCTTGCAGCCGTGAAAGAGAAGATGGGAGCAAAAGACGGCGATCTTGTGTTGATACTCAGCGGCGACAAGCCTAACAAGACCCGCACACAACTCTGCGCATTGCGTCTTGAGATGGGCGACCGCCTCGGACTGCGCGACAAGGATAAGTTTGTGTGCCTCTGGATTGTCGACTTCCCATTGTTCGAGTGGAGCGACGAGGAGCAGCGTCTTATGGCTACCCACCACCCATTCACCATGCCTAACCCTGCCGACATTCCGTTGCTTGAGGAGCATCCCGAGCAGGTGCGTGCTATGGCATACGACTTTGTGTGCAACGGTGTGGAACTCGGCGGTGGCTCACTGCGTATTCACGACGGCAAGTTGCAGGAAAAGATGTTCCAAATTCTCGGCTTCACTCCAGAGAAGGCAATGGCGCAGTTCGGCTTCCTCATCAATGCCTTCAAGTACGGTGCTCCTCCGCACGCAGGACTTGCCTTCGGACTCGACCGTTTTGTAAGCATTATGGCAGGTCTCGACTCTATTCGCGACTGCATTGCTTTCCCGAAGAATAATTCCGGACGCGATGTTATGCTCGATGCACCAGGCGAGATTGATGCTAAGCAACTTGACGAATTGCAATTAAAAGTGGACATTAAATAACATAAAGACATTTGCTGTTTTGACCTATGTCAAAAAAACATAACAAAACGACCTTTTGTGTTGCAGTACATAATTGTGGAGTATAAAATAATTATTACTTTTGTACCCAGAATTTGTATTCAGAACATAAAAATTAAATTGTAAAACAAAATGGCAGAAAAGAAAACAACAAAAGCTACAGCTACAAAGGCAGTAGCAGAGAAGGCACCAGCTAAGAAGTGTGCCACAAAGAAATGTGCTACCAAAAAGGCTGCAACTCTTGCACTGACAGCAGAGAATGCAGGTTTCAAGGCAGGTGATGTTTATCAGACTCTCGCAGCAGCTGAGGTTGCAATGTCTGTGGCAGAAATTGCCAAGGCTGCAAAAATCAGCACAGAGGAAACACTGCTCGGCATGGGCTGGCTCTTCAAGGAGGGCAAGATTGTTGCTGCAGAAGATAAGGTAGCTTTGGCTTAACACTTGTCTCCACAATAACAAAAAATAAGTCGGTGGTTATGCAATCACCGACTTTTATATGTTGAATGGTTGAGGTTAGCGACATAATACACATTCTTGCACAGGCTGGTAGCAAGGGAATGAAACTCGGTAAGCTTGCAACGCACGTTTACAATAATCGTCGTTCCTTTTTCGAGACTCTCAATTATGACGATGTCTATGCCGAGGTGAAGCAGACGATGCTGCGCCTCTCAAAGTCGTCGTCGTCAATAATTGAGCCTATGGACGTTAGGGGATATTACCGCCTAAACCCCGACAAACTACAGCAGTACGGACAACTCACCATTGACTTCGACGGAACTGAGATTTTGTTGCAGGAAGAAACAGAAGAGGAACAGCCTTCGGTTGAAAACCAAGACATGTCCCTCGACTTGTTTGCAGATATGGATTGATATAAACTATCTAACGGTTATCCATACCGCCTCGCCACGGTCTTTCCAGCCGAAAGATCATCATTTTCATATCGCTTGCTGTTTAATTCTTTCAAGATATATTGAGTGGTCTATGCACGCAGGATATTCTTCCTTGTAGTGTGTTACCATTATCATTGTCTTGTTCTTGCGCTTACAAAACGCCTCGATAACATCTTTTACCAATCGGCGGTTGTAGTCGTCAAGTCCGTGCAGAGGCTCGTCAAGTATTAATAGTTCAGGGTCTTTCACGAATGCGCGTGCAAGTAATACCAATCGCTGTTCTCCACTTGAAAGGTTGAGGAAAGAGGTGTCCTCCTTGCCTTTCAGTCCGAATATGTCGAGCCACCAACGACAGATATCGTATTCTTCGGGGCGTGGCTTTACGTATAGTCCTACGGAGTCTTTCAGTCCGCTTGCCACTATGCGTATGGCAGGCAGGTCACGGTGGTATGCCCTGTGCATTTCAGGCGACACGTAACCGATGTGCTTCTTTATGTCCCAGATGGTTTCGCCTGTGCCTCGACGGTCGTCAAAGAGCACTATGTTGCAGGCATAACTTTGCGGATTGTCTGCACAAACGAGGCTGAGAAGGGTTGATTTTCCTGCGCCGTTCTCACCGCTAAGTGCCCAACGCTCGCCGTTCATCACCTTCCAGTCGAGTTCTTTCAGTATAGTGCGCTCTCCGTATCTTATGCTCACCTTGTGCATATTGACTACTTCCTGCGCCTTGTAGTCCTCGTTCTTATAGGGTAATTGTTCAATGGCTTTTTCCTTGTTGTCATCGAGCACTTTGCTTGGTGTCTTTTCCTTTCGGGCGAGATATTCGTCAAGAGTCACTTTCTTGCCAACTACCATATCCTTTACCTCTACCACATGTGTGATAAAATCAGGAATATCGTCGGTCTTGCTCAATACGAGCATTATCTGCAATGCGTGTTCCCTGCACAGTGTACCGAGAATATCGCGCAGTTGCTCTCTCGTGCCTGCGTCCAATCCAATGAAAGGATTATCCATTATGAGCACACGCGGATTGCCAAGCATCACTTTTATGAGTTGAAGTTTGCGCAGTTCGCCACTCGACAGCAATATAACATATTTGTCGAGAAGGTGCTCCATTTTGAAGAAATCATAGAGATGTTTCTGGAACGTACGCCTCTCTGGGGTGTCATCGCCGTTTATCAGATATGCGTGTTCGAGAACGTCGCCAACCACAGGAGTCTGTTCGTCAATCTCCCCTTGATTCCAACGCTGCTGCAGATAGTATGTGCCGTCGCTGTCTCCGTAGGAGTCGCGGAATGCAATGTATTTGATATTATCCGAAACAAGTTTTCGTGTGCTTGGTGCAAAGTTATATTCAGGGTCGTGCATCAGCAAAGGGTGCTTGCCTGTGATAATATCTACAAGCATTGTCTTGCCAGCACCGTTGCGCCCAACTATTGCTATGTGTTCGCCATCAAGCATTTCAAAATCTACCGGTTGCGCCATTCGCCACTCCGGCTTTCGCACAACGCCCTGCTTTATTTTTATTAATGCTGAACTCATAGCCTATGATTTGCTTTAACTTTCCACACAACAAACCATACTACCGCTATTGCAAGGCAGCCCAATCCAAGAGGATAGCCTATAGAACCGTCGAGGTTGAATGCCTGCGGACTTACGAAAATGAACGTGGCACACACCGTAGTCATAAACAATGCAGGTATGAGCGTTATTGTGTATGGCTTCTTCTCGCGCACCAAATATACTGTGAGTGCCCAGAGTGTGAACACGGACAGTGCTTGGTTTGCCCAGCCGAAGTATTGCCAAAGCACGTTGAAACCGTCCTTGTTGTTTATCTGCCACAAAAGCAATGCCATAGTTGCACCAAACAGCGGTATGCATATTGTAAGGCGAGCGCGCAGGCTCTTTTGCTCCAAGCCTATGAACTCTGCTATTATCAGTCGTGCCGAGCGCAATGCAGTGTCACCGCTTGTTATCGGGGCTGCCACAACACCGAGCAATGCCAATATGCCGCCCACTATGCCGAGCCATTCGTTGCATATTATGTTCACCACCGATGGTGCAGCCGTTGAGTAACCATCGGGTGCTGCTGCCGCAAGAATTTCGTAACCTGGTGCAGGGTTGCCATAGAAGAAATACGATGCTACGGTAGCCCAGATGAGTGCTACTATACCCTCGGTTATCATTGAGCCGTAGAATATCGGTCGCCCCATCTTTTCGTGCTCAACACATCGTGCCATCAGCGGCGACTGCGTGGCATGGAAACCGCTTATCGCTCCGCATGCTATGGTGATGAACAGGGCTGGGAAGATGTTGTCCTTGAATGTGTCTGGGTGGGTGGCTGCTCCAAGATTGCCGAAGTTATCCCAAAGTTCGGGCAGGTCGGGCATCTTCACGAAAAGCATTATCATCAGCGCAAACGCCATGAACAACAGCGAGAATGCAAACAGCGGATAAATCTTGCCTATAATCTTGTCGACGGGCATCATTGTGGCTATGATGTAGTATACGAAAATCACTATTATCCACATTGTGCTGCTGCCCCAAATATCTTTTAATATTCCTGCCGGACTTGATACAAAAACCGCACCGACCATAATCAGCAGAAACACCGTGAACACAAGCATAACCTTCTTTGTGCCCTGTCCCAAAAACTTTCCGATAAGTTCGGGCAGTCCTGCTCCGCCATTGCGAATGCTAAGCATACCGCTCAGATAGTCGTGCGTAGCACCTGCAAAGATACAGCCAAGCACTATCCACAGATATGCCACTGGACCGAACTTTGCACCCATTATCGCACCGAATATCGGTCCTGTACCTGCGATGTTAAGGAATTGTATCATAAATATCTTCCATCGTGGCAGCACCATAAAGTCTATTCCGTCTGCCTTGGTAATAGCTGGGGTAGGGCGGTCGTCGGGATTAAATGTGCGTTCTATCAGTCGTCCGTAGATAAAATAGCCTGCTATCAGCAGTGCGAGGCTTATAACAAATGTTATCATTTCTCGTTGTGTTTATAAATTGGTATATGTTGTCATTTCCTTTTCTATCACGGCATCATATCCGTAGATGTCAGGATAGCTCTCTATGCTTCCTGTTGCATTGGGGAAAAGTGTGAAATAGAGGATGTACACGGGTATTGGTGGATTGATTGCCTTGTTTGAAATAAGGTTATGCGTTTCTTCCTCGTGCTGTCTCACGTATTTCTTCCCCTTATCAGTTTTGGGCGGAAGGTCCATAGATATCCTTATTTTGTCGAGTGTCCACTCATCCACACTCTCGCCAAGCACAAAGGTGGCAAGGTCGAAAGGGCGTTCCACTCTTACGCAGCCGTGCGATATGGCTCTCACATCGCGACTGAAAAAGCCACGGCTGTTGGTGTCGTGCAAGTAGACTGACATATTGTTCTTGAATCGGAACACAATCCTGCCCAGAGAGTTGCCTTCGCCACCTTCCTGGCTCACTCGGTATTCGCCGCTATGCAGCATTGCCGCCGTCACTTCACCAATGTCTATACGTTCGCCTGTCTTTCTGTCGGCTACATAGTATTTGTTGCGTTCAAAATATGCAGTGTCGCCGATGTGCCTAACAATGTCCTTTGTTATTATGCTCATCGGAATGTGCCACTGCGGATTTATCTCTATACGTTCTACTTGACTGTAGAGTATCGGTGTCTTTGTCTTTCTCTCTCCGCAGCCAATCTTCATTTCCATCGTGCATCTGCCGCCCTCGTATGCTTGCAGCATAAACGATGGTATGTTCACTACCAATGTCTTGCCTTCGTTGGTATTTGAGTGCTCAAATCTCCAACGGCAACGCTCCATATTAGTCATTATCTTCGTGCGCTGCGAGCCGTGGGCTGTCTGCAACATTCCTTTTAGTTGCCTGTAAAGCGTGTCCTGTGGCTCTGCCTCGGCAAGATATTCGGCTATGCTGTCATTTGCAATTTTCCTTGTCAACTCATCAATGAACGAGTCGCTCGGGCGTTCTGATTTCAGGTCGTATAGCAAACGAAAGCCAATGAACTTATTTGTAGTGTTCGACATCATACTGTCGAGCCTGTTGAACGTGTAGTTTGGGTTTGTGAATCCGTAACGTTGCCCGATTATGTATCTTGCACAAGCCCTTGTCATATTGTACTCCAAGCGTGCCAAAACTTTGCTCACCGAGTTTTCTCCACTGTCAAAATCAAGTTCGTCAAAACGTTTCAAGTCTGCCTCTATCGGGCTTATATAGAATGCACTTTCACTAAATCCAATCGCAGGTACAGACTCTTTCAGGTGGCGCAGCAAAAGATGTGCGTTGTTTCTCACTCCGTACCTGTTTACCCACACCATCGCACCGCCTTCCTCATAGTATTTTCGTGTTCTTGCATCGGCAGTGTTTCTTGTGGGTGTTTCGTTGCACATCTTGGCAATCGCATTCTTCACATCGTTGCCATTAACAACAAACAAGGGCTCTTTCATATCTGAAAAAGCCTCTATCGTTATATCCTTTTGGCGGTTGCCGTGCCCGCACGCAGCGAGCAAGATTACGACTAATGATAATGTCAGCGTATGGAAACTTTTCTTACTACTGAACCGATTTTCAGAATGTAACAACCTTTTGGAACGTTTAGTTCTATGCGTTGTGAAGCGCTGTCAATCTTTACTCTCAGCACCTGCTTTCCCGTTATCGACACAACTTCGAGCATCTGTCCCTGCGCACCATACACAGACACTGCGTTCTGCTCCATTTCCATTCTTATGTTGGTGTCGTCGGGCATAAAGTTCATTATCGGGTCTGAAAGGATAGCGGTAGCGTTTGCTGTCTGCACCAAACAAAGTGAGCAGAGCATTGCCGATATTATGTAAAGTCTTATATGTTTCATATTATAGTATGTTTCTGTGTATATTTTGCTGCAAAGATACATAAAATATTTTATTTAGCAAAATTATACATCAAAAACTTTCATTTCGTTACTTAATTTGGTGTTTTCAAACACGGTTTTAGCCTCGTTGAGCAACACCGTCTCGTCTTCGTAGCGTGCAGAATAGTGCCCTATTATCAGTTGCTTAGCCCCTGCGTCCTTTGCCACCGTGGCTGCTTGCTGTGCCGTGGAGTGGAAGTATTTCAGTGCATTGTTTTGCTTGTCGTTGCCGTATGTTGCTTCGTGATAAATGGTTGTAACGCCTTTCAGCATCTCGTGCAGTCGTGGCATATATATCGTGTCGGAGCAGTAGGCGTATGAGCGTACAGGGTCTGCCGGCAGCGTCAGTTTGCTGTTTGGTATCACCTCGCCATCTTCCGTAGTCCAGTCCATTCCGTTCTTTATGTTGTTTATCTGCGATATGGGAATGTTGTAGAAGTCAATCATCTTCCTGTTGATGTGGGGTAGGGTGGGCTTTTCGCGAAAAAGGAAACCGCAGCATGGCACTCGGTGTTTCAGCGGAATGGTGCTCACGGTCATACTCCTGTCTTCGTATATCGTCTGCTGCCGTACGGTGTCTATGGCGTGGAACACCACTTGGTATTCCAGTCCCGAACAGAACGCCTCTATTTGATCGTACATTATTTTTTCCAGCTCTGCCGTGGCGTAAACGTGCAGCGGCGCTGTCCTGCCGAGCATACCGAAAGTGGCTATCAGTCCTATCAGTCCAAGGCAGTGGTCGCCGTGGGTGTGCGAGATAAACACATTGTTTATGGATGTGAATTTGAGCCTGCTGCGGCGCAGTTGTATCTGTGTACCCTCGCCGCAGTCCACTATCATCAGCTTGCCTCGCAGTTCCACTACCTGCGCCGATGCATAGTGGCGTAATGTGGGATGCGCACTTCCGCACCCCAATATGTGAACTCTGAATGGCTCCATTTCAGGTTTTCTTTTGTTGCCTCCGACGGCAGACCATTATCTTTTGCGTGAGTAACTCAACGTGTCCTCTGCGTTTGCATACACGAGTGAGTCGTTGTTCAGCATCAAGAAGTTGTATATTTCGGTCTCTTCTTCCTCGCTGCCGCCCTCTCTCACAAGGGTAATCTCCAACTTGCCGTCTCTCACTCTCCATGTCTTGTAGTTGATGGTACTCTGCTCTATGCTCTCAGCCACACCACCGTCTTTCATGTCGATGCCCACCATATCGCTGCCGTCGAGCGGATTAGGCATTTCCCACTGACCGAGCAGAGTACTGGTGTTCACCACTGTCATAGCAGCTTTCTTGTCGGGCGTTACCAACACCGACATTCTGTCGCCTGCAAGCAGTCCACCAAACACGTTGTTATCCTCCATAGCCTGTGCTATGCTCAAACTCAAAGTGTCGTTGGTGTCGGTAATTAGTTGCAGGGTGTTCATCGACGTGCCGTCGGCGCATACTCCGAACAGCGTTACTGGTGTCAGATCCTCCACTTCGATTGTGTCCGAGTCCATTGCGACTTCTTGCTGTGCCTTGTTGCCGCAGTTTGTAAACGTCATCGCAGCGAGTGCCACGATAGCTGTGATAGCAGTCTTTCTCATAAGTCTTTCTTGTTTGTTATTTTTTGTTGTTCTTGTTGGTTCCGTCTGTTTGCTGTCAGCTGTTCAGTGCTCCAGCGTTTTCGCCTCGTTCCACAGGTCGTCGAGTTCCTGCAGCGTCATTTCCTTCAGTGCCTTGCCTGCTTTCTTGCATTGCTCCTCTATGTAGTTGAATCGGCTGATAAACTTTCTGTTGCTCTTTTCCAATGCCGTGTCTGGATTCAGTTTGTAGAGCCTTGCTGCATTTACCATGCTGAACATCACATCGCCCAATTCTTCTGACTTCCTTTCCTCATTGCCAGGCTTTTCAAGTTCCGTCCTCAATTCGTCAATCTCTTCGTGAACCTTTGCCCACACGTCGCCGCGTTCTTCCCAGTCAAAGCCCGAATTGCTTGCCTTGTCCTGTATGCGGTAAGCCTTTATCAATGATGGCAGTGCCGACGGCACTCCGCTCAACACACTCTTGTTGCCGTCTTTCTCCTTCTGCTTTATCTGTTCCCAGTTTTGCTTCACTTCGCCGCTCGTTTTGGCATTGCTGAACTGCCCCATTTCCCCGTCGCTGTTGTCGTCTTCCGCACCGTATGGCAGTGGACGTGGATTCTCTGCGCCCACCTGCGACGGGTGGTATACGTGCGGATGCCTGAATATCAACTTGTCAGTCACGTTGTTGCATACGTCGGCAATGTCAAACTCTCCGTTTTCCTCGCCAATTCTTGCATAGAAGCCTATATGCAGCAGCACGTCTCCAAGTTCCTTGCATATATTCTTGTTGTCTTCATTCATCAGTGCCTCGCACAACTCGTATGTTTCTTCTATTGTGTTTGGTCTTAGGCTCTCGTTAGTCTGCTTCCTGTCCCACGGGCATTTCTCTCTCAGTGTGTCCAATATGTCGAGAAAGCGCCCGAACGCCTGCATCTTTTCTTCCCTTGTGTGCATTCTCTCTTATGTGCTTTATTATACGTGCAAAGGTAAACAGAATTATTGAAATTACAAAATTTTATGCACATTTTCAGAGATTATTTGTATTTACCCCAAAAAATACTTACCTTTGCAGCAAAACAAAAATGGGAAAAGTAATTATGAACAACCTAATAAAAATACTAATTATCGACTCAAAACACACTTTGCAGTTAATAAAAGTAGTGTAATAATATTGGATTGGGTATGAACATAGAAGAAGTAAGGAACTATGCATTAGGGCTTAACGAGAATGTTACGGAAGACTTGTTTGCGGAGCAGTGGATTTCGTGGCGGATAGCAGGCAAATGGTTTTTATTGGTGCAGTTGGATGCTCCTGAGCCACGCATAGCGGTGAAATTGCCGCCAACGGTAGGAGCTGCATTAAGGGAGCAATATGAAGGCGTGTGCCCGGCATACCACATGAATAAGACACATTGGAGTGACCTTTACCTAAACCTGCTCGATGATGATTTCGTGAAAGAGCAGATTAATGCATCGTTTCAGTTGGTGGCGAGCAAACTGTCAAAGAAATTAGCTGCTTTATATAATATATGACGGATTTTAGTTTTGAACACAAGGTTGCTGTGATGACTGGCGGCACACAAGGATTTGGACACTGCATAGTGTAGGATTTTAAGAAAGTTGGGGTATAGGTTTGCGTGATTGACAAACAAGAGGGTAGTCACTTTGTGATATTGCCGACAAAGAAACATTAGAGCGTTTTACCAATGATGTAATAGGATGATATGGATGGATATTAGGGTAGAGGCTAATACCCCATTCGTGAGGTGTCAACGGCTTTAGTTTTTTTCTCCTTGAAACCACCGATGCGGTAGACTGCGGAGAGCGAGCCTCCGACATATTGCATCCATACACGCATGCTGTAATCCTGATTGCCTACGTAGGAGTGGGTGTTGGCGGAGTTGTTGAAGATGTTGTCGCCCTTGGCAATGATGCTCCACTTGCCGTTGGCGGATGTCCAGCGGAGTGTGGCGTTAAGCGTAAACAAGGGGGCAATGTCATATACGCCCTGAACACCTTTTGTCTGGAAGAAAGGATTAAGCATCAACACTATGTTGTGGCGAGTGGACAATTTGGCTGACACGTTGGCGGTGACCACAGCAGTGATGTTATGACGGTTGAAAGGCAGGTCGAAGAAATGGTCGCTCTTGTCGTGAGTGTATAGTCCGGTAAGATTAACATTGCCATTGAGCCATTTCCCTATGCTGAACATTGCCGAGGATTGCAGACCATAGTAGTTTGAGTAATTGAAGTTGGTTTCCTTCATGATTACCGCCATACGGTCGGAGGGCTGATAGGCAAGTTGTACGAAATAGTCGGGACGCAGACAGGCAAAGGCGGCGAATGTGTATTTGCGTTTTAGTTGCCATATCATACTGATATCGTATTTCGATGAAGGCTTCAGTTCAGGGTTTCCCCATATCTCGCTGTAGGCGGAGGAATAATAGATGTTACTCATTGTACTCCAATAACTTGGGTATACGGCATTGCTGCCGAACGAGAGGTTGAGCAAGTGGTTGGAATTGATGTTCCATATAGCGTTAAGCGTGGGATAGATGCGCCATTCGTCCCATAGTGTGGCGTGATATTGCTCTGCTGCTATCGAGGCATCGAGACTGATGCTTTGACCTATCTGTTTGCTGGCACCTGCGTAGATGTTCAGTATGCGCTCGTCGTAGTCTACATGGCTCGTGGCATCGGCTATCACTTGCTGGTGGCTGTCGAGCGTGGTCTGAAAACTGTTGTTGTTCGTGAATTGCGCCTTTGCGCCGTATGACAGTCCCCAACCGTTGCCAATGGAATGTTCTTGGTCTGCGGTGAACAGCCACTTGCTGATTTTCTGCCTGCTGCTGACGGTGAGGTTGCGAATGGTTTCATGCATTTCGCCGTCTAACCGCTGCGTTCTCGGATTTTGATAGTTGGTGTATGATGCGTTGAGTTGCAGGCCGAAAGGCACTTGATAACTCACGTCAACATTGTGCAGGTAGTCATGCAATCGTGAGTGCTGCGTTGAGTTTTCAGAGCCTGTTGCAGTATTTGTTCCTTTTGTTGATGTCCATTGTCCTGTGTACGCAACGTTCAGCCGATGATTGTCCGAGAAGGCATAGTCCATTCCTATGCGATAGTTGTGACTGATGCCTGTACCCTTGTTTCGCGTCTCGTCGTTATATGCTATTCGGGTGTCGCCCAACGGATGGTTGGCTTTATGCTCCACCTTTCCGCAGGCACTGCCTTCGGTAAATGAGTAAGAGACATCCATGCCAAACTTGTCGTGGTTGAAAAGGAAAGTACCTTTGCCAATCCCCTTGCCGTATTTGCTTTGATACCACGTACCCTGCAACTGACCTGAAAACTGATTGGTGCCAACATAGTCCTTGGTGACGATGTTGATTGCCATTCCACGCACATGATATTTGGCTGGCGCTGCCGTCATTATCTCTGACTTTGCCAACATAGATGCAGGCATGGATTTCAGGCGTTCTATTATTTGGCTCTCGTCCAACGTAGTGGGTTTGCCGTTGATAATCAGTGTTATGGAGCGACCTGCAAAAGTTAGCCCGTTGCCTGTATCAACCACACCGGGTATGCGCGTCAGGGCTTCGTATGCATCGTCGGCAGGCAGTATCTGCATCAGTTGGGGCATGTCGTAAATGAGCCTGCCATTCTCTGCCTTCATGATGCCTCGCTCTCCTTTCACGGTAACGCCGTTTATTGTATATGTGGCAGGAGTAAGGCGGATTGTTCCTGCGTTTTCCGTTGTGCAGAGTATATATTTTGTCTTGTAGCCGACGTATGAGATGCGTGCCAACACTTCCGGCTGCTCGTATGGTATCACGAACACTCCGCCTTCGTTGCTCACTCCGCCCGAAAGTATCACGGAGTCGATAGGATTGAGCAAGGCTATGTTTGCGTATGCCACAGGGTTGCCATGTTTGTCTATTATAGTGCCTGTCAGGTGGCGTTCGGTCTTGTGTGTACACTCCACGTATATTTCGCGGTCGTCGGGTTTCACCGTCATACGCACAGGATAGAAGCCTATCATCTGCTGTATGGCATCGGGCAGGGTGCGGCGGTTTATGGTGGTGGTGATGCGAAAATCCTCCAACTCGTTATAGAGAAAATTGATGGTGTATGCCGACTGCTCGCTCTGCAACTGAAGCAAGGCATCACTCAACGACACATCGTTGTATACATGGCTGATGCGCTGGGCATAAACCATACTGAATGACAACTGAAAAACGGCAGCAAGCAATAATAAAAATCGTTTCATCTTACTATCAGTTTTTCATTATCGATTATGATATCTACAGCCTCGAAGGTGTTGAGCTTCTCCACTGTGCGCTCGAGGTTGTCATCGCGCTTCCATACGAAATGGAAACGCAGGTGTCGGGCATCTTTATTCCTGAACTCTGCACTGACGTGATAGGCAGCGGCAATCTCGGTGAGCATCTTGTCAAGAGTAACATTATTGAACACCCGTGGCTCAATGGAAATTGTGTCCGAAGATATTTCAGAAACGGGCTTGGCAGATATGGTTTGTTCCGTTCCTTGGGTTTTCGCTTCGGGCGTGTCCGAACTACGCACTATGCTGATGGCGGCAAGTGTGATGCCAGATATCATGAGTATGCCGATGAACGAGGCGGCAACCTTGAATAATCCCCTCCTTGCATTCTGCTTTTCAAAATGGCTGTCGGCAAACTTCGCCCATTCCTCGTCAACTTGCGGAGTTTCGTTTTGCATCTCCTCGTTTTTGAATGCCCTCTTGGCAAATGCCATCTGCTCTGCCAACTCGCGCATTTGCTGGTCGTCGAGTGCCTGTTGCAGTTGCTCGTCGGTCATTTGCTCCTGCTGGTCTTGTAGTTCCAGGTATTTTGCTATAAGTTGCTCGTCTGTCATCATTTGTTCTATGTGTTTTGTTTGAAAAAAGTTCTTATTTTCCCTATCGCCTGTTGCAGATGTGTGTGTACCGTCTGCCGACTGATGCCAAGCGTGTCTGCCACTTCCTGACAAGTCATCTCCTGCATGTAGCGCAGGCGGAATATCTGCTGGCTCAACGGTGGCAGTTGCCTGTGTACAAAATGCATTAGTTCCTCCATGCGCAAACGTTCGCCGTCGGTAATCGTCGGCTCTGCCGCCTCTCCTGCGTGCAGGTTTAGGAATCTTTCGCGCACCTGCTTTCTCTTCAACACGTTGCGGCACTCATTGCGTATTGCCGTCATCAGGAACGCCTCGGCAGTTTCCTGCCGCAGTGTTATATCGCTGCTCAACAACCGTGCAAACACCTCGCTCACAGCATCCTTGCTCTCGTCTTCGTCATATAGAATCGTAACGGCGAGACGATACATCTGCGTGTAGTGCGCCTTGAAGATATTTTTGATTTCTTGCTTGGTCATACATCTATAATACAACTCAGAAAGGGAAAATGTAAAGCAAAGATTGCTTTTTCTTCAATATTTAACACAATATTAATGAAAATACACGAAATCCCTCGCCCAAACAGTTTTTGCAAGGGCGAGGGCAAACATAGTGGTTTGTATGTTCGTATTGAATTTAAAGAGAGAGTTTTTATTTCTTTTTCTTCGTAATGATTTTTATCACTGGCTTCTCTGGGTCGCTTTTGTCAACTTTCATTGACTCTATGTCGGTAGGGTTAAGTTCCTTGAGAACTTCCGACATAGGTTTGTCGGTCTTTACGCCGTCAATCATAATGTCGAAATCGTCTTTTACGGTTAATTCTTCAACAGTTTCGCCGTTTATACTCCTCATATAATTGAAGGATGTGACTTTTTTGCCTTCCTGCTTCACTTCGTTAATGAGTGTAGTAGGAGTATTACTGTCATTCAGACGGAACATGATAGGCATAGTGAATTTCACGCGCACGGGCTCGCCGTTCTGCTTTCCGGGTGTCCACGCTGGCATGGAGTTGACTATGCGCAGGGCTTCGGCTTCCAGCTGTGGGCTATTGGAGTTGATGGCGTATGCGCCGTTGATGCTGCCGTCCTTGTCTACTACGAACGATACGATGACACGACCCTGCTCGCCATTCTCCATAGCCTCCTTCGGATATCTGATGTTAGCGGAAAGATACTTCATCAATTCGCTTGTGCCACCAGGGTATTGAGGCATCTCATCTACTACATCGAATACTTTGTCGTCGTCGGTGTTAACGACAGGACTGTTTACGGTGATAGTGTCTTTGTGCTCGGTAGTTTTCGACGTAACGACTTGTATTTTCTGGTTGTTCACGCTAATCGTTCCTGCCTTTTGCCCTTTTTTTACGGGCTGTTGTTTCTGCGGCTCGTCATACACATAGTCGGTAACGGTGCGTGCATTGAGTGCGAGGGCTGTGCCTACTATCGGCACGAGGGCGAGCAGTTTCAGCAGATGGCTGCTCTTCGATTTCATATTTATCATCATGTGAATGCGTTTTTTGAGGGTACTGTGACTGATGCCGTTGGCAATGGAGTACCCGCCAATGCCTGTGGCTTTCGAGATTAACAGATATTGATATTGACGCGCGTTAATCCCTTGAGAGAGTACCTCACCGTCAGCCTCATATTCGTGTATGGAGCGCAGGTCTTGGCGCAGCATCCACATGGCAGGGTTAAACCATTGGAGGGCGGTGAGAAGGTTCACGAGGAGCACGTCCCAAGAGTGTCTCAGGCGTATGTGTCCCCATTCATGGGCGAGAATGGCGGCATCGTGTGCCTCATAGTCGCCGCGGCTCATCACGATATAGCGCATCCAACTGAATGGTGCCACCTTTACGTTACCAGTCACGCAGATTATGGTGCCGTCGGGCTGTCTGTGCCGTTCGCTTCGCCGTATAAGCAATATTACTTTCATCATCGACACAATGGTGTGCCCCAACGTAACCGCCGCGCCTAATACATATAGTACCGGCAGCAATGTCTGCCATAGCGGTGTTGCAGGTTCTGCCGTGCCAATCTCCATCTCTATGTCGCCTATTGCAACATCGGGCACAGCCTCAATCATTACCGTCTTGTGTATGGTAATCACGCACAGGGGCAGCACGAACGAAGCAACTGCCGTCAGTAGCAACACCGCACGGTTCACTCGGTGGAATGTCTCGTGCGACAGCATCAGGCGGTAGAAGATGTAGAACACGGCTATGAGCACAGCCACCTTCAGGTCGTATATCAGAAAGTCGGTCATATTGCTTGCTTATGATTGCTGGTTTTCTATCTCGTTGATAAGTTCACGCAGTTGCTCTATACTGATTTTCTCTTCCTTGACAAACGAGGAGACGGCAGAGAGATAGGAGTCGTTGAAGTAGTTCTTTATAACGCCTGCTATGGATTTCCGTCCGTACTCTGCTTCCGTGATTAGTGGAAAGTAGCGGTATGTATTGCCGAACTTCTCGTGGTCGAGAAATCCCTCGTGCTCCAATATGCGTACAATGGTTGACAGCGTATTGAAGTGTGGGCGTGGCTCGTCATAGTGCTCCTGCAACTCACGCACGAACATGGGCCCGTGTTTCCAGTACAGGTCCATTATTTCTTTTTCCTTGTTAGTCAGCTTCTTCATTGTTCTTTTAGTTGTTTGTTACAATAGTTACTTACGTCAATAATCAATATCTGCGTGCAAAGTAACTAAAACTTTTCGTTATATACAACTAAAAGATTTAGTTTTTAAAGAATTTTAAATAGTTTATTTAGTTGTTAACCTTTTGTGATTAATCCAAATAATAATCCCGTTAGCCTTTGCCAACGGGATTATGTTAATATTCAAACACTCCGAACTCGCTCTTGATTGTAAGGCTCTTTGGTCCTTCCTCGATGTGCCCGATTACTTGGGCATCGATGTTGAAACTCTTGCTGATGTCGATTACCTGTTGGGCATCTTCGGGCGACAGGTAGACTTCGAGGCGGTGTCCCATATTGAACACCTTGTACATCTCTTTCCAGTCGGTGCCGCTCTCGTCGTGAATGGCACGGAAGAGTGGGGGAACGGGGAACATATTGTCCTTGATAACCTTGCAGTTGTCGCCTACGAAATGCAACACCTTTGTCTGCGCTCCGCCGGTGCAGTGCACCATACCGTGTATTTTGGGGCGCATCTCGTCGAGCGTCTTTTTCACTACAGGTGCGTATGTACGGGTTGGGGAGAGCACTAACTTTCCTGCCGAAACAGGGCTGCCCTCAACACTGTCCGTCAGTTTGTAGCCGCCGCTGTACACAAGTTCATCGGGAACGGCGTGGTCGTAACTCTCAGGGTATTTCTCTGCAAGATACTTTGCAAACACATCGTGGCGTGCCGATGTAAGACCGTTGCTGCCCATACCGCCGTTGTATTCGGTTTCGTATGTAGCTTGTCCGCAACTCGAAAGTCCCACTATTACATCGCCGGGACGAATGTTTGCGTTGTCTATCACGTCGCTGCGCTTCATACGGCAGGTTACGGTGGAGTCGACGATTATGGTGCGCACCAAGTCGCCTACGTCGGCTGTCTCGCCTCCAGTGGCATAGATGCCCACGCCCATGTCACGCATCTGCTGAAGCAGTTCGTCAGTGCCGTTGATGATGGCGGATATCACTTCGCCCGGTATCAGCATCTTGTTCCTGCCAATGGTGCTCGAAACGAGGATGTTGTCAACCGCTCCCACGCACAGCAGGTCATCGGTGTTCATTATCAGTGCGTCCTGCGCAATGCCTTTCCACACGCCGAGGTCGCCCGTCTCCTTCCAGTACATATAGGCAAGGCTCGACTTCGTGCCGGCTCCGTCGGCGTGCATAATGTTGCAATACTCTGGGTCGCCGCCGAGAATGTCGGGTATTATCTTGCAGAAAGCCTGCGGAAAGATGCCTTTGTCAATGTTCTTTATGGCGTTGTGAACATCTTCCTTTGCCGCGCTCACGCCGCGCATCATATATCTGTTTGATTCCATATTAAGCAGTGTGGATAAATGTTAATGTCTTGTGTGTTTACTCGTCTTTGCTGTTCCAGAACTCCCAACTCTTGAATGCCTGTAAAAGCAGCATCTCAAGTCCGTTCTTCACGCTTGCGCCCTGGGCAAGACCTTTCTTCATAAACAACGTCTCGTCTGGGTTATAGATGAGGTCGTAGAGAATGTTGTGGCTGTCCATTGCGTCGTAGGGCAGGTCGGGGCACTCCTCTGTGTGTGGGTACATTCCGCAAGGGGTACAGTTTACAATCACGTTGTACTCCTTCACTACGTCGGGCGTAATGTCCTTGTACTGTATCGTGCCGTGCTTTTCGGAACGGCTCACTGTCAGTGTTTCCAGTCCGAGCGACTTCAGTCCGTAGTTGATAGCCTTCGCCGCACCGCCCGTGCCGAGTATGAGTGCTTTCTTGTGGTGGCGTTCGAGCATCGGCTCAATGCTCAGGGTGAAGCCGATAACGTCGCTGTTAAATCCCTTCAGCATAGTGCCTCCCTTTTCGTGGGTGACGCGTATCACGTTCACCGCTCCTATTGCCCTTGCCTCCGGACTTATCTTGTCCAAGTAACTTATTACCTTCTCCTTGTAGGGTATGGTAACGTTCAGGCCGCACAGGTTCGGATTCCTGTCTATAATCTCCTGCAACTGGTCTATTGAGTCAATCTCGAAATTCTCATACGTTGCGTTGATGTTCTCGTCCTCAAACTTCTGGTTGAAGTAACTGATTGAAAACGAATGTCCGAGCGGGTAGCCTATCAATCCGTATTTGTCCATTGCCTTTTTGTTTTTATAGTTGTTATGTTTGTTATGTGCTTGTTATTTCACTGCATAGTACATTGTACAAATACCGAATGTGAGTCGTCGGAAACTTGTCTCTGCAAATCCAGCCTTTTTCAGTATGCCCGTCATCTGCTCTCCCTGCGGAAAAGCCTCTATCGTCTTCGTCAGGTAGGAGTATGCGCTTACGTCGTGCGAAATCATTCTGCCGTAGACAGGCAGCACCGTGTGGCTGTAGACTTTGAAGAGTTGCTTCATTGGGAACGCCACCGGAGTGGTAAGTTCCACGATGCTCAGTTGCCCTCCCTTTTTCAGCACCCTGCACATCTCCTTCAGTCCCTTGTCGAGATCGGGAAAGTTTCTTATGCCGAAGGCTGCCGTCACTGCGTCGAACGTGCCGTCGGCATATTGCAGGTTCATACAATCTTGTTTCTCGAACGTTACCGTGTCCTGCAATCCCAATGCCTCCACCTTCTGACGGGCAATCCTCATCATTCCCTCGCTTATATCGGCACCTACCACTCTCTGCGGTTGCAGCATCTGCGCCGCCATTATCGCAAAGTCGCCTGTGCCAGTGGCTATGTCGAGCAGCCGTTGCGGGTGTCTGCCTTCCAGTTGCCTTATAGCCTTGCGCCTCCAGCCTCGGTCGATGTTCCACGACAACCTGTGATTGAGTTTGTCGTAACTTGGGGCGATGTTGTCGAACATCTGTTCCACTTGCTCGCCCTTGTCACCCTTGTCGTCGTAGGGACGTATCTTTTCCTGTTCGTACATTTATTTTATGCTGGCAAGATAGTCGCTCACGTTTCGCTCTATTCGTGCTGCTATGTCGCCCTCTGCCTCAGCCTTGTTGAACTTCTCACCCACGATGTGCTCGTAGAGTTCGATGTAGCGGTCGCTCACGCTCTCTGCATACTCGTCGGTAATCTCAGGCATTGTCTGTCCCGGCTCGTTCATAAAGTCGTGCTCTATGAGCCACTGGCGCACAAACTCCTTTGACAGTTGCTTTTGTGGCTCGCCCTTTTCAAACTTCTCTTCGTAGCCGTCGGCATAGAAGTAGCGGCTTGAGTCGGGTGTGTGTATCTCGTCGATAAGGTATACCTTGCCGTCGCGCTTGCCAAACTCGTATTTCGTGTCAACGAGTATGAGTCCTTGCTTTGCCGCAATCTCCTGTCCGCGTGCAAAGAGTTTACGGGTGTAGTCCTCCATTGTCTCATAGTCCTCGCGGCTCACGATGCCTTGCGCTATAATCTCTTCCTTCGATATGTTGAGGTCGTGACCCTCGTCTGCCTTTGTCGTCGGCGTTATTATAGGCTCTGGGAAACGCTCGTTCTCGCGCATACCCTCTGGCAGTTTCACACCGCAAATCTCGCGGCAGCCCTTTTGGTAGTCGCGCCAAGCCGAGCCTGTGAGTATGCCGCGTATAATCATCTCCACACGGAAACCCTCGCATTTCAAGCCCACCGTCACCATAGGGTCTGGCGTGGCAAGTTTCCAGTTGGGGCAGATGTCGGTGGTGGCATCGAGGAACTTCGCTGCTATCTGGTTGAGCACTTGTCCCTTGAATGGTATGCCCTTGGGCAGGATTACGTCGAATGCCGAAATCCTGTCGGTGGCAATCATCACCATCAGGTCGTTGTTGATGTCATACACATCGCGCACCTTTCCGTGGTATACGCTCTGTTGTCCTTCAAAATGGAAGTCAGTCTTTGTTAATGCGTTCATTATTATCGTATGTTTTAGTTGTTGCGTCGTATTGCTCAAAGGCGTTCACTATGCGCGTCACGAGTTTGTGGCGCACGATGTCCTTCTTCGTCAGGTTTACGAAGCCGATGCCCTCCACGCCTTCCAGTATCTCCACCGCTTCGTTCAGTCCGCTCTTCTGGTGCTTGGGCAGGTCTATCTGCGTCTTGTCGCCCGTGATAATCATCTTCGTGTTCCATCCCATTCGGGTGAGGAACATCCTTATCTGCGCCGGCGTGGTATTCTGCGCCTCGTCGAGTATCACCACTGCATCGTTGAGCGTGCGTCCGCGCATAAAGGCAAGCGGTGCTATCTGTATCACGTTCTTCTCAATCATATCCTGCAACTTTGCCGCAGGTATCATATCCTCTAATGCGTCGTAGAGCGGCTGCAGGTAAGGGTCTATCTTGTCCTTCATATCGCCGGGCAGGAAACCGAGTTTCTCGCCAGCCTCCACCGCAGGGCGGCTCAGCACTATCTTCTTTATCGTCTTGTTCTTCAGTGCCTTCACCGCAAGGGCAATGCTCAGATATGTCTTTCCCGTTCCGGCAGGTCCTATGGCAAACACCATATCGTTCTTCTCGTATGCCTCAATCAGTTGCTGCTGGTTGTCGGTGCGAGGCTTTATGGGTCTGCCCATCACACTGTATATCAATACCCCGTCGGGCATCTTTTCATCCTTGTGTCCGCCCTTCACTATGTCGAGAATGTCCTCGCTCGTCAGGCTGTTGTATTGCAGCACGTGCTTACGCAGTGTCTCGGTGTTTTCCTCGAAGGCGCACATCTGCTCCTCGTCGCCCAACACCCTTATGACATTGTTGCGTGCCACTATTCGCAACTTTGGAAAGAGCGACCGCAGCATTTGCAGGTTTCCGTTGCCTGTTCCGTAGAACATCACTGGGTCGATATCCTCCAGTACTATATGCTTTTCTATCAATTCCGTCGTGTTTTAGTTTTGCGTTTCCTTGTCAATCATCTCACGCTCTATGGTTATGGTAGAGCCGGGGCGCAGGTTGCCGTTCACTATTACGTCGCTCAGGTAATCCTCTATGTACGTTTGTATGGCGCGTTTCAGCGGTCTTGCACCAAACTGCACGTCGTAGCCCTTTTCTGCCACGAATGTCTTTGCGTCGTCTGTCACCTCGAGGTCATAACCTATCTGCTTCACTCGCTTAACTAATCCTGCCAGTTCTATGTCCACGATTTTCTTTATCGCCTCGATGTCGAGTTGGTCGAAGGTGATTATCTCGTCGAGACGGTTAAGGAATTCTGGTGCAAACTGCTTGCTCAGTGCCTTCTGTATTATGCCGCGAGCATACTCCTTGTCTTTCTCGCCCTGTGCTATTCCCATTCTCGTGGCGTTGAAGCCCACTCCGTTCGAGAAGTCCTTCAACTGCCTTGTACCGGCGTTGCTGGTCATTATTATCACTGTGTTGCGGAAGTCTATCAACCGTCCGTTGCCGTCGGTGAGCCTGCCCTCGTCGAGCACTTGCAGCAGCATATTGAACACGTTGCCGTGTGCCTTCTCTATCTCGTCGAGCAGCACTATCGAGTAAGGTTTCCTGCGCACTTTCTCCGTCAGTTGTCCGCCTTCCTCGTAACCCACGTATCCCGGAGGCGCTCCCGTGAGGCGCGATGTGTTGAAACTCTCGGTGTACTCGCTCATATCTATGCGTATCAGGTTGTCGGCAGAGCCGAACATAAACTCCGCAAGTTTCTTTGCCAGATAGGTCTTGCCCACGCCTGTAGGACCGAGGAACATAAATACTCCAATCGGGTGGTTAGGGTCGCGCAATCCTACGCGGTTTCGCATTATTGCCTTCGTTATTTTCTCTATTGCAGCCTCCTGTGCCACCACGCAGTTGTTCAGTTCCTGTGCCATTCCCTTCAGTCTCACGCCTTCTTCCTCGGCTATGCGCTGCACGGGTATTCCGCTCATCTGCGACACTACGTTTGCCACGTCCTCTTCCGTCACGGGCAGTTTCTTCAGCGAGCCGTTGTTCCAGTCGTCCTTCATCGCTTGCAGTTCCTCTTCCAAATGAGCCTCCTTGTCGCGGAAACTTGCTGCAAGTTCAAAGTTCTGGTTGTTCACGGCAGCCAGTTTCTTCTCGATAACTTCTTTTATCTCCTGCTCCTTCTCCTGTATCTCAGGCGGCATCTGTGCGTTTTTCAGGAACACGCGCGAGCCTACCTCGTCGAGAGCGTCTATTGCCTTGTCAGGAAACTGACGGTCTGTCACGTAGCGTTCTGTCAGTTTGACACACGCCAAAATGGCATCTCCGCTGTATTCCACGTGGTGATGGTCTTCGTAGCGACCCTTGATGTTGTGCAATATCTGCAATGTCTGCTCAGGCGTTGTCTGCTCCACTATCACCTTCTGGAAACGGCGTTCTAATGCCCCGTCCTTCTCCACGGAGTTGCGGTATTCGTCAAGTGTGGTAGCACCGATGCACTGTATCGTTCCGCGTGCCAATGCAGGCTTCAGTATGTTGGCGGCATCCATTGTGCCGGCGGCACTTCCTGCGCCAATCATCGTGTGTATCTCGTCGATGAAGAGTATTATGTCCTTGTTGTTCTCAATCTCTTTCAGCAACTGCTTCATTCGCTCTTCAAACTGTCCGCGGTACTTAGTACCTGCCACCATACCCGTCATATCGAGGCTCACGAGCCTTTTGCCGTATAGCACCGGCGATGTGTTCTGGTCTGCTATCATCTGTGCGAGACCTTCCACAATGGCACTCTTTCCAACGCCCGGCTCACCTATCAGTATTGGGTTGTTCTTCTTGCGTCGTCCGAGAATTTCAAGCACACGCATTATCTCGTTCTCCCTGCCCACCACGGGGTCCAGTTTACCTTCGGCAGCCGACTTTGTGAGGTCAGTACCGAAGTTGTCGAGTATCGGTGTCTTGGTGTTTTTCTTCGTCTTTGTATCTGTATGGTGGCTGCCGCCGCCCATTGCCTGTTTCCCGTCGTCGGGCGTGTCCATATCGTCCTCGTCCTCATCTTCGTCGGGCAGGCTTATTCCGTTTGTGGTGCTGCTCTTCTTGTTCAGAATTTGCTTGAGGTCAGGATATGTAATATCGTTGTTTTCAAGCACTTCGCGTGCTCCGTTCATTACGGAGTCGTGCAGCATACCGAGCAACAGATGCTGCTCTTCCACCTGCTGCGAACGGTCGAGCCTTGCTTCAAGCACAGCCAGTCGCAGTATGTTTGTGGCGTGCTCGTTCAGGTCAATGTCGTCAGCGTTCAGTCGTGCATTGCCCGTATTGCTTGTTCGCAGTTTTGTCTCAAGCGAAGTCCTTATTTTTGCTATGTCCGTATTCAATATCCTCAATATGTTTTTGGTCATACCTCCGTCTACTCTGAACATTGCCAACAGCAGATGCTCAGGACCAACGCTGCGGCTGCTATACCGTGTTGCCTCTTCCTTGCTGTATGCCAAGATTTCGGTTATCTTGGGTGAAAATTTACTGTTCATAGTTTTATTATCCTATACGATTAAAATTGCTTATCACTTTTTCAGTAGCAAATTCTGTGCAAAGATACGACATTTTGCATTATTTTCAAAAATAATTGCTGTTTTTATGATTTATTTGCATTCTTCGTTCTGCACAACTTAAATGTTCATTTTTCCGCGGTATTTCTTTTCTTTTATATTTCTTTTCTTTATGGCTATTATATAGCCATGCTTTTTGCGCATATGCGCGTGTTTGCGCTTACGCGCGTAAGGGGTGTGTTCTCGCTTGCCGTCTCGATGCTTAACGCTTGCCGTTTCAATGCCCAACGCTTGCCGTTTCAATGCCCATCGCTTGCCGTCTCGTTGGCTAATGAACTTAGGTGCATTAAATCCCACATAAAAGTGGCATTGCAGCAGAAAGTTTGCTTTACAAAAAAATACTTTATTTATTTGCATGTTTGGCAATAACTTTGTATCTTTGCAGCGCCGTTCCAGATAAACGGGCGGCAAGACATAATTTTAGGAAAGCATATTTCGCTTAATTCCATAGATGTGAACTTGGACACTTCACAAATAATTGAAAATTGGAATAAAGTGGGAGGAATGCTCTTCTTGGCGTTGTGTATTCGTATGTTACGATATACTGCCAAGTGGGGTTATTATTCTCCTTATTCAATTTTCAAGGGGAAGTCCAAGTCCCACATCTGTGAATGAGGCAGAATGAAGGCCCTACTTTCTTTTTATGTCTTTAGAATATGAATGAAAACAATGGCAATTTGGGTCTAAATGCCTGAAAAGTATAGGGTTATGAAACAAATGAAAGTCCTTTTCGTTTTGTTGGTAATGTTGGTAATGGCAAGCGTTCAGGTGGCACATGCGGATATCGTTCGTGGCAGGGTTGTGGATGCTGACACGAAAGAGTCTTTGCCTGATGCTTCTCTCAATTGCATAACTAAGTATGACAATAACAGCTATGGCATTATCACGACGACCGCCAACTCTGTGGGTGTGTTCACTTTCTATTCCGATGCACGTACTACGATAGAGGTGTCGATGCTGGGCTATTATACGAAATCAAAGACAGTGATGCCGCTCTCAGACAGTAATAAAGATACGCTCGACATAGGAACGATAGAACTGAAGATGTCATCGCAAATGCTTCAGATGGTGGAGGTGAAAGGGCGAGCTCGGCGCTTTACCGTCAGAGGCGACACGATTGTGTTTAATCCGGAGGCATTCCATTTGCAGGAGGGCGCACGGCTTGATGAACTGGTACGCAAACTACCGGGTGTGCAGGTGGACAACGACGGCAAACTGTCGTGGAACGGCAAGCCCATACGCCTGACGATGGACGGCGAGAGCCTGTTTGGCGGTGACGACTTGGTGAACAAGCTGCCTGCCGAGGCGGTGCAGGATATCAAGGCATACAACAAGGCTTCGGACTTTGCGGAACGTACGGGAAAGCAGGACGGCGAGGAGGATATGGTGCTCGACCTGACCATAAAACCGGGCTTCCTCGACCGTTGGTATGGCGACATCAAAGCAGGCTATCAGTCGCCCGAATACTATGAAGGAGAGTTATCTATGAACCGCTTGTCAAAGAGTGACCCTGTGATGGTCTTTGCCGATGCCAACAACATTGAGAAGCGGCATCGCAGATACATGGGAGGCTGGGGCAGCAGTTGGAGCAATGGTTTTGGCAGTGAGTTAGGCGGAGCTGCTGGCTATCAGCATAACTGGATTCGCAATCAGGGAAAGGAAGAACTTAAAAGCAACTATAGTGTCAGTGGAGGACTTGCCCATGACGACAGACATAGTAACGGGCGTACGGAGATAGAAAACTACTTTCCTGATGCAGCCGTCAATAGACAAAACGTAGACACTTATCGTCGCAACCACGAACTGAACCCTAACTTCCGTGCCGATATGCGTTGGCGGATAGACACGCTGAACTCCGTTACGCTCCGTGTCGAGACGGAGCATCAAAACAAACGCTCGCAAATGCGCCAAACCACGGAGCAAGAGGAATATATAGGCGAGGGATATGTGCCTACACTATCACAATTGGAAAGCATAAACGACGAAGGTCGCGAGACCTTGTTGAGATTCACTGCTGGGTCAGACCATCAGATAACGAAGGAAGGCAAACTCGGCACTAACTTCATGTTGTCCTATACCGATGGAAAAACGGATAGTTGGACGGAGCGGACAATAACCGATCATCAAGGTGGCAGCCTTTCATCGAAGCTCAGTCAATATGCCCATGCGCCATTATCGAGGTTTACCGCCGAGGCAGGAATAAATTACAGGTTTTGGACAACGAAGCGTTGGCAACTGTTCACCGCATACCGTCTGGCATTTAACCGCAACCGCAGTAGTCAGGATTTCATGACAAATGACGAGGCAGATGCTGCCAACTCATTCAACAACCGCTACAATCGCGACATGCACATGGCGGAAATCAGTTCTACATTTGATTTCTCGTCTGTCAAGCTGATGCCAAAGGTCATAGGATGCTGGCAACGTGAGACACAAGACTACGAGCGAGGATTGCTCGACACAGCTGTCGTGCGTAGGTACTTCTTGGTAGAGCCTTCGTTCAAGGGAACATGGAAGATGAGAAAGAACATGAACATGGAGCTGAACTATGCTTTCTCCACCCAGCAGCCGGAACTTCTTAAGACGATTGGCTATCGCGACATGACAAATCCGCTCTATATAACGGAAGGTAATCCAAACTTGGAGAACTCGCACGTCAATACCGTCTCTCTGAAATACAGCTTGATACTGAGTCGTCAGCAACTTTCGCTCAGTGCTTCCGTCGGCTATCAAACTACCGACCATACAACTGTGAATACCCTCAGTTACGACCCCACATCGTCTGTCTATACCAGCCGCCCAGAAAACGTGAAAGGCGGCGAGTCGTGGAACTTTAAACTGAACTACGACCACGGATTAGGAGAACTCTTCCGTCTGGAAGATGAACTCAGCCTGAATCTGAGCAACAACTACGGCTATCTGACGCTGTTGCCCACCCAGACTGAACGCACACTCAACCGCCAGTCTAATTTCCATCCGACAAACAAGTTTACTTTCTCCTACGACAAAGACTGGCTGAAAGCATCTGTCTTTGCCAATGTTGATGCCAATCGTCTGCGTTTTTCGGCTTCGCCCGAACAGAACACCACCCTATGGGACAACGAGTTTGGCATGAATTTTGAAGCTACCATAGGTAATTTCGTGTTCGGGAGCAGGCTCAGCGAAAACATGCGTCGGGGCTATGCCGCCCAGTCTATGAATCGCAACTACCTGCTTTGGGACGGGGCAATAACATTGAAAATACTAAAAAACAAAGCCAATCTCAAGTTGGAATTTGAGGACATTCTCAACAACGAAGACGGTTTCTACAGTCAGCAGGAAGCATATCAGCAAATCTCCTCTTGGTTTGACTTCCGTCATCATTACGTCGGTCTGACATTCACTTATCATCTGGACGCAAAGAAGAAAGATTGAAAGAATTTTTTATACATCGCAAATCTTTAAAGGCAAAATTATACCATCTACCCCGTGCGTATGACATCACGGTATAGGGGCGAAGGCTCATTCTGCTTCAGTAATACAGGCTCGATAAGCAGGCTTACCTGCTTTACATCGTGCCCTGAATATCCAAATAAATGCAATACAATTTTAAGTGTTAGGTTATTATTTGGCATAAAATCGCTATGTTTTCGTTATGAATTAAAAGTGGGTATTTAAAAATATTGTTAAATCGTTTGTGGTGCAATAAAAATTGATTAACTTTGCACGCAATTTACAATAAAGATTCAGCGATAATAGGTTTTAGAACAAAGAAGATAAAAACAAGCAATATGAAACATCAACTGAGAAGCAGTGTCTGCACCGAAGGCAGACGAATGGCTGGAGCACGTGCCTTGTGGGTTGCCACGGGTATGAAGCGTGAGCAGTTTGGCAAACCAATCATAGCAATAGTAAATTCATTCACACAATTTGTTCCCGGACATACTCACTTGCACGAGATAGGGCAGATAGTGAAGAAAGAGATTGAGGCTATGGGCTGCTATGCTGCGGAATTCAATACGATAGCCATTGACGACGGAATAGCAATGGGGCATGACGGAATGCTCTACTCGCTGCCAAGCCGCGACATCATTGCCGACTCGGTTGAATATATGGTGAACGCCCACAAGGCTGATGCAATGATTTGCATATCGAACTGCGACAAGGTAACGCCTGGAATGCTTATGGCAAGTATGCGCATGAACATCCCTACCGTGTTCTGTTCGGGCGGTCCTATGGAGGCAGGAAAATGGCGTGGCGAGAATGCCGACCTGATAACTGCTATGGTGAAGGGTGCAGACCCCTCGGTGAGCGACGATGATATTGCAGAATTGGAGAATTGTGCGTGTCCGGGATGCGGCAGTTGCTCTGGAATGTTCACAGCCAACTCTATGAACTCGCTTACTGAGGCTATCGGATTATCGCTGCCTGGCAACGGAACGATTGTTGCCACACACAAGAACCGCATAGAGTTGTTCAAGGCTGCTGCGCGTCAGGTAGTGAAGAATGCATTTGCTTATTATGAGGACGGCGATGAAAGCGTGTTGCCACGTTCTATTGCCACACGAAAGGCATTTATGAACGCAATGGCTCTCGACATTGCAATGGGCGGCAGCACCAATACCGTGCTTCACTTGCTTGCTGTGGCACAGGAGGCTGGCGCAGACTTCAAGATGAAGGACATTGACGACTTGAGCCGCAAGGTGCCTTGCCTGTGCAAACTTGCGCCAAACACGCAGAAATACAGTGTGCAGGAGTGCAACCGTGCAGGTGGAATACTCGGCATAATGAACGAACTGAGTAAGGGAGGTCTTATAGACGGTAGCGCAATACGTGTTGACGGCAAGACATTGGGTGAGCAGATGGCTGCATACGACATAACAAAAGAAAATGTTGAGGCAGAGGCAAACCGCATATACCAGAGTGCTCCGGGTGGACGATTCTCAATAGAGATGGGCAGCCAGGACGCACAATGGGGTACACTTGATACCGACCGTACAAACGGATGTATTCGTGACCTTGAGCACGCATATACGAAGGACGGCGGACTTGCTGTGCTGTTCGGAAACATTGCGCAGGACGGTTGCGTGGTTAAGACAGCCGGCGTGGATGAAAGCATCTGGAAATTCTCCGGTCCTGCAAAGGTGTTCGACTCGCAGGAGGCTGCCTGCGACGGAATACTTGGCGGTAAGGTGAAGAGCGGCGACTGCGTGGTGATAACACACGAAGGTCCGCAGGGAGGTCCTGGCATGCAAGAAATGCTTTACCCCACATCTTATATAAAGAGTATGCACCTCGGAAAAGAGTGTGCGCTGATAACCGACGGACGCTTCTCCGGAGGTACGTCGGGACTGAGCATAGGACATATTTCGCCAGAGGCTGCCGCAGGTGGCAACATAGGAAAGATAAAAGACGGCGACATAATAGAGATAGATATTCCAAACCGCGCTATAAACGTGAAGTTGAGCGATGAAGAACTTGCGGCACGCCCACAGCAGCCTTTGACACGCAACCGCGTGGTGAGCAAGGCCCTGAAGGCGTATGCACGCAGTGTAAGTTCGGCAGACAAGGGCGGAGTAAGGATAATAGATTAGAGAATCTTGAAGATGAAGGAAACAATGACAGGTGCGGAAGTGCTGATGAAGGCACTTCAGAACGAGGGCGTTAAGACCATCTTCGGCTATCCCGGAGGTGCGATTATGCCTGTGTTCGACGCATTGTACGACTATACGAGAGGCGAGAAAAAGGCATTTGAGCATATTCTTGTACGCCATGAGCAGGGGGCTACACACGCTGCCGAGGGCTATGCCCGTGTGAGCGGCGAGGTGGGCGTGGCTCTTGTTACGAGCGGTCCTGGAGTCACCAATACACTTACTGGCGTGGCTGACGCAATGATGGACTCAACACCGATTGTAGTGATTGCAGGTCAGGTGGGCACGAGTGTGCTCGGAACAGATGCGTTTCAGGAGATAGACCTCGTGGGCGTGGCTCAGCCGATATCGAAATGGAGTTATCAGATACGCCGTCCTGAGGATATTGCTTGGGCTGTGAGCCGTGCATTCTACATTGCACGCAGCGGACGACCAGGACCGGTGGTGCTCGACTTCCCGAAGAATGCGCAGGTGAAAACTACAGAGTGGCAGCCTGAGCAGGTGAGGTTCGTGCGCAGTTATGTGCCTTATCCGAAACTTAATGAGGATATGGTGAAGAAAGCCGCCGAACTGATAAACGGTGCGAAAAAGCCCTTTGCACTCGTAGGTCAGGGTGTGGAGTTAGGAAATGCACACGAAGAACTCGTTGAGTTTCTTGAAAAGGCAGACATTCCTGCCGGCAGGACGCTGTTAGGACTTTCGGCACTGTCGAGCAACCATAGGCTTAATATGGGTATGCTTGGCATGCACGGAAACTTCGCTCCGTCGGTAAAGATACAGGAGTGTGATGTCCTGATAGCAATAGGTATGCGCTTCAGCGATAGGGTTACAGGTCTGCCAAGCAACTTTGCAAAGCAGGCAAAGGTGATACATCTCGAAGTAGACCCGTCGGAGATTGACAAGGTGATAATGGCTGATGTTCCGGTGATTGGCGATTGCAAGGAGTCGTTGCCAGCCATAACACGCCTGCTCGACAAGGCAGGGCATGGCAAGTGGATAGAGAGTTTTGCGCAATATGAGAAACAGGAAATGGAAAAGGTGATAGAGCCGGCAACAAAGCCTGCCGACGGTCCTCTGCTAATGGGTGAGGTGGTGGATGCCGTGGCAAAGGCAACGAAAGGCGATGCAGTACTCGTTACCGATGTAGGACAAAACCAGATGTTTGCGTGCCGCTATTTCCAATACAACAAGAAACGTTCTATTGTTACGAGCGGTGGACTCGGCACTATGGGATTCTCTATTCCTGCAGCTATAGGCGCAACCTACGGAGCACCCGACCGTATGGTGTGTATGTTTGCCGGCGACGGTGGCTTCCAGATGAACATACAAGAACTTGGCACGATAATGGAGCAGAAACGCCCCGTTAAGATGATACTGATGAACAACAGTTATTTGGGCAACGTGCGCCAGTGGCAGGATATGTTCTTCAACAAGCGTCGCTCGTTCACTCACATGGCAAACCCCGTATACGAGAAGATAGCCGAGGCATACGGCATACCGTATATGCTGCTCATCGACCGCAAGGACATCGACAAGGCTATGAAGTTTATGATGGAGACTGAAGGTGCAGTGCTGATAGAGTGTGCCATAAAGGAGGACGACAACGTGCTGCCTATGACACCTCCGGGCAGCGACGTTGACGATATGATGCTCGAACTGCACTTGGACTAATCGAAAGGAATATTATTTATGGAAGAAAAGACACTATATACACTGCTTGTATATTCGGAGAACATTGCCGGTGTGCTAAACCAGATAACCGCCGTGTTCACGCGCCGTCAGGTAAACATCGAGAGTCTTAACGTGTCGGCATCGAGCATACCGGGCATACACAAGTACACGATTACTGCATACAGCGACGAGGACCAGATAATAAAGATTACGAAGCAGATAGAGAAGAAGATAGATGTGATAAAGGCTTCGTATTATCTTGACGAGGAACTATTTTTGCGTGAGACAGGACTCTACAAACTGAGTACGCCGAAGGTGATGGAGAATCCGCTTATCTCGCGCACCATACGCAAGTATGAGGCAACGATAACCGAGGTAAACCCCACATACATTATCGTGTCTAAGAGCGGACTCACTGAGACTATTGTTGAACTTTACTTTGCGCTTAAGGAGTTAGGTTGCGTGCAGCAGTACTCGCGTTCGGGACGCATAGCAATGACTCGCAGTCCGTTTGAGGATTTAAGTGAGCTTTTGCAGGAGCGCGAGCGACAGGCAAACGTAATAGAGTAGGAGAGAGGGGCTTTATATAATAATGTGTAAGGAGAAAATGTTAGACAAGGTAGGACGATATGAGTTTGTGGCAGACGCATTCCATTGCGACTTCCGTCACGAATTGTTCCTGGGGCATCTTGGCAACCATATGCTCAATGCTGCCGACTTCCACTCATCTGACAGGGAGTTCGGAATGCGCTACCTCAACAGCATAAACAAGACGTGGGTGCTCTCGCGCCTGGCGATAGAGATGAGTGAGATGCCGCGTGAGGGCGAACACTTCTTCGTTGAAACATGGGTGAGCAGTGCAATGCGCTATTTCACCAACCGCAACTTCCGCATAGTGTCGCCCGAAGACAAGGTGTATGGCTATGGGCAGAGTATATGGGCAATGATAGACACCGTGACGCGTCAGCCCTACGACATACTCTCCGTTAACGACGGTGCAATATGCCAGTGGATAGAGGCGGAAAAGGAATGCCCGATAGAAAAAGGCTCGCGTGTGAAAATCGACAGCGATGCAAAGCGTGTGGCAACAATCAACACGCATTACAGCGACATAGATGTGAACGGACACGTTAACTCCGTGAAATACATTGAGCACGTGCTCGACCTCTTCTCGCTCGACCTGTACAAGGACAGCCGTATAGAGCGGATTGATGTTGCGTATGTGGCAGAGAGTTATTTCGGCGACACGCTGCATCTTGACCTTAAGGAGGATTCTGAAAAGGAATATAGTTGCCGCATAGCCAAGACACAGCCCGACAATGCCGAGGAAACAGAGGTGTGCAGGGCGAAGGTTAGATTTGCAGAAAGAAACAAATAGACAAAATAATAACAATTAAATTAAAAGAAATGGCACAATTAAATTTTGGTGGTGTTATCGAGACTGTGGTAACACGTGAGGAGTTTCCATTGGAGAAGGCTCGTGAAATATTGAAGGACGAGACAATCGCTGTAATAGGCTATGGCGTTCAGGGTCCTGGTCAGGCTTGCAACCTGCGCGATAACGGCTTTAACGTAATCGTTGGTCAGCGTCAGGGCAAGACATACGAGAAGGCTGTAAACGACGGCTGGGTGCCGGGCGAGACACTTTTCTCTATTGAGGAGGCTGCCGAGAAGGGTACAATCGTAATGTGTCTTTTGTCAGACGCTGCCGTGATGAGCGTATGGCCCACATTGAAGCAATACCTCACTCCGGGCAAGGCTCTCTATTTCTCACATGGTTTTGCAATAACATGGAACGACCGCACAGGTGTTGTTCCTCAGAAGGATATCGATGTTATCATGGTTGCTCCCAAAGGCTCTGGCACGTCGCTCCGCACAATGTTCCTCGAGGGACGCGGCTTGAACTCTTCATACGCAGTATATCAGGATGCTACGGGCAAGGCTCTCGAAAAGACTCTTGCACTCGGTATCGGTATCGGCTCTGGCTATATGTTCGAGACTACGTTTGTACGCGAGGCAACATCAGACCTCACTGGTGAGCGTGGCTCTCTTATGGGTGCCATCCAGGGACTTCTCCTTGCGCAGTACGAAGTACTCCGCGAGAACGGACACTCTCCATCGGAGGCGTTCAACGAGACTGTTGAGGAGCTTACACAGTCGCTTATGCCATTGTTTGCAAAGAACGGTATGGACTGGATGTATGCCAACTGCTCTACAACGGCACAGCGCGGCGCACTCGACTGGATGGGTCCTTTCCACGATGCTATAAAGCCAGTGGTAGAGAAACTTTATGCAAGCGTGAAGAGCGGCAACGAGGCACAGATATCAATCGATGCAAACTCAAAGCCCGACTACCGTGTTGGTCTTGAGGCAGAATTGAAGGCAATGCGCGAGAGCGAGATGTGGCAGACTGCTGTTACCGTTCGCAAGTTGCGCCCAGAGAATAACTAACTACTTAAAAACTAAACAAAATGAAAAGTGATCCAAAACAGTGTCTCTATTGTACAAACAATGAGACTTTGCACGACCTTATGATTGAGGTGGCTCATCTGAGTTGCTCGCGTGTGTTCATCTTCAAAGAGCAGACCTATCACGGTCGTTGCCTTGTAAGTTACGACGAGCACGTTGACGACCTCAACCTGCTCAGCGACGAGCAGCGCAACGCCTTTATGAGTGATGTTGCCCGTACAACCCGTGCTATGCAGAAGGTGTTCAATCCTGACAAGATTAACTACGGTGCATATTCTGACACCCTTTCCCACCTTCATTTCCACCTTATCCCTAAGTATCAGGGTGGTCCCGACTTCGGCGGAGTGTTCCAGATGAATCCCAAGCAGGTTTATCTCACTGATGTCGAATATCAAGAAATGGCAGAGAAACTGAAAGCGGAACTTTAATTATTCTTTTGTAATAAGACAAATGGCTTGAAAGGAAATAATTTCTTTCAAGCCATTTGTCTTGTATATGTTGTTTTCTTAGTTCTTAACAACTTTCTTGCCGTCAATAATGTACAATCCATGTGGCAGAGCGTTTATTGACGTTGCGTTTATCTTTCTGCCGTCAATGGTATATATGCCTGTGTGCTTTTGTGGCAGGTTGTCGCTGATTGCATCGTCTATGCCTGTGGTTTCTGTGACATCTGAAACAAGATATTTATCTCCTTGCATCTCGGTAGTGACCTTGAAATATTTGTCTGTCGTGACGTTTGTTACATCAACGGTTTGGGGACTTCCGGAGCCTGTGCTGAAAACAAAACTTACATAGTCGTCGCTGCTGTTAATAGTGTATGTCTGATAATACCATGTCTGGTTGTTTACCATTTTTGTCTGTGTGACTGCATCGCCGGGCCAGTTGGGCGATTTCGGTGAGTGACTTCCGTCGCCGCCCCAAGTCCAGAAGTTCACCTTGCTCCAATTAACATCGTCAACATTTACACATACGGTAATCTGATATGGATTGAAAGGAGTTTCCTGCTCAAATGTGTATTCCCTTGTCGTAATGCCAGTAACGGCACCGTTGGGGAGCAGCAGTCCTACCTTCAGTATGCAAGTTTCTGTTATGTCAATGCTTGTGCCGTTTTCCGCTTGTGTGGAGCTTGCTTTGGGAGTTGAACCGTCGAGGGTGTAAACAAGCTTTACATGACTTGCGGCTGAAACTGCAATAAGTTTAGCCTTCTGTGCTGTCTTGTATGTGCCATCTGGAAGGTCTGTCCATGCCGTTTCGGCAGATGTGGGCAGGAAATAGGCATATTTATGTCCGTAAGCCACTTTTACCCAATCGTTACCGGGATTTTGTTCGTTGGCTTTCGTGCCGATATACGCCCTAAGATAGCAATTTGTTCCCTCTGTTCTCACGCTATAGTAGTCTTGGTGGCTGTTCATTGATACTGACGTACTTTGATTGTTTATCCCAGCAAAGTTGCGCACGAGAATCATGTTCTTGATATCCTTCTTGCAGTCAATCCAGTGCTTGAAGAAAACGCAGGGCGTGCCCGGCATGGCAAGAATGAAGGCATTGCCTGCAAGGGTGTCTTTGCGTATCGGGTCTTGTTGTGCCTGTGATGAACGATATTCGGTATCGTGATTCTCAATGAACGTAACAGCATAGCGTTGATAATCCTTGTTTGTGCAGACACCGCCTGTGGATAATTTCCCCCAGTTATTGCCGTTGATGGCATCGCGCACGGTGTAGCGCACGGCAAAGTCGAAAGCTCCGCTTTGTATCTGTCCGTTGACCTTTGTTGCATCCATCCAATTTTTTAGAGCAGTAACATTTCCGTCCCAATATTCGCCTACGGAGAATGTTGGCTTTGCCTCGCTGTTGTATTTTCCTGTGAACTGTCCTGCATAGCCCTTTACCATATCGTAGCGGAAACCTGCATAGCCAAGGTCGTTGAGCAAGAGGTCGAGATAGGCACGGACATTGTTCTGCACGTTTTCGCTGTTGTGGTCAAGGTCACGCATACCGTCCCATCCTTCGCCAGTGTCCTTGTTAGGGCTCAGTGAATATCCGTTGGCGGTAGCCCAATTGTTTGTTGCT
>JAFLSE010000028.1 GCA_022511075.1 Prevotella sp.
ACCTACGCAGTGTTTTTCATGGTTTTTATACCAACATAAAACTACTGCATAATTTGCACTTCTATCTTGAACTTAGAATGATTTGTTATCTGCTTTCCTAATTTTATAGTCAATAGCTATGACAACAGCATCGCAATGACACTGATAATAGTTACTACGGTGGTGAATATGCGAAACTCTTTTTCTGGCAGGAACTTGACGAGGCGTATGCCGAGATATGCTCCAATAAGTACAAAAGGGACGGCACAGGCATCAATAGCAAGTGTTGTAAGATTGATATTATGCCAAGCGAATATTTGCAGGGGTAGCTTGAGGTAGTTGACGCAAAGGAAAAACCAGGCGTTAGTACCAACGAAGGCAAGCTTTGGCATACGGATTGACAAAAGGTAGATAGCCATTACCGGACCTGCCGCATTGCCTATCATAGTGGTAAATCCGCCAAGCAAACCAAACAAAGGACTGTACCACCAATGGTCTGCCAACATATTTTCCTTGCCTTTCCATTGGCTAAATAGCATCACCGCCAATACTAACGCAAGGCAAGCACCCATCAGATGCTTAAACTCCGTTACAGGAATAAGATGGTCTACCCACAAAGCGAGAAAGAAACCTGCTATGGCTGTGGGGAGCAACCTGATAATATACTTCCATTCCGCTTTTCTCCTATAGTAACTAACACCTATCAAATCTGCAAAACACAAGACCGGCAGCATCAAGCCCGTTGAAGGCTTTGCTCCAAAAGTCATAGCCAACAGGGGTACGGTAAGAATGGTAAGACCTTGGACACCCGTCTTTGACATACCTACAAAGAGAGCCATCACGAACAGGATTGCCCACGACCATTCATTTTGTATGTATGCCGAAAAATCTATCATTTGCTAACCACTAATTATATAAACCTTCTCCTTTAGGTTGCAAAATTACTAAAAAACACATACATTCAGCCAAATATTATAGTGAACATTTGTTATTTTGACAATATTTTGTGTATCTTTGCACAATATAAACCTTATAATGATTATGGAAAAGAAACAAAGACTCGGCACGCTATGTGTGCACGCAGGCTACAAGCCGAAAAACGGTGAGCCTATAGAAGTACCTATCATTCAGTCAACGACATTCAAGTATGACGACTCTGAAGAGATGGCACAGTTATTCGACCTCAAAAAGGAAGGCTATTTTTACACTCGCCTGCAAAACCCTACCAACGATGCCGTGGCTGCAAAGATTGCCACATTGGAAGGCGGCGTGGGCAGTGTGCTTACATCATCAGGACAGGCTGCTAACTTCTACGCAATTTTCAACATCTGCGAGGCTGGCGACCATATCGTAACCTCGAACGAGATTTATGGCGGCACTTTTAACTTGTTTGGCGTTACATTGAAGAAACTCGGCATTGAATGCACATTCGTAAGTCCAGATGCTTCTGATGAGGAAATACAGGCAGCCTTCCGTCCTAACACGAAGGCACTGTTTGGTGAGACAATATCAAATCCTGGCTGTGCCGTGCTTGACATTGAGAAATTTGCACGCATCGCCCATAAGAATGGTGTGCCGCTAATCATTGACAATACTTTTGCAACACCTATCAACTGTCGTCCATTTGAGTGGGGAGCAGACATTGTAACACACTCCACGACAAAATATATGGACGGCTTCGCGGCACAGGTAGGTGGTGCAGTGGTTGACAGCGGAAACTTCGACTGGCTTGCCAATGCAGAAAAGTTCCCCGGACTATGCACACCCGATGAGTCATATCACGGTCTTACTTACGTCAAGGCTTTCGGCAAGATGGGCTACATCACGAAACTCGTGGCACAACTGATGCGCGACCTCGGAAGCATACCTTCGCCACAAAACTCATTCCTACTGAATATCGGTTTACAAACACTCCATCTGCGTATGCCACAACACTGTAGGAACGCCCAGCGCATAGCCGAGTTCCTGCACGATGAGCCAAAGGTGGCTTGGGTGCGTTATTGCGGATTGCCTGATGACAAGGCATACACTCTCGGACAGAAATATCTGCCCAATGGCTCTTGCGGCGTAATTGCCTTCGGACTAAAAGGCAATCGTGAGACGGCAATAAAATGGATGGACTCATTAGAGATGATAAACATCGTTACCCACGTGGCTGATGCCCGTACCTGCGTGCTGCATCCTGCCAGCCATACCCACCGCCAACTCAGCGACGAGCAGTTGCGTGAGGCAGGCGTAGCTCCAGACCTCATTCGTCTTTCCGTAGGCATCGAGGATGTTGAGGATATTCTTGATGATATACGTCAGGCCTTGGCAAAGATATAAATTCAAAGTAATACAACGTAATTTCAATGGATTCAGAATAATGCTAATTAAGAGTTTGAAGCCTACAACAGCACATTTCTGAATAGTTATTTATTCAAATATTCTTATATATCAAAAAAAAGGATTAACTTTGCACCGCAAATTAACAATTTAAAATATTATTTCTATGTTTGAAGGACAACCGAAAGGTCTTTATGCGTTGGCACTTGCCAACACTGGCGAACGCTTCGGCTACTACACGATGATAGCAGTGTTCGCCCTGTTCTTGCGAGCCAACTTTGGATTGGCTCCAGACACAGCCGGTCTCATTTACAGCACGTTCCTCGGTCTGGTCTATTTCCTTCCGCTCATCGGAGGTGTGATGGCAGACAAGTTTGGATTCGGCAAGATGGTTACAATCGGCATTCTGATAATGTTTGTTGGCTACCTGCTGCTGTCAGTTCCTCTCGGAGGCGATGCTGTGGGTATGGCGGCAATGCTTGTGGCACTGGTTTTCATTAGTTTCGGTACGGGACTGTTCAAAGGCAATCTGCAAGTGATGGTGGGCAACCTCTATGATGACAAGCGTTTTGCAGAGCGTCGCGACGCAGGTTTCTCAATTTTCTATATGGCTATAAACATCGGTGCGCTCTTTGCGCCAACCGCAGCCGTGAAGATAAAGGCGTGGGCAGAGTCGTTGGGCTTCGAGTCTAATGATGCTTACCACTTCTCTTTTGCCGTGGCTTGCCTCTCGCTCATCGTTTCGATGGCAATATACTATGTTTGCCGCTCAACATTCAAGCACGTTGAGGGCGGCGAGCGCAAGAAGGATGCCGCTACGGTTGAAGAGGAACTTTCGCCGGCAGAGACAAAGGCACGCATCGTGGCCCTGTGCCTCGTATATGCCGTGGTAATCTTCTTCTGGATGGCGTTCCACCAGAATGGTCTCTCGCTCACATATTTTGCCAACGAGTTTACGGCAAAGTCATCTACGGGCGCAGAGGGAATGTCGTTCAACGTTATCAATCTTGTGGCGATAATAGTAATCGTATATGCACTGTTCTCGGTGTTCCAAAGCAAGACATCAGGCAACAAGGCAGTTTCCGCTCTCGTTGTTTTTGCTGCCGTGGGCTATCTTGTTTGGCAGTACATTGACACAGCATCTGACATCGTTGAAGTGTCTGCTCCTATCTTCCAGCAGTTCAATCCATTCTATGTTGTGGCTCTCACACCTGTGAGTATGGCTATTTTCGGTGCTCTTGCAAGCAAAGGCAAGGAGCCAAAAGCACCACGCAAGATTGCCTACGGTATGCTTGTGGCTGCACTTGGATTTGCCGTTATGCTGTTCGCTTCTATGGGACTTCCCACACCAGACGAACAGGCAGAGATGGGCGATGCGGCAATGCTCGTTTCACCGTCGTGGCTCATCTACACCTACCTTGTGCTCACTTTTGCCGAATTGCTGCTCTCGCCAATGGGCATCTCTTTCGTTTCAAAGGTTGCGCCTCCAAAATACAAGGGTATGATGATGGGCGGTTGGTTTGTTGCCACTGCCATCGGTAATATGCTCGTTAGTGTCGGCGGTTTCCTCTGGGGCGGTTTCCCATTGTGGCTCGTTTGGGGCGTGTTCATCGTACTCTGCCTCCTCTCGGCAATATTTATGTTCTCGATAATGAAGCGATTAGAAAAAGTCTGCTGATATTAATTATGGAGTTAAAGGAGTTAAGGAAGTAAAAGGAGTTAAAGCTAATGGTCTTGCTTGCAATAATGCATAGAAGATTTTCATTGAACAAATACTATTGGCTTTAACTCCCCAACGACCAACGGGAGCGATAACTTCTTTAACTCCCTTAACTCCTTAAAATTCACTAACTACAAGTTGTCTCGGCAACGTAATAACCTTAAGGCGTTCAAACCAAATTTTTGAACTTCCTGCCACGTGTCGGCGAGTGTGGTTGCTAACGATATAGTAACTTGCGGTGTACTCGTCCATCATACCAAGAAAAACACTCTTAATCCTCGAACACTTCTCGTTTATGGCATTATCAAGCGGATTTACGAGACGGTCAACGCTTTCCTCTATTTTCTGCTTGTCTATGTCTTTTGCTGTTGCAAGATAATACCGCAGCAATTCATCACGATACTCGGCAAGCCTTTTGAACTCTATGCCTTCGGGGTGGGCAAGAAACAGCATATACACCGCCTTATGAACAGGCTGCAGGTCAATTTCGCGGTTGCCGTAGTCCACAAGCACAAAACTGTAGTCTTTTGTTATCTTCAACCTGCTCAATTTCCTTTTCGCAGCCTCCAAGCGCAGTTCTTCGAGCACCGGCACACCAATGGCATTGAGCAACAGGTCGTTCCGACCCATCGCACGCAACTTGTTTACCAAGCCCGACAATTCGCCGACTATATTATCTATATTATTGTTCTCCAACATAGTTATTCGTCGGTGTCTTGAATAAAGGTTCTAAACCACTCGCTCACCTTGCCTCCAATGCCCTGTGGTGTTGGCGGATTGTTGTTGTCCTCTCCTGGCTCGCTTTCATTTATGGCAGGTTCAGGCTCAACTGTCTCCACAATTTCGAGTGGAAGCTCTTCCGCAGGCTCTGCTATCGGCTTCTTTATGGGTTTGTAGAGTTTGTTTATTATTTCCTCGTAGTATCTGTTGTCGTGTCCGTTGTCGTTGTCTATGTTTACTGCCTCGTCGTCCATTCCCGTGGCAAGTATTGTAACTTTCACGTCATCACCAAGCGATGTGTCGGTGGATATTCCCCAAATAACCTCTATGTCCGGGTCAAGGCGGTCGAAAAACTCGTCTATCTCCTGCATTTCAGGCACCATTATCGGCGTTTCCTCGCTCGAATATATGTTGAACAATATTCGCTTTGCTTTCTCTATGTCGTTACCATAGAGTAGCGGAGAGTCGAGCGCATTCTTTATGGCTTTCTCCACGCGCCTTTCGCCGCTTGCCCTGCCCATTGCCATTATCGCCCCACCACCGTTGCGCGTGGTAGCCTCCACATCACGGAAGTCAAGGTCTATACCGCCGTCACTGTTCACTGTTATAAGTTCGGCAATGCCCATCACGGCATCTTTCAGTATATTGTCAGCACGGGCAAACGACTCCTTCACCGAGATGTTCGAATCGGCATAAACATCGCAAAGTCTCTCGTTGTTTATTATCAGCATTGCGTCAACGTTTTTCCTCAACTCCTCAACGCCCTTCAGTGCCTTGATTATTTTCTGCTTCTTCTCGAAGAAAAAAGGAATAGTGACAACGCCAACGGTAAGTATACCCATCTCCTTTGCCACGCTCGCCACTACGGGAGCAGCCCCTGTGCCAGTGCCACCGCCGAGACTTGCGGTAATAAATGCCATCTTCGTACCGTCGTTCAACAGTGTCTTTATGTCATCAATGTTCTTTTCTGCCTCCGAGCGGCCTATTTCTGGAAAGCCTCCTGCTCCGAGACCTTCGCCCAACAATATCTTCACCGGAACAGGCGACGGTGCAAGCGACTTGCTATCAGTGTTGCACACAGCAAGCGTCACTCCCGAAATCTTTTCGTTATACATATTGCGTACGGCGTTGCAACCGCCGCCGCCCACGCCGATAACCTTTATTATGTCTTTCGACTTGTCTTCCACTATTCCAAAATCTATCAGTCTGTCGTCATTCATAAAGCATCTTTTTTGTTTTGCCTGCAAAGGTAGCAAAACTTTTTTGAAAAATAAAACCCTCGCAAGGCTTGCGGACGTTTTATTTTATTAGCTGCCCTGTTCATCACCTCAATGCACATAGTCTCGATTGCCATCGCTTGCCGTCTCAATGGGCAACGAAGTTAGCTTCGTTGGCATATGAAGCCGCAAGCATTTTTATCATTGTAACAAAGTCACGAATATGGCTTGTTTTAATCTTTTTTTATATTCTGTTAATGTCTTTCCCTGAAGAAGCATTAGAGGCATATAGAAATGATAATATATGGAAAAATTTTAAATATCTTCAAGGCATCACATCTACAGAAATAGAGAGTGTAAAGGCAAACAAGAACAGAAACAAAGTATATTATGACCTTAATGGCAACCGTCTCAAAGCTCCAAAGAAAGGATTGAATATCATTAATGGCAAGAAGGTGATAGTGGATTAAAAAAGCTTTCTCGATAGACAGGGTAATCGCATAAAGCGGTTATAAAGAAGATTCTTTAAGTTTTATAGATATATTTTTTATTAATTTTAATTTATATATAAATATTATGTTTATATTAAAATTACAAATAACTTCCAAGTTTATGGAGCAACTTATCAAGTTGCTTTATATAATTGGCGGATTGTTGGCTGCCTTTTTGTGCAGTTAAAGCTGCTATAATGGGCGGTAAGATTATAAAAGATAAACCTTAAGATTTTTTAGATGAACTTTGGGCGTGCCTAATAGGCGCGCCTCCTTTTTTGCTGTCTCTTTAACATAATACATATCCAATTTATTTTCACTTTGCAAACATTGTATTGGAATAAAAGTTAATTTTCATTCATTTCTATACACTTGTCGAAAAAAAATATTAACTTTGCACGGTATTTTGTATTTATAGGTAAAAAAGGAACATTAAAATAATAAAATCGTGGCAGAAACAAAGTATATCTTCGTCACTGGCGGTGTGGTTTCATCGCTTGGCAAAGGAATAATATCGTCATCTATTGGCAAGTTGCTGCAGGCTCGCGGCTACAATATCACAATCCAGAAATTCGACCCATACATTAACATCGACCCGGGTACGCTCAACCCCTACGAGCACGGGGAATGCTATGTTACGGTGGACGGCATGGAGACCGATCTTGACCTCGGACACTACGAGCGCTTCACGGGAATACAAACCACAAAGGCGAACTCGCTGACAACGGGACGCATATACAAGGCGGTGATTGACAAGGAGCGTCGTGGCGACTATCTCGGCAAGACCATTCAGGTGGTGCCACACATAACAAACGAGATAAAGAGAAACATAAAGTTGCTGGGTGACAAGTATCACTACGATTTTGTTATTACCGAGATTGGCGGTACAATCGGCGACATTGAGAGTGCACCATATCTTGAGGCTATAAGGCAGATGAAATGGGAACTCGGCAAGAATGCCGTGAGCGTACACCTAACATACGTGCCGTATCTGAAAGCGGCTGGTGAGTTGAAGACAAAGCCAACGCAGCACTCAGTGAAGGAGTTGCAGAGCGTGGGTATACAGCCCGATATACTTGTATTGCGCACAGAGAAGCATTTGGACGCAAACATTATGCGCAAGGTTGCGGCATTCTGCAATGTAGACCTTGATTGCGTGGTGCAGAGCGAGGACCTGCCGTCAATCTATGAAGTGCCTGTGAACATGCAGAAGCAGGGAGTTGATGCCGCCATATTGCGCAAGATTGGTATGGAGGTGGGCGAGACGCCGGCACTCGGTCCGTGGCGCAGTTTCCTCGACCGTATGGGCAACGTTACGGAGACCGTCACTATTGGCTTGGTGGGCAAGTACGACTTGCAGGATGCTTACAAGAGCATACGCGAGAGCCTTATGCAAGCCGGTGTTTATAACGACCGCAAGACTGTGCTGAAATTCATCAACTCGGAGAATATAACCGACGACAACGTGGCAGAACAACTTGCAGAGGTTGACGGCGTGGTGATATGTCCGGGATTCGGTCAGCGCGGCACGGAAGGAAAGATTGTGGCAATAAAATATGCACGCACCCACGACCTGCCTACATTCGGAATCTGTCTGGGTATGCAGATGATTGTGGTTGAGTTTGCGCGCAACGTGCTTGGCTATGTCGATGCCAACAGCCGCGAACTGAACGAAAAGACCACGCACAACGTGATTGACATAATGGAGGAGCAGAAGAATATCACCGATATGGGCGGTACGATGCGCCTCGGAGCATACGAGTGTGTTTTGAAACAGGGCTCGCGTGCGTTCAATATATATAATAAGGAACATATACAAGAGCGCCACCGTCACCGCTACGAGTTCAACAACGACTATCTGAAGGAATACGAGCGCCACGGAATGATGTGCGTGGGCAAGAATCCCGAGAGCGGACTGATAGAGATTGTGGAGATTCCTGGACTCAAGTGGTTCATTGGTACGCAGTTCCATCCAGAGTACCAGAGCACGGTGCTGAAACCGCATCCGCTGTTCCTCGACTTTGTGAAAACGGCTATTGAAAACAAAAAATAAACGAAATGGACAAGAATAATATCATAGGCTTCATTCTCATTGCATTGGTATTCATAGGCTTCAGTTGGTACAACCAGCCGTCGCAGGAAGAAATCATTGCGGCGCAGAAGCAAGACTCGATAGCCAACGTGCAGCGAATGAACGCAGAGCAGGCACAGAAAAAGGCAGAGGCAGAAAAGCAGGCGGCAATCGTTGCTGCCAAGGAAGATTCTACAAGCCTTTTTTTCCCCTCGTTGAGCGGCAAGGAAGAAAGCGTGGTGCTGAAAAACAATAAGTTGCAGCTTGCCATAAGCACAAAGGGTGCTGCGCTGAAAACGGCAAAGATTCTTGGCTTTGAAAGTCGTGATGGTAAGAGCGACGTTACTCTCTTCGACGGCAAGGAGCAGAAAATGAATTTTATGCTGGCTGGCAAGACACTGAACATCTTGACGAACGACCTGTATTTCACTCCGAGCAATGTCACTGACACCACAGTGACGATGGCGGCACAGGCACAAAACGGCGGAAGCCTTGTGATGAAATATACACTTGGCAAGGATTATATGCTGCGTATGTCGATGCAGGCAAACGGACTTAGCGGCGTGTTCGCACCAAACTACGACGCAATGGATGTGGTATGGACAGAGCAATGCCGTCAGCAGGAAAAGGGTTTTATGTTTGAAAACCGCTACTGTACACTTACATACAAGGAAAAAGACGGCAGCACCGACTATCTGAACGAGACTTCGGAGAAGGTTGACGAGAACGTAGACACACAACTCGACTGGGTGGCATTCAAGACGCAGTTCTTCAGTGCGGTGTTCATACCTAAATCCCCTATAGCAGCAAACTCGAAGATGACAAGTATGCCATACCAAAAGCAGGACAATACGGGCTACCTGAAATATTTCGAGGCGAAGATGAAGACAGCCTTCGACCCCACGGGCAAGCAGCCTTCGGAATTTGAGATGTATATAGGTCCTAACGACTACCGCCTGTTGCAGCGCATGAACGACGAGAGCGTGAGCGGAAAAGACCTTGAACTTCAGGAACTTGTATATCTCGGCTGGCCTATCGTGCGCTGGATTAACCGCTGGTTTACGCTCTATGTGTTCGACTGGCTCACGGGCTTCGGCTTAAATATGGGTATTGTATTGATAATTATAACATTGCTGCTTAAGGCGATAACATTCCCGTTGGTGAAGAAAAGCTATATGAGCAGTGCAAAGATGAGAGTGCTCAAACCGAAACTTGAGGAGGCTACAAAACAGTATGACAAGCCCGAGGATGCAATGCAGAAGCAGCAGGCAATGATGCAGCTATACAGCCAGTATGGCGTGAGTCCGCTGGGCGGTTGTCTGCCAATGCTCATACAGATGCCTATCTGGGTGGCAATGTTCAACTTCGTGCCAAACGCCATACAACTGCGTGGTCAGTCGTTCCTATGGATTAGCGACCTCTCTACCTACGACCCGATAGTGGAATGGAACACGAACATCTGGCTCATAGGTGACCATTTGTCGCTGACGTGTATTCTCTTCTGCGTCTCAAACGTGCTCTACTCCGTGATGACTATGCGCCAGCAGCGCGACCAGATGGTTGGTCAGCAGGCAGAGCAGATGAAAATGATGCAGTGGATGACGTACCTCATGCCGGTGATGTTCTTCTTTATGTTCAACGACTACTCGGCAGGTCTCAACTTCTACTATTTCGTGTCGCTCTTCTTCAGTGCTGCAATAATGTGGACACTGCGCAAGACAACCAACGACGAAAAACTCTTGGCGAAACTCGAAGAGCGCTACAAGGAGAACAAGGCTAACCCGAAGAAGCAGAGCGGACTCGCCGCACGACTTGCAGCAATGCAGAAGGAAGCAGAGGAACTACGCAAGCAACGCAACGGGCAATTTGGAAAGTAATTATGAAAAAGATTATTATAATGGTGGCTGCAATACTGGGTATTTGCAGCCACATTAATGCACAAGAGAACGTGAACATCGGAAAGAGCGACATCAAGTTGGCTGGCAACAAAATGACCCCGGAGGCACTTTGGGCTATGGGGCGCATTGCCACGGCTACCGCTTCGCCCGATGGAAGTAAGGTGGTGTACCAGACTGGCTACTACAGCGTGAAAGAGAACAAGAGCCACCAGGTGATTTGCATTGTAGATGCCGACGGCAGCAACCAGCGACTGCTTACTGCCGACGAAAAGAGCGAGACCGACCCTGCTTGGGTTGACGGCGGACAGCATATCGCATTTTTGCGTGGCGGTGAGGTATGGATGATGAAAGCCGATGGCTCTGAGCGCAGACAACTTTCGCAGACAGACGGAAGCATTGAAGGCTTCTTGTTGTCGCCCGACGGCTCAAAGATAATTCTCATAAAGTCGCTGCCATATAACAAGGTGATAGAGAAACGGCAAGCCGACCTACCAAAGTCTACAGGGCGCGTTGTAAACGACCTTATGTATCGCCACTGGGACCATTATGTTGAGAGCATTCAGCATCCATTCCTCGCGGAAGTGTCGGAATGGGGCATAGGCGAGGGTAAGGACATTCTCAATGGCGAACCGTTTGAGTGTCCTGGTGAACCGTTTGGTGGTGTGGAGCAATTGGCGTGGAGTCCTGACTCAAAGACCATTGCCTACACTTGTCGCAAGAAGACAGGTTTGCATTATTCCATTTCCACCGACACCGATATCTATCTCTACGACATTGCCACAGGCACAACTAAAAACCTGTGCAAGCAGGATGGATATATTGCTCCGGAGATTGATGTTACTAAGAGTCTGCGCAACCAAGCAGTGAACTCGCCGGAGAACGTTGAGCGCAACAACCCTGGCTACGACCAGAATCCGCAGTTCTCGCCAGATGGAAAATATATTGCTTGGCAGAGTATGGCACGCGACGGTTATGAGTCAGACCGCAACCGCCTTTGCATATACAATCTTGCAACGGGCGAAAAGACATACGTTACGGAAAGTTTCGACAGCAATGTAGACGGCTTCTGCTGGCTTACAGACTCTAAGAGTCTGGCGTTTATAGGTGTTTGGCATGGTTGTGTGAATGCCTACGTCACCAACCTCAAAGGCGAGGTAAGCCAGATAACCGACGACCAAGCAGACATCATCTCCATACAGTCTTTCGGCAAGGACAGGCTTCTCGCCACACGCCAAAGTATTTCAGCACCAACTGACATTTATACGATAACCATTGGCAAGGATGTGAAAAAGACAAAGGTGCAACAAATAACTGCAGAAAACAAGCACATTCTTGACCAGATGCAGTTGGGCGAGGTACGCCAACGTTGGGTTAAGACATCCGACGGCAAGGATATGCTCGTGTGGATAGTGCTTCCTGCCGGTTTCGACGAGACAAAGAAATATCCTACGCTGCTCTTCTGCGAGGGTGGACCTCAGAGTCCTGTGAGCCAGTTCTGGAGCTATCGTTGGAATTTCCAGATAATGGCAGCAAACGGCTATGTGATTGTTGCTCCCAATCGTCACGGACTTCCGGGCTTCGGCTCTGAATGGAACGAAGAAATTAGCGGCGACTGGACAGGACAGTGTATGAAAGACTATCTCTCTGCCATAGACGATGCCGCACAGAATTTGCCATACGTCGACAAAGACCGTCTTGGTGCTGTTGGTGCATCGTTCGGCGGTTTCAGTGTTTACTATCTTGCAGGTCATCACGACAAGCGTTTCAAGGCTTTCATCAGTCACGATGGTGCTTTCAACCTCGAGGCTATGTACACCGAGACCGAGGAAAACTGGTTCTCAAACTGGGAATACGATGATGCATACTGGAACAAAGACCTCACGATGAATGCGAAGCGCACATACGACAACTCGCCTCATCGTTTTGTAGACAAGTGGGACACTCCCATTCTCTGCATTCACGGCGAACTTGACTACCGTATTAACGCAACACAAGGAATGTCGGCATTCAATGCTGCACGTATGCGTGGAATACCTGCGCAGTTGCTCATTTTCCCCGATGAAAACCATTGGGTACTCAAACCACAGAATGGCATATTGTGGCAGCGCACGTTCTTTGGTTGGCTTGACAAGTGGCTGAAATAAAATAATTTATAATTAATAATGCATAATTCATAATTACCCTTTTCTAAAAGATGGAAGCAATAAGAAAAAAACTTAGTGATTCTCCTACAGCGCGTTGGACTGCGCTTTTCATCGTGTCGTTCACGATGATGATAGGATATTTCATAACCGATGTGATGTCTCCGCTCGAGGATATGCTCGAAAGTGCTGCTGGTCCAGGCTGGAGCAGTGTGGAGTACGGATTCTTCTCCGGTTCCTACGGCTTTATAAACGTTTATCTGCTGATGCTCTTCTTCGGTGGTCTTATCCTCGACAAGATGGGTGTGCGCTTCACTGGTGTGTTGGCATGCATTTGTATGGCAAGCGGTGCGTTCATAAAGTTCTACGCACTTGAGTTTGTAAGCCCCGAACCGACAACTTATGTAAACATTCCGTTCCTCGGACTTTCACAGGCAATGGTAAAGAATCAAGTGCTCACTGCTGCCCTCGGTTTCTCCATTTTCGGTGTAGGTGCGGAACTTTGCGGTATCACGGTAACGAAGATTATCGCCAAGTGGTTTACAGGTCACGGAATGGCACTTGCTATGGGTATTCAGGTTGCTACGGCACGCCTTGGAACGGCTGCCGCCCTCGGCTTCTCTGCTCCTGTGGCACACTCGTTCAAGCTCTCTACGCCTATACTCTTTGGCACGTTGTGTCTCATCATTGGTCTGCTTGCGTTCCTTGTATATTGCGTTATGGATAGGAAACTCGACAAGTCTACTGTTGCAGAGCAAGGTGCTGCCAATGATGGAGCAGATGAGGAAGGCTTCAAACTGAGCGACCTCAAACTGATATTTGTTAATCCAGGCTTCTGGCTCATCGTGTTCCTCTGCCTGTTGTTCTACAGCGGTGTGTTCCCATTCCTCAAGTTCGCTACCAAGCTGATGATTGCCAAGTATGGCATCGACCCAGAGTTTGCCGGCACTATCCCTGCCATTCTGCCTTTCGGCACAATCTTCCTCACTCCGCTTTTCGGTGTGGTATACGATAAGATTGGTCGTGGTGCAACCCTCATGATTATCGGTAGTATGATGCTCGCATTGGTACATATAATGTTCGCACTGCCTATTGTAAACAGTGCTTTTGCTGTTGTCCTTATGATAACCCTCGGCATTGCTTTCTCGCTCGTGCCAAGTGCCATGTGGCCCAGTGTACCGAAGATTATCCCGATGAAGCAGCTCGGCTCGGCATACGCCATAATATTCTACATTCAGAATATCGGACTCTCCATGGTGCCCATACTCATTGGTAACGTTTTACAGGCTGATACCGTAGAGGCTGCCGATGGAACAAAGACTATGGACTTCACCAATGCCATGTGGATTTTTGCTACCTTCGGCATCGCTGCCGTTGTCCTCTCCGTCGTTCTCCGTATTCTTGACGGTAAGAAACACTACGGTTTGGAAAAGGCTAATTCAAAGAAATAATCGTGAATGACAAACAACGAGAATTACTTTGAGTTTCTCAAAGTTGTAGTTGGAAATGCAGACACTCTCTCTTTTCGTCCCACCGACGAGGAATGGGAGTGTCTGTTCGTGTTTTGCCAACGCCAAGCTCTCATTGGCGTTGGCTTTACGGCTGTAGAGAAACTGCACGAAAAGGGAATAATTTGTCCCAAAAGCCTTATGAGGCGTTGGTTTTCGCTGACTATGCAGATAGAGCAGCGAAACAGGAAAATGAACGAAGCCTGCAAGGAAGTGACAGCAATGTTCGACAGGGACGGTTTTGATACTTGTGTACTGAAAGGGCAAGGCAACCTGCTCAATTATCCAGAAACCTTGGCAATGAGAAGGCAGACGGGTGATATTGACCTTTTGGTTATGCCTCGCAATGGAGGTGATAAAATTCGCAGTGTCATTGCTTATGCAAAGAAGCATGGAAAGCAAAAGATAGGTATCACTTGCAATCATATAGATATGTATATGCCTGACCAAATAGAGGTGGAGGCTCATTTTCGTATGGGGCACGTTAGTTCCCCAGTGCGCTACAAACGATTGCTCCGCTGGTTCGACGACAAAGCGGACGAATGTATGAAAAATCGCATATCCATGGGCTTTTCAGTGCCAACTGTTTCCATAAACGTGGTATATCAGATGACGCACATCTTTAAGCATTTCTTTGATGAAGGTGTAGGACTGCGCCAATTGATGGACTACTATTTTGTACTCAATACTTGGCACAATTATAATTTAGAATATCAGCCATGGCGGTCTATTGGCATGCACAACGAAGGGCTTTCAATCCCTGCAATGTCACGTGAGGAGATTGCCGCAGTGCTTTGCCAATTTGGAATGCTCAAGTTTGCATCTGCGGTAATGTGGGTGTTGCAATATGTTTTAGCAATGCCTGATGCCTTGCTTATCTGCGAACCTAACGAAAAGGAAGGCAGACTTTTGCTTCGTGAGATAATGGAAGGAGGCAACTTTGGTCAGCACGATTCACGCAGCAGAGAACTGAAAACAGGCGGTATGATCAAACACGGCATCTGGAAACTAAAACGCATAATGCGCCTTCTTGGAAGTTACCCCGAAGAAGCATTATGTGAACCGTTCTTCCGTGTATGGCATCTCGGCTGGCGAATATATATGAATCATATAAAAAGCTTATAATGAACTGACATAAGTTTATGTATAAGACAATCCTTTTATTTTATGCACAAAACAATTATAATGTGCACGATTTATTTGAAAATGTGCACTTTTCGTCTATATTTCTTTGTCTTTTGACAAAAAAAGAGTAATTTTGCAGCGTTTTAGAACAAAATCGAATTAAATACCTATAAAAATAGAACTATATGAGTTTGAAAATTGTAGTGCTTGCAAAGCAAGTACCCGACACAAGAAATGTGGGCAAGGACGCAATGACTGCCGAAGGTACAGTCAACCGCGCCGCATTGCCTGCTATTTTTAATCCTGAAGATTTAAATGCCCTTGAGCAGGCTCTGCGCCTGAAGGAGCAGAATCCAGGCTCTACGGTAGGCATACTGACTATGGGACCGCCTCGTGCAGCCGAAGTTATCAGGCAAGGACTTTATCGCGGAGCAGACACAGGTTGGTTGCTTAGCGACCGTCTTTTTGCCGGTGCTGATACATTGGCAACATCTTATGCCCTCGCAACTGCCATAAAGAAGATTGGCGATGTTGACGTGGTAATAGGTGGCAGGCAGGCTATCGACGGTGACACAGCACAGGTAGGTCCACAGGTGGCACAGAAACTTGGACTTAATCAGGTTACTTATGCCGAGGAGATTGAGAAGTGCGAAGATGGCAAACTGACCGTACGCCGCCATATCGACGGTGGTATAGAGACAGTGGAAGTGCCTATGCCTTGCGTATTGACGGTTAACGGCAGTGCAGCCCCATGCCGTCCTTGCAATGCAAAGCTCGTGATGAAATACAAGTGGGCTACAGCTCCGATGGAGCGCACGGATGAAACGCCTTATCAGCATTTGTATGAAGAGCGTCCATATCTCACAATCACACAGTGGACGGTGGCTGATGTTGACGGCGACCCAGAGCAGTGTGGTTTGAGTGGTTCGCCTACGAAGGTGAAGGCTGTGAAGAACATCGTATTCCAAGCCAAGGAGAGCAAGACGCTCACAGGCTCGGATGCAGATGTGGAGAGTTTGGTAAAGGAATTGTTGGACGAGAGGATTATCGGATAAGAATATGAACAACGTATTTGTATATATAGAGATAGAAGGCACAAAGGTTGCCGAAGTGTCTCAGGAACTTCTCACAAAGGGACGCAAGTTGGCAAATACACTTGGCGTGCAGTTGAATGCCGTTGTTATAGGAACGGGCATAAAAGGTGAGGTGGAGAGCCAGATATTGCCATACGGCGTTGATAAGCTTTTCGTGTTCGACGGAGAATGCTTGTTCCCATATACCTCCGCACCACACACCGACGTTATCGTCAAGTTATTCAAGGAGGAGCAGCCGCAGATTTGCCTTATGGGTGCAACGGTGATAGGCCGTGACCTTGGTCCTCGCGTGTCGTCGTCGCTTCACAGCGGTCTCACTGCCGACTGTACGGAACTTGAGATTGGCGACTATGAGGACAAGAAGAGCGGCAAGCATTATGACGGTTTGTTGTATCAGATTCGCCCTGCCTTTGGCGGTAACATCGTGGCAACGATTGTAAATCCCGACCATCGTCCGCAGATGGCTACCGTGCGTAGCGGTGTTATGCAGAAGCAGGTGTTGGACGAGAACTACAAAGGTGAGGTTGTATATCCAGAGGTTTCCGAGTATGTAAGTCCGGAGGCTTTCGTTGTGAAAGTGCTCGACCGCCATGTTGAAGAGGCAAAGCACAACCTGAAGGGTGCTTCTATTGTGATTGCCGGTGGCTATGGCGTTGGCTCGAAGGAAGGTTTCGACATGCTTTTCAAGTTGGCAAAGGAACTCCACGGTGAGGTTGGCGCAAGTCGTGCTGCCGTTGATGCTGGTTGGGTTGACCACGACAGGCAGATTGGTCAGACTGGTGTTACAGTGCATCCGAAAGTGTATATCGCCTGCGGTATATCAGGACAGATACAGCACATTGCCGGTATGCAGGATTCGGGCATCATAATCAGCGTGAACAGCGACCCCGACGCACCTATCAACAAGATTGCCGACTATGTGATTGTAGGCACTGTGGAAGAGGTTGTGCCGAAATTGATAAAATATTATAAACAAAACAATAAGTAAGTATTATGAATGAGATTTTCGTTATTATATGTGTAATATTAATTTTTGTTTATTACGTTTGTATAGATAATATTTGCTATTTAGTAAAGCAAAGAGAAGGAGCAACTAAATTTGCTGCTATTATTTATAGTATTTTCTTTACACCTATATGCGGATTATTGTATTTACTTCTGTTCCCACATAAAAAATAGAATTATATTATATGGCAAACTATTATACTGACCATCCGGAGATTGCGTTTCACCTCAACCACCCGTTGATGAAGCGAATAGTTGACTTGAAGGAGCGCAACTATGTAGAGAAAGACCAGTTTGAGGATGCTCCCGTTGACTACGAGGACGCAATAGAGAATTACAAGCAGTTGCTCGACATCACGGGCGATGTGGCAGCAAATATCATCGAGCCTAACTCTGAAGCCGTTGATCTCGAAGGTCCGCACTTGGAGAACGGACGAATGATTTATGCAAGCAAGACATACGAGAATCTTGATGCAACGCGCAAGGCTGGCTTGTGGGGCATCTCCATGCCACGCCGCTATGGTGGCTTGAACCTGCCTAACACGGTGTTCTCTATGGCATCGGAGATTGTGGCGGCAGCCGATGCAGGTTTTCAGAACGTTTGGAGTTTGCAGAGTTGTATCGACACCCTCTATGAGTTTGGCTCGGAGGAGCAGCGCGAGAAATACATTCCTCGCATCTGTCAGGGCGAGACAATGTCCATGGACCTCACTGAGCCTGATGCCGGTAGTGACTTGCAGCGCGTTATGCTCAAGGCAACTTTCGATGAGGAGAACAACTGCTGGCGACTGAATGGTGTGAAGCGTTTCATCACTAATGGCGACAGCGATATACACCTTGTTCTTGCTCGTTCTGAGGAAGGAACAAAAGACGGACGCGGACTTTCAATGTTCATTTACGACAAGCGCGACGGTGGCGTTGACGTGCGTCACATCGAGCATAAGTTGGGTATTCATGGCTCACCTACTTGTGAACTTACATACAAGAATGCAAAGGCTGAACTTTGTGGAAGCACCCGTCTTGGTCTCATCAAGTATGTGATGGCTCTTATGAACGGAGCGCGTCTCGGTATTGCAGCACAGAGTGTGGGCGTTGAGCAGGAGGCTTACAACGAGGCTCTGGCTTATGCTAAGGAGCGTGCGCAGTTTGGCGAGAAGATTATCAACTTCCCTGCCGTCTACGATATGCTTTCGCGTATGAAGGCAAAGCTCGATGCTGGTCGTTCGCTGCTCTATCAGACAGCACGCTATGTAGACATCTATAAGGCTCTTGAGGACATTGCACGCGAGCGCAAGCTCGATGCCGATGAGCGTGCGGAACTGAAGAAGTACACCCGTCTGGCAGATGCCTTTACTCCGTTGGCAAAGGGTATGAACTCCGAGTATGCCAACCAGAATGCATACGATGCAATATCGGTGCACGGTGGTTCGGGCTTCATCATGGAGTATAAGTGTCAGCGTCTGTTCCGCGATGCGCGCATCTTCTCAATCTACGAAGGAACAACACAGTTGCAGGTAGTGGCTGCAATACGCTATGTCACCAACGGCACATATCTCAATATCATAAAGGAGATGATGGAGAGCGAGGTTGCCGACAGCCTCAAACCTTTGAAGGCACGTGTTGCCAAACTCGTTGAGACATACGAGCAGGCACTGAACACGTTGAAGGAGAGTGGCAGCCAAGACGTTCAGGATTTCCTCGCACGCCGTTTCTACGAGATTACTGCCGACATAATAATGTCGTTGCTCATACTCGACGATGCGACGGTTGCACCAGAGCTTTTCGAAAAGAGCGCAAATGTATATGTGCGCTATGCCGAGGCAGAGGTTGTCGCACACGCCGCATACATCGCAAGCTTCAAGGCAGAAGATTTGGAGAGTTTTAAGGCATAGAATAGTAACATTTGGTAATATCTTAAAAATGGAGTTGACAGTGAATGCCAACTCCATTTTTATATGTCGGGTCTGTTATCCCTGTCTCACTGTTATCCACACCGCTTCGCCCCTGTCTTTTGCCTCCACGATTTTGTCCGTCAGTCGTTTCAGTCAGGTACACGAGTTTTTGTCCTTAATCCTTTTCAACTTCTTTAACTCCATAATTAATAAAACATCCTTAATGTAGCAAACACCTTTTTATCGTGTCCCTGCTTTTTTCGTACTTAACTTCATCCAAAGTGCAACAGATAACGAAGTTAAGTTCGTTGAACATCGAGACTATGTGCGTTGGGGCATGAAGCAGAAAGCAGATGATATAGGGATGGGCGAGCATTGTAGTAATGATAGTTTTCTTGTTCATAATATTATTTTATAACATACTTCTTCCCTTTTCTGATGCCAATCCTTTTCGTATAAGTTTTTTTCCGCCTACCTTGCAGGTCATATATTAATGGAGAGTCATCGTTTTTCGTGTTAATTGTTGGAACAGAAGCTGTACTTGCAGCAAGCAATTCAGCCTTTGATATTTCATAAACATCTGTTTCGGCGTAAATAAGAAGTTTGTCACTATATTGTTGCAGGTCGTTTACCGTCTTTTTTACTGAGCTGTTTATTGGCTCGGTTTGAGGTATGCACCATGATTTACCTCCATCCGTGGAGCACATAATAGACATAATAGCGATATTGTTAGTACCTGCCATATATACTATATCGCTATTATCATTGTCGTAGGTTGTGAAATACCAATATAACGAACGTGGGGCATCACCCCAGAAATCTTGCGTGTCCCATGTGTGACCGCTATCCGTAGTTGTAAACACAGCACCCTCACCGCCAACTATCCAGCGTTCAGGATTCGTAGGATGAAATACGATGCGATGAACACAGTTGTCACCAGAAAAAGACGGCGAACGATTCTCCCACGTCTGTCCTCCGTCATAACTAACATTAAGGCGAGACGACAGCATATCATCCTCCCCGCTGTTGTAAATAACCTGTGGATTTAAAGGGTGGTATCCAATGGATGAAATTGTCATATTGCCAAGCACCTCGTCTATCAGCAGACTCCATGTTTGTCCAAAGTCAGAAGATTGAAATATGCCAAATGGGGGAGATGTAACGAGAAGTGTATTCGGGTCGGCAGGATGCTGTGCAAGGCTTATTACCCAGGTCGTCCATTCCTTATGCGTAAACTGACTTGGCGTAATGTCCTCGTAGGTTTTGCCGCCATCGTGAGACAAAAGCAGAAATCCGCCATCTACGTTATAGCGCAAGGCAAGTATGTCATCTCCATTGCGAACATAGTCCAGAAGCGGTATGCCTTCAAAACCTGCCAGTTGCCACGCACTCTCTCCATTGGACAGGTCTTTGGAGTAAAGCCCTTGATTTGTGCAAACATAGAGTATGTTGCCCTCAACATGCATTTTCGGCTGGGAATAATTGCCATTTCGTTCGCATAATTCACTGTCCAGCCCAAGCGGACGGAACAATTGCCCTTGTGTGGTTGCTGCAATGAGGGCAAAAAATGCAGTAATAATTGTTGTTCTGTTCATGATAAGTCGATTTTTCCTGCAAAATTACAGAAATATGCGAAAAAGGAACTTGGCAGCTCGCAAAAAAGGGCTGTATAGGATGTATTTCTGAATTTAGATTCAGAGTTTTAGTTACAGTTGCTGGTCAATATTTTGGATAATGTATTATATCATTGCTCCATTTTCTTTTTTATGTGATTTAAAGTCACAACGACAAGTGTAACGACTTCCAATAATCTCATTTTATTTATTTCTTGAAGTTCCATTTCGAGTTGTCGCTGTTCATATCAAACTTGCCGAGTGACGGGGTGCTGTCGGCAACCGATACAAGCACAAGTTCCTCATTGCAGCCAGGAACAGACTTTGGCATTATGCGATATGTTCCGTCGGTAAGTTGCTCTATGCGCCACAACTGGGCATCGCTGCCGGTATATGCCGATGCTATTACCTCGCGGTCGGCTGTAGCAGTAAGCGCACGGTCGGTTCTGTCAATGACAATCTTGCAATACTGACCGCCGAGGAAACCACCTGCCTCTGGAACAGCGGAAATGTTCCAATTCTGATGAGGCCGTCCCATAAAGTCACCAATGCGCACACGGAGGTCGCCATCGCCCCAACCTTCAACGACATCTTCCAGTTTTTGCTCTTCCAAACGGCTTACAGGCTCGTCGTCCTTTATCTGCCAGAAAGGTTTGCCCTTAATGTCAAGACGCACAAAGTCAACGGCAAGTTCAAGCGCATATCCCCTGCGTTCTGACTCTATCTCATAAACACCGTCACGGAAAAGCTCGCCGGCATAGGGCCAGTCGTTTTTCCAAAGCAGCGGACGAATGGCAAGCACACTGCGACCACTACGGTCATAGTCTGCCTCGAAATGACACGACATCTTCTCCACACCGTCTTCTATCACTACACGTCCGAAATGTCCTGCACCAGCAAGACGACGACTGCCGCCAAGTACCATCTTTCCTCCACCTTTCAACATATCGCGTCCCATATTGTCAAGATAAGGCCCTGCTACGGAACGAGAACGCCCGACGACAATGTTGTATGTGGAGTTTACGCCGTCGCAACAAGTGCCGTGAGTACCAAGAAGATAATACCATCCATTGCGGTAAACCAGTGCCGATGCCTCACAGTCGATGGCTATATTTGTCTCTTTGTTACCTTTTACGCGCCTACCTGTATTAGGGTCTAATTCTACAAGACGGATAAAACCGAAATATGTGCCGTAAGACAACCACAAGCGTCCGTCGATTGGGTCCAGGAGCAGCGACGGGTCTATTGCATCGCAGTCCTCGTCAACTTCGGAGCGAGTTACCTCTATAGGGTCAGTATACGCAAAGTCGGGCGACGAAGGGTCGAGAGTCTTGTTCCACATGGTATATATGCAACCGCTGTGACCGCCACCAAGTCCACCGCCTGTAGCACCATAAACCACAAGATAGCGGTCGCCTATCTTCATTGCATCGGGAGCGGCACCTCCGCCTGGACGTACAGCACCACGGTGCCAGTTCCAACCATCCTCAGAGATGAGTCCTCCGCTGCCTGTACCGAATGTATAATATTTGCCGTCGCACTCCATTATCGTTGACGGGTCGTGAATCCACGGCTGACCTTCCTGTGCTGTTGCCGACAATACCGACAAAGCTGCAATGCCTATTATGGTTTGTATCTTTTTCATAGTGATAGTCTTATTTGTTGGTTATTGTGTAATTTGTCACTGGCTTTCCGTTGTCGTCTATAAAGCGCACGCAGAAGTCGCTCATTCCAGGACCGTTGATTATTGCTCCACGCAGCACGTGTTTGCCTTTTGACAGTGAAAGCCTGTCAGAAGCAGCATCATCGGCAACCATACGCCTGTCACCTGACAACAAAAGCATTTCCTTGCCGTCTATCCACCACATAGACGCGGAATTTGAGCCAACAGCCATTCTAACATTGTCGATATCCTCAGGACAGTCGATTGTCGTCACTGCCCAAAACAAAACTCCGTACACTTGCTGTTGCAGTCCCGATGCAAACCGAAACAACTTCACGTTATACATTTTGCTATCCAATGCGTGCCATGCAAGTTTTTGTTTACCTACTTTCACCTTTTCTCCGTCTTTCGGCACTATACTCGTTTGGTTTGGAAAATATTTTGTGGAAAACGCCTCACGCAGATAATTGTCCGTAAAAACCGTGTTGGTGCGGTTGGGTTTGTCGATAGGCTCAAGCAGTGACCAACGACGAATGAACCCTTCGTTGTCAGGCGATGCTGCGGTTGTGGTAGATGGAGTAAAGTAATCTTCGAGGACAAGCGGTTTGAATCGGTTAACGACAGGCTTGCCGCTCCTTGCATCGTTGAAAAACTCTGTCATCTTAGCAAGATTATCTTCCGAATACATATTGAATCCGTGACCGCCGCCCTCTACCATTATCAGGCGAGAATCCACACCGGCATTGCACAGTGCGTCGTAGAACTCTGGTGCCTGGCACGGTGGCACAACGTTGTCCGCCGTTCCGTGGAAAATCATAACTGGAGGGTCGGCACTGTCCAAATATGTTATGGGGCATATTGCTGCATATTTGTCCTCGTTGCCTTGCACGGGAGCGCCTATAAGCATTTCCTCCGGCGTATGCCCCATATTGCGCTTCCCTGCACAGTCCATATTAAGCAGGTCGATAGGACCAGACCACGAGCAGGCAGCATCAACAGAACTGCTGTATTCGAGGTTGCCGCCAACGTTGCCTTCCAATTCTGCAATGCCGCCAGAAGTGGCTGTAAGCGAGGCAAGATGACCTCCCGATGAGAATCCCGACACACCTATGAATGACGTGTCGAGCGAATATTTGTCGGCATTGGCACGCAGGAAACGAACAACAGCCTTTATGTCGTTTATCTGTGCAGGAAAATGTGCATCGCCGCTCGACCTGTGGTTTGGGGTTACCACGGCATAGCCTGCATCAAGCAGTGCCTTGCAAATAGTACCCAAGTCAGCCATATTTTTAGAATTGTTACTCATCCACGCACTGCCGTAAATGTGGATAACAACGGGATATGATTTCTTTACTTCTTTCGGTAGATAGATGTCGAGAGCGTGGTACACCTCGCCATCGCCGGCATAGTCTACATCCTTGAAGGTTTGTGAGCATTCAAGATTTGGCTTTGGAATCTGCACACCTCCAAAGTTCTGCGCCTGCATTCCTGTGGTTGCTGCCATCGTCGCCGCAAAGCCTAACAGCAGTCTTATGCCTGTTTTCCTAAAATGGAATTGCTTCATATTGTCAGTAATTTATAATTTTGTTAATGATTATTTGGTTTTTATTTATTGTTTAGTCTCATCGGAACGTAATCCAATCAATGTCAACATCGCCTTCGAGCAATACAGCCCTGACACTGCACGTACTGTCAATCTTACAGTCGCGTATCACAGCCGCAGTTTCAGTCCATTCTTTACTGGCAGGAATTTTTATTTCCGTCAGCACATTGTCTTCAGCTGTGCTTATTTGCAGGCTTGCGCCGTTTGCTGAACGAGCACGGACAACAGCCTGTTTCGGTATGACTGCATCAAATTCAACATTGTCATAGCGCACCCAACTGCCGGCTCGCCTGAGAGCCACATACCAACCTGCAAAAGGCTGTTCCGGGTCAATGAAATCAATGCCGGTTGCCACGGGGCATATTGCACTGTAGCGGTCGAGCTGTATCTGCGATGATGCTTTTGTGATGCCTACACCGCGTAGCGTAGGTGTTACGGGCATTATCGTGCCGTCGGCGTTGAACGTAACCTTGTCTATCCTTACGGAACGGTTTTTATCGAACTGCGGAGAATAGTCATTATGATGATAGAACAGATACCATTGTCCTTTATACTCCACGAGCGAATGATGGTTGGTCCAGCATTCAGATGCAGACTGTTCCATTATCAATCCCTTGAACTCAAAAGGTCCGAGCGGATTATCTGACATTGCGTATGCAAGTGTCTCCGTCCTATCACGCACCCACGGATAAGTAAGATAGAACTTGCCGTTGCGCTCAAACACAAAAGGTCCTTCCTTGAATCCTTCGGGCAATTTCTCGTCCAACCTCACAGGTTCGCTGTCTATTTCTGTCATATTTTCTTTCAGCCTTGCCGCACGCAGTCCCATACCTGCCCAATATATATAGGCATTGCCGTCGGAAGCCATTAATACACACGGGTCTATTCCCATGATACCTTTTATCTGCTGTTTTTCTGGCACGAAAGGACCTTCAGGCTTTTCTGCCACGGCTACTCCCACCGCAAAGCCTCTTCCCTCGGCAGGCGCATCGGGGAAATAGAAATAATATTTTCCGTTCTTATACACACAGTCAGGAGCCCACATCGAATAGCCTTCGGGGTTGCCCCACGGCACATCCTTCTGGTCAAGTATTACGCCGTGGTCGGTCCAGTCCACAAGATTCTCCGAAGAATAAACGTGATAGTCAGCCATACAAAACCATTTGCGTTCGGGATTTACAGGACTGATAATGTCGTGTGACGGATAAAGATAGACTTTCCCATTGAAAACTCTTGCCGTAGGGTCGGCTGAGAAAAGTCCTTTGATTACGGGGTTCTGCCCTTGCACGTCAGTGGTTGCAGCCATTGCCAATGCAAGGCACAATGCTGCTTTCGAAAAGGATTTCATACTACATTCAAATTAAAGATATTACTATATATTGCACATTATGCCGCAGGATATGCACAGACCTACAGCCATCCATTTTACTGTTTCCGTTACAAAGATACAATAAATAGAATGTAGTACAAAATAAATTAACTTTATTTATTTTTAAATGTTATTCTGATACAGCCTTTGGCGTTTGCGACTCTCCCTGTTTCAGTTCCAGTCGTGGACGTTCCCATATCTGCCACTCGTCAATTTCCTTAAAGAGTCTGGTCAAGACATCGCGGTAGTGGTCAGGATAAATCATTGTATAGACAAACCAAAATTTACCATTGCCTATGTATTTTGAATAGTAACTGTAGTTGTCGATACGACCTCCGTCTTCATATTGCGGACCAGACAATATAAAATAGTTCTTGCCAAATTTTACATTTGTTGCGTGAAGTGTTTGCGAAAGGGAGTCGGCAGCAGACTTGACATTCTTCCCCTGCTTCCTCATCATATAGCCCTCAAGCACTATGGTTGCCCACTGGTCGTTGTAACTGAAACGGGCATAGCCTTTATCTTCATCAAGTGAATCAAATTGTTGGTTGAAGAACGACGGATAACGAATAGCAAAGTCATAGTCTGGGTCTTTATACTCATACATATCGGCATAAGTCAGTTTTTCTACAAACAGTTCCTTGTCCGTCTTTACCTCGGAGCACGAATTGCTCCAATCAATGCCTGTTGCCACAACGATTATGGCAATAATCAGGAATATTGTCTTTCGCATATGGACTTAAAAGATTCTCATTTTCTGTTTTTTAGTTTCTTACCTAACCACATTCCTAATGGGATAAATACTACAATGGCGAGAATAAAATCAACAATCGTTTGTGACAAGTCCCGAATGCCCAAAAAGTAGGGAGTCTGGGTTATTATCACTGCTACTAATAAAACGAAAATGTACTTCTTCATGTTGGATATTGGTTTTTATTTCATGATAGCCGACGAGGACGAACTGGAGTTCTGGAGTTCATCACCTTGACGGATTTTCTTGCCGAAGCTGAATATGTAACTTGCGCTTAGGCTGACAAACTGGTGTGAGTTGGCAGAATAAGTCTGCGTTGTCTGGTCAAACCACTGGCTGTTGAGCCATGATGTATCGGCGAGCCAGTTCTTGCGGAAGATGTTGATGGCAGAGGCGCTGATGTTCCACTTGCCGTTGCTCCATCCGGCTTGCATGCTGTAATAGTCTTTACCTTGTGCGTGGGTCATATCAAGCCCACGGCGCAACATCGTTTTTGAATACCATAGGTAATATGCCGAAAAGTAGAAGTTTTTCAGGTAATAAGTGGCGCTGACGTTGACCATCGGAAAGGTGTTCGTATCGGCATATCGTCCAGTTTGTTTTTGGAAAACAACCTCTGGATTGACGTTCAAAATAAGGGAACGGTCAAAGAGTTTGAGCGAGACGGACGAACCGACGTAAAGCTCTTGATAGTCGCCGCCGTTCTCCAACGAGCGAAGCATCAGTCCGTCAGGACCGTCGGGCGTGAAGACCGGGGTAATGTAATCGAATCTCCGTATCCATCCGCCAAAGCCTGTCATGGAGAACTTGTTGCTGGGCAACCATGTGTAGGTGAAGTCGGACTTAACAAACGACAAATTCTTCAGCAAGGGGTTTCCTGTCTGATACAGCAGTTCGTTGGACTGGATGACATCAGGTGTCTTGTCTGACATTTCAACGGCACCGAAATTATAGTTTACTGACAATTCAAACTGGTGCTTGTCGCTGGGCGAATAAGAGGACTCAAACTGTATTACGGGCAACAGGCTATTGTTCGTGACACCGCTGATAGTGTTCGACTCGCTGACAACGCCACCTCCAATTTGAAGGTTGAATTTCTCTTTGGCAAAGTTATAATAAGGAAAGGCTGTCCAGCCATATTGTCTGAAGGTGGGCGACGCAACGGTACTGCCCGTGTATTTCACTTTGTCGTGAACGTATGCTCCAAAGAGGAAAAAGCGTAGGGTATGGTATTTCTTGAATGTTTTAGACAGCGTCGTAGAAATTTTTGCGTTAAAATAGTTCTCCGAGGCATCCGTCACAATGTCTGTCCCGTCAGAAATGTAATGACGGTTTGAGACCGTATGCGTATAGTCTACCCAAGGGCTGATGCTTAGATTCCATTGTTTGCCGAAGTCGAAGTAATAGTTTCCGCTCCAATAGGGATTGACCACCTTTTCGTCTGCAAGGTTGGCGTAGGCACTCTCGGCTGTCTGGAACAAGGGAGATGAGAATACCACGCGACCGCTGTAGTCGTTGTGGGGTGCATTGGTCGATATGATGTTTAGGGTATTGGATATGGTAGTCTTCTCGGCGGCATACTTGGCACGTAGCGAAGCCCAGAAGTAGTTTTGCTGATAACGGCTGTCGTCGAGCGTGGTACTGCGAGTCACTTCGGCTATCGTACCGTCGGCTTGCGGCAGACGGAACACCTGCGTCTGCTCAGTGCCTGTGTGTCCTCGGTCGGTGTATTTATTGTAGATACTGAGGTCGTAGGTCATCTTCTTGTACGACATCTTCAGATATGCCTGCCCATTGCCTGAGCCAACAATAAGGTTGTCCGTGCCCGTCAGCTTGACATAGCCACCGTAGTCGTAGTGAAAAAGCACAATGTTAATGACATACTTCTCGTTTCCGAATCGTGGGTCGGTGGGGTAGACAAGGTATTCTACCTTCCTCACGTCCTGTGGATTGATGGCATCTTTTTCTGCCTGCGATGCCTTCTCGTAGTCGATGAAGATGGCGACATCGTTGCCGCTGTTGGTCTGCACCGAGCCGGCTATAGGATTGACATTTATCTGCGGTATTGCCATCTTGCCGAGCAAGTCTACTGCATTCTGTGCCGTGCGCTTTACGTTCCTGTCGGGCAGATAGGTCGTTACGTTAGTCGATGTTCGTTGGCTGGTTGCCTCCACCGTCACTTCCTGCAAGGTCTGTTCGTGGGCAATAGTATCGGTATTTTCCTGTTGCGCCGCAGCCACTATCGGCAGCAGCGTGAGCAAGAATGAAAGGAATTTGATGTCTTTTAAATCAATCATTGAACACTTATTATTTTAAAATTTTGGATTTATAAATTTCCTATTATAGCATTTCATCAAACCCGTTCCTGTTCCCTTTCCGTATGGTGAAACTCAACTTTTGAAGCCCAAGTTTATATACATTAGCGAGTACAATGGTATATTGTAGTTCATCGTTTTCTTTCAAGCTCTCAACAATGTAGTTGAATTCATCTTCCGGCACAACATTCTTAAACATCGGACCTGATGATTCATTCCGTACCAATCTGATTTTATCAGATAAAGGTGAGAACACATAAGAGTAGGTTGCCTGATATGGAATATGCTGGAATGTTATCCAGTTGAGATCATCCATAGGTAAGACATTTTCTATGTAAAGATGTGCATCCTTATAATTTGGAGCCTGACGACCATCGGAGTATGAGATTTTCCCATCTCCATTGATATAGTACAGCGACTCAATCGCATATTTGTCGAAAGGACATAACTCCTGATATTCGATGTCCTCTATCGAAGTCACGTTCTTATCTACCGGCGTTTCTTGTTCTGTCACAAGCCTGTCCGACAATATCCTTATCAATGAATATGTGTAGCAAGATGCGTCGGCAGGAGGATTGGCAAGCGTTGTCTGTCTGACACTGAGATAATACTCATGTCCTCGCTCATAGGTAAATCCCTCTATTTCCCCGAACATCATCGGCTGCCATACGTCGGGATTGTCAGGCAGCTTCACAAGCATACACTCGATTGGATGCTCTCTTTTGTCATCACCCCAGTGGTAGGTAGTTCCCGTTTCGGATGAGACTTCCATTCTAATCTCCTTGACTTTGTCTTTCGGTTCGTCATCGTTGCTACATGCTGTCATTATCAGACAGGACAACAACATGAAAGGAATAATTATCTTGTTCATAAGATTAAATATATTAAAGTTAATTGACACTGATGTGCGTTTTTGTAAATGTAAGGTGCAAAGATAATCATTATTACCAACACGGCAATGAAACAGGAAGTTAAAAATAATTTAAGACGCAATAAGATAGCACAAGCAATAGGGATTTTGCGCCAAATTTTGCACTGAATCAATGCAGTTGCAATAGCAGGGAAGGGGAATCTTATCAATCGTTCCATATTTCCTTTAGGATTTATATGTGCTAAGGATATATCTTACATTCATAACCATTACTATAATGCTGCGTAATGCTATCAAGCAGTCCGTTTACATAACTGAGATAAAATGTACTATCAGTCATTTTGTCGCTTGGGTGCTCGCTGGCAACCCTCTCGACTTGCACTAAAAGTCCTTCTTCGTTATATTTAAACGAATCATAACGCCAGCCATACATGCCCCAGTTGATGACGGCAGAAACTTGACCTGATGTGTCGCGAAAAACGCGTGTAACATTCTGCAACTTGTGATTTCCACCGATAAACGTAAATGCAGTTATATATTCACTCGCATTCTCTATTATCATGGTTTTCCTTATGGATTCTGATATATGCTCCGTTACACATATCAAGTTGCCCTCACTATCAAAGCCATATTCGTGAATATTCTTTAGTCTTGAAGGTTGCTTCTTTAGAAGTTTCCCTCTCTTTTGACTATTCAGTTCGTTTTCAAAGGGGTAAATATAGTAATAGCGTTCTTTGGAGAACTGGGTTTGGGAAATCTCTCCAATATATTTATGAAACATTTCGTCATAACTATTTTCATGGGTCTTATAGCACAACCCCACTACATTGATATCTTTAAAATCAATCATTGAATACTTATTAGTTTAAAACTTTGGATTTATAAATTTCTTATATAGAATATCATCATACTCGTTCCTTATCGTTTCCATAAATGAAACCAACGACTTTTCAAAACCATCTATATCCGCCGTGTCCGCATGGTGATGAAATTCATTCAGAATAACTCCGTCACTGCCGAAAAACTCGCCACGTACATCTGCCACTCCATCCTTTATATCATAGTTTATTTCAATGGTCAGCAAGTCAATGTCCTTTTCGTTCAGCATATCCTCTTTGAGCAATATTTCCAGATATGTTGTTCCCGATACATTAGGAATACGACAATTGTAAGACACAAACACTTTCGATGTGGACTCCTGTCCTTTGAAGAAATCCACATAATCATTGAAAACTTCCTCTACCTTACCTGTTATTTCGTTCATCCATTTCATATTATATATTGGCTGATTACTGAATATTAACTTAAATCCGTTTGAATCGCACAATTCCTTAAATTTCTCTGAGACAACATACTTAGAGGGATATTTGGAATCTCTTGCAATATAGAAATCAGTCTGAGGCAAGATGTAATAATATGGACTATCAGGAACAACATCGCCATTACAGAGAAACCTTTTTCCCGAATTTTCCTCGTCAAACACATGAAGCACATTCTTAATCAATCCAATATATATGCTGACATTCCCTTTTGCAGAAATAATCTCTCCATGAACAAAATCCATTTCATCACATAAAACATCTTCTATTCTCTCCTTAAACCTTTCGGAAAAGACAGGAATGGGAATCACACAGTTGAAGAAATCCAAATTCTCCAACTGCACACGGGAATATCCACTGCTCGGAATCAAGACCGGCTTTAAATATTTCAGTTTGTTGAGATGATTGCGGTCAATGAATATGTCCCAATATCGCTCCGAGTCTGAAAGGCTCTTGCATGACAATATCTGATTGCCGTTAGTTTCTATTTGTGAGAGTATATACATATATTATTTCATTAAATATAAAAAACATCTTTGCCGCTGCCCCGACGGTAATGGCGACACCGCACTCATTCACTCGCTCCATTCACTTTTTTAAAATGAAGCATGTTTTTCATCCAGTCCGGCAAATCATCTGGTGGCAGGATTTTGGCTTTATTGATTACTTTCACGTCTTGTATGACCTCGAAACCGAAAAGACCTTCATACATCGTTACGCTACATGTGTCGCCCCGCCTGAATTTCTCATAGTCACTGTAGCCGCTATTCCAGTAGAATGAACTGCCGTCGTCGCAACGCAGACCTATGCCGTAGAGCGATGAGGAACGTTGGTAGTGATGAATCCGTTTGTTGTAAACCACCGCCGTTTTCTGATAAGTGGCAGAACGGGGGAAATAGTAGTTCAGTCCCAAGAACACACCCTGCCAAAGGATATTGATGATTAATCCGGCTATGAATCCCATTCCTGCCAAAGCGAGGAGTTCACCAATGAGTTCACGGAAATCGCCTGACAAGTCGCTTGTCCACCATGCCGATATTAAGACGACGAGCACGGATGCAATGATGATTCCCCACCACACTTCGGGGTAGAAAGGCGCGAGGGTACATTCCGCCAGTTTGCAAATGTGATAGAACACAAAAGCGCAAGGGAATGTCCAGGCTATGGTGACCAGATAAAAGCGCAGTTTCTCGCGCCATCCGCCCTGCTTTTTCTTCTTTCCACGCTTTTTCTTTTTCATTTCTAATTACAGTCAATCTTATCAAACCATATAAAGCCTAACGAATATGAAGCAATAAAGGCAATAAGAGTAAGAACAAGATAAATAATTAAGATTCTTACAAGCCGTTTACCTAAGTTTCTAATTTCACCGTATCTCAATTTGAGACTCTCCCGTCGTTTCTTCGTGTAGCGAAAACGACAAAAGATATATGGAAACAAAATCAGCCCCAAGCCAATGGGTACGGCCAAAAGCCATGACATACTGCGGTAAAGCAAAGGCGCTATGAATGGTAAAAACACGACTGTAGCCCAGAAGTAGAAAAGCAGAATGTCTCCATCTCCTGGGTTATACACCCTCTTGTGCCAGCACTCCCCAACATACCAGATGTAATCGACGGAAACATTCATCGCTTCCTCCACCTTACTTCCTATTTCGTTCAGCCATTTCATACTTACCGATGATTCCTTTGCTCCTGCAAAACTACAAAAAACGACACGAAAGACCTCGGCAAATTCCGAAAAAGTGACTGCCGAGGGTGAAAGTCTTAAACTACTTTAAGAAATGAGGGGTATTTATCGTTTTTTCTCGCTGCAACTGTTATTCTTATTTCTTCTTAGGTTGCGGCTGTGGTGGTCTGAAACGTGTAGGATTGTCATTATCGCCCCATATCATTGACTTGAGCAAAGCACCAACAGGAAGCCCGATACCCATCTTCCCCACTTTGACGTATGGCGTGACTATCGGCTCGGTAGTCCATCGTCCTGTCATTGGATTGACATACCTACGGACTCCCACTTCTGTTCCAAAGTGTTCACTGATTTGCATATCGGCATAGCCGCCAAATGCAGTTGTACTGATGTATGGGCTGAAAGCAGGAGCAACAAGAGGATTGTTTGCATAGTAGTAGCCAAAGGCATTCAATGCAACGTTCTCGCTAAGGTCATAACCCTGATATACTTTTTGGCAACTATATAGAATTATACCCTATGGAGACAATTTATAAGATTAGTTTAACGCACATATAGTTCAAGTGCCATCGAACATAGTGTTCATAAGTTACTGAACATATAGTTCAAATGGATTTGAACTATATGTTCTTTTTCCCTCCTCTTTTGTATGCGTTGGGGTCAAATTGTACGTAATTACCTTTTAAAAAGTTCCAAAATCTTGTGCCTATAGTTGTCTAAATATAGTTTCGATTTGTTTTTACGAATTAATAAATTCTTTTTATAAACTAATTTCTTATCCATTGTCTATAATTATTAATCGTTTCTAATATTCTATATTTCTCAAAGGATTTCAGCGGTTAATATATACAGTTACTGATTTGTTCTGGATGATAATAGATAAATACTATCTATTTTCCTTTTATCTATATATATTTCTATATTTTGAATCCTTACCCTATCGTCATTTACTTTTCCACTAACAAACTTATTAATGGCATTTATATCATTAAAAAGATTCAAATCATCAATAAAAGATAAATATTTGTTTAGTTGCTGCTTGCTCTCAAACATTTCAACCATGAAATAGATAAAAGCATGTTCTTTGGAGAAACAAAATTCAAGTTTATAATATCCATATCTTATAAGATAAACGATGCCGTTTTGAGAATGAAATACATCATCACATATGGATTTAATGAACAACTCATTCTTCAGTCGCTCATCAATATCAGTTGTCGAAAGAAGCGTAGATGTTACAATTGTCATCATAAACATGTTTTAAGTTTATTTTCCTCGCTTGCAAAGTTACAGCAAATTCCTTAATTACACCAAGTTAGTTATCCAATCTGCATACCACTCGCCAAAAGTAATATGATCTACCTTATTGACAGCAGGTTCAATACCGCCGTAATCTGCTTGGTTATCTTTCCAGATATTACCAAATTCAGGACCATTGACAACGAGCAAACAGGTGCAGCCATGTCCTTGATGAGATATTTGCAGACATCCTGCTATATGGTCAGTATTCATATATCTGTTCACAACGGCTGAATCAGGATAACCGTCGTCCCAGTCAAATGATACAATCCACGATTCATTCCATTTTGCTTGGTATGGGAATTCTTGATTTAATCTAATGCGAGGTCGGTTTCTTAATTTGAAATCCAACATAGCATCATATAGCGATTTCAGCCCCAGTCCAGGACCTACTCCGCCATTTCCTATTTCAGAGATGAAAAGTTTATAATCCAACGGAAGGGTTATACTATTTTCAGCCTCAAATTGTTTTATCTTCTCAATAGAAAGGACAGGATTAAATATCACATCACTTTGTGCAATTTTCTCTAATATGCCCTTTTTCTCTGCTATTTTCTCTTTGATATATTTAATGAAATCCATACTTAATTGATAACTGACAACAACTGCTTACTCCAAATTTGAGCCCAATCAGACTCTATTGATTGGCTGTAATTCTTGATGACATACAAATCGTCTTGGTCGTGATGAGAAATGAAACAATGGTCGGTGCAGTTTATAACCCATTTAATTGTATTCCTTACATCGTCATCCATACGCCCGAAACGTTGTAAATTCATAGCCTCTGCTATGAGAGAATCAAGTTTCTCACAATCGAAGATGCCGTCCTCAAACAGACGATAACTGAAGGATGTTTCATCAAGGTCATCCCTGTTTGACAAAATGTCGTGCTTATGTGCTTCAATGTCCACCTTGCTAAATTCTTTCTTTGTAGTCATAGCCATTAATCCATATTCATATTACTTATATCATTTCTGCCATTTCATTATACTGCATAATAATCTTCTTGTGATTTCAAATAGACTTTGCACCCCTGAAAGACTAAGGAATGTATCGTCATTTCCAAATAAATAAGGGGATTTCTCTATTTGGGAAAGTTACTTTTCATCCCATTCTTTTGTGTTTCCGTCCGTGGCGTTGTATTGCTTCCAGTGTCCCGACTTCTTGCCGTCGGCATATTGCCCTTCCACAGTGATGTAAGGCTTGCCTCCATGTGTCGATTCTATGCGGAACGGACCGTTCAGCCTGCCATTGCTGTAATGTCTGACCGTCTTGCTGCGCATGTCCTGACCGTGGTCTTCAACAATCGTCTCCTTACCTTCCTTTTGCCCGTTCACATAGTGTGCTTCCTGCGTCAGTTCACCCGTCTTGTTGTCGAAACGCCGCGCACGACCGTGCTCCACGCCATGCCGGTATTTCTTTTCAGATTCCATCTTGCCGTCGCGATAATAGGTTCTCACCGTGCCGTCTATCCTGCCATGCCGCATGGGCGTTTCCTTACGCACCGTCTTACCGTCCTGGTAATACTCCATGAATATCCCGTTTCGCCGCCCTTTGTCGTATGCTCCCACCTCGCGCAAAACGCCGTCGCGATAGCGGCGATATTTGCCATCCATCATGCCGTGCGAAAACTTGACGTGCTCTTCGTCCAGTCCGCGCTTTATGCAGAACTCCCCTTGCAGTGCTTCATGTCCGTATTTCATGTAATAAACCGTGCAATGCGCATCACTCGTTTCCGTCAGCAAGTCACGCCACTCCACGATTTGCTGTGCTCCGATGGCATTGCACAGCCACAGGAACATACTTATCAACATAATTTTCTTTCCTGTTTTCATTGGTCTATGATATTATACATGAACCTACTTGTATCAAGACCCTCAAACAGTTCTTTCACAATGGCTGTTGAGTTGTGGTTTGATGCATTTGAAATAAATCCAAAACCTGTATCGTCGTAGGGATATGCTATTAAGTCCAATGCTTCCAGAATGATAAAGCAATGCCCTGCAACATCACCGTCATTATACATTACAACGGATGACAGTTTTCTCACAACATCCCATTCTGAATCTTTCAACAATCTCCACGATTCTGAATCCGTTTCATATTTGTATAAAGATGTGATTACGGAAATTTTCGGAACAATGCCCTTGAAGAAGTTTATAAATTGTTCGATAGATTCGTTCATCAACGCATGGGAATACTGGCATTTCCTGCCATAATAGCCAATCCAGCCCACACTGTCGGTGTACGAATCCAGATTTACATTTTCCAATAATGCGCCACAAGTTTGTTCAGAATAAGCCCCAGAAGCATTCAATGCTTCCTCGACCTTACTTGTTATTTCGTTCAACCATTCCATGCTTCCAAATCTTTCGTTGCTTATTTTGTTTCATAAAGCCGTTTCAATATCTCGAAATAATTATCTCCAAAATCCATTGTGAAATCGTCAAACACGCCATAGATATGATTGTCTGCAAAGTTACGACATTTTCCTTGAAATCCCTCGGCAACGCCGTGGAAAGCCGTTGCCGAGACTAAAAGTCTTAAACTATTTAAAGAAATGAAGGGGATTTCTTGGTAGAAGTGGAAAACGCAATCTATTTCTTGAACAGGTCAGAATGGGTGCCAGTCTGCATAAAAAGGAGTGTCAATAGTGTGTCGTCCTGCTTCCACACCATTAACCAATCAGGCGAAATATGACATTCCCATTTCCCGTCTTTATCTCCCGACAACTTGTGTGGCTTATATATAGTTGGCAGAGAGCCGTTTTGTTCCAGAATCTTGACTGCCGTTAATATTTTGTTTATGTCAAGCCCACGTTTGACACAACGTTTCAAGTCTTTTTTGAAACGATTGGTGTATTCAATGCTATACATCAGCCGAGAATTTGCTTGAACATATCTTCGGCACTTTCAGCCTTATACACTCTGCCATTCTTTATATCGTCCATAGCCTCGCGATAGCCCCTGGTCTTTGTAATGTCGTTGCTGCCTGCATCAGACTTGACAACTTTCACGCTGCCAACTCCTTTTAGCAATGAGCACGCCTTCTTTATTTGTGTAAGCATGCTTTCGTCCGTAACACTCAACACTATTGATGACATTGATTCAATATTTAATCTTTTGTGATTATGTTTTGTCTGCAAAGATACAGATATTATGCCATACAACCAAACAAAATGGCGAAATTTTCTATCTTTCGTTCAACCTTTCCATAACTCAATAGTTTTTTAGATTGGAAGAGTTCTTGAAGCAGAACCTTCTATTTCCCCTGATTCATTAAATAATGATATTATTCTTGGAATTTCAGACTTTAACTTTACCAACACAATGGTCTTATTCTTTAAAATTAAAAATCAGTTTCTTGTGAAAAGAAAGTAAATTCTTGATCATTTCGAGGGTCTTTATATCCAATAAATTCTTCTATGGCTTTAATTTCTAATTTAATTCCAAAATTAGCAATAGAATATTTCATTCAATTTATCTGGCTGTATATACTATAACAGTATCTGCCAATTTATCTAAACTTATCTTATCCAATTCTTTTCTCTTGGATTCTTGTCTTCCATATTGAGATGTATAGGGGAATATTTCCTTACTTGTTTCAGGTGCGAACAGTCCATTTTTAGAATAAAACATATCCTCATAATTTCGATAAAACACTGCATGTATGAATTCTTTGTCGGCATTACGGAACACAAGGATACATTTTTCAGGCAATTCAGATTTTTTTATTGCTTTGGATGTACATGGATAGACAGATCTCTCTTTCAAAAAATAGTCAAAGAAAGTATTTAACTGGTGTCCGTCAGTAAAAGTGGTGTTCCGGGTTATTATAGGTTCTGGGTTAATTCCTTCTGAATCGAACAATAAATTCAGGGCATAAAATATACAGGTCTGAGAATTATTTAATAGAATATCATTTGTTTTCATCTGCCTCATTTCCCTTTTTAAACTTTCAATTTCATCATCTGAAAGACCATCAATTTCAACTTCAAACCTTTGGTATGGTGCTATGTCACTTTCGACTTCAAGAAGATGTTTATTGCCATAGGTATATATAAGTTCTTTCCTTCGCTCCTTATAACTTAATGTGTCGTTTCCAAAAATTGCATGATAAAACTGATAGGAAGCAGTGTCCGCTACAACAGGAAAAAATTCTTCAATCTTATCAATAGTTCTAATCAATGAATCC
>JAFLSE010000029.1 GCA_022511075.1 Prevotella sp.
CAACCCATAGGGCCGTCGTCCTGCACGCTACTTGGCTGGTTCAGAGTTGCCTCCATTGACCAATATTCCTCACTGCTGCCTCCCGTAGGAGTCTGGACCGTGTCTCAGTTCCAGTGTGGGGGACCTTCCTCTCAGAACCCCTACCGATCGTCGGATAGGTGGGCCGTTACCCCGCCTACTTCCTAATCGGACGCATCCCCATCCCTGTCCGGAATACCTTTCCTCATAAAAGCATGCGCCTGAATGAGGGCATCGGGTATTAATCCGCCTTTCAGCGGGCTATCCCCGGGACAGGGGCAGGTCGGATACGCGTTACTCACCCGTGCGCCGGTCGCCGTCAGGAAAAGCAAGCTTCTCCCACGCTGCCCCGCGACTTGCATGTGTTAGGCCTGTAGCTAGCGTTCATCCTGAGCCAGGATCAAACTCTACATTGTAAAATTTCTTATTTCTTTTTCACCTTGTGCCGCTATATATATACAAACGGCAAAGGCGTGTTGTCTGACCGGAATGAATCTATATAAACCTGCGTCTAAAGTTAACTTACAATAGATAGGTAATCTATCGTACACCTGATGAAAGTCATCCATCAAATATAATGGAATGACGGTACATTGTTTCTTCATACCCTTTTCCCGTGTACCTGAAGCACAAGCAACAGGACAGGGGGAAAGCTTCTTGCACTACTACTGTCTGTCATATAAATCTTTCAAAGAACTCTGTTCTAAATCGCTCCGAAAACCTGCGGAACATACCGCAAACCTCAAAAGCGAATGCAAAGGTACGCACTTTAAAGCAAACCACCAAATATTTTAGCAAGAAAATGCAAAAACAACGCAAAGTTTTCAGCTTTGTTGACAAAGAAACAATAAAGGAATGAAAAAGGAGTGTTATTTATGCACAATAACACAAATATTCATTATTAATATACCTGATGCTTTGTCCTTAACTTAAAAACATCGCGCGCGTACATGATATATAATTGTATCAATAAAATCCTGACGCTTGCCGTCTCGATAGCAAACGCATATAGTCTCGATGCCCAACGAAGCAGGCTTCGTTGGCAGATGAACCTAAGTGCATTAAATCGATGTCCATAGTATAATTTTGTTAAAACAAACAAATAACAGCGTTTTTTTGTCTTATTCCAATAATTTTGATTAATTTTGCAAGCGCAAAGAAAACGTAATGGTGTTTATATGAGAAAGATATTTGTCTGGACACTATGGGTACTCTTGGTATTAGCTGTCATAACAACAGTAGTGGTGTTCTATGCCATAAGGGAAGGCAAAATAGGATATATGCCTCCGATACAGGACCTTGAGAACCCGATAAACCGCTATGCCACGCAGGTATATTCTGCTGACGGCAGGGTGATAGGAACGTGGAGCTACGACCGCGAGAACCGCGTGTGCGTGGACTATGCACAGCTGTCGCCAAAACTCGTGCAGGCGCTTGTGGCTACCGAAGACGTGCGTTTCTATAATCATTCAGGTATTGACTTCTTTGCCCTTGGGCGTGCCATACTGAAACGCGGTATTATGGGGCAGAAAAGTGCCGGTGGTGGCTCCACCATTACACAGCAGTTGGCGAAGCAACTGTATTCGGGCAAGGCGCACAACACCATGGAGCGTGTGCTGCAAAAGCCGATAGAGTGGGTGATTGCAGTGGAGCTGGAGCGCAACTATACGAAGGACGAGTTGATTGCGATGTATCTCAACTACTTCGATTTCTTGCACAATGCGGTGGGAATAAAGACTGCCGCAAACACGTATTTCGGCAAGGAACCGAAGGATTTGGACATAAACGAGGGTGCAATGCTTGTGGGATTGTGCAAGAATCCTTCATATTATAATCCCGTGCGATACCCTGAGCGTGCCGAAGAGAGACGCAACGTTGTGTTGGGGCAGATGCTGAAGGCAGGATACCTGACAGAAAGCGAATACAACGAGTGGAAGGAAAAGCCGCTGAAACTCAATTTCCATGTTAATGACCACAAAGACGGTGTAGCTGTATATTTCCGCGATATGCTGCGCCGCTATATGATGGCGAAGCAGCCGGAACGCAGCAACTATCCGTCGTGGAATTATGTGAAGTTTCATCAAGATTCCATTTTGTGGGAAACAGACCCGTTGTTTGGATGGTGCAACAAGAACGTGAAGAAGAACGGCGATCACTACAATGTGTATGGTGACGGACTGAAGGTGTACACGACTATAGACTCGAGAATGCAGCAGTATGCGGAGCAGGCGGTGAGGGAGCACGTGGTGAACTTCCTGCAGCCGGCATTCAACAGGCAGATACGCGGTAAGGCATACGCACCGTTCTCGGGAAATCTTTCTGCTGCGCAGATAAAGAAGATACTTATGCGATCAGTGCGCCAGACGGAGCGCTACCGCAGGCTGTCTGCCGAGGGAATGAGCGACGACGATATTATGCAGGAGTTCAAGAAGCCGACGGAGATGACGGTGTTTACATACCACGGCGACGTGGACACAATAATGTCGCCTCTCGACTCGATACGTTACTACAAGTCGTTCCTGCGCTGCGGATTTATGAGTATGGACCCGCGCAACGGTGCGGTGAAGGCATACGTGGGAGGTCTTGACTTTATGCATTTCGGATATGATATGTGCCGTGAGGGCAGGCGACAGGTTGGCTCTACAATAAAACCGCTGCTATATTCGTTGGCAATGGAAAACGGTATGTCGCCGTGCGACCTTGCGCCCAATGTGCAGCAGACGTATATGGTGGCAGGAAAGCCGTGGACTCCAAGAAACTCTGGAGGAAGTTCGCGCTACGGTGAGATGGTGACGCTGAAGTGGGGACTTGCACAGTCGAACAACTGGATTTCGGCATACGTGATGAGCAAGCAGAATCCGAGTGCATTCGTGAACCTATTGCGCGAGTTTGGTATAAACAATCCTGATATACACCCGTCGATGGCGCTTTGTCTCGGTCCTTGCGAAATTACCGTGGAAGAGATGGTGAGTGCATACACTGCCTTTGCCAACCACGGCATCAGGGCTGCCGCGTACTATGTGACGAAGATATGCGACAACGAGGGCAACGTGATTGCCGAGTTCCAGCCGAGAATGAACGAGGTGATAAGTGAGGCGAGTGCCAACAAGATGCTCTGTATGCTGAGGGGAGTAATCGACGGCGGTACGGGAGGGCGCATACGCTATCGCTACAATATGAAATGCGATATGGGCGGAAAGACCGGTACGACCAACAATAACAGCGACGCATGGTTTATGGGCTTCACTCCAAACCTCGTGAGCGGTCTGTGGATTGGAGGCGACGACCGCGACATACACTTCGACTCTATGCAGATGGGGCAGGGTGCAACGATGGCACTGCCTGTGTGGGCATATTATATGCGCAAGGTGTTCAACGACAAACGTCTTGGATATAGCGAGGGTGCTGTGTTTGAGCTTCCGGCAGGCTATGACCCATGCGAGGGAGGCGATTCGGAATATGACAGTCCTGACCTTGATGTGGTGAACATCGGCGATATATACGAATAAAAAGATAAGATTTATTAGGAATAACGTAAATTTGCATATATGTTTATGAAGAAAAAACGTTGGCGTATGCTGCCCGGACAGCCACCTACGGAATTGGACAAGCAGGTGATGTACTGGGAGAACAAGGGAAAGCTTGTGCCTACACGTGAACTTATTAAGACACCGGAACAGATAGAGGGCATACGGCGTGCAGGAATAGTTAACACGGGTGTGCTCGACGAAGTGGCAAAGAATATACGTGCAGGAATGAACACGCAGGAGATAGACGACATTTGCATGGAATACTGCAAGCAGCATAATGCCGTGCCTGCCTGTCTTGGCTACGAAGGATTCCCCAAAAGCGTATGCACGAGCATAAACGAGGTGGTGTGCCATGGCATACCCAAGACCTGCGATGTGTTGCGTGAGGGTGATATAATCAATGTGGACTTTACCACTATACTCGACGGTTATTATGCCGATGCAAGCCGAATGTTCATAATAGGCAAGACAACTCCTGCAAAGGAACAGCTTGTGCGTGTAGCAAAGGAATGCCTTGAGTTAGGCGTGGAGGCAGCGAAGCCATACGGTTTTGTAGGCGACATAGGACACGCCATACAGCAGCATGCGGAGAAGAAATATCATTATGGTATTGTGCGCGACTTGTGCGGACACGGCGTAGGATTGCAATTCCACGAAGAGCCAGAGGTGCTTCATGTTGGTCGCAAGGGACAGGGTATGCTCCTCGTGCCGGGCATGGTGTTCACCATAGAACCGATGATAAACATGGGTACATACAAGGTGTTCATTGATGCCGACGACGAATATGGATGGGAAGTGATTTCTGAAGATGAACAGCCGAGTGCACAGTGGGAATACACGGTGCTGATGACAGAAAGCGGTGTGGAGATTTTGAGTTATTGATATTCCTGTTATGGACGATATATATATATTAGGTATAGAGAGCAGTTGCGACGACACCTCTGCGGCGGTGCTGCACAACGGTGTGTTGTTGAGCAACGTTACGGCATCGCAGGATGTTCACAGGGCATACGGTGGTGTTGTTCCCGAACTTGCATCGCGTGCCCATATGCAGAACATAGTGCCTGTGGTTGATCAGGCGTTGAAACGTGCAGGTATAGTGAAGGAACAACTTTCGGCAGTGGCATTCACGAGAGGACCGGGACTTATGGGCTCGTTGCTCGTGGGTGTTAGTTTTGCAAAGGGCTTTGCCCGTTCGCTCGGCATTCCGATGATAGACGTAAACCACTTGCAGGGGCACGTTATGGCTCATTTTATAAAAGAGAGCGATGATGATACCAATCAACCTCCGTTGCCATTTATTTGCCTGTTGGTTAGCGGTGGCAACTCGCAGATAGTGAAAGTAAACGCATATAACGACATGGAGGTGTTGGGACAGACCATTGACGATGCCGCTGGCGAGGCTATTGACAAGTGCTCCAAGGTGATGGGACTCGGCTATCCGGGCGGACCTATCATCGACAAACTGGCACGACAGGGCAATCCACACGCATATAAGTTTGCAGAGCCGCAGATACCTGGACTTAACTACTCGTTCTCGGGATTGAAGACATCCTTCCTTTATAACCTGCGTGACTGGGTGAAAGAAGACCCTGACTTTGTGGAGCATCACAAGGAGGACATCGCCGCATCGTTGGAGTTTACGATTGTGGACATTCTGATGAAGAAACTACGCAAGGCGGTAAAGGAGACGGGAATAAAGCATGTTGCCGTGGCTGGTGGAGTGAGTGCCAACAATGGTTTGCGCAATGCTTTCTACGACCACGCCAAGCGTTTTGGATGGACTGTGTATATACCGAAGTTCAGTTATACCACCGACAATGCCGCAATGATAGGTATGGTTGGACATTTCAAGTATCAGGCAAAGGAATACTGCGACATAAGTGCGCCTGTGTTCTCGAAAGTTACTTTTAGTTAGGACATTTGTCAGAAATAAATAAAAACAATACGATATGGATTTTGAAAACAAAATTTTGAGCAGGGAACTTAGTACGCTGCTTTGGGATTTGGAAAAGACTGTGGGAACGGCAGAAAGTTGCACTGGCGGACGCGTTGCCGAGGCGTTCGTTTCTGTGCCAGGTGCATCGAAATATTTTAAGGGCGGAATAGTTTGCTACACTGACGAGGTGAAGCATAATATCTTGAAAGTAGACAATGCAACGCTTGCGGAAAAGACGGCAGTGAGCGAGGAAGTGGCAGTGGAAATGGTGAAGGGTGCATGCAAGGTACTTGGTACCGACTATGCCCTTGCCACTACGGGCTATGCGGGTCCTACGGCGGGCGACGACGGTACGCCAGCAGGTACGATATGGGTGGCATGCGGCACGATTGACAACGTAAAGACCAAGAAACTGACGGAAGATTTGGGCAGAGACCGTAACCTTGAGGCTGCAACCACTGCAGTGATGCAGATGCTGTATGAAATTCTGAAAGAGCAGATTGATGCCGATGAAGACAAGGCATGATGCCGTTCCAATCGAAGAGTGATGTCATATCCAATGTAAAAATGGCGCAAAAATCAAAAAAATCATTAAATATTTGACTTTTGGCTGCAAATAATTTGCTGTTTCAAAAAAATATATTAATTTTGCACTCTGTTTGGAATAAGTTATTAAAAAGGTTACAAAAATTTAGATAGAAATGTCGAAAATTTGTCAGATTACAGGTAAGAAGGCACAAAGGGGAAATAACGTGTCTCACTCAAAGCATCGTACCAAGCGCAGCTTTGACGTAAACCTCTTCAGCAAGAAATTCTACTATGTAGAGGAAGGTTGCTGGATTCGCATGAAGATTAGTGCTGCTGGTCTTCGCATGATAAACAAGGTGGGTCTTGACGCAGCTTTGAAGCAGGCTGTAAGCAAAGGATACTGCGAGTGGAAGGACATTAAAGTGATAGGAGAATAACCACAATGGCAAAGAAAGCAAAAGGCAACAGAGTGCAGGTTATCTTGGAGTGCACAGAGCATAAGAATAGTGGCGTGCCAGGTACAAGCCGTTATGTTACTACCAAGAACCGCAAGAACACTCCCGACCGTATGGAGTTGATGAAGTATAACCCCATCTTGAAGAAGATGACCCTTCACAAGGAGATTAAATAATATTTTCGTAGAACGATTTTAAAAAGCGTATAAGAAATGGCAAAGAAAACCGTCGCTACCCTCCACGAAGGCTCAAAGGATGGTCGCGCTTATTCAAAGGTAATCAAGATGGTAAAGAGCCCAAAGACTGGTGCTTACATCTTTGACGAGCAAATGGTTCCTAACGAGGCTGTTAAGGATTTCTTCAAGTAAACGGAAGATTTTTAATCACAGATATAAAAAGGCTGCAACTTTGTGTTTCACAATGTTGCAGTTTTTTGTATTGTTTCCCATTTAATCAGAAATCCGTGAACGACAAGGGCATGAGATGTTTTATGCCTTCTATCCTGTATATCTTGTCGCGTCCTATGAGAAGGATTGTAAGAGGATTGTGATAGCGTGTCTCTGTTTCGATCATTGCCTGACGGCAGATGCCGCAGGGCGATATGGGATTGTCGAGATAAGCGCCATGCTCGTTGCGTGCAGATATAGCTATTTTGACAGGAGTTTTATATGGATGCTGCGCTCCTGCGGCAAAGAGGGCACTGCGCTCGGCACACATAGTAACACCAAAGGCGGCATTTTCTTGGTTGCATCCTTCTATTATCGTGCCGTCGTCGAGCAACAGAGCAGCGCCTACACAAAACTTGCTATATGGGGCGTAAGAGCGGAAGGTGGACTTGTTGGCAATGCTTACCAATTGCTGTTCCTCTTGGCACAGTTCTTCCAATGTGTATTCCGCAATATTTGAGGTTAGTTTTATTTCTTTCATTAAGATATTCTAAATTTTTTGCAAAAATAATAAAAAAGTTCGATAGTGTCAAATAATTATAGTATTTTTGCAATCAAATAGGTAAAAGTGATGACAAGACGATTGTATTTGGTTTTGATTATGTTTTTGTGTTCCACGATGTTTGCCCTTGCGCAGATGAAGTGGAATGCGAGTTATCAGCAGTATTTTGACCAGTATAGGGATCTTGCCATACAGCAGATGAACGCCTACGGAGTGCCGGCAAGTATAACGCTTGCCCAGGGAGTTATTGAGAGTGGGGCAGGGAAAGGGCGACTTGCAATGAAAGCAAATAACCATTTCGGCATAAAATGCCACGGTTGGACAGGAGGAAAGATATATCACGACGATGATGAGCGTAACGAGTGCTTCCGAGCATACAATTCGCCATACGACAGTTTTGAGGATCATTCAAAGTTTCTGCGCAATGGTAAGCGTTATAGCAGTTTGTTTTCTTTGAAGATAACCGACTATAAAGGATGGGCACGTGGACTGAAGGCTGCTGGTTACGCCACTAATCCACAATATGCCGATCTCCTTATTGGTATAATACAGTTATATAAACTCTACCAGTATGACACGGCGAAGGGGTATGATAAGTTTATCGTGCAACATGAGAGGGGGCACTCGACGGGATTTACACACAGGATTTATGCCTACAATAACAACTATTATATAAAGGTACGTGCGAATGATACTTTTGCTTCGCTTGCAAATGAAATGGGAATCTCGGCAAAGAAACTCGCTAAATACAATGAACGTGACGTTAGAGACCGCCTTTCGGTGGGCGAGCCGATATATCTGAAGAAGAAAGCCACGAAGGCTACAAAGGAGTATAAAGGCAGGTTGCACAATGTGAGGGCAGGGGAGTCGATGTATTCTATTGCACAGACCTATGGCATACGACTGAAGAGTCTTTATAAACTCAACAACCTGAGTCCTGACTATCAGTTGCGTGTAGGTGACAGGTTAATATTGAGATAATTGTTACGAATTATAAGAAAAGCGATCAAAAAAGTTGTAGATTGTTTGTGTGTTACGAAGAAAAGTTGTAATTTTGCAGCTAATTATAAGGTAAAAAGATAAAAATTAGACTATGAGTGACAGACTTTATATATTTGATACCACGTTGAGAGACGGGGAACAGGTGCCTGGCTGCCAACTGAACACCGTGGAGAAGATACAGGTGGCAAAGCAGTTGGAGCAACTCGGCGTGGACGTGATAGAGGCAGGATTTCCTATATCGAGTCCGGGCGACTTTAATTCTGTGATTGAAATTTCTAAGGCTGTAACGTGGCCAACCATTTGCGCACTTACGCGTGCGGTGCAGAAAGACATCGACGTGGCTGTGGAAGCCCTGCAATATGCAAAGCGCAAGCGCATACACACGGGTATAGGCACGAGCGACTCGCACATAAAATACAAGTTCAACTCAAATCGCGAAGAGATTATAGAGCGTGCAGTGTCTGCCGTTAAATATGCCAAGAAATATGTGGAGGATGTGGAGTTCTATGCAGAGGATGCAGGGCGCACCGACAACGAATACCTTGCCCGTGTGGTGGAGGCTGTTGTTAAGGCAGGTGCTACGGTGGTGAATATTCCCGACACTACGGGATATTGCCTTCCTCACGAATATGGCGCAAAGATAAAGTATCTCATGGAGCATGTGAATGGGGTGGAGAACGTTATTATTTCCACCCACTGCCACAACGACCTCGGTATGGCAACCGCCAACACAATGGCTGGTATCATAAACGGTGCGCGCCAAGTGGAAGTTACGATAAACGGTATCGGCGAGCGTGCCGGCAACACGAGTGAGGAGGAGATTGCCATGATTCTGAAGTGCCACAAAGGATTAGGCATAGAGACTAACATAAACACCAACAAGATTTATCCCACGAGCCGAATGATTTCGTCGCTCATGAACATGCCCGTGCAGCCCAACAAGGCTATTGTGGGTCGCAATGCCTTTGCGCACTCCAGCGGAATACATCAGGACGGAGTACTGAAGAACGTGCAGACCTACGAGATTATGGACCCGAAGGACGTGGGCATAGACGACAACTCCATTGTGCTCACGGCACGCAGCGGACGTGCAGCATTGAAGCATCGACTGAGCGTATTGGGCGTGGAAATGGATGGCGAGAAACTCGACAAGATATATCAGGAATTCCTGAAACTTGCCGACCGCAAGAAAGAAGTACACGACGACGACATACTGATGCTTGCAGGACAAGACCGCGCGGCAAGCAGCAACATAAAGCTCGACTACCTGCAAGTTACTACGGGTATGGGAGTGAAGAGCGTGGCGTGCATAGGTCTCGACATTGCAGGCGAGAAGTTTGAGGCATCGGCTTCGGGCAACGGTCCTGTTGATGCTGCCATAAAGGCGTTGAAGAACATCATAAAGCGAAACATGACACTGAAGGAATTTACGATACAGGCCATCAGCAAAGGATCAGACGATGTGGGCAAGGTGCACATGCAGGTGGAATACAACGGCAGCGTGTACTATGGCTTCGGCGCAAACACCGACATTGTAACCGCCAGCGTGGAGGCATACATTGACTGTATAAACAAGTTCAAGTAATGCCATATTGATAATAAGATATAAAGGAAAAACATATACATATCATGAATACATTATTCGATAAGATTTGGGACAAGCACGTGGTGCAGGTTGTAGAAGACGGTCCCACACAGCTTTACATAGATAGGCTTTATTGCCACGAGGTGACATCGCCGCAGGCTTTTGCCGGCATGAGGGCAAGGGGCATCGGCTGTCTCCGTCCGGAGCAGATATTTTGCATGCCCGACCACAACACACCGACGCATGACCAAGACAAGCCGATAGAAGACCCTGTATCTAAGACGCAGGTGGACACGCTGGCAAAGAATGCCGCCGACTTCGGCTTGAATCATTTTGGTATGATGCACAAGAAGAACGGTATCATACACGTCGTTGGTCCGGAGCGTGGCTTATCGTTGCCGGGAATGACCATAGTATGTGGCGACTCCCATACCTCCACACACGGGGCAATGGGTGCAGTGGCTTTCGGCATAGGCACTTCGGAGGTGGAGATGGTAATGGCATCGCAGTGCATATTGCAGAGCAAGCCAAAGTCGATGCGCATAAACATTGAGGGCACTCTCGGCAAGGGAGTGACGGCAAAGGACGTTGCGCTGTATCTTATGGCACAACTCACGACAAGTGGTGCTACGGGATATTTTGTGGAATATGCCGGCAGTGTGGTGCGCGACTTGTCGATGGAAGGTCGTCTCACACTTTGCAACCTCTCAATAGAGATGGGTGCGCGTGGCGGATTCGTAGCCCCCGACGAAAAGACGTTTGAGTATATCAAAGGACGTGAATATGCCCCTAAAGGCGAGGAATGGGATAAGGCAGTAAAATACTGGAAAACGCTGAAGAGTGGCGATGATGCCGTGTTTGATAAGGAACTGACATTCAATGCCGCTGATATTGAGCCGCGCGTTACTTATGGTACAAACCCCGGTATGGGCATTGGCATAACGGAAAAGATACCTGCAATAGACACAATCGACGAGGCAGGTAGGGCAAGTTACTTGAAGTCGCTTGCATATATGGGATTTGAGCCAGGCGACAGTATGCTTGGCAAGAAGGTTGACTATGTTTTCCTCGGTGCTTGCACTAATGGGCGCATAGAGGACTTCCGTGCCTTTGCATCAATAGTGAAAGGCAGGCGCAAGGCTGACGATGTTGTGGCATGGCTCGTGCCCGGCTCATGGCTCGTTGACGAGCAGATACGTGAGGAAGGTCTCGACAAGGTGCTTGAAGAGGCAGGCTTTGAAATTCGCCAGCCAGGTTGCTCAGCATGTCTTGCAATGAACGACGATAAAATACCGGCAGGCAAGTTGAGTGTTTCGACGAGCAACCGCAACTTTGAGGGACGGCAGGGACCGGGCGCTCGCACCGTGCTTGCAAGTCCGCTTGTAGCTGCTGCTGCTGCCGTTACGGGTGTTATAACTGACCCGAGGGAAATGATGTAAAAAACACTCTTCAAAAGTTTTAAACACAAACATACGATGAAACAAAAATTCGATATAATAAAGAGCACATGCGTGCCGTTGCCATTGGAGAACGTGGATACAGACCAGATTATTCCAGCGCGTTTCCTCAAAGCCACTACGAGGGAGGAGAAGTTTTTCGGTGACAACCTGTTTCGTGATTGGCGATATAATGCCGACGGCTCGCTGAACAAGGACTTCGTTCTTAACGACCCCACATACAGCGGAGAGATTCTCGTGGCAGGAAAGAACTTCGGCAGCGGCTCCAGCCGTGAGCATGCGGCATGGGCTATTGCCGGCTATGGCTTCCGTGTTGTGATTTCGAGTTTCTTTGCCGACATTCACAAGAACAACGAACTTAACAACTTCGTATTGCCCGTTGTCGTTACGCCTGAATTCTTGAGTGAGTTGTTCGACAGCATCAAGGAAAACCCAAAGACAGAGGTTATTGTGGACGTGCCAAACCAGATGGTGACGAACACAGCCACAGGCAGGAGTGAGAAGTTTGAGATAAACGGCTATAAGAAATACTGCCTGATGAACGCCCTCGACGATATCGACTTCCTGCTGGAGAACAAGGACAAGATAGAGGAATGGGAACAGCGCAACAAATAAATACATACAGGGGCATTCAGCCTTTCATAGAGATAATGGACTCCACGCTCCGCGACGGTGAGCAGACCAACGGAGTGTCGTTCGTGCCTCATGAGAAACTGATGATAGCCCGTATGCTGCTCCGCGATGTAAACGTAGACCGTGTGGAGGTGGCATCGGCGCGCGTCTCCGATGGCGAGAAGGAGGCGGTGAAGATGATAACCCGCTATGCCCGTCGCATAGGCATGATAGACAAGGTTGAGGTGCTTGGCTTTGTTGACGGCGGAAGGTCGATAGACTGGATAGAAGAATGTGGGGGCAAAGTGATAAACTTGCTTGCAAAGGGCAGCGAAAACCACTGTACGCATCAACTGAATAAAAGTTGCGCAGAGCATATATCTGACATAAAGGCTTCGCTTGCATACGCACAGGAGAAGGGTTTTACGGTTAATCTCTATCTTGAGGACTGGAGCAATGGCATGCAGGACTCTCCCGAATATGTGTATCAGATAATGGATGCTTTGCAGGACTCCTGCATACGACGTTTTATGCTGCCCGACACCCTCGGAGTGCTTAATCCCTTGCAGGTGATAGAACTATTTCGTAAGATGCGCAAACGTTATCCGCAATGCCATTTTGACTTCCATGCCCACAACGACTATGACCTTGCGGTGAGTAATTCGCTTGCTGCAGTGTTGAGTGGTGCAAAGGGACTTCATGTTACGGTAAACGGACTTGGTGAGCGCTGCGGCAACGCCCCGTTGTCGAGCGTGCAGGTTATTCTTAAAGACCAGTTCCACGCCAAGACAAGCATTGTAGAGGACAAACTGAAGGATATAAGCCACTTAGTGGAGGGCTATTCGGGCATTGCCGTGGCTCCGAACATGCCAATCGTGGGCAGCAATGTGTTTACGCAGGTGGCTGGTGTTCATGCCGATGGCGACAACAAGAACAATCTTTATTACAATGACCTCGTGCCCGAACGTTTCGGCAGGAAGCGTGAATATGCCTTGGGCAAAAACAGCGGCAAGGCAAACATTCTGAAAAACCTTGAGGAACTTGGCTTGGAACTTACTCCGAATCAGGCACGCAAGGTGACACAGCGCATAATTGAACTCGGTGACAAGAAAGAGCTTGTAACGCAGGAAGACCTGCCTTATATAGTAAGTGACGTGCTGAAACACGATGTGCCCGATGAGCGGGTGCAACTGCTAAGTTACATCGTCACCACGAGTTACGGACTGAAGCCAATGGCGAGCGTTAAGTTACAGGTGGGCGAAGAGGTGTATGAGGAACAGGCTACGGGTGACGGTCAGTATGATGCCTTTATGCGTAGTGTGCGCCATATATACCGAGACAAGTTGGGGCGGAAATTCCCGTGGCTCGACAACTATGCTGTGAGTATTCCTCCCGGCGGTCGCACCGATGCGCTTGTGCAGACAATAATAGTGTGGAACTGGAACGACAAGATGATACGCACTCGTGGACTTGACGCAGACCAGACGGAGGCTGCCATAAAGGCTACGATGAAGATGCTTAACATTATTGAAGACGATTTTAAATAATAAAATGATATATAAAGACTATGGATTTTAAGATTGCGGTTTTGGCTGGCGACGGCATAGGTCCTGAGATATCCAAGCAGGGCGTTGACGTGATGACAGCCGTGTGCGAGAAATTCGGACACAACGTTAGTTATGAATATGCCGTCTGTGGTGCAGATGCCATTGACAAGGTGGGCGACCCATTCCCCGAGGAGACATATCAGGCTTGTAAGAATGCTGATGCGGTGTTGTTCTCTGCTGTTGGCGACCCTAAGTATGACAACGACCCTACGGCAAAGGTGCGCCCCGAACAGGGATTGCTTGCCATGCGCAAGAAACTTGGACTCTTTGCCAACATACGCCCCGTGCAGACCTTCAAGTGCCTGCTCCACAAGTCGCCTTTGCGCAAGGAACTTGTAGAGGGCGCTGACTTCCTTTGCATTCGTGAACTAACGGGTGGTATGTATTTCGGTGAGAAGTATCAGGACAACGACAAGGCGTATGACACCAACTACTACACGCGTCCCGAGATAGAGCGTATATTGAAGGTGGGTTTTGAGTATGCTATGAAGCGTAACAAACACCTCACCGTCGTAGACAAGGCAAATGTATTGGCTTCGAGCCGCCTTTGGAGGCAGATAGCACAGGAAATGGCGCCAAACTATCCCGAGGTACAGACCGACTATATGTTTGTTGACAACGCCGCAATGCGTATGATACAAGAGCCGACATTTTTCGATGTTATGGTTACTGAAAATACCTTCGGCGATATTCTCACCGACGAGGGCTCTTGCATCAGTGGCTCAATGGGGCTTCTTCCTTCGGCATCAACGGGTGAGAGCACTCCAGTGTTTGAGCCTATCCACGGCTCTTGGCCTCAGGCAAAGGGGCAGAACATTGCCAACCCGTTGGCGCAGATTCTTTCCGTTGCCATGCTTTTTGAGTATTTTGATTTGAAGGCAGAAGGCGCACTCATTCGTAAGGCAGTAGATGCAAGTCTCGATGAGAATGTGCGCACGCCGGAGATTCAGGTAGACGGCGGTGCAAAGTACGGCACAAAGGAAGTTGGCGAATGGATTGTCAATTTCATCAAGAATAACTGAACGAATTGCTAAAAATGCGTAACATATTCGTTACTATAATACTTTTTATGTTCTGTGCGATTGGCTCTTATAGTCAGTCGGCAGAACATTTTTTCGATTCTGACTCAAAACTCGATAAGGCACAATTGTGCGACACTCTGCTTAAACAGGCTGCTGTAAATCTTGAAAAACAGCAGTGGGATTATGCCCTTGAGAAATACGGCAAGGTGCTTGAAATAGACGAAAACAACCTTGCTGCGCGCTATTTCCGTGCTTATGCCCATACAAAACTGCGTCATTATGACTGGGCTAAAAGCGATTACGAAGATTTTCTTCGCATTGTTCCAAAGCATCTCGAAGCACAACTCGGACTTGCCTACATCTATGAGAAACTCGGCAAAAATCGTGATGCTTTTGATATGTACAACCGCATAGTACAGCAGTTCCCCGACAGTGCCACTGCATACGCTGCCCGTGCCGTCTACGAACAAAGTAATAATCTTGCAGAGGTAGCCCTGTACGACTGGGAACAGGCAATCCGCCGCAGTCCTGACAATACCGACTATATGATTTCACGTGTCGAACTTCTTATCACTCTCAATCGCAAGGAAGAGGCTGTTGCCGCACTCGATGAGATGCGCAAGCGTGGTGTACCTATGGGATTGCTCCGCCAATGGTACAAGACCTACTCTCATTAATGAAAGTAGGGAAACTCCTAATCCTATCTTATAAGATGTTTTATAAAATCTTCTATCAACGCATTATTGAATTCCAAGCTTCATAAGGTTAGTATATTAACAAAATTTATTTATGCAGCACGTAATAAGAATAAAATAAATAAAGTTAATTTATTTTGTATTCCACTTTATTTATCCTACCTTTGCAAATTGGAAGTAAAGTATCATTAAATGACACCACAAGAATATACACAGCTGAAAGCATTTGCACGTATAGACGGTGCAATACTTGGTGTGGTATGGATAGTGAGTTTCTTGCTTTGTATAGCAGGATTCAGCAATCCAGGAATGTCGTTGCCGGGCAGTCTTTTGGCGGTATGCTCACCGTTTATAGCAGGAACAAGATTGGTGAAATTTCGCAACTATGCACTTAACGGCGTGATATCGTTCCGCAGGGCAATGGCATACTATATACTAATGTTTTTCTATGCCTCGCTACTTATGGCGTTGGCGCAATACATCTACTTTGCGTATTTCGACAACGGATATGTAATGAGTTATTATGTAAACACGCTGAACATGCCCGAAGCGCAGCAGATGATAGAGGCTGCAGGACTGAGCCGCAAGGAAATGGAAGAGGCCCTGACACAGATGCAACAGACATCGCCCATAGCAATGGCGCTAAACATAATGACATTCAACATAACCGTGGGAATCGTGCTTAGCCCTATTGCGGCATTGTTCACAAAAAAGGAAAAAAGATAGACAAAATGGATATTTCAGTAATAATACCGCTATACAACGAAGAAGAGTCTTTGCCTGAACTCTACGATTGGATAGAGAGGGTGATGAAAAAGAACGGCTTCACCTTTGAGGTGATATTCGTGAACGACGGCAGCACCGACCGCTCTTGGGATGTGATAACAGAACTGAGCAAAAAGAGCGAGCAGGTGAAAGGCATAAAGTTTCGCCGCAACTACGGCAAGAGTCCGGCACTCTACTGCGGTTTCAAGGAGGCGCAAGGTGATGTGGTAATAACAATGGACGCAGACCTGCAGGACTCGCCCGACGAGATACCCGAACTCTACCGAATGATAAAGGAAGATGGCTATGACCTTGTGTCGGGCTACAAGCAGAAACGCTACGACCCACTGTCGAAGACCATACCTACGAAACTTTTCAATGCCACGGCACGGAAGATTAGCGGAGTGAAAAACCTGCACGACTTTAACTGCGGACTGAAGGCATATCGCAAGGCAGTGGTAAAGAACATAGAGGTATATGGCGAGATGCACCGCTATATACCATATTTGGCAAAAAACGCCGGCTTCACCAAGATAGGTGAAAAGGTGGTTCACCACCAGGTACGCAAGTATGGCAAGTCGAAATTCGGCATAAATCGCTTCGTGAACGGTTACCTTGATTTGCTCACATTATGGTTTTTAAGCAGTTTTGGCGCAAAGCCCATGCATGTGTTTGGCTTCATCGGCTCACTAATGTTCACGATAGGCTTCATAGCGGCATTCATACTCGGAGCAGACAAGCTATGGTGTCTTGCCCACGGCATACAACAGCGACTTGTAACAAGTTCACCATATTTCTACATATCGCTCACAATGATGATAATAGGTACACAGTTGTTTGTTGCAGGATTCTTGGGCGACCTTATAAGCCGCTCGTCACAGCAGCGCAACGACTACCAGATAGAGGAGGAGATAAGATGCGGAAAATAATGATTGTTGCAGCAGCGGCGATTGCCATAATGACAGCATGTTCGTCGGTGGATTGTCCTGTGGAGAATACTGTAGCAACGGTGTACACCCTGTATCGTGCCGACGGTACTGCCGATACCTTGCGCAGCGACACGCTCACGATTGTGTCGCCAAAGCCTAACGGCACTGACACGACACTATTAAACCGCAGCATAGGCACAACCACTTTCCAACTGCCAATGAGCTACAACAATGCCATAGACACACTATACCTGATTCTTGCCGACACCGCAGAGACAAACCACAAAATATACTTTGACACGATATACATAACAAAGACCAACACGCCACATTTCGAGTCAGTAGACTGCAATTTGTCATATTTCCACGAAATTAAGGATATATGGCATACGCACAACAGGCTCGACTCGATAGTTATAAACAAAGCATCAGTAAACTATGACCTCACAGACGACCATCTACGAATATATTTCAAAAAGCCGTAAGTGCGGCATAGCATTGCTGACATTGATTGTCACCATGCTTGCGCCTCTTGGAACAGCGGCGCAGGAGAATAGTGCGACCATAGTGATACAAAAGGACACAATACCGCTGTTCAGAGGCTTTTCTGTGCAGTTCAACATCGCAGGTGTGGCAACCAAGATGCTCAGCGACCGTGGTGAGATAGAGGGTGCATTGCGCCTTAACCTGCGCGACAAATATTTTCCCATAGTGGAATTAGGCTACGGTATGGCAGACCACGACGACGAGGTGATGAGCTGGCAATACAAGACCAAGGCACCTTTTATGCGAGCTGGAATAGACTGTAACCTGCTTCGCAACAAGCATACGGGCAACCGCCTCTACGGAGGATTGCGCTATGGCTTCACATCATATAAGGTTGACATCATGCATCCCGGACTTATAGACCCCGTATGGGGAGACATAATGCCTGTGGAACAACTCGGTGAAAAGTGCAACCAACACTGGGCAGAACTTGTCTTTGGGTTAGACGCACAAATAGCCGGTCCGTTGCATCTCGGTTGGAATGTGCGCTACAAGCGCCGCATAAGCCACAAAGACCCGTCGATAGGAAATGCATGGTATGTGCCGGGATATGGAAAGGCTGGTGGTGTGTGCTGGGGAGCAGACTTTAACGTGATAATTGATATATAAAGTATGAACAACAAAAAGAATCTAAAGTGGCAGCTGCCATTTCTTGCCTTACTCATAATAGGCACGGTGCTGATACTCGTCAGCCAACGCAATGTAGCATATCAAGCCAACCATGGCATTGTGTTTGGCACGTACTATAACATCACATACCAATATGGCAAAGACCTCGGAACGGAGATAAAGCAGGAACTGCAGATGGTAGACGATGCCTTGTCGCCATACAATTCAAATTCAACAATAACGGCGGTAAACGATAATCAGCCAGTTAAACTTGACGAACTCTTCCTTGAGATTTTCACCAAGTCGATGCAGGTATCGGCAGACACCGACGGTGCTTTCGACATCACCGTGGCACCGCTTGTAAACCAATGGGGATTTGGATTCAAGACATGGCAGTTTCCCGACGAGCACATAATCGACAGTATCCGCCAGTTCATAGGATATGAAAAGATAAAATTAGAGAACGGCACGATAAAGAAGAGCGACCCACGCATGATGTTGGATTGCAGTTCCATAGCCAAAGGCTTTGGTTGTGACAGGGTAGCAAGGTTGCTGCGCAGCAAAGGCATAAAGAATTTCCTTGTAGAGATAGGCGGTGAGATTGTGTCAAGCGGAATGAACCAACAAGACAAGCCATGGAAGATAGGCGTAACAAAACCTTTGGACGATTCGCTGTCAACATCGCAGGAGATACAGACTGTGCTCAACCTTACCGACTGCGCAATGGCAACGAGCGGCAACTACCGCAAGTTCTACATCAGGGACGGCAAGAAATACGCACACACCATAGACCCCAAGACAGGATTCCCTGTACAGCACAACATTCTGTCTGCTACCGTGATTGCTCCCGACTGCGCTACAGCCGATGCATACTCCACTGCGTTTATGGTAATGGGATTCGACAAGGCTCAGAAAGTGCTTGAAAGACACCCTGAGATGGCAGCATATTTCATCTACTCCGATAGCACAAATCACGGTATTTGGTTCTCGCCGTCGCTTAAGGATAAGATTGACAAATAGCACCAGCCCTACACTCACAATAGCATTGAAGAACCTGCAGCTATACGAACGGCTGTTGCAGTTTTCGCTGTTCCAAGGCATGAGCCTCGACGACCTGCAGCACATGGCGGCACACACGAAGTTCGACTTCCGCAAGCATCGTGCCGGCGAAGTGGTGTATCGTGCAGGAATGCCGTGCAAGCACATTTACCTGCTGACACACGGCACAATAAAGGTCACCACCTCAAGCGACGATGGGTTGCTTGTTGTCGATGAAATAATAGCTTCACCACACATGCCTCAACCAGAAAGACTATTCGGCGTGAATCAACGATTCAGTTCCACTATCAAGGCGATTAGCGACATAAATCTTGTGCTTATCGACAAACGGGAGGTGACTGCGCTGCTTGAACAGCTGCTGGTATTCCGCATAAATATGATAAATCTTTTTGCCCAACAGTCGCAGCGACTTCAACAACAACTTTGGCAAGCTCCGCCGCAGACATTGCATGCACGGATAGTGCGTTTTTTTGCAGAACACTGCACACAGCATGAAGGCGAAAAGGACTTCCGCATTCTGATGCGGCACTTGGCACAGGCAATCAATGCCTCGCGACTCGATGTGTCGAAAGCACTTAATGATATGCAAGATAAAGGGCTGCTGCAACTGCACAGGGGAAGGATAACGATTCCAGCAATGGAGAAACTTTTATGAAGATAGGCAATACAGAACAACTGCTCGAAAGAATAAGGGAAGGGCGTGCAATGACACGTCACGAACAACTTCGCCTCATCATCGACATGAGTATCCCGTCGATATTGGCACAGATATCGTCGGTGCTTATGTTCTTCATCGATGCATCTATGGTAGGACACATCGGAGCGAAAGCCTCTGCTGCCATCGGACTGGTGGAGACTACCACCTGGCTCTTTGGCGGTCTGGTATCAGCAGCATCAATGGGATTTTCCGTGCAGGTGGCTCATGCCATAGGGGCAAACGATATGGCGCGTGCCCGCCGTGTGTTGCGCCAGGCACTTGTCTGTACCCTTATATTCAGCAGCATGCTCGCCTTGGTTGGTGTGGCAATACACGGCCATCTACCCTACTGGCTCGGCGGCACAAGCGACATTGCCCGCGACTCGTCGCTATATTTCCTGATATTCACAATATCCGCCCCACTTTTTCAACTTGAAAGCCTCGGCGGCAGCATGCTTAAATGCAGCGGCAACATGAAGATACCGAGCATTCTCAACATTATGATGTGCGTGCTCGACGTAGCGTTTAATTATATCTTCATTTTCGTATGCGGACTGGGTGTGCTTGGTGCGGCACTCGGCACGGCACTTGCCTTTCTCGTAACGGCAACCATGATGATGTATTTCCTGCTTTTCCGTAGCAACCACTTGGCAATAATGAAGTATAAAGGCTCTTTCAGACCTACAGCCGACTGCATACACACAGCCTTGAAAATTGGTGCTCCGATGGCATTGCAGCATCTGCTCATGGGCGGAGCACAGATTATAAGTACCGTCATCGTTGCCCCTCTCGGCATAATGGCAATTGCCGCCAATACGTTTGCCATAACCGTGGAGAGCATCTGCTATATGCCGGGCTACGGTATAGCCGAGGCGGCCACCACCCTCGTTGGTCAGGGAATAGGAGCAGGCCAGAAGATACTCACCAAAAGTTTTGCCCGTCTTTCCGTTGTGCTCGGCATGGCGGTAATGTCGTTTATGGGAGTGCTCATGTGGATATTCGCTCCTGAGATGATGTCGCTGATGACTCCTGTTGAGGAAATCCGTCTGCTTGGCAGCAGCAGCCTGCGCATAGAGGCGTTTGCCGAACCGTTCTTTGCTGCTGCCATAGTGTGCAACGGAGTGTTCGTAGGTGCAGGCGACACCCTGCGTCCTGCCATAATGAATCTTACGAGTATGTGGGCTGTGCGCCTAACTCTCGCTGCCCTACTCGCCCCCACCTACGGATTGCAAGGTGTTTGGACTGCCATGGCAATAGAACTAACATTCCGCGGAACAATATTCCTTATAAGGCTCGTAAGGAAATTCTAAGGGAAACGATAAAATAAGCCAATAAAAAGAAAACAAAAGACAAAAAGAAAATCCCCACAGGAATTGACCCGTGGGGATTAACTTATATTCTATATACTACTAATTATTTTGTAGTATCAACGAACATTGCAACGCGGTTGAAATCATTCTCCTCAGAGAGTTCGCTTGTCTCACCAAAGCCCTGAGTTGTGATGCGGCTTGCATCAATCTTGTAGCGCTTAACGAGTGCATCAGCAACAGCCTTAGCGCGAGCCTCAGAAAGTCTCTGGTTGAGCTCTGTGCTACCTTCTGGAGAAGCATAACCCTTAACGAGCACCTTAGCATCTGGGTGATTTCTCATATACTTAGCAACCATCTCAACATTTGCATACTGAGCAGCGTCGATAACGCTCTTGCCCTGACGGAAGATAACGATTGGCTGGAGAACAGTCTCTGCCTTCTTCTCAACTACCTTTGGACGAGCCTCGCACTCAGCAAGCTTCTTCTTCAGGTCGTCGATAGTCTGGTTAGCAGCGTTGAGCTGACCGTTCTTAGCGTCAACATCTGAACGGAGTGCGTTGATCTTAGCGTTGAGAGCGTCGATCTCAGCCTGGTCACGAGCCTCAACAATCTTGAAGTTGTGAGTACCATTGCTGTTGCCGAACTTGTAGTTCAAACCGATGTTCAAGCCAACGAGAGAGTTGTTGAAGTTGTACTGGATAGGACCATTCTGATAACCATTGATGAGGTGATAAACAATGTTTGGCTCAACATAGAACTGCCACTGCTTGTCAGCACCAAAGTTGAATGCGAAGTCAAGAGCCAACTTGCTTGTTACAGAATTTGACTTGCAGCCAAGACCGAAGTCGTGCCACCAGCCGAAGCCACCGAGACCGATAACCTCAAATGAGCGAGGAGTACCAGGATAACCACCAAACCAGTTGCTGAAGTTGATTGTTCCCAATGCGCTAACGTTTGACGCCTTAACAAAAGTCTTGATTTCGTCCCAACCTGCATTCTCTCCGAAGTAAGCCTGACCCTCGAAGGCGAAACCTACAACAGGAGTGATCCAACGACCGATGCGGAGACCTGCGTCAAAGTTAACATTACCAAAATCCATGTCACAACCAGGAAGATTAGCACCGCCATTGATACCAATGTACCAGTTGTCAAATGTTTTGCTCTCCTGAACGGTCTGAGCAGAAACACCCTGCGCTGTCAGAGCAGCCACAGCAAGCATTGTAAATAGCTTCTTCATTTTAATTACCTTTTAGTTAATATTAAAAATATATTTATATCTAAATTTGAGTGCAAAGTAAATAAAAAAAACTATAATTACCAAAAAAAAGCATAAAAAGTATCTTTTTACTATATTTTTTTACTTAAAACAATCGACTTATCACAATATTTTATACTATTTTTATTTATTTCAGTCCGCGATGACGAAGCAATGCATCAACCTGCGGCTCGCGTCCACGGAATTTTACATACAGTTTCATCGGGTCTTCGCTGTCGCCGGTCTCAAGAATATTCTCCTTGTAACTCTTTGCCGTTTCGGGGTCGAATATGCCTCGTTCCTTGAAAAGCTCAAATCCGTCGGTATCGAGCACCTCTGCCCACATATAAGTATAGTAACCTGCGGCATATCCGCTGCTGCCGAAGATATGCTTGAAGTAAGGACTGCGATAGCGGTAGGTTATCTCGCGAGGCAATCCAATCTTCTCTGCCACTTTCTTCTCAAACTCTCTTATGTCTACGTTTGCATCGGTCATTTCCAGCTTGTGCCACTCAAGGTCGAGCAACGATGCGGCACAATACTCCACTGTGGCAAAGCCCTGATTGAACTTGCCCGAAGCATCGAGTTTGGCTATCAGACTGTCTGAAATCACCTCGCCCGTCTTGTAATGGCGCGCATAGTTTTTCAGCACCTCAGGCTCCATTGCCCAGTGTTCGTCAATCTGCGATGCAAACTCCACGAAGTTGCGGTCTACGTTCGTTCCACTCTGGCTGCGGTATTCAGCTGTGGTGAGCATTCCTTGCAATCCGTGTCCGAACTCGTGGAACGCCGTTTCCACTTCGTCGAGAGTGAGCAACGACGGCATGTCCTTCGTAGGCTTCGTAAAGTTGCACACATTATATATAATAGGTCGCTCGTTGGCACCGTTGTAGTTGTATTCGCCCTTGAACTCGCTCATCCACGCGCCCGGTCCTTTCGTGGAACGAGGGAAATAGTCGGTCATGAACACCGCCACGTGCCTGCCCTCGGCATCTTTCACGTCGTACACCTTTACTTCAGGGTGATACTTCGGCGCATCAGGCATCTCCGTGAACGTAATGCCATAGAGCCGCTTGGCAATGTAGAAAATGCCGTCGTTCACCACGTTGTCGAGCACGAAATATGGTCGCACGTCGTTTTCAGAAAGACTGAAACGCTTTGTCTTCACCTTCTCTGCATAGTAATAGTAGTCCCATGGCTCGATGGTTATGCCTGCGCCTTCTTCATCGGCAAGAGCCTGCATATCGCGCACCTCCTCACGAGCCTTTTCCACTGCCGGTGCCCATACCTGATATAGCAGTTTTTCGGCAGCCTCGGTGGTCTTTGCCATCACATTGTCGAGTTGGAAGTCGGCATAATTCTTAAATCCTAACAGCCTTGCTTTCTTCTGGCGCAGGCGCAGTATGGTGTTTATATTCTCCGAATTGTCAAATTCGCCGCTGCTGCACAACTCCGTGTAAGCCTTGTACATCTTTTCGCGCAACGCACGGTTGTTTGCGTATGTCAGTACTGCCAGTCGGCTTGGTGCATGCACGGTGAGCACCCATTGCCCCTCTTTTCCGCGAGCCTTTGCCTCGGCAGCCGCGTTCTCTATTGTCGATGCATCGAGTCCGTCAAGCTCTGCCTTGTCGCTCACCACAATCTCAGTGGCGTTGTTGGCTTTCAGCAGGTTGGTGCGATACGAAAGTTCCGCTGCCGCAATGTCCTGGTTTATCTGCTTCAGGGTGTCTTTCTGATCTGGTGACAGCAATGCTCCGCTGCGCACAAACCTCTTGTAATACTTGTCAACCAAGCGCTCCTGCGCCGTGGTGAGGTTATACATAGCCTTATTGTCGTAAACATCTTTTATGCGCTGAAACAGCAGGTCGTTCATTCCCACCTCGTCGGCGTGAGCAGTAAGCAGAGGCTGTGCCTGTTCCATCACCTTTTGCAGCTCGTCGGTGTTGTCGCTCGACGACAACCCGCCCATCACCATCTCCACGCTCTCTAATAGCTGCCCTGCGTTGTCAAGTGCCAGTATGGTGTTCTCAAAATCGGGGCGTACCCTGCTGCGCACAATGTTGTAAATCTCGTCGTTGTGCTCCTTTATGCCAGCCTCGATAGCTGGCAGATAGTGCTCGTAGCGCAGTTTGTCAAACTGCGGAATCTCATACTTGTTATTGTTTTCTGCGAGGAAGATGTTTTCAGTTTCCTGTCCTTCCGTTGTCTTCGTAGCCGTCTGCTGCGATGCGCATGCCGTGGCGAGTGCTATTGTCCCTGCCGTTATTGATGCCATTATTATTTGCTTTTTCATTATTATAATAGTTTTTATGTTTCTTGTGCAAAGATACAATTAAAAAATGATACAACCAAGGCAAAATATAAATATTCTTCTATTGTGTATTTTATATAGAGTTGAGGATTGCAGGCAACCTGCCAATCAAGTAGAAAGGCAGATTTATGAGCTTGAATGGCTTGCCTTTTATTGTCGTCTTATGCTCCTCAACAGAATAATTTCCCGACCACACCCTTATACCTATGTCCACTGGTGCTTCATCTATAAACGAGTGCAGCGAACGGAGGCGTGAATTGTGTCCGCTTTTCACCTCTATTGGGAACACCGTTGAATCGTGTATAAAAATGAAATCTACCTCTGCCTTGTTTCTCTCCTTTATCCAAAAACTACGCGTTTCCCCCACACGGCTGTTCAACGTCAACAACTCCTGCGCAACGATTTGTTCCGCTATGCGTCCTCTCCACACGTCAAGAATGTCGTCTGCACCTATAAGTTCCTTTCTTGCTTGTGCCTGGTAGTTCACGAGTCCGCAGTCCATCCATATCAGTTTTGGTTTACGTTTTAGTTCTGCCAATGCCGGTACCCTTGACGACGTTGTGGGATAAACAAGCTCAAGCAGCATAGCCTTTGACAACAGGCGAAAGGCTTCGCCCACTTCCCTCGCACCATATTGCGACTCACCAAAACCGCCAAGAGTAACGGCTTCACCTGCTTTTGCCCATCCTGTGTTTAATATGTATCTTACCACTTCCGTCAGCTTGTTGCCACGCACGTATTTCTCCACATCGTCTTTATATGCCTGTATCAACGTTTCGTATACGTTGTCGAGTACATACATGTCGTGTGTAATGGCATATCGTTGTACCACCTCTGGCATTCCCCCCACTATGGTATATTGGTTGAACAATGCCATAAGTTCTTCGTGAAAAGCCATTGTATAATTTGGATTATTGAGGACTTCCAACAAGTTATTGCGTCCCACTGCACTTATAAATTCCATAAAAGAACATGGTCGCAGTGCCATATACTGCACTCTGCCAACAGGGAAGGACGCCTTTATGTCTACGATGTTCTCCAAAAGCGAACCAGCTGCGACAATGTGCAGGTCAGACCTTTCTTCGTAAAAGAATCTTAGGAGTGCTATGGTTTTGGGAGAATTCTGTATCTCATCAATAAATATCAGTGTACTGCCCCTACGTATTTTTTTCCCGTTTCTTGCAAACATCATATCCACAAGATCGTTCAACGGAACAGGCATTTCAAGCAACTTCAGGTCATTGTCTCGTTCAAGATTGAAATAAAGATAATTATCAAAATCCTTACCAAACTCATTTACAACAGTGGTTTTACCAACCTGTCGTGCACCTCTCAATATCAGCGGTTTTCTAAAATGGTCCTGTTTCCATTCTCTCAGTTGTGTCAGTATAGTCCTCTCAAACATTATAACTCTATTTTGGCATTTATTGCGTATGATATTCTGCGTACAAAGGTACAAAAACATAATTAATTCACCAAACAAAAATATGTTTTTGTCACAAAAACAACCATACTTGACACTTATTTTGTCACAAAAACAACCATACTCGATACTTATTTTGTCACAAAAGCGACCATACTTGGTAGTATTATTGTCAATGATTTACTAACAATAGCATTTATAATCATAGTGTACGTTATTGATGTAAAACTGATAGAAATGCATAAAAAAGCGAGGCAACTACAATTGTCGCCTCGCTTTACATTTATAGTTTCAACCTTATGTCAATTCTTACTTGTTGATGAACTTCTTGCCGTTCTTGATGAGCAAGCCCTTTGCGTCGTTGCTTACGCGCTGACCAGCGAGGTTGTAAACAGGAACGTTGTCGCTTGCTGCTGTTGCTATTTCAGAGATACCGTCTGCACCGCCTGTTTCGTAGTCCTTGATTGATTTTCCTGCATAAAATTTCACACCCTGGAAACCTATCTGCCAATTGTTGCCAAAGATATAATATGTCTCTGATGGGTCGGCATCGAATACAAACCAAATGAATTTCCTTGAATTCAAAAGATTTCCGCTTTTTGGTTCATTTGTTGTAGGATCAGTCCATTCATAGCTTGTTGTATTTCCTATTATATAGTCTCCTACTGGCATGGAACTAATAAACTGCCATGAGTTATCCGAATTTTTCACACTCTGAGAATATCCTTCCACCTTATATTCTGTGGTGTTGTTATCATCTGTCCAAGCAAGAGCCTTGGCATTGCTTTTTCTTGCTATATAAAGTAGGCGAGTGTCTCCAGCTTGTACAAAACAACCTACCTTCATTACACCAGCAGTGGTTGTCTTTGCCTCAATGTATGCACCGCTCGTTGGAAGTCCTGCAGCACCATCAGGGGTGTAATAGGTCCAACCATCAGTTCCTTCACCACCATTAAAACCAGGATAGTAACGTTCATCAAAACCATTATCTTCATTCCAAAATTGCTTTGAAACAAATGTTACATAAGGTATTCCTGTACCAATAACAGAATAAAATCCATCTAATAATGTAGATTGTGATTCTTTATTGTCGCCACCAAGTTTGAAACTGGCAGCATCCCAACCTTCCTCAGGCCATGTTTCAGGTGTAAGACCTACAGCACCACCTTGTGCGCTTGTTAATTCTTTTACACCTTTGCCTGAAACATATTGCAGCGAGATAGGAGTTTTTTCAATTGTAGCAATAAGATTCGTTCCGCTTGCCGTTGCACCAGTGAATTCTGCTGCCATTTGTCCTTCTGGTGCAGCTACATAATCTACATCTGCAACCCAATCGTTTTGCGCATTCATACTCATGGCAACGAGAGCCATGCTTACAAAAGTAAAAAATTTCTTCATAATTGTTTTGTTTTTAAATTAGTTAATATTACATAATTCTCTGCTTGATAGTCGCCCCGCGGACTAATACTTTTTTGTTTATATGTCTGTTTTCTTGTCTGTTTTTATAGTTTATAGTTTCAAAACGCTGCAAAGATACAAAATAAATTCACAGGTTCAAAGAGTTTTGTGAATTTTTAACAGAAAAATATTATAATTGCCTCTAATCTCGATTGTCATCGAGACTATGTGCGTTGGTCATCGAGACTATGTGCGTTAGCCATCGAGACTATGTGCGTTGGCCATCGAGACTATGTGCGTTGGCCATCGAGACTGTGTGCGTTGGCCATCGAGACTATGTGCGTTAGCCATCGAGACTATGTGCGTTAGCCATCGAGACTATGTGCGTTAGCCATCGAGACTATGTGCGTTAGCCATCGAGACTATATGCGTTGGGAGCTGCCGCTACAGCTCCGTGGTACGGAAGAAGGCTATTAGTTAGTTAAGAGGTACAACATTTGATTGTCTTGCTGTTGCCTCATTGAATATCTTATTTTCTTTATAGTCCGCGGGGCGACTATAAAGCGTGAATGATATGAATACATAATATTAACTAATTTAAAAACAAAACAATTATGAAGAAATTTTTTACTTTTGTAAGCATGGCTCTCGTTGCCATGAGTGTTAATGCACAGACTGAGCTAGAAAAGTGGGATGCCAGTGAAAAACTGACTTTCGCCACACAGAATTTTGAAGGTGTTGGAGATAGGGATGTATTGCAGGAAATGAAAAAGTCTGACAATCAGAATAAATTTAAGAAAGTTCCTACAATCTATGAGAATGACCCCCTACCTGATGCCAACGATCAAGATGCAAGAGCCAAGATTATTGCCGATGCTACCGAGGACTTGCAGCTTGACGACTACATCTTTACTGGCGAGACTACAAATGTAACATTAACAGGCGTTTGTACTCCCAACCCAAACGAGCTGTCCTATAATTACTGGATGAAAGAAGGTAATGATAATCAGTTTCTGAATGAAGAAAATCTTGGTGCAGGAGAGTATACCATAGGTGAAAATACGATAACCTTTGACAAGAGCGAGTGTCTAGTTTCTTTTGGTGGAAAATATGTCAAGGCTCAACATGGTAATCCTTCGATAACAGCTTATCAGTACTATTTCATAAATGACGATAAAAAAGAGGTTGGTCCTCGTTATGTTGAGGACTATTATACTAAGGATTGTGGTGAATTGCCTAAGAAGGGTGCCTATTTCAAGTTTAACGTAAAGAGTGCTGGTAAACTTATCATTGGCTTCTTCCTGAACAATAACTTGAATGCAAACCCTCTCTTCATTGTTGACGGAGACACAAAGGCTCCTCTCGCTCAAGATGAGATATCTATTCTTGCTTTCAGAAACAATCGCAACTACGAAGTGGAAAAAGGTCGCACAACTCGCATGCATGCTTATACATTGGATGAGAACTATCTGATTCAGGACGAATCTGGCATCATGGGTGCTGACACCAACAGAAAACTTTACGGCTATATTTCTTTCAATACTGAGGCAGGCAAAGACTACTATATGTTCAGTCCTAAGAGCCAGATGGGTCTCTACGGCTTCGAGTTCACTCCAACAGGCGGTGCAGACGGTATCACTGAGATTGCAACTACAACAAGCGACAACGCTCCTGTTTACAACCTCGCTGGTCAGCGCGTAAGCAACGACACCAAGGGATTGCTCATCAAGAACGGCAAGAAGTTCATCAACAAGTAAGAATTGACATAAGGTTGAAACTATAAATGTAAAGCGAGGCGACTATTGTGTTTGCCTCGCTTTTTCGTGCTTTTATTTGGCTGTGTCAGATTTTATCTTTATCTTTGCAGCGGAAAGAGAAGTAAATATATTATGGCAACGGTAAGAGGACTTTCTGAACTGGAGGCTCGTATGGGCTTTGCGTCCCTCTGCGTAGAGGCAACAGCCAAACAGGCTAATTGTTCATACAGGGAAATGTATGAACGCTTGAAAAAGGTAGGACTGATACAGGAGTATGTGCGGCGTTTGGATCCTGTACATACACAAAGCAGGGAATATGTGGTGAACGAGATACTGCAGACATTGGAACGTCTCGAGAAAAACCAAAAGGAGGCTGTGGTATGAGAATTTTGTATCATGGAGGTACCTGTATTATTAAGACTCCTTTTTGTGCAGTTGGTCGTGACCATCTTGACTTCGGGAAGGGGTTTTACCTAACTGATATAAAAGAGCAAGCAGTAAGCTGGGCAACTCGTATTGCTAATGTGGGGCTGCCGCAATGGCTTAACGTCTACCAGCTTGACGAGCAGATGCTTGGCAGCTATCGACAGAAAGTGTTTGCAGCCTATGATGCAGAGTGGCTTCGTTTTATAGCCAAAAGCCGTGTGGGGCAAAAACCGTGGGAAGGCTATGACTTGATAGAAGGGGGTGTTGCTGACGATCGTGTAGTAGACACTATTGAGTATTTTCTCAATGGTGATATAACAGAAGAAATGGCTTTGCGTCGTCTTGCCCTTCACCAGCCAAACAACCAAATTTGTATTCTCAGCCAGGCAATCGTTGACAATTGCCTGCAATATATTAAAAGCGAACCTCTTAATGATTTAGCAGAGTAAACTATGTTGCAAGATTCACTCCTTTGGACAAAGATAGGGCGTATCGTTGCCCGTTTGTCAGAACAATTGAATATATCGTCGGAGCAAGCCTTTGATTTATTTTATACCAGCAAAACATGCCAAAGCCTGCACCAACCAGAGTCGGGTCTTTATCTGTATGGAGACCTTTATATCGTTGACGAGGTAATAATGGAAATGCGCCTATTGCAGAGTTGCAACAGGCGCAAATGATGATTTCTATTTTTCTTTACTTCTCCGGCACTTCGGCAAGAGCTTTCTTCACAAACTCCCAATAAGGAGCGACGGTGGAGATAAGACAACGCTCGATAGTGGTGTGCGGAGAACGGAGTGTAGGACCAAACGACACAACATCGAGTTCAGGATATTTGCCGAGAATGATTGAACACTCCAAGCCGGCATGGTCAACAACCACCTTTGCTTCTTCGCCCGTCATTTCCTTGTAGACACGTGTCAGCATTGCAAGCAGCTCGCTCTTTGTGTTAGGGTCCCAACCGCAATAGCTGCCGTCGGTGGCAATGGTGAAGCCAGCCAACTGGAAGGTTGCCGCAAGCGTGTCGGTGATATATTCCTTTGTGCTTTCACGGGCAGAACGGGCAAGAATGCGCACATCTGCCTTGCCGTCGGCAATGTTGATAATGGCGAGGTTGCTCGATGTCTCAACAACTGATGGGAACGACGGAATCTGACGCAGCACTCCGTTGTGGCAACCGAGAATGGCAGCCAAGATGCGTGTCTGGTCGGCGACGGTGAGTTGCTTTGCAGGAACATCTACGCTCTCTGCTGTGAGATTTACCTGATCTTCAATTTCTGCAAACTCGCTTTCAAAGAGAGCCTTGTATTCTGCAACGAGAGCCTTCAACTGCTCTGCCTTGTCGGCAGCAACAGCCATAACGGTCTCACACTCGTATGGAATGGCGTTGCGCATGTTGCCTCCGTGCCACGATACGAGTCTTGCACCAGTCTTTTCAATGGCAGCCTTAACCATGCGAGCCATAAGTTTGTTGGCATTTGCCCTGCCCAAATGAATCTCCAAGCCAGAGTGTCCGCCCTTCATTCCCTTTATTGCAATTTTTACGGCAGCATCGGCTGTTACAGGCTCTTCGGTGTAAGTTGTTGACGCTGTGATGTTGATACCGCCGGCAGAGCCTATACAGAAATGCCCCCACGACTCCGAGTCGAGATTCATGAGAATCTGTCCCTGCATCTGTCCTTCGGGCAGGTCGTTAGCGCCGTCCATTCCTGTCTCCTCGTCGGCAGTGATAAGACCCTCAACAGGTCCGTGCACAAGAGTCTTGTCCTCCATTACAGCCATAATGGTAGCCACACCCATACCGTTGTCAGCACCGAGCGTCGTGCCTTTGGCACGCACCCATTCGCCGTCGATATATGTCTCTATCGGGTCGGTAACAAAATCGTGGTTGCTGTCCTTTGTCTTCTGCGGCACCATGTCCATGTGGGCCTGAAGGATAACACCTTTCCTGTTCTCCATTCCCGGAGACGCAGGCTTGCGCATAACTATGTTGCCGGCAGGGTCGACGAATGTCTCAACACCTGCGTTCTTTCCAAAGTCAAGAAGGAACTGCTGTATTTTCTCAAGATGTCCCGACGGACGGGGAACTTGCGTTAGCAAATGGAAGTTTTTCCAGATGCAAGCCGGTTTAAGGTTTTTGATTTCGCTCATAGTTCTTAATTTATTTATTGGTTTAAGTATTGTCGGATATAGTTATTGTTCTCTTCTTCATAAACGTAAGTGCCACCCAAGCAAAGATGCCGAGCACCAGCACTAACATTGTCTGTATGGTGTGCACGATGAGCACAAAGTAAAGGGCTTTTTCGTCTGCCACGCCATAGAGGATAAGCATTGTCTTTACGGCAAAATGCCAAGAGCCGGCACCGTTGGGGGTTGGAACGAGCACCGCAAAACTGCCCACTACAAACGTTACCAAGGCACACATTACACCAAGGTTCTCGGTAAAGTCGAAGCAGAAGAAGGTGAGGTAATAGTGCAGGAAATAACTGCCCCAGATGCCCAATGTGTAGACTATGAAAAGCGGCACGTTGGTGATATGCCCAAGCGACAGCACGCCCTGCCAGATGCCCGCAAACGTTGCGCGTACTTTATTATATATAGCCAAGCGGCGGAAAAGGTAGTGCAGCATCACGAGTGCAGCAATGCCGCAAATGGCAGTAACAAGATAGCCTTCCCACGAAAATCTTGCCAACACCGCCTCCACGCTCATTCCTGTTTCCGAGAAGAATGTAGTGAACACAGGTATCTGGCACACGAAGGCTACCACCGCGATAATCATTATCACGAGCGAGTCAACCGCGCGCTCGGTTACAACCGTGCCGAGAGCCTTCGGAAAAGACACACCATCGTAGCGATTCATCACTCCGCAACGGGTAAACTCTCCGATGCGAGGCACTACAAGACTTGCAGCGTATGATAGGAACACTGCGAGTATTCCCGTCAAATGGCGCGAGTGTTCACCCATAGGCTCAAGCACCTGCCGCCATCGCCATCCGCGAAACATCTGCGCAAGAATGCCGAAGGGAAAGGAAAGGAGCATCCACGTCCAGTTCATTTCGTGGAGCATAACACTCTCCACGGTATTGAAATCGAAATTGCGATACATCCAATACAGTATAGCACCACCAAGAACTATGGGCGGCAGAATCTTTATCAGGATATTCAACAATCGCTTCCTTTCCATATATTTACACTGCAAAGTTAATGGAAATTGGTAACAAAACAAAGCCTTTGTCTAAAATTTACGCAAAATTCACATAATTTATTTCTAATATTTAATAAATTTGTTTACTTTTGCAGTCGTAAACTAAAACAAACTTACAAAATGAACTGCAATATCAAATCTCCGCTCAGCGGAATCATTCCACCGCTCGTTACTCCTTTGTCGGGCAACGACACTCTTGACGTGGAAAGTCTTGAAAACCTTATAGAGCACCTCATTGCAGGTGGAGTTCACGGTCTGTTTATTCTCGGCACTACAGGTGAGGAGCAAAGTCTCAGTTACCGTCTGCGCCAGCAGATGATTAAGGAGACATGCCGCATAAACAACGGCAGACTGCCTGTATTGGCTTGCATCACCGACACATCAATCGTGGAGAGCACCAATCTTGCAAAGATGGCTGCCGATTGTGGCGTGGCTGCCGTAGTGAGTGCAGCCCCATACTATTTTGCAACAGGGCAGCCCGAACTTGTAGAGTTCTACGAAGACTTACTTCAGGATTTGCCTCTGCCTTTGTTCCTCTACAACATGCCAAGCCATGTGAAGGTGAACTTCGCTCCAGGCACGATACGCCGCATTGCAGAGAACGAGAACGTGATTGGCTTCAAGGACAGTTCTGCAAATATCCCGTATTTCCAGTCGGTGATGTACGCAATGCGTGAGCGTCCTGACTTCGCCATGCTTATGGGACCGGAAGAAGTTACTGGCGAGTGCGTGATGCTCGGTGCTCACGGCGGAATAAACGGCGGTGCCAATATGTTCCCCGAACTCTATGTAGCAATGTACAATGCAGCCAAGGAAGGCAATATAGCCAGGGTGCGCCACCTGCAAAGTTTCATTATGCAGATAAGCACCTCGATATACAGCGTCGGACAGCACGGTTCAAGCTATCTGAAGGGTCTCAAGTGCGCCTGCTCACTGTTGGGCGTGATAAAGGACGACTTCGTGGCTGCACCATTCCATAAGTTCAATGCCCCAGAGCGTGCGAGAATACAGCAGGCACTCGATGCCCTGCCAATTGAAAACGGAAAACTTGTTATCTGATGAACGTCCTTGACCTTATAGTATTTTTGGTTTTCACCGTGGGTACCATAATGTTTGGCTACCTCTTCGGTCGTAAGAAACAGAGCAGTGAGGAGTTCACACGCGGTGGCGGCAAAGTGCCGGGCTGGGTTGTGGGCTTGTCGATATTCGCCTCTTTCTGCAGTTCCATATCGTTCTTGGGCTATTGCTCGTCGGCATTCAGCGGCAACTGGAATGCGTTTGTGTTTACGCTTTCCATACTTCCTGCTGGACTTTTGGCAATGAAGTATTTCGTGCCGTTCTATCGCTCGCTCGGCAGCATAAGCGCATACAGTTATTTTGAGGAACGTTTCGGGCGCTGGGCTCGCCTCTATGCATCCACGTTCTACCTGTTCACGCAGGTGTGCCGTTCGGGTGCAATCCTCTATCTGTTGGCTGTGCCTATGAACGTGCTTATGGGATGGAGCATACCTCTTGTGGTAACGGTTACGGGACTCGGCATAATACTATATAGTCAGAAAGGCGGATTGAAATCCGTGATATGGACGGAGGCGCTGCAAGGTGCAATATTGATTGTCGGTGCGCTCGTATGTCTTTTCGTGCTGCTTTCGGGAATGCCCGAAGGTCCTTCACAGGCTTTCAGCATCTGTGCTGCCAACGACAAGTTCTCGCTTGGCAGCTATGGCGGCAGCCTTGTTGAGAGCACATTCTGGGTATGTCTCATCTATGGTATGTTCACCAATCTTAACAACTTTGCCATAGACCAGAGTTACACGCAGCGTTATTGTGCAGCACCCTCTCTTAATGAGGCCCGCAAGAGTGCTTTCTGGGGTTCGCTCCTCACGTTGCCTGTAAACGTTGTGCTGTTCCTCATAGGCTCGTGCCTCTTTGCGTTCTACAACGTTAACCCCGGACTTCTGCCCGAAACGATAAAGAGCGACTATGTGTTCCCGTATTTCATTATCCACGAACTTCCTGTGGGTCTCGTGGGACTTCTCATAGCATCAATATTCTGCGCAGGAATGAGTACGGTGGCAACGGGTGTAACTTCGTCGGGAACAATCGTAATGACCGACTTCTACTCCTATATGTTCCCTAACGCCAGCGACGACCAAAAAGTTATCGTGCTGCGCGTGGCAAGTATCGTTGTAGGACTCTTGGGCATCTGCGTGGCCCTTTGCTTCCTCTTTGTTGATAATGCCCTCGATGCTTGGTGGGCATTAAGCAGCGTCTGCTCCGGCGGTGTGCTTGGTATGTTCTTCCTCGCATTCCTCTGTCCAAAGGCAAAGAAGCAGCACGCCATCATCGGTGTTGTCATCGGTGTGTCTGCCCTCATACTCATTGCCATGCAGACAAAGCTCACGGAGTGGTTCAACATTCCGCAGTTTGTGCATATCAACCTCGGCATTGTTATCAGCACACTAATCATATTCCTCACAGGATTCCTGCTGTGCAGCTTGGGTAAAAGCAAGAAATAAGATATACATATAATAAAAATACCGCTCTGCCGAATCTCGGTAGAGCGGTATTTTTTATAATGAATTCTTGGATTATCAGTCTTTCTCAGGAATACATGTAGCATTCTTGTCGAGATAGTTCTTGGAGGCATCAACGGCAATGAGCACGCGGTCGCCGCCACGCATATATGCACCGTCGAGGGCGAAGTTTGTTACCTTGCTGTCCATTTCGCCAAGATATGACAACGTGCCGTCGGAAGGATTAAACCACCAAACGTTTTTCTTTGCACCCGAAATCTTTGTGAGGTCGATATCCATTGGCTTGCCACTGTAGTTGTAAACAAGGAGATAGTCGTTGCCACGGGTGGCAATCATACGGTCGTAGCGTTCTCCGTTCTTGCCTGCAATGACGCTTTGGTCGCCGATGCGCTCAAGGTAAGGGAAGGTGAGCATGAGATATTTGAGATACTTCATCTGCGCATAGCCAGGGTCTTTCATAGCCTCCCACCAAGGCTTCTCTGCACCGAAAGAGCCGAGGAGACCGGGACGCATAAACTGCATAATGGAGTTGTGACCGTAGGTGTGACCGAAGCATCCGGCAAACACAGCCCAGTAAGCATAGCGGCGCACATCGTAGTCCTGCCAACGTGGAGCATCGAAGTCGTGAAGTCCTTGTGGAATGTCCTCGTATGAAGGCTCACCGTCGATGACTGGCTTCATGGGCGATTTCTCGAAGCTCATGTCAACGTATGCCCAGTTGTCCTCTTCGGTGTTGTCCTTTATGGTATAGTCGCCGTCGCCATTGCGCTGTCCGTAACGGCGGTGTCCGCTCTGGAACATATTGAAGTCCATCCACTCACGGTCGTTAAACCAACGTGCTGAGGTGGTGCGGCCTCTTGGGTGGAAAGTCATAATATGCACCTTGTCAATCTTCTTTATGGCACGTGCCATGGCATCCCATACCTCTGGCTTCTTGTCGCCCATAATATCGCCGCCGATGAGCCAGATGATGTTTGGCTTGTTCTTGTAGCGTTCTGCGAGGAACTTACCGAGGGCAGCACCTTTTTTCTCGTCCATTGCATTAATCTGCGAGCCCCAGATGCAGTCCATTGCTATATAGATGCCGTTGCGCTCTGCCACGTCCACGATATAATCGAGATGCTCCCAATAGCCATATACTCCGGGCTGTGACACCTTTGAGAAATCAAACTCCGCATTGTTTGCGGCGTGTCCGTAGATGTTGAAGGTAGGAATGCCGTTGAGCACCTGAATCTGCTCTACGTTGTAGCCTGCCTCGCGCTCCTTTGTGAGATAATATTCCACCTCGTCGCGGTCGAGACGCTCAGGGAGCAGCCACGCGGTGTTGCCTAACCAGAAGAAAGGCACGTTGCCCTTCTCGTGCACGATATAGCGTTGGTTGTCACTCACCTTCAAAGCACCGTTGCTCCAAGGCTTATAGATTGGTTTGGCGGCGTGTGCCATTGTGCCTGCCGCAAACAGCATAAATGCTGCGGTAATAGTCCTTAATTTCATAGTTATCAGTGTTTAGTTTTTGATTATTAATTTTTGAGGAGTTAAGGGAGTAAAGGGAGTTATCGCTCCCTTTGGTCGCTGAGGAGTTAAAGCCGAATGTTTTGCTGTTATTACCCGTATCACTTGAACTGATACTATTGGCTTTTAACTCCTTTCAACTCCTTTTACTCCTTTAACTTCATTATTTATCATTTTACTCTCTTTCCGTCTTTCAGCACCACGAGTCCCTTGCCGAGATTATAGTGGTTGCCGGTCTTGTCGTAGACGATGGTGATGGTATGACCTTGATAGTTGATGCCGTCGAGACACCAATAGTCCCAAGTGTTTTCGGGAATGAGGGGATTAACCACTATCGTGCCGTCGGCTTGCGGACGGAAGCCGCAGATACCTGTTATCATAAGGTCGTTGAATGTAGAGTGGTTGTAATAGCGGCTGCGCTCCCTGTCGCCCATAAGCCAGTAGCCTGTCACCTCGTCAAGATACTCGCCGATGTACGGACGACCACGGTGATGCTGACTCT
>JAFLSE010000003.1 GCA_022511075.1 Prevotella sp.
GACTTCGACGACCTGATATCACGCGCAACGTTCAACCCCGTAAGCAGCCGTGCGGCACAGGCAGCAACACTCAAGGCAGAGAAGAGCGGCGAGAGCACCGTGGACCTCGCAGCGGCGAAGGGAAAAGGGAATGGTGATTAGTGTTCAGTTATTAGTTATTAGCTAACTGGCATCTTGACACTGACAACTGAACACCAAACACTAAACACTGATCACTAAACACTGAACACTAATCACTGAACACCAATCACTGAACACTAATCACTGACAACAGAACACTAACCACTAAAATCTAATCACTATGAAAAAGGAAACTTGGAAGTTTATACTTCAGACTATCGCGGCAGTACTCACTGCCATAGCCACAAGCCTCGGAGTATCGAGCTGCATGGCAATGCTATGAAAAAGTGAAGAGTTATGAATGAAGAATGCAAGCGATTTATATAGTCGCTTGCATTCTTCGTTTTTACAAAATCAGTAGATATCAAACTGCACTGCTTTTAGTGCAACTTTTATACAAAAATGCACTAAAATGAGTGCGATTTACACTTTTCTAAGGTAATTACCAAGCATTTTTTACACTTTTCCAAGATTCCTGCAGCATCACTATACATACACGACATCGTTAATGATGTTGGATTTAAATAAAGGGCGAAGCGATGGACGGAATCTTATTAAATCGACATTGCATCTAAAAATGGATGTAAGCCTTTCCCTCAATTCGTACATAATGGAGATAGTGGGTTTCTCTATTTCTACGACAATATCGATATCACTATCTTCGGTATTTTCTTGTCGGGCAACGGAACCAAAGATACCAATTTTGGTAATACCGAACTGCTTTCCAGATTCTTCCTTGAAAGCAGCCAATTTATTGATACAGTCCTTTAACACTAACATATTCTCGCTATTGTTATCTGGTTGCAAAGATAAAAATATTTTCTGAAATCACCAAATGAAACAAACAAAATCAAACCTTTTAAGCATAGATTTAAATCTATGCATCAATCAATATTACTATTCAATTATTCTTATTAATGAGATTAACCACCACTTTTATGCGATAGCCTAAGATAAGAATGGCATCAAGGTTGTAATACTTAGTATTATACACTTGCTTTCCTTCATTACCCATATGTTCCAAAATGGAACATGTGCTATTTTCGTCAAGTTCTTCTGAAGCATATATGTTTTTCAGATGAATTGTTCTCCATTTACGGAATCAATAAATCCCTTCGACGAGCCGTTTCATTGCAACGAGTTCATCTCTTATTGCTGTCAGTTTGCCTATCACTTCGGCGGTTTTGTCTACTCCTGTGCGGTTGCTGTTGAGCATGTTGCGCGCAGCGGAAATCTTGAAACCACGCACCTTGACAAGATTGTGGATAACGCGTATCTGCTCAATGTCCTTTTCGGTGTATTGACGCACGTTGCTTGTGCCGACGGTCTTGGGGTGCAGCGTCTTGAACTCCTTTTCCCAATAGCGCAGCGTACTCTCGTTAAGTCCGAACATCTGCGCCACTTCCTTTATGGAGTAGTACAGTTTTAGGTTCTTGTCGGTGTTAAGTGCCATAAAATATCCTTATTTTATTAATCTGTTTGGAAAACATTTGCAAATGTAGTAAAATTATCGTAATTTTGCAAATGTTTTTAGGAATTTAATAAAATTAAGCATAGAAAATATTATGATGACAGCAAACGAAATCCGCGAATCGTTCAAGAAATTCTTTGAAGAGAAAGGACACGCCATAGTGCCGTCTGCCCCGATGGTGGTGAAAGACGACCCGACACTGATGTTCACCAATGCAGGTATGAACCAGTGGAAAGACATAATCCTCGGTACACGCAACCCTGAGCCGCGCCGCCGTGCTGACTCGCAGAAGTGCCTGCGCGTGAGCGGAAAGCACAACGACTTGGAGGAGGTGGGACACGACACATACCACCACACTATGTTCGAGATGCTGGGCAACTGGAGTTTCGGCGACTATTTCAAGGAGGGTGCTATAGATATGGCTTGGGAATATCTCGTTGACGTTCTGAAACTTGACCCCAAAGACCTCTACGTAACAGTGTTTGAAGGCTCGGAGGAAGAGGGGCTTGCGCGCGACGACGAGGCTGCGGCATTCTGGAAGAAGCACGTGCCAGAAGACCATATAATAAACGGAAACAAGCACGACAACTTCTGGGAAATGGGCGACACGGGTCCTTGCGGTCCTTGTTCGGAGATACACCTCGACAGCCGCACCGACGAGGAGAAGGCGAAAGTACCGGGACGCGAGCGCGTGAACCAAGACGACCCGCAGGTTATCGAGATATGGAACATCGTGTTCATGCAATTCAACCGCAAGGCTGACGGCTCGCTTGAGAAACTGTCAATGAACGTGGTGGATACGGGTATGGGCTTCGAGCGACTCGTTCGTGCATTGCAGGGCAAGCACTCAAACTACGACACCGACGTGTTCCAACCTGTCATCAATGAAATATCGCGCCTCAGCGGCAAGAAATACGGAGAGAGCGAGGAGGTTGACGTTGCCATGCGTGTGATTGCCGACCACCTGCGTGCAGTATCGTTCTCGATTGCCGACGGACAACTTCCGGGCAACGCAAAGGCTGGCTATGTGATACGCCGAATACTGCGCCGTGCCGTGCGCTATGCCTATACTTTCCTCGGACAAAAGGAGGCGTTTATGTATAAGTTACTGCCTGTGTTCATCGGAGAAATGGGCGGCGCATATCCAGAACTCACCGCACAGCGCGAACTCATTGGCAAGGTGATGAAAGAGGAGGAAGATTCTTTCCTGCGCACTCTCGAAAAGGGTATCTCAATGCTCAACGAAGCAATGGAGCAGTTGAAAGCCACGGGCAAGACGCAACTTGACGGAGTGCAGGCATTCCGCCTGTTCGACACCTACGGATTTCCTCTCGACCTCACCGAACTTATATGCAGAGAGAACGGCTATACTGTGGACGAAAAGCAGTTTGCTGAGGAAATGGAGAAGCAAAAGGCTCGCGCACGCAATGCGGCTGCCGTGGAGAGCACCGACTGGGTGGAGATAAAGCCGGGAGAGCAGAAGTTTGTGGGCTACGACTACACGGAGCACAGTTGCCACATACTGCGTTATCGCAAGACCACGCAAAAGAAGAACACTTACTACGAGATAGTGCTCGATGTCACCCCATTCTATGGTGAGATGGGTGGACAAGTGGGCGACCAAGGTGTGCTTGTGAGCGAGGAAGAGACGGTGGAGATTATCGACACCCGTCGTGAGAACGGTCAGAGCATTCACATCGTGAAGGAAATGCCAAAGAACGTTGAGGCGGAGTTCATGGCGTGCGTTGATACCGACAAGCGCGAAGCAAGCGCCGCCAACCACACAGCCACACACCTTTTGGACTATGCCCTGAAGCAAGTGCTTGGCGACCACGTTGAGCAAAAGGGTTCATACGTCAGCGCCGATACCCTGCGCTTCGACTTCTCTCATTTCCAGAAAGTTACCGACGAGGAGATACGACAGGTGGAGCGTATGGTGAACGACATGATTCGCCAAAATATATTGCTCGATGAGCATCGTGACATTCCACTCGAGGAAGCAAAGAAACTTGGAGCGATTGCCCTCTTTGGTGAGAAGTACGGCGACAAGGTGCGCGTGGTGCGCTTCGGTCCTTCGTGTGAGTTCTGCGGCGGTCTGCACGCAAGCAGCACAGGACGCATCGGTATGATGAAGATTGTGGGTGAGAGCAGTGTTGCTGCCGGCATTCGCCGTATAGAGGCAAAGACGGGCAAGGAGTGCGAGGAAATGATGTACCACTGCGAGGATATGCTCAAAGGAATAGCAGCCTTGTTCAACAATGCCAAGGACTTGCAGGGAGTGATAGCCAAATATATCGACGAGCACGATGCTATGAAGAAGTCGATAGAACAGTTCCAGGCACAGGCTGTGGAGAACATGAAGGTAAAACTCATCTCTCAGGCGCGCGAGATAAACGGCGTAAAAGTGGTTACTGCCAACATAAGAATGAAGCCCAACAGCGCAAAGGATCTGTGCTTCAAGATTCGCGAGGCGGTGGAAGGCTCACTGCTCTGCGTGCTCGGTACAACCGATGCCGACAAGCCTATGCTCAGCATAATGATGAGCGAGGACATGGTTAAGGAACACGGGCTCAATGCAGGTCAGATGGTGCGCGAGGCTGCCAAACTGATACAGGGTGGTGGCGGCGGTCAGCCTCACTATGCTACGGCAGGAGGCAAGAACGCCGACGGTCTATCGGCTGCAATCGACAAGGTTATCGAACTTGCAAATCTATAAGAGATTATACACATTATTATATAATACAGCACACAGATGAAAAAACTAATCTTCACAGCAATGTCGCTTGCCTCGTTTGCCGTGGCAAGTGCAAAGGACATAGTGGTGCAACCAAGCGACTATGCCATAGAAAACGCGTTGCAAGAGGCACGTAAGGAACGCTTGCTCAACGGCGAGAACGACATTACCATAAAACTCACCGAAGGCACTTATCGTCTGCATCAGCCGATATATGTGCGCCCCGAAGACAGCGGAACGACCATTGTCGGCGAGGGCAAGGTGATAGTAAGCGGTGGTGTGAAGATTAGCGGATGGAAGCGGCAAGGCAAGTTGTGGGTGGCAGACGTGCCGCAATTCAACGGCAGACCATTGGAATTTCGCCAGATGTGGGTGAACGGCAAGAAAGCCGTGCGTGCCCGCGACGTTGACGACTTCGAGAAGATGCACCGCATAATAAACATCGACAAGCAGAAAGAGGTGCTTTATGTTCCTGCCGCTGCCGTGAAGAAAATACAGAATGCGAAAGATGCCGAGATGGTGCTGCACGAAATGTGGTGCGTGGCAAACCTGCGCATAAGGGAAGTGAAGATGATGGGTGGCGACAGTGCTGCCGTATATTTCCACCAACCCGAAAGCCACATTCATTTCATGCACCCGTGGCCCACGCCGATGATTACCACCGACGGGCACAACTCGGCATTCTACATCACTGGCAGCCGTGAGTTGCTCGACACTGAGGGCGAATGGTGGCTCGACCGCAAAGCAGAAAAGGTTTACTATATGCCTCGCGAGGGTGAGCAGATGCAGACAGCCGATGTTGAAGTGCCTGCCGTGGAGACATTGTTGAAGGTGGAGGGAACACCAGACAGAAGGGCTGCCGACATAACTTTCCGCGGCATCACGTTCAGCCATACAACATGGCTGCGCCCGTCGTTTGAGGGACATGCTCCGTTGCAGGCAGGAATGTTCATGACCGAGGCATACAAGTTGCGTCCGCAATATGTGCGCCCCAATGGTGACCACAAACTCGACAACCAGGGTTGGACGGGCAGACCTGCTTCGGCTGTATATGTTAATTGTGCTGACAATGTGAATTTCCGTAACTGCACTTTCGAGCATATCGCATCAACGGCAATAGATTATCATCAATACATAAAGGGTGGCGCGATAGAGTACTGCCGCATACAGGACGCTGGCGGAAACGGCATCGTGGCAGGGCATTTCGGCGACTACACTCACGAGGCTCACTTGCCTTACGACCCATACGACACTCGCGAGATATGCCGCGGACTGAACATCAGCAACAACACCATTACCGACGTTACCAACGAGGACTGGGGCTGCGTGGGTATCGCTGCCGGCTACGTTCGCGACATCGTGATAAGCCACAACGAAATCAGTGAAATTTCATATACAGGCATATCAATGGGCTGGGGTTGGAATCAGCAGCCATGTGCCATGGCAAACAACAAAGTGCTGGCAAACCTCATTCACCACTATGCCCGTCACATGTACGACACCGCCGGAATATACACCCTCGGTGCGCAGCCGCACACGCTCATTGAAGGCAACGTGGTGCGCGACATCTATACTCCCGGCTATGCCCACGACCCACACCACTGGTTCTATCTCTACACCGACGAAGGCTCTTCGGGCATAATGATGAAAAACAACTGGACGCCGAGCGAGAAGTTCCTCAAGAACTCCAACGGTCCGGGCAACACATGGGAGAACAACGGCCCGATGGTGAGCGACAGCATAAAGAGTCAGGCAGGAGTAGTGTGGCTTTAATGAACGTTCTTATTGTTCATCAATATTAACAATTGTATATTGCTTGCTGCCCAGTCCGATTTTCTCTGCCCAGTCGATAGTATGCGTACCATGCTTCTGGTTGATGCGATTCACTAAAGGTCGGTTGTCATTGCCTTCGCTCGGCTCCATTCCCATAATGATGTCTACGCAGGCTTGGTCGAGTGCCACGGGGTCAGTAGATGCCAGTATGCCATAGTCTTTTAGTTCAACAGGCTTCGGATGGGACACGCAGTCACAGTCAACCGTCATATTGTTCATTACCGAAATGTAGATAACACGTCCTTCACCAAAATAGTTATGTACAGCCTGTGCTGCAGCAGCCATTGACTCCAAGAATCCGTCTTGGTTTTCGGTGTGATTCCAAAGACCTTCAACAACCTCCTGATAGCCAGCAGTATGTATATACGCCTTGCCATTGGCAGATGCAACACCAATGGAAGCATTCTTCAGCACACCACCGAGACCACCCATCGGATGCCCCTTGAAATGAGCAAGGTTAATCATAAAGTCATAGCGAGCCAAATGCTTGCCGACGATGTCGTACTTGATATTCTTTCGGTCGCGCACGGGAATCTTCATATCGCCATCCTCGTCCATCAAGTCCACAGCGAACAGCGAGTCAAATCCGTGTTCACGTATCGTCTGCCAATGAGCCTCGAAAGTGTTGCGCTTACCGCCATAAGCCGTATTACACTCCACGATAGTGCCGTTCACCTCGTACACAAGGTCTTTTATGAGTGTAGGCTTTAAGTAGTTTGGATTACCAGACTCGCCCGTAGAGATTTTTACAGCCACACGCCCCTGTGCCGGAACACCAAGCGACTTATATATTTTCACTAACGACTCCGGACTGATATCTCTCGTCACATACACTTTCGATTGTGCCATTGCCACTGTCGTAAGCACAATCGCCATTACCAATAAAATCAGTTTCTTCATTTTAATATTCTCCATTTATTTTATTGCTAATCTATTAATAATTAATATCCAGCTGCAAAGATACAACTAATTTTTCATTCCCTGCTTTATCAAATGTTATTTTTAGTTTATAGGGAAGTTTTTATTATATTCATCCACGTAAAAAACAGAATATTCATTACATGATAAAAAACATTAAAATTTCATTCGATATTTTATTCAACACATTAATTGCTGTATCTTTGCAACCAAAGCATAACGACAAAGAAGATGAACGAAATAAAACTGAGAGCAATAGAGCCGGAAGACTTGGAACTTACATACGAGATAGAAAACAACAAGGAACTGTGGAACGTAGGTATCACTAACGTGCCGTATTCACGTTTCTCTATACGCCAATACATAGCAAATACGCAGAATGACATTTATGCCGATAAACAACTACGGCTGATGATTGAGAATGCGGAAGGAACGGTGGTTGGTATTGCCGACCTTGCCAACTACGACCCTCGCCACAACAGGGCAGAAGTGGGAATTGTCATAATAGACAAATGGCGCAGGAGGGGCATTGCTACAAAGGCACTCGAGGCGGTTAAGAACTATGCAAGCCGTATAATCCACCTGCACAAACTATATGCAATAATAAGTGAGGACAACACTATTGCAGAAAAACTGTTCAATACAGCAGGCTTTACACAAGAAAGCATGTTGAAAGATTGGCTTTATGACGGCAGTGAGTATAAAGACGCATTACTAATGTCGTACATCTGCGAGCAATAGAAATAAAAACTTTCTAACAATTAGAAAAAATAAAAAAGGCTTGGTGTAGTCGCAACTTCACCAAGCCTTTCAATGATATCACTTAATAAGTTCTTTACTTTTCTTCAGGAGCCTGTCCGATTAAGTCCATAAACTCGTCAAGTTTTGGAGTAATGATAATCTGGGTACGGCGATTGCGCTGCTTACCTGTCTCAGTGTCGTTAGAAGCCAATGGATTGTATTCGCCACGACCACCAGCGGTGAGACGCTTCGGATCTACACCATACTTTGTTTGGAGAACCTGCACCACGCTTGAAGCACGAAGACAAGAGAGATCCCAGTTGTTGCGGATATTCTCGCGACTGATAGGCACATTATCAGTGTTACCCTCTATCAGCACATCATAGTCCTTGTAGTCCATAATAATCTTTGCAATCTTCGAAAGTGTCTCCGATGCACGGTCGTTAATCTCGTAAGAACCGCTCTTGTAGAGCATATTGTCAGCAAGCGAGATGTAAACAACACCTTTCAACACCTGCACATCAACTTCCTTCAACTCTTCCTTCGAAAGAGAGCGTGTAAGATTGTTTGTAAGCACCATATTGAGTGAGTCGCTCTTCGATTTCACTTCCACAAGGTGACGGATATACTGGTTCGACTCGTTAATCTGGTCAACCAACTTAGAGATGTTCACGTTGTTGCTGTTTGCATTGTTCAAACTCTGCTCAAGATTCTTCTGCAACGCCATGTTTGATTTTTTGAGACCTGCAAGCTGCTCTTCCAAGCTTGTAACGCGCGCCTTGCTTGCTGCCAACTCTTCTTTAGTATCAGAATAGTTCGACTGCAAGTTGGAATAGTTTGTCTGCAACTGCTTGTTCTCGTTCATACAAGCCTCAAGGTCTTTCTTGCTTGCGCAGCTTGCCAACACCAGTCCGGCAGTCAGCGCCGTTATAAAAATCTTTCCGTTCATAGTCTTATCTTTTAAATTGTTATTAAATTGTCGTGCAAATTTACTTATTATGATTGATAAACAATGAAAAAGTTGCATCCTATTAGTGTATTTTAACTGTAAATGTACATTTTTCAATATTTTTTTGTACCTTTGCGGCAAAATTCAAACACTATATATTATAAATAAGGTATGATATTGTTTTTTCAGACACCGCAAAAGAGTGTGATAGCAACTGAAACAGACCATCAGTTGAATCAAGAGGAAATCAAGGCACTATGCTGGCTCTACGGCAATGCTAAGCTTGTGGAGGCAGAAACGATGGAAGGACACTTCGTAGGTCCTCGCCGTGAAATGGTGACTCCATGGAGCACCAACGCCGTGGAGATAACCCAGAACATGAACCTCAATGGTATAATCCGAATAGAGGAATATTTCCCCGTGGCTGACGAGAACGCCGAGCACGACCCGATGCTGCAACGCATGTATGGCGGACTGAACCAAGACATTTTCACAATCAACATAAAGCCAGAGCCGATAAAGCACGTTGACAACCTTGAGCAGTACAACGAGCAGGAAGGTCTTGCCCTTTCGCCCGAGGAGATTGAATATCTGCACAAGATTGAGCAGGAACTGAATCGTCCTTTGACCGACAGCGAGATATTCGGCTTTGCGCAGATAAACTCCGAGCACTGCCGTCACAAGATATTCGGCGGCACATTTATCATTGACGGCAAGGAGATGGAGAACAGCCTGTTTGCAATGATAAAGCGCACGACACAGGAAAACCCAAACAAGATTTTGTCTGCCTATAAAGACAACGTGGCATTTGCACAAGGTCCTATCGTTGAGCAGTTTGCACCTACCGACCAGACCACAAGCGACTATTTCGAGGTGAAAGAAGTGGAGAGTGTCATTTCGTTGAAGGCAGAGACACACAACTTCCCTACCACCGTAGAGCCGTTCAACGGAGCAGCCACTGGTACGGGCGGTGAAATCCGCGACCGTATGGGCGGCGGCGTAGGCTCTTGGCCTATAGCCGGCACAGCAGTGTATATGACAGCCTATCCGCGTCTTGACGACGGTGCACGCGACTGGGAGCAGATAATGCCAGTGCGCAAATGGCTCTATCAAACACCGGAGCAGATTCTGATAAAGGCTTCCAACGGTGCAAGCGATTTCGGAAACAAGTTCGGACAGCCTCTCATCTGCGGCTCGGTGCTAACGTTCGAGCACAACGAAGATGCTGCCGATACAAAATATGCATACGACAAAGTGATAATGCTTGCCGGCGGCGTGGGCTACGGCACAAAGCGCGACTGTCTGAAAGGTACGCCACGCAAGGGCAACAAGGTTGTTGTTGTAGGTGGCGACAACTACCGCATCGGTCTTGGCGGCGGCTCGGTATCGTCGGTAGACACAGGTCGCTACAGCAACGGAATAGAACTTAACGCCGTCCAGCGTGCCAACCCCGAAATGCAGAAACGTGCCTACAACCTTGTGCGTGCGCTCTGCGAGGGTGATGAGAATCCTGTGGTATCAATACACGACCACGGCTCGGCAGGTCACCTCAACTGTCTCTCCGAACTTGTAGAGGAGTGCGGCGGAAAAATTGACATGACGGCACTGCCCATAGGCGACAAGACATTAAGTTCAAAGGAGATAATAGCCAACGAGAGTCAGGAGCGCATGGGACTGCTCATAGACGAGCAGCACATCGAGCGAGTGCGCAAGATAGCAGAGCGTGAGCGTGCCCCGCTATATGTAGTAGGTGAGACAACGGGTGATGCCCACTTCTCATTTGAGCAGGGCGACGGCATTCGTCCGTTCGACCTCGATGTGGCTCAGATGTTTGGTCATTCTCCCAAGACCGTGATGACCGACGAAACCGTGGAGCGTCACTATAAGGACGTAGAGTATTCACAAAACAAGATAAACGAATATGTAGAGCGTGTGCTGCAACTTGAAGCTGTTGCCTGCAAGGACTGGCTTACGAACAAGGTTGACCGCTCCGTAACGGGTAAGATAGCACGCCAGCAGTGTCAGGGCGAAATACAACTGCCATTGAGCGACTGCGGTGTTGTGGCACTCGACTATCGCGGCAAGCAAGGCATAGCCACTGCCATAGGACATGCTCCGCAGGCAGGTCTTGCCAATCCCGAAGCAGGCTCGGTGCTATCTGTTGCCGAGTCGCTTACAAACCTTGTATGGGCACCATTGACAGATGGCATGGACAGCATCAGCCTGTCGGCAAACTGGATGTGGCCCTGTCGCTCGCAAAAGGGCGAGGATGCACGCCTCTACTCCGCAGTGCGTGCGCTGAGCGATTTCTGTTGCAGTCTGCACATCAACGTGCCTACCGGCAAGGACTCGCTTTCATTGAGCCAGCAATATCCCAACGGCGAAAAGATAATCTCTCCGGGAACGGTGATTGTAAGTGCAGGCGGCGAGGTAAGCGACGTGAGGAAAGTTGTTTCGCCCGTATTGGTAAACAACAAGAATGCCTCAATCTATCACATCGACTTCTCCTTCGACGAGCAGCGCCTCGGCGGCAGTGCCTTTGCGCAAAGCCTTGGCAAGATTGGCGACGATGTACCCACCGTTACCAATCCCGAATACTTTGCCGACTGCTTCATGGCAGTGCAGGAGATGATTGGCAAGGGCTGGATTATGGCAGGACACGACATATCGGCAGGAGGTCTCATCACCTGCTTGCTCGAAATGTGCTTTGCCAATCGTGAGGGCGGTATGAACATCAACCTCCACAACATCTGCAAGGACGGCGACGTGGTAAAGACACTCTTTGCCGAAAACCCAGGTGTGATTATAGAGGTTAGCGACGAATACAAGCAAGAGTTTGCCAAGTTTATGGAAGACCTCGGCATAGGCTACGCAAAGATAGGCTACTCCGTGCCCAACAGCCGCAGCATAACAGTGAAGTATAACGACACCGAAACATCGTTCGACATCGACCATCTGCGCGATGTATGGTACAGCACATCATACAAACTCGATACTAAACAAAGCTTCAACGGCTGTGCCGCAGAACGTTATAAGAACTACAAGAACCAGCCGCTCGAAATGAAATTCAATGCCGGCTTCAAGGGTAAGCTATCACAATACGGCTTGCCGGTAGACAACAGTCTGCGCAAATCGTCCAAGCTGCCAAAGGCTGCCATTATCCGCGAGAAGGGAACAAACGGCGAGCGCGAAATGGCATACTCACTCTATCTGGCTGGCTTCGACGTGAAGGACGTTATGATGACCGACCTCATCAGCGGACGCGAGACACTGGAAGATATCAATATGATTGTGTTCTGCGGAGGCTTCTCTAATTCAGATGTACTCGGCTCTGCAAAAGGTTGGGCAGGCGCATTCCTCTTCAACCCGAAGGCAAAAGAGGCTCTTGACAAGTTCTATGCGCGCAAGGACACTCTTTCACTTGGTATCTGCAACGGTTGCCAACTGATGGTAGAACTCGGACTCACAGGCGCAAAGGGGGCAAAGATGCTGCACAACGACTCGCATAAGTTTGAGAGTGAGTTCGTGTCGCTTACCATTCCAGAGAACAACAGTGTGATGTTCGGCTCGTTGAGCGGCAACAAACTCGGTTTGTGGGTAGCTCACGGAGAGGGTAAGTTCCATCTGCCCGAGGCTGAAAGTACATACAATGTGGTTGCTAAATACAACTACCACGGCTATCCTGCCAACCCTAACGGCTCTGCCTACGACGTTGCAGGACTCTGCTCGGCAGACGGTCGCCACCTTGCAATGATGCCCCACTTGGAGCGTGCCATCTTCCCATGGCAGTGTGCCTGGTATCCAGCCAACCGCCGCAACGACGAGATTACCCCATGGGTAGAGGCATTCGTCAACGCACGCAAGTGGATTGAGAACTATGGGCTATAAGCAGCAATACTGGGAAAGTTTCAAGACATTCTTTAAGATTGGCATATTCACCATTGGTGGTGGATATGCCATGATTCCTTTGATACAGAAAGAGGTGGTGGAGCGTCACCGCTGGGTGAGCCGGGAGGAGATGCTCGACCTCATAGCCATTGCACAGAGTTGTCCGGGAGTGTTCGCCATAAACATCAGCACATTCATAGGCTATAAACTCAACAAGACCCGTGGCGCCATTTGCACCACATTAGGCACTGCCCTACCCTCTTTTCTCATTATCCTCCTCATAGCAATGTTCTTCCACGCCTTCAGCGACAATCACGCCGTGCAGGCCATCTTTCGTGGCATACGCCCTGCCGTGGTAGCCCTCATTGCCGTGCCAACATTTAACCTTGCAAAGAGCGCCGGCATTAACCGGCGCACTATTTGGATTCCTGTTATCTGCGCCCTTGCTATCTGGGCGCTCGGCGTTTCGCCGATATTCATCATTCTTCTCGCCGCCGTTTGCGGCTATGTGTGGGGCAAAATGGGATTATAAGACTATGTGTCAATTCCATATCGAAATTCCTTAATGTTACAATGTTACATTGTTACAATGTTACATTTTCGTTATTTACGTTTTTTCACTATGCGTTCTTTACCATTTTCAAAGTTAATCCTTTTATCTCTTGCTTATCTTCCTTTTCCATATCTCCTTATCTTTACACTTCTATGAGTTCGTCTAATTGTCTGCTTATTTCCTTGAAATCCTGGCATAAATCCAATGACTTGAAATATATCATATTCCCATCTGCTGTTTGCATTTGACCGTCTGGCGTTATTTCCTCCTGGGTTTTGGCATACAACAGCATTCCGTCAACCTTACCAGTATGCCCCTTGTCATAATTGTTGACATAGGCATAAATCTGATATAAATTATCCGAATGTATCTTGGCTTTGTCAAATTGGTATTGCATAGCGCTGCCATAATACTTTGTGTCGATAATAAGTGTCCTGTCCTTAAGGGTTAAAAGAATATCGGTCTGCATAATGGGCAGTATGTTCGCAGAAGAGTTTTCTTCATCTATATTCCAGTCTATCTGAGCTGCCCGGGCATTCGTTTTAGGGTGATGCCTCCTGTAATATTCCAATACGAAACGCTCAAAAAGCCTGTTCATGTGGTCGTCGGAAAACTCACGCATCTTGTACTGTCCGCTTTCTGTTGTCAGCAACATACCGTCTGTTATGAAATAGCAGATATACAGCAACATACGATAGTTTTTACAGTTGCGGTCAAAGCGCAGCATATTCCACTGAACAGTCCGCACATCTATTGCGTCCACCCCCGAGAAGAAAAGCATTAAGCGTCTCATTTCCGCTTTTTTCTCTTTCTTCACTGATGAATGTTTTAACAAGACAGAAATTGTTGATGCTAACACTTGATTAAACAGATTGTTTTCCGAAAGTTCATCATATCCGCAAGCCAGTCGGTTTGAGTGCCTCATTTTCTGCTTAATGGTCTCGTTTACGTTCAATTTTCCACGCAGTGTTGCCATACATTCCTTATGGGGGATATATTCACGGTGCAGTCCTTGTTTCAGCTGAAAAGAGATGCCACGTATCAGTATTTCGGCAAACAAGTCGTGTATCTCTTCAAAGTCTTCGCCGGCAATCTCAGCATAGTTGTTTTGCCTAAGGTCTTGGAAAGCATAGGCAAGCATATAGTAAACGTTGCGGATAAGTATGCCCTTGTCGTTTGTCATTGAGCCAGTTTAATCAATTTGTCTGCTTCTTCCTTGAATTTCTTGTCATTGTCAAACCAATACTCGCGGAGCATCGGAATTATGTCAAACTCCACAACATTCTGCAGCCACTTTTCATCACAAATCGTCTGCTCACAGAAATAACTATGACCAATGCAAAATCCCGCTCCGAGAGAGTCGTCTTTCACGATAGTCTCGTTCAAATGTGTTACAGCCTCTATGACTTTGTCAAACTTCTCATTGCCCAAACTCTTTTGATAGTTCTTGAAACCTTTTGAATCAAAGCCTGGGCGCATCTCAAAGAAACTGAAACGGCGGCGCAATGCATAGTCAATCATGGCAAGGCTCCTGTCGGCTGTGTTCATCATGCCTATTATGTATATATTGTCAGGCACATGGAACAAATCGTCGTTGTATGCTAATTTTATATGCTTGTTGCGATAGCCTTTTTCAATCAGCATCAGCAGTTCACCGAATATCTTACTCAGATTGCCACGGTTTATTTCATCAATAATAAAGAAATAATCCCTTTCTGCGTCTGCGGCAGCCTTCTTGCAGAACTTGTAAAACACGCCCTCCTTGATTACGAATCCTCCGTTGTCGGTCGGCTTGTAGCCCATAATAAAATCCTCGTAAGTATAGTTTTGGTGGAATTGCACCATTTCCACCCTGCTGTCATCTTTTTCTCCCATCATGGAGTATGCCAGCCGCATTGCAGAAAAAGTCTTGCCAACACCCGGCGCACCTTGCAGAATAACATTCTTTTTGCAAAGAAGCAGATTGTGCAGTCTGTCGTAATCGCCTTCATCAATATACACCTCACTCAAGAAATCGTCTTTCGAATATGACAGGGTTTTCTTTTGGGGAGGTGTTGGGTCGTTCTGTGTATTCTCGCTTATTTCATCAGATTTACTATCGTTTTTACTTATACGTTTCTTTCTGCTTGTATTGATGTATTCAACATAGGCAGGATATTGCATAAGAATTTTTCCGTCAATCTTTTTAGGATTGGTTGCAAGCAAATCGATACCCTGTTTGGTAATAATGTATGAATTCCTTTTTTTATTATCGATAAGACCGGCGCGTGATAAGTGAGTTTTTACCCATCCTGTCCTATTTTGTATTGTTATATGACCACCTGAATATCTTCTATTTCTTTCTTCTTGTGTAAGATTGAAGTAGTCACTTACAGCCTCTGTACATTCTTTTAAGGTATGTTCTTTACCATCACTCAGGTATTGCAAAAATGGTAATATTATTTCATAAAAACTGGGTATCATCTTATATTCTTTTTTGTGCCTTATTTTTTATTCCTTCTCCTTAAAATCCTCTTCCGAGATGTTCTCTATTAGATAGTTCCTTATTTCTTCTTCAGACGGCAGTTGCAAGCGATATTTGCTTACAAACAAGTTTTCAGACAATCCTTCTGTTGCATATCGTACAGTGGTCTCGCCATAGTCGGTACACAGCAGAATGCCAATAGGCGGATTGTCATCTTCTTGCATAACCTCGTGCTTATAGTAGTTTAGGTATAGATTTAATTGTGAGGCATATTCATGACGGAAACGGTCTATCTTCAAATCTACAACGACATGGCATTTCAGAATGCGATGATAGAAGATAAGGTCTGCCTTAAAATAGTCATTGTCAACAAGAATGCGCTTCTGGCGTGCCTCAAAGCAGAAACCTCGCCCCATTTCCAAAAGAAATTGTTGCATGTGGTTGAGTATTGCCGTTTCCAGCTTTGTTTCCGTGAAAACATCTTGCGACTGCAAACCAAGGAATTCGAGCGTAACAGGATTATGAAGAATATCCCGTGGCGAAAGTTGTTGTGAATCCTTCATAGTCAGTTTCTGCATTGCCAACTTGTCTTTAGACAATCCCATTCGTTCAAAATAAAGTGATGACACCTGACGGTCGAGTTCCCTCACAGTCCAACAACCACGAATAGCCTCTTGCTCGTAAAAAGCACGTTTCAAAGGGTCTTCTATATTTGTCAGATAAAGTAATGACGAGAAATTGAGACGATTGAAGAGTTTAGTTGGCGGTGTTGCCCATTCCTCTAATTTGGCGGACATTGTCTGCCAAATTTCATTTCCTTGATTTTCAGGCGCTTGTAATTTGGCGGACAGCGTCCGCCAAATTGAAGGCTTGCCAATGCTTTGTGCCTGAACGTTATTGCTTTGGATAAAGTTTTCAACCTCATACCCCAAAGAAGGATAAACCAAATATACCTGTCTGTATTCGCGAAGTCTGCGTGGCTCCATACCACGACAATTCAATCTTTCTGCCAATCTGTTAATAAGTTTGTCTCCATACTTTGCACGATCTTCACCGTTCTGCTCAAACTCCACAATATAGCAGCCAACAAGCCAATTGCGTGCGGTAAGCGACAGGTTGACTGCGTGGGCAGCTTGTGCTTGAAGCGCATTATGCACAAAACTAATATGACCTACTAACGAATCAAAATCCATACTTGTTAATTTCTGAGTGTATTGGGCTGTTTTTCTTTCCGCCTACAAAGTTACAAAAAAAATCTGAAACAACAAAATCACTGCTGTTAAGTTTTTAGAAAAACCATTTTACCAACCAACACCACTTTACCCACCTTTAACTGAATTTTGTAACTTTGTAACATTGCAACATTGTAACATTAAGGAATTTCCATTTTGTTGAGGCTGAAAATTGAAAGGAAAAGGGTGATAATTGCTTACGGATTTATAGTATATTAATTTTATTATAATATATATATATTATATATTATAATAACTTATTAGGATGCGAGCTTTCTTTGCATAGTCGAAAATGCTTAATGTTACAATGTTGCAATGTTACAATGTTGCATTTTCACATTAAGCGATGTTTAATGCCTAACCGCCGCTTGCCGCTCCGTCGACAATCGAAGCCAGCTTCAACGGGCATCGAAACGGCATTCAAGAGGCATCGAAACGGCAAGCGATGGGCATCGAGAATAGTTAGTTATAAGTGATTAGTGTTCAGTGTTTAGTTATTAGCTAACTGCATCTGGACACAGACAACGGAACACTGACAACTAATCACTAAACACTGAACACTAATCACTAAAAAGCTATAAGGCAACACCGTTCTTTTCAGCCCATTCAGGATAAGCCTCCAACAACTGTGCCGGCGCGGTTGTATACCAACCATAGCCGCCACGACGCTCACGACCGATTTCCTGCAAGGTGTTTTTCTTTATACCATCCCTGTCGCAGAAGAAAGGCTTTTCGGTGTCAAGGTCATAGAATCGTGCCCAAATAACAGAGCCTGCTGACGGAACGACACGAGCATCAGGGTCACCGTCTTCATTCTTGAAACGTTCAACCTTAATGCCTTCTATCTTGTGCCCTTCAAACCATTTCACAGCACCCTTCACCGCTGCCACAACATCTTCCGACGGATTTGGCAACGACATCAGCAGGAACACAACGCCAACCGATTCACCACCACTGAACGACTCCAACTCATAGGAACGTGCCTTGGCTGGTGCAAGCGTCTCTTGGTGATGCTGCGCACACCACACCGTGCGTTCTCCGTTCACCCTTATTTGCATATCCAATATACATTGTACGCCCCTGTCAAATGCCTGTCGAGCCTTTGCCTTTACCTCGTCATTAAGACTCAACGCCTTGAAACAAGGTGCATCATTGAAAATGTCCTTCAACAATTCCATCACGTTCACATAGGCATTGTCATTGAAGGTAATACAGTCAGAATACATCACGCCATTATCTGTCCGTGGAGGATAGAACTGCGGCCAACCGCCATTGGCATACTGTGCCTTCAAAATGTAGTTGAATGCCTTCATAAAAGCATCCTTGTATTTCTCGTCCTTCCTGCTTTCGTACATTTTAGCCAAGAAACGCATCTCCGTCGTCGTAGCATCGTTATCGAAGGTTGAGCCTGCATCAGTAATTTTATCTCCTTCTTTCCACTTCAGTCTATGAAAACCGATGTTCTTCGGCCATCCGCCTATCTCCGTCTGATATGCCATCACAGTCTCGGCAATTGCTGCAGCCTGGTCACTTGCATACCATTCCGCAGGCATCCTCAATGCTACTTTTGACCATGACATTCTGTCAAACTCCTTTTGTGCATAAAGCTTTGTTACACCTAAGCAAAAAGCCACACACAATAATAACTTTATAAATCTCATAATTCACGCTTTGTGTTTCTTACTCTCAATATAGCCCCAAATGGTTAATTCCTTGTCGGCAAGAGGGGTCTTGAAAAAGAAACTTGCAACATAGCCTACGACGAGGACTATCAGGTGGCTATATACACCAAGCATATACTTATGATGAGTAAAGTTCCAGTCGCCAAGGTCGAGAAGCAGCTCCTTGCCGTTGCCAAAGTCGAACTTGCTTGATGTAAGCACGGCGTATGCTGTATAGATTACAGCTACGGCAATACCGATATACAAGCCTTGCTTGTTGGCACGACGACTGAAAAGACCGAGCAGGAAGATGCCCACTATACCTGCGGAGAATATGGCATATAGCCCGAACACCGCACCGAGCACTCCCTCGCCTCCCCAGCTGACATAGAGCAGGGCAATACCTACGGATGCAATACCAGAAAGGACAACTATCCATCTGCCGAAACGCAAACGCTGTTTGTCGGTGCTGTTTGGCTTGAAGCGAACATAATAGTCCTGCACGCAAATGGCAGAAAGGCAGTTCATATCGCTGTCGAGACTCGAAATGGCTGCGGCTGCCACTGCGGAGATAATCAGACCCTTCACACCAACAGGCAACTGCGTGGAAATGAAATATGGGAACACCTCGTCTGCCTTGATTCCATCGGGCAATGGATTACCCGTAACCTGATAGAACACGAAAAGTCCTGTACCTATGAACATGAACATAGTCCAGATGGGCACACTGAGAAGCACGCCGATATAAGCGGCTTTCTTTGCGCTCTTGTCGTCCTTGGCTGCAAGATAGCGCTGCACAATGGTCTGGTCAGTACCATACTTCTGCACGGCATAGAAGATACCATTGAGTGCCATAACAAGGAACGTGAGTTCGCAAAGGTCCCAGTCGTACGGACCAACATCAATCTTGTTGTTCGCAAAGGCAACGTCGAGCACCTGCGCAGGTCCTCCTTCGGGAAGGAAAAGGAGCATGCACAAGCAGATGAGACCGCCGCCAATGAGCATAAAGCCCTGAACAACGTCCATCCATATTATCGCCTCCATACCGCCAAGCAACGTAAGGAGAATTATGGCAACGCCAAGCACCACGATGATGGTACTAACGTCGATGCCCATAAACTGGTTGAGGGCAAGGGCTACGAGGAAGAACACCGTACCCATCTTTGAGAAATGCCCTAAGGAGAACGCCACGGAACTATATATACGGGCAAAGAAGCCGAAGCGGCGTTCAAAATACTCGTATGTACTTAATTTTATTATGTGGCGGAACAACGGCACAATAACGCCTATCATTGCAAGCAGCACCACCGGCACCATAAGACCCTGCACGAGCAGAATCCAGTTGCCTCCGTATGCCGCACCAGGGTAGGCAAGGAAGGTAACGCTACTTATAAGTGTAGCGAATATCGACATACCCACAGCCCAAGCCGGCACTTTACCGCCACCAGAGAAATATTGGCTCGTGTCTTTCTGCTTATGAGCAAAGAATACACCCATACCCACGGCAAGCACGACGGAGAGAGCCACTATCGTGTAATCTATCCAGTGAATCATTTTTAGTGTTTAGTTATTAGTTATTAGTGTTTAGTTGTTAATTGGGGATTTAAAGAACTACTTATTCTTTATTTCCATAGCCTTTGCTGCAATAGCCTTTTCCTCTTCCAACGGCAGGCGTGTGAGCGGACGCAGCATTTCCGGAGAGCAAAGTCCGCGAGTGTGCATCATCACCTTAAGTGCCGTAAGGCTCTGTCCGAGCAGACGACCAGCCTGATATACCTTTGCTATCTCGTCAGTCTCTGCCTGTAGGCGGTTGGCTGTCTCCATATCGCCGGCAACAGCGGCATCGTAGAGTTCTGCGAACATTCCCGGAACAAAGTTACCTGTTGAAGGCACAAAACCGTCACCGCCAATCTCGATGCAGTGAGCCGACTGTGCTGCCCAGCCGCAGAAATATGCGAAACTTGGATTGTTCTTTGCTATCTCTACACACTGGTCCATACGCTCGAGGTCACGCTCAGAGTCTTTCAAGCCAACGATGTTGGGGTGCTCGCTCAACTTCTTAATAACCTCCACAGGAATGCTCATGTGCGTGGTAGCCTTTATGTTGTAGAGCATAAACGGCAGTGGGCAGTTGTCTGCGATGTATGTGTAATAGTCAACCATCTGCTCATCGGTAAGGGCATAGTAACTTGGCAGTGTTGCCACTATCACGTCTGCGCCGAGGGCTGTATAGTCCTTTGCCTGGCGCACCTGCTCGTCAATGCAAGTACCTGTAAGTCCGGCATATACCGTAACCTTGCCTTCTGCGGCTTTTACCGTAGCCTCCACGAGCACGTGTCCTAACTCCGATGAAACGGAGTTGCCTTCGCCAGTTGTGCCCATAAGCAGTGGCGACACGTTTGCGTCTACAAAAGTCTTAACTATGCGGGCTACTGCCTCAACATCTATTTTCCCGTCGCTTGTCACCGGTGTTACCATAGGCACGACAACACCGCAATATTTACCGTCTTTTTTCATTTTGATTTATTGTTTTTAAGTTATTGGTATTTGTTGTTCTTACATTATTAATATATCAGCCGTCAGTCGGCAAGCACAAAGTCGAGTTGCTTCTTTTCAAGGTTTGCGCTTGCCACTTGTATCTTTATCGCGTCGCCAAGTTGATAGGTGTGGCGGTGATGCCGCCCAACAAGGCAGTAGTTCTTCTCATCATAGTCGTAGTAGTCGCCGTCGAGGTCGCTCAACGACACCAGACCCTCGCAGTGGTTTTCATCAATCTCCACGAAAATGCCATAGCTCTGTATTCCGCTGATATGTCCGTCGTACACCTTGCCAATCTTGTCAGCCATAAACTCCACCATCTTATATTTAATGGAGTCGCGCTCGGCATTCTGCGCCACTATCTCCATCTCGCTGCAATGCTTGCAAAGTTCCTCATAGTAATCCTTGTTTGCCGACTTTGCTCCTTCCTGATATTTTGTCAGCAAGCGGTGTACCATAGTGTCGGGATAGCGGCGAATGGGCGACGTGAAGTGCGTGTAATAGTCGAAAGCCAGTCCGTAGTGCCCTATATTGCTCACGCTGTACTTTGCCTTCGTCATAGCACGCAGTGCCACTGTCTCTATCAGTTTTTGCTCCTTTTGACCGTTACATTCCTCCATAAGCGCGTTGAGGCTGCGTGATATTGCACCCTTAGTACCTGTGGATTTCATCTTGTAACCAAACTTGACAACAAACTCGCGCAAGTTCTCCAACTTCGTCGGGTCGGGCACATCGTGCACTCGATAAGGCAATGTCTTTGCCTTCTGCCCCTTTTTCACCCTGCCTATGCTCTCTGCCACAGTGCGGTTGGCAAGCAGCATAAACTCCTCGATAAGTTTGTTTGCATCTTTCTGCACCTTGAAATAGCAACGTGTGGGCACTCCCTGTTCATCTACATCAAAGTGCAGTTCCTCACGGTCAAACTTCACCGCGCCATTGTTAAAGCGTGCCTTGCGCAGCAGCTTTGCCAACTTGTCGAGTTGTATCAGCATTGCGGCGTTCTCGCCCTTGTATCCTTCTGTTGGTGCTTCGGGTGCCGGCTCACCAGTGCCGTCCACCACTCCGTTGTCTTCAAGAATCTTCTGCACCTCCTCGTATGCATAGCGGCGGTCGCTCTTTATCACGGTGTGTACTAATCGCCAACTTTTCACCTCGGCATTATCGTTCATATTGAAGATAACGCTGTATGCCAGTTTTTCTTCATTGGGGCGCAGCGAACAGATAAAGTTGCAAAGGCGTTCGGGAAGCATCGGTATTGTGCGGTCTACGAGATATACGCTCGTGGCACGCTTAAACGCCTCCTTGTCTATTACGCTGCCTTCCTTCACATAGTGGCTCACGTCGGCAATGTGTACTCCCACTTCCCACAATCCGTCAAGCTTGCGTATTGAGAGTGCATCGTCAAAGTCCTTTGCATCGTGTGGGTCGATGGTGCAGGTGAACACGTCGCGGAAATCCTCTCGCTCGGCGATATCCTTTTCCGAAATCTCCGACGGAATCTTGTCTGCGGCTTTCTCCACTGCCTCTGGATAGGTGTATGGCAGTCCGTACTGCACGAGAATGGAGTTCATCTCCACGTCGTTGTCGCCTTGCTTGCCTAACACATCCACTATCTCGCCAATCATATACTTGTGCTCGTTGTCCGCCCACTTCACTATGCGCACCACGGCCTTTTCATCCTCCTTGCAGCCTTTCAGCATACGACGGGGTATGATAATGTCGTGGTTGAGCAAGTGGTCTTGGGTTTTCAGGAAAGCAAAGTCATCCGACATTTTCAACACGCCCACGAAGGTGTCCTTGGCACGTTTGAGGATAGAGACCACAACAGCCTCTTTGATATGTTGCCGACGACGGGCGGTGAACATCACCTGCACACGGTCGCCGTCGAGGGCGCACATCGAGTTGCGCTCGGCTACGAACACCGGCAGCGTGCCGTCATCGGGAATGAAACTGTTCTTTCCGTTTGCCTTGCGACGAAACAATCCCTCCTGTGTCTGTATCTTCGTGTTCAGCCTGTAATGGGTGTTGTCAACCTTCGTGAGAAAGTCATCCCACGCCATTTCCTCCATTATGTTTATGGCAAGCATCTTCATAGGATGGGTGTCGAACTTCAGCTTGCGGAATATATCCTTGAAGCCGAACACCTGGTTAGGATTATCCTTGAAAAACGTCCACAGCAGTGCTGCCACGTCTTTCTTGCCCATTTTCTTGCCGCCTTTTTTCTTTCCCATCGTAGACAAATTTTATATTGTTACTATTTTATGCGCAGTCGCTTCTCCGTGTCGCCGTCGTAGGTGTTAACGGATAGGTATATGCTGTCTGCCAATATCTCCGAGGCAGGTATCGACAGGTAGTACTTCGTAGAGTAATATTCTGGTACGTCGCCCTGTCCGTGGTGCAGTCGCAGTCGCAGTGTGGTCGTGCCGTTGTCGTTGTGCAGGGTGTCTGTACACACCATTCCAAGCGATTGCTTCTCTGCGCTCTCATTCATCGTGCCTGTCTTCAGCCAGATGGCGAGATTAAGATATTTCCCGTTCTTGCTCATCCACGTACTTTCCAGCTTTATAGGGTCGGTGCGCAAATTCTCAAACTTGTCGGCAGATGCCACGCCCACTACGGGCACGAGACCTATATTTACAAGTTCGGCACTGCCCTGCTTCACCTTATTATAATATAGTATGGTGCGATACACGCTGTCTGGTGTTGCCATACTCTTTGCCGTGAAAGGCGTGGCAAGGCGCAGTTGCTCGTCATCGTCGGTAACTACATATTCCACCACTCCGTTGCTGTTGGTATAAGCCTCGCAGAAGTCAGCCTGCGTATATGAAAACGCCCCCTCACCCTTGTCGTATGCGTCTTGTTCGCACGACACGGCAACGAGTGAAATCAGCAACAAGGCAAGGATGCCCGTCACCATGTGTTTAGCCTTGAAGGGCTGCAAGTTGGTTCTTTGCTGGGTTTGCATACATCAAAAGCATTTTGTTCATCAGGAACTCGTCGTCCTTGTTCTCTAATTGTATCTTGGCAAGTTGTCCTGCCAGGTATTTCTCAAACACCGCCTTCTCCTCTGCCGTATATTTGTCGGCATTGGCATTGTCGCCGTTCAGCTTGTCAAGCGCTATGTAGTTGTTGGCGTACAGGCGGTAGTTCTTGTGTATTTCCTTGTCTATGTGTTTGGCTGCCAATTCGAAGATTTCGCCCTTTGGGGCATCAGCCACCGTGTCTAACCATTCGTCAATGCAGGGGGCGCAGTGGTAGTGAATCCTGCCTTTGTAGCCCATAATGCCGGTCTTCATCGACAGCAGGTCGTCGGCCTTCGACTTCTTCCATCCCTCTATGTCGCGCTTCAACTGGAACTCCTGTGCCTTCAACCAGTCGCAAGGGTCGAACTCGTAGGATATTGCGAGAGGCACTATGTGCAACTGCTTCAGCCGCTCCGTCACCGAGCCTTCGCCGCCCATCGCCATCATCTTCAGTATCGACGACTGCGTGCGGTCGTCGCTATCCTTTGCCCTTCCCTCTCGCTGGGCTATCCACACGTTATCGTTCTTCTGGTTTATCACAACGTGCATATATTCCGACATTCTCTTGCTGTTGGCGAGCATCTCACGAATACCAGCCGAGCGCAATACAATGAACGACTTGTTCACCCTCACCAAGTCCTTAATCCACGGTGCTGCAAGCAGGTTGTCGCCAATGGCTATCTCGCAGTCGGTGGCAAAACCGTTGTCAATAAGCATAACATCGAGCAGCGCAGAGTCGAGCACAATGTCGCGGTGGTTGCTCACGAAGGTGTAGCATTTTGTGGTGTCCACTGCGCTCACATCCATATCGCAGCCTTTGCTTGCCTTTGCCAAAAGGTTTTTGAGGAAGTCGTAGCAAAAGGCTTTCTGGAATTCAAGGTTTGTCTTGCACTGCCTCATCTTTTGGGCTATTGCCTCCACCGGCACACCGGGATAGATGGCTGCCAATACCGCGCGAAACTGTCCGTCGGCTATCAGCCTGTCAAAAGCCTCGGGCAACTCGTGAGGCTCGAATGGGCGTATGTCGTCAAATTGTGATAAATCCATAGTCAAGTCTTTTTCAATCAAACTGGTTTTCTACTATCTCACTCAAAACCTCCGTCATGTCGAGTCCTGCCGCACGCACCTGCTGCGGAATGAAACTCGTTACGGTCATACCGGGCGTGGTGTTCACTTCCAACATGTTTATCTTGTCGCAAGACTTGCCGTCGCTGCCTATGCCCTGCGTTATTATGTAGTCCACGCGTATAATGCCGTTGCAGTGCAGGATGTCGTAGATGTGGCTCGTCAGCTTCGCCACCCTCTCTGCCGTTTCAGGCGCAAGCCTTGCAGGGGTTATCTCCTCCACCTGTCCGTTATATTTTGCATCGTAGTCGAAATATTCATTTTTCGTCACCACCTCTGTTGCAGGCAGCACCACGTTCTTTTCCTTCGTCTTGTAGCATCCTTGCGAAATCTCCACACCCTTCAGGTAGCTCTCCACCATCACCGTAGGGCTTTCGAGCATTGCCTTGCGTATGGCTGGTGCAAGCTGATCCTTGCACGTCACCTTGCTCACACCGAAGCTGCTACCGTCGGCTGCAGGCTTCACGAAGCACGGCATACCTATGCGCTCCTCTATCTCGTCGTCGCTCACAAGTTCCTCGTAGCCGTAGCGTATCAGCATACTGTCTGCCACTCTCACGCCGAATCCACGCAGATAGTTGTTAAGCACGAACTTGTCGAATGTCAGTGCCTCCACAAGCACGCCACTTGTGGAATAGGGCAACTCTATCAGGTCGAAATATCCTTGCAGCACACCGTTCTCGCCCGGTGTTCCGTGAATGGTTATGTAAGCATAGTCAAACACCACCTTCTTTCCCTCGTATGTAAAGGAAAAGTCGTTCTTGTCTATGCGTGCCGTGTCGCCGTTGTCAAGACACACGTGCCAGTCGTGGCGCTTTATGTCCACAATATAGACATTATAGCGTTCCTTATCGAAAAAAGAGTATAATCCCTGTGCCGAGCGCAGCGACACATCGTGCTCCGAAGAGTCGCCGCCGCATACAATGGCTATGTTCCTGTTTGTATCTTTCATGAAATGATAAAGTTTTATAGTTGGCACAAAGTTACAAATATTTATTTGAAATACAATCTTTCATGCAACTATTTTAGTAATTATTAAAAGATTATATTTATTTCAAATTATGTATGTAATTTTCTGTTTTTACCATTGTTCTGATCACTTTATTGCTTGATAAGCTATAAAAATTTGGCTGTTTGTTATTTTTTCATTAATTTTGTCCGTGAACTTAAAGAAAGATATAAATATGAAGAGAGCTATATTGATGGCATTAATTGCTTTAACAACCACAGTAAACGTTATAGCACAAAGTATCCAGACAGTTGATGACATGGGCAATCCTATAGCCTATGCCAGTGTGACTAATGCCGATGATGGTAAATTTATCGGGACGACTAATCTACAAGGCGTAATAGACGACGTGAAAGGGGCAAAGAAAGTTCAAATCACTCATATAGCCTTCAAACCACAGGAGGTCATTGTCAGTAAACTAACGAATGGGGTTATCACTTTGCACGAGAACGACTATGACCTGCCTGAGATTGTAGTCGAAAAGAAAGAGTACGTCTATGCACAGATATATTACCGTCTTTTTTGTATGATTGACGATACCTTGGGATACTATCGTTCTGGTATTACCAATAATATCTATGACATAGAAAAGAATACAGTGTCTACAAAATATTATCATTTTTCAAAAGCCCAAATGGGTATACTAAAGTTCCTATTTGACACGATGTTAGGCAAAATTATCAACCAACATTCTCAGCTGCCTACACTTGAGCATCCCTCTGCAACCACGCTTGCTTTAGAGGGTGGCATACCAAAAAATTTTTCATTGATAAAGGAGTCACCCAATCGAAAACGTATAGACTATAATGGAACACACATAGGATACATGGTGGACGACGAGATGAACCATCAACGCCGAATATCAATAGATAACGAAGTATACTCTAAACTTAGGATAGAGAGTTATGGATCGAAGAAGCAAAAAAGGAGATTAGAGGAACGGGAAACAACAACTACAAACAAGAAGTCTACTCGCTATATTGTGTTTCATATGGACGAGGGAAAATGCAATGTGGAAGATTTTGTGTTGCTGCAAGTTCACGATGATTATGACCGGTACGACAATAAGAACCATAAAAACGAACATATACGCTTATGGTTGGAATTATTTGTTACAGACAGGGCATACGTAACGAAGGAAGAGGCGAAGGAACGTAAAAAAAGTCGTATTCCAATGACTTTTGAATCTCTCCAGCAGTTTGAGCATCAACACAACATTACCCCAATACCTGCTAACACACTCAAAGCATTGAAGAAATTAGTTGAGAAATGAGTCACTTGCAATTAAATTCCAACACTTTGTAGTCCTCGATATAGCCTTCAAGGTGGTCATCAATGTTTACAGGACCTACACCTACGGGAGTGCCGGTATAGAGGAGGTCGCCGGTTTTAAGGGTGAAATATTTGCTGATGTAGGCAATAAGCTCGTCCACCTTGAAGAGCATATCGCTTGAACAGCCTTCCTGCACAGTGCGCCCATTGATGTCGAGGTGGAAATGGATTGCCTGAATGTCACGGAACTTTTCTATCGGCATCCATTCGCCTATGGTGGCAGCGCCGTCGAAACCCTTGCAGAGATCCCAAGGCTGTCCGTTGTCACGCAACTTGCGTTGCAAATCCCTTGCGGTGAAGTCGATTCCTACGGTTACGGCATCGTAATACCTGTGGGCAAATCGCTGCGGAATGCTTTTGCCAAGACGGCAGATGCGTACTACAAGTTCGGTTTCATAGTCAATGCGTCCGAGGTCGTCGGGAATGAAAAAAGGCTTCTTGTCTTTCAGCAGCGACGAGTCTGCCTTTGTGAATATCACTGGTGTATCGGGTCTGTATTGTGCACCGTCAAGTTCCTCATTATGGAGGAGATAATTCATTCCTACTGCAAATATCTTCATCTTTTGTCTTGGCTTTTTAGGAAAATGGTTTTAATAAAATTGGGAGTAAGGATTGCCCCAACTCCCAATCTTTGTTTTTATGAATTGGCGTGAATGTTGCCACGCCGTGATGTTGTCGACAATTACTCTGCTGCGAGAGTGAAACGCTTGTAGTTAACGATAGCAAGTTCCTTGTCAGCATTCTTGAGATAGTCAGCAACGCTAATCTTGTCGCCGCTCTCGTTGAACTGGAACTCTTGAGCCACGAGGCAGTTGTCCTTGAAGAACTTAGCCATACGACCCTTTGCGATGTTCTGAATCATCTGCTCGTTGAGGTTTGCAGCCTTGGCAGCAGCAGTCTCTTCCTTGATTGCGATAGCCTTGTCAGCCTCCTCACGTGTGAGCCAGCCCTTGTTGATGTTAGACTCGATGTGGTCTTCGCTGTCAACGAGGTTTGGATTGAGACCAGCCTTCTTCAGAGCAACCTCAACAGCCTTTGAAACCTGCTCTTCCTTGGTCTTCTGGATAGCCACCTGAAGTTCGTTGTCCTTGACTTCCTGTGGAACAGAAGCCTCGTCGAGGGCTACCGGCTTCATGGCAGCAACCTGCATTGCTACCTTGTGGCCAATCTCTGCGAAGTCCTTGTTGAGTTGTACCATTGTGCAAAGAGTGTGCTTACCCATGTGGTCGTAAACCTCGATGTTGTCGCCTTCGAGAACGTTGTAGCCATCGAGTTCCATCTTCTCACCAGTGATACCAGAACGCTGTGTAACAGCCTCCTGTGCTGTCAGACCATCCTCAAGTACGAGTGCGTTAACCTCTTCGAGAGTCTTAACCTTTGCAGCAATAGCAGCATCGAGAATGCGCTGTGTAAGTGCAATGAAGTCAGCACCGTTAGCCACAAAGTCAGTCTCGCACTTCAAGGCGAGGATAGCGGCAAATGTGCCTTCTTTCTTCACGAGCACACAACCGTTGGATGTCTCACGGTCTGAACGCTTTGCAGCGATAGCAAGACCACGCTCGCGGAGCAAATCCTTTGCCTTGTCAAAATCGCCCTCCGCCTCAGTCAGAGCCTTCTTTACGTCAGCAAGACCAGCACCTGTCATGGCGCGGAGTTTCTTGATATCATCAATTGAAATTGCCATTTCTTTTAACCTTTCTTTAATTGTTAGTCATTAGTTTTATTCTGCCTCCTGCTCTTCAGCCTTTGGCTCATCCTTGCGTGCCCTGCGAACGCGCTTTTCGTCGCCCTGTGCAGCAGCGGCTGTCTCGTCTGCCTTCTCAACCTTGCGCTCCTCGAGCCCCTCGGCAATAGCACCGCAGCAAGCATTGAGGATAATCTCGATGCTGTCCTTTGCGTCGTCGTTTGCTGGGATTACGAAGTCAATATCCTTAGGGTTGCTGTTGGTATCGACGATACCGAACACAGGTATACCAAGACGGCGAGCCTCCTTAACGGCGTTTGCCTCCTTAACAACGTCAACTACGAAAAGTGCAGATGGGAGACGGGTAAGGTCGGCGATAGAGCCGAGGTTCTTCTCCAACTTTGCACGCTGACGTGTAATCTGGAGCAACTCACGCTTAGAGAGGTTGCTGTATGTACCGTCGTTCATCAGTTTGTCGATGTTAGCCATCTTCTTCACAGCCTTGCGGATTGTTGGGAAGTTGGTGAGCATACCACCTGGCCAGCGCTCTATTACGTATGGCATGTTTACGCTTGCTGCCTTGTCGGCAACAACGTCCTTTGTCTGTTTTTTAGTAGCCACGAACAAGATTTTCTTGCCCGACTTTGCAATCTGCTTCAAGGCATCTGCAGCCTCGTCAATCTTTACTACAGTCTTGTGCAGGTCGATGATGTGAATACCGTTACGCTCGGTATAGATATATGGTGCCATTGCAGGACACCACTTGCGCTTGAGGTGACCGAAGTGGCAACCTGCCTGAAGAAGCGCGTCAAAATTTGTTCTTGCCATTTTTCTAAATGTTTTAATTTGTTGTTTACTTTCTTTTTAATTCGTTGATTTGTGCCCATGCCCTTTTCAGGAGCAGCGGCAAAATGTTCAGAACCAGCCGGAGAGTAGTCGTTATGAGTCTGTCCGGTTTAGATACTAAACTGCGAGGCGTAATATTAACGCTTGCTGAACTGGAAGCGACGACGAGCCTTTGGCTGACCTGGCTTCTTACGCTCAACAACACGTGAGTCGCGAGTCATGAAGCCTTGCTTCTTCAGTGCAGACTTGTCCTCTGCGTTAATCTTTACCAATGCGCGGGCAATGGCGAGACGGAGAGCCTGGCTCTGACCTGTGAAACCACCACCGTTTACATTTACCTTTATATCATATTTCTCTGCAACGTCGAGCAGTTCAAGAGGCTGCTTTACTACATACTGCAGGATTGGCGACGGGAAATACTCCGTCAAGTCTTTCTTGTTGATTGTGATTTTGCCGGTGCCCTCTTTTACATATACGCGAGCAACTGCTTCCTTGCGGCGACCAACTGCATTAATCATTTCCATATCTTATTATTATTTATACTGGTTAATATCGATTGTCTTTGGCTTCTGTGCCTCCTGATTGTGCTCTGTACCCTCATAGATATAGAGGTTGTTCATCAGGCTGCGTCCGAGCGGACCTTTTGGCAGCATACCCTTTACTGCGTGACGGAGAATCCTCTCAACGCCGTTTGCGCGCTTGCGGAGGTCTGCCGGGGTATTGAAACGCTGTCCACCTGGGTAACCAGTATAACGTGTGTAGACCTTTTCTGTCTCCTTCTTTCCAGTGAAGACAACCTTAGACGCATTGATAATAATAACATTGTCGCCACAGTCTACATGTGGGGTGAAGGTTGGCTTGTACTTGCCACGAAGCAATTTAGCCACTTTTGAGCAGAGACGACCTACAACCTGATCAGTTGCATCGATAACCACCCACTCCTTCTTTGCTGTTTCCTTGTTAATGGAAATAGTCTTGTAACTTAAAGTGTTCATCTTTACTTTTAAATTTTACTACTAAAAAACATTTCTTTTTATTTCACCAAATATTTGTGCTGCTGGAACAGCACGCGAACAACGATTCACTAACCACCATGCCTGGCCAAAGACACGGCTATTAACACGCCGCTCAGTGGGGATTCTAAGCCTCTCCCCTTAATAATCGGACTGCAAAGGTACATATTTTATTTAAAAGAAAATTCGAGCACTTCCTTAAATTAAGCTAATTTAACTAATTTAAGGCTAATTTAATCTCGGCTTCCTCGGCATCCTTATGTAATTGCATCACAAGATCCTCTTTATCTGCGAACTTTATTTCGTCGCGCAAGCGACAGCAAACAGCAATGGTTACAGTCGTGCCATAGAGGTATTCGTTGCAGTTGAATATATGTACCTCTACTGTTGTCTGCGAGCCGGAGAATGTGGGGCGATTGCCAATATTCATCATTCCGTGCTTATACTCCATCGTACCGTCGAGGCGCACTTTCACAGCATATACCCCACGCAGTGGCAGTAGCTTAATGTCATCTATCTGTACATTTGCCGTAGGGAAATGCATACTACGACCAATGTGGAAACCTTCAACAACGTTGCCTGTCATTGTGTAAGGAGCGCCAAGACACTTGCCAGCCTCTTCCACCTGTCCTTCGTCAAGTAGTTTTCTTATAAGCGAAGAGTTTATTATCTTGCCATCCTGCAAATATTGCTTGGCAAGTATAACCTCAATACCGAGTTGTCTGCCGTAGTCCACATATTCGTTGAAGCCTTCCGAGCGATTGTGTCCGAAACGGTTGTCATAGCCTGTAAGCAATACTTTTGCGCAAAGCCTTCCGAGTACATCTTTCATAAAATCGTATGCCGACATCTGCGCAAGACTCTCCGTGAATGGAACAACAACACATAAGTCAATACCTGTTTTCGACAAAGCCAAGGTCTTTTCGTCGAGCGTGTTGAGCATCTTTGTTACATTGTCAGGACGAAGCACTTGTTTGGGATGCTTGTCGAATGTCACTACTACCGACAGAATCCCCCTTGTCTTTGCTTGCTCCGTCAACTGTTCCAAGAGGAAAGCGTGTCCTCGGTGCACCCCGTCGAAGAAGCCTATGGTGGCAATGCAAGGTTGCTCAAGTGATGTGTTGCCGTCGAAATATATGGTTTTCATAAAGATGAATATATGCTTTTACTTATATGTTTACTAACTTAAATTTGCCAATAAATTAGAAAAATAATCAATATTTTTGTGAAAACATTTGGAGATTTCAAAAAAAGGCATTACCTTTGCAGCCGTAAATCAATAACACTGGTTTATAAGCGGGCTTTTAGCTCAGTTGGTTAGAGCAACAGACTCATAATCTGGAGGTCCTAGGTTCAAGCCCTAGATGGCCCACTTTCCTGAAAAGAGTTTCCATAATGGAAACTCTTTTCTTTGCTTTTGTTAGTTGTATACCATAATCATTGTGGGGTATTTGTACCAGTCTCTTGCAATAGTCCTATCACTTGCCCATTGTCCGAATGAGTGGTTTATGTCCTGATAAGCTCCTCCGAGCACGGAAGAAGTCTTGTAAGTGCCAATCTCCATTCCCTCTGCAGGCCAGCGGAAGCCTTTTCCTGGCACAGCCAATGCCCACGGATAGATATTGTCTTCGTAGTAGCCATCAGGGAATGCCACGAGCTTTTTCTTATATATATATGTATGTATCTCCCAAATGATGCCGTTGTACTCTTCTATGATAAACATATCCAAGTCTTTGAAGGTGATATTTTTATCACCGACGCCCTCTTTCAGCGTTATCACCACATTTCCTGTTACGGCAGGTACGTCATCTGCAATGACAATTACTTCACCGCCTTCTGTTGGTTCTGGCTTCTGCGATTCCAGCATGGTATTATAGTTTATTCTATCCACCATACCAAAATTATTCGTCTTTTCTCCGCTTATCGCATAGTGCAGGTCGTTGGTCAGGGGAATGTATATGTCGTCATTTTGATAGCGTGTTACCTCGTAGCCCTTTTCTGGCTGCTTTTGTGGGAACATCAGGTTCTTGTCCTCATCATAAAAATTACCCATTCCGTAGGCGTAGTAGGTAAACAATGCACCATTCCATTCCACGCTTTCTATGTCGTCTTCCTTTAGTCCTGCAATGTGCAGTGCTGCTGCCATCAACTTGTTCGACCCCACGGCACGTATGCTTGGTTCCAGTTCTATCTTTGTCTGTTTGGCATTGACAGTCTTTTTCATTTTTACGCCTAATACAGCGTCGTTATAGTCAAAGTCACCTGGCTCTGGGAAACAGTCCTCAAAGCAATACGCCATGTCAAACCCTTCATCGGCTATCGTGGCTGTAGTACTTTTCATGCTTTGCAGGCTTGCCGGAGTTATGTTTGCCGATACCATACCGTTCTTTACGGTAACAGATTGCAAGTATGTCGTGCCGTTGTCCACTATTGCTACATAGAAAGTCGTTGCCGTTTGTGGATACGAGAAATTCGCTTTTAGTGCAGATCCGCTTTCCACCATGCCTTGCACCATTACTGTGCCCGTATTGTTTGCGGTCGGATCGTTTTCATAGACCTTTACCATGTACGATTTGCCGTTCTCCATGTTTACCTCAATGTTGGCTGTACATTCGCTAAAGGTTACCCAATTGTGCGATTTGTCAACGTTGTTTACGGGGAATGCTTCGCTCATAATTCCCTCATAATTTTCTGGATCGTAATTTTCCGTTGTCCTACAAGCTGTTGTTGCCATCAACGCCGTAGCCATCAATACGACCATGAATTTGTTTTTTGTCATTGTGCGTACAATCTTATTTTTGGCGACAAAGTTAATAAAAAAAAATAAGATAGCTTGTCAATATCAGAAAAAAGTTTTAATTTTGCACGATAATTGTTTGTTATTCACCATAGCAAGAAAAACGGCAAGCCAATGGTACTTAACTATATATGGGTGGCATTTTTTGTCATAGCGTTTGTGGTTGCATGCGTAAAGCTTGCATTCACGGGCGATTATGACGTGTTCCCTGAAATGATGAACTCAACGTTCTCTTCATCGAAGACGGCGTTTGAGATTTCTCTCGGACTTACGGGAGTGCTTACGCTCTGGCTCGGCATAATGAAGATAGGTGAGCGCGGCGGTGTGGTAAATGTATTGGCAAGAATACTGTCGCCGGTGTTCACGCGCCTTTTCCCCGACATTCCGAAAGGTCATCCCGTTATGGGCAGCATATTCATGAACATTGCTGCCAACATGCTTAATCTCGACAACGCCGCCACGCCATTGGGACTGAGAGCAATGGAACAGTTGCAGGAACTGAATCCCAGGAAAGACACCGCCACCAATCCGATGATTATGTTCCTTGTGCTCAACACAAGTGGACTGACGCTCATTCCTGTGAGCATAATGGTATACAGGGCACAGATGGGAGCGGCACAGCCTACCGACATATTCGTGCCGTTGCTGCTTGCCACGTTTTTCTCCACGCTTGCCGGCATTGTGGTAACAAGCATCTATCAGCGCATAAACCTCTTCAACCGCACTATAATGCTTACCCTCGGTGGCATGTGCCTTGCCGTTACCGCAATAATATGGGGCTTCAGTCAACTCGACAAGGAGCAGATGAACATCGTGAGCACTACCGTGGCAAACATACTGCTTATGGGCATTATCGTGGGATTCATCTGTGCAGGTGTGCGCAAGAAGATAAATGTTTACGACACTTTCATAGAAGGTGCAAAGGAAGGCTTTTCCACTGCCGTGCGCATCATACCCTATCTTGTTGCCATACTCGTGGGCATCGGTGTGTTCCGTGCATCGGGGGCTATGGATATGCTGATAGGAGGCATAAAGTGGTGTGTTGAGGCTTGCGGAGGCAATACCGACTTCATAGGAGCATTGCCCACGGCACTTATGAAACCTCTTTCGGGTAGTGGTGCACGAGGCATGATGGTGGACGCAATGGCAACATATGGTGCAGACTCCTTTGCCGGCAGATTGAGTTGCATATTCCAGGGTAGCACCGACACAACATTCTATATTCTTGCCGTCTACTTCGGTAGTGTGGGCATACGCCACACTCGCCACGCCGTTGCCTGCGGATTGCTTGCCGACCTCGCCGGCGTGTTGGCGGCAATAGCTATATGTTACATGTTTTTCCAATAAATCTACGACAACGAAATGGCATCACTTAAATCGCTTGCAAAAGATACAGCCGTCTACGGATTGAGCAGCATTGTAGGCCGCTTCCTAAATTATCTCCTCGTACCTATCTACACCACGAAGATATCGGCAGCCAGTGGCGGCTATGGCATCGTTACCAATGTCTATGCCTATACGGCGCTGCTTATGGTGCTGCTCACATACGGCATGGAAACCACCTTCTTCCGCTTTGCCAACAAGGAGGGTGAGGATGCGCATCGTGTCTATGGCACTATACTCACGATGGTGGCGTGCACTTCGTTGCTCTTCGTTGCCGTGGTTGTTGCCTTCATTTCTCCCATATCCCAGGCAATGGGCTATGCCGACCACCCCGAATACGTTTGGACGATGGCTGTCGTCGTGGCAATGGACGCATTCCAGTGCATACCATTCTCATATCTGCGCTACAAGAAGCGTGCCATTAAGTTTGCATCTCTCAAGATGCTGTTCATTGTTCTCAACATCACCCTCAATGTATTTTTCTTTGTGTTCTATCCGCAGATTAGCGGCGAGGCTACTCCCGTGGGCTATGTGTTCTATATCAATCTTGGCTGCACGGCGTTCATCATGCTTTGCTTCTACAAAGAGTTGTTCGTGGTGCGCCCTATGCTCGACAGCCAACTTATCCGTCGCATGCTGCCGTATTCACTGCCGATACTCGTGCTCGGCATTGCCGGCATTCTCAACCAGACAGCTGACAAGATACTTTTTCCATACGTCTACAAGGGTGCCGATGTACACGGGCAGTTAGGCATATACGGTGCTGCCTCAAAGATAGCAATGATTATGGCAATGATAACACAGGCTTTCCGCTATGCCTACGAGCCTTTTGTGTTCGGAAAATCCAAGGACAAGGACAATCGTGACACATACGCTAAAGCCATGAAGTTCTTCGTCATCTTCACCCTTCTTGCCTTCCTCTGCGTGATGGGCTATATAAATATAATAAGGTACTTGATAGGGCGCGACTATTGGGAAGGCTTGCGCGTAGTGCCCATAGTCATGGTTGCAGAGATAATGATGGGCATATACTTCAACCTCTCTTTCTGGTACAAGCTCATCGACAAGACCATCTGGGGTGCATGGTTTTCGGGTGCAGGTTGTGCCGTGCTCATTGCGGTAAACATTATCTTCGTGCCTCGCTACGGCTATATCGCCTGTGCCTGGGCTGGTGTTGCCGGCTATGCCACCGCCATGCTCTCAAGCTATTTCGTGGGGCAGCGTTATTATCCTATTGCCTATCCCATGCGTTCCATGTCGCTCTACGTCGTTGTAGCCGCCATATTCTATGTTGGCATTCATGCAGCCAACAACAGCACATTGCCGATATGGCTTTCAATGGCAGTAAACACAATTATTATCTTGCTTTATATCCTGCTCGTAGTAAAAAAGGAGTTCAAGCAAAAAAAGTAGCTTCGATGTGACTATCGAAGCTACTTTTTGTTTGTCTGAAACGTAGTGTTACTTCACTACATATTTCTTTCCGTTCTTGATATAAACACCTTTAGACAGCGTTGTGCCATTGACGCGACGACCATCCAAGGTAAACACCTCATTTTTTGCAGATAAATCGTCCACAGTCGTAAGGTGAACGCCTGTAGTTGCCTCGGTTATGGTAAGCACACCTGCCTCAAATGTCAGTTCATAGCTTTCAGCCACGGCTGTAACAGTAATTGGATATTCGCCCGGCTCCGATGTCTCATCGGCATCAACAGTGAACACAGGCTCCTCAATCCACACAGGCACAGTCTCGTCGTTCACTAATCCGCTGAATGTAAGCGTAAACTCTGGATTAGGCTGTCCTGCCTCGCGTGTGGCATTCTCCACAGTGGCAGCAGCTTTTACTTTCTGTACCACAAGATAACCGTCTTCAAATTCCACAGTCTCGTCGGTAATTGTACCACGGCTGATGGTAATAGTATGACGACCGGCAGGCGACAGCGGGGTTGCCTCACAGGTTATTTCAGGCTTGCCTTCTACATAGTCGCCAATCATCTGATAGGTAAACTCAGGATTCTCCTCACCATAGTTGCGTATGGTATTGCGCACTTTCACGGTGGTGCCAAACTCCACTACATTGATAAAGTCCTTCCATTGTGCCACCTGGGCAAACTTGTTTTTCGTACCACTGCGCACATATAACGCACAAGAGGTTGTGCTCATACCAGCAAATACGTCGTTACCAGTAAGCGTGGGCACATCTTTTGAGTTGACGCGCAATTCCTGCAATGCCGAGGCATTGCGGAAAGCCTCGCGGCCAATAGTAGTCAGCGTTGCCGGCAGCACCACTTTCGACAGGCGACTGCATCCTGCTAATGCATAGCTATGGATTGTCTCCGTACCCGAAGGAATTGTCAGCTCTCCACTCGCACTGGGCAGCACGCAGATAAGGTCTTTGTCGTCGGCAGCATTCCACACCATACCGTCATCGTCAATAATAAAGTCCGCATCTTCTGCTGGTGTCCCTATTTCAATTTCACCCAACTGCGAACATAGTGCAAACGCACCGTCGCCGATGTGCTTTAGTCCTGCCGGCAGCTTCAGCGTCTGCAACTGTCTGCAACCATAGAAAGCACGTTCAGGCAATTCGTCGTTGGTGGTGGTCAGTCGGCGACTGCCGTCAATGAGATACGGATTACCACCTTCTACAATGGCAGCATCCGACAGGTCAAGATCTTTCAGGAAGCCGTCCGTACGCTCGTTATTCTCGTCAACACCTGCCATCTTACGCAGGAAGAGCAAGTCGCTCGAATTAATGTTTCCGCTTAGTTTCAGCGTACCCACATAGTTCATTTCCTCGTCAGTAATGAGCGTACTCAATGTGCCGGCATTTGCCAGTTCTATTTCCTTCTCCACCAGTTCGCGACGCTCGCCCTTGATACCGATAATCATATCCTGTCCAATGCTGAACTTATAGTAACCAGGATTAAGAAGCGAAATGTCATAGTAGCCGTCGTCATCGCCGCTCCAGCCCCAGTTCACATACACTTTTCCCGTGGCATCGTAGCCATGCAGCACAAAGGCGTGACCACCATTATATGAGTCGGCACCGCCATAATAAATCGGTCCGTCCTCGCTGAGGGCTCTAAATACCATATCCATCCAGTCCTCATCGCTATAATACTTTGTGCCATAGTAGTTGTCGCGCTCATAGCACACAGCCTCCGTAAATCCAAAATACTTGCGCATACCTTCAGCAGCATCTGTAGAGTAGGCACCGCTACCTCCTTCCACCGCGCCGCCGTAGTCCATATTAGACGCTACGCCGCAGTCGCGCATCAGCACAGCCACAGCATTTGCCTCGGCATTGCTATACTGTCCGTAGTTATAGGTGTCGCGCATATTGTCCCAGTCATAATAGTCAGCCTCGAAGTTTGCCGTTACCGGCGTTCCCTTATAATATATGGTGCGCTGTCCTATGCCATGCTCCGGCACCTTGAAGTAGTTCAATACCTGCGCCAATGCTGTAGCCACGCAACCTGTATACACACGTCCGCCACCGCTGGCATTGGGCAACAGATTGTTATATGGTCCTTCTTGGTCCCACTTCGTTGTCATCAACGGTCCTACCTGTGTAGGATACTTACCTGGATTAGGAGCTATAGGTGCTAATGCCACATTGTTGGTAACGGCATACTCCACAGCACCGTTAATCATATCGAGCCACCACTGGAAGTTAGTGTTCTCACCTTTTGAATAAGGCGACATTGACACACCGAGCACTTCGGGCACGAGGTCGTCTGTAGACACCACGGCAAAGCCGCCGTTCTCAAACCCCATAATCTCATAACCCGTTGCTGTCTTCAGTGTCTTCAGTTCTGCTGCCTGTCGCGGAGCCATGCGTTTCATCATTCGCTGCTCGTTGATGGCTTTCGTTGCCGCCTCTTTCATCTGTGCCTTTTGGCGTGGCGCTGCCACAACCATCATTGCCAACATACTGACGGCAACTGTCGTCAAAACACGATTTGTTTTCATTTGTATATCTATTTAAATTTCAGTTTTGTTTCCACAAAAGCATGAAAATATTATAACGTAATGCTCAAAAACTCTATTAAATATCATAATGCAACCTTGCCGATACCTTGCATTTCGAGAGCCACCTGAACGCCAAGAGCTTTGAACGCACGCATCATGGAAGCAATGCTTATACTTTTACCTTTTTCAATACGACAGACCTGTGCCTTTTGCACACCCATTCTCGCTCCCAGTTCCTCCTGTGTCAAAGACTGGGCAAGCCTCGCCTGTTTGATAGCCTCGCCCACATGATAGGCATAAAGTTCATCAGCCAGTTTGCGTTCAAACTCGTCACGCTTCGGTGTTCCTATTGGACCAATGTCCCTATCCATCAACTCATCCAATGTGTGAAGTTTCATTGCCATAACTATATTCTATTTTGTTTCGTAATACTTATTTCGTAATGCAACGGCACGTGCAATTTCTTTTGATGGTACTTTCCATGTCTTCTTGATAAATCCATGAGTGGCGACAACCAATCGTTTCTCCTGCTCATCCCAGAACGCCAAAAGTCGGTATTGTAGTCCATTGTATAAAGTACGGAACTCCCAAATACCATCAGATCCGTCCAACTTCTTAAACAAGTCGCTATCAATAAATCCTCCTGCCGCTTTTTTAAGATTATAGTAAATCTTGTCCCGAGGCGCATCAGCAAGGGTTCGTAAAAACTCGCTTGCCTCGTCCATAAAAGCCACTTCAAACTGTATACCTGGTGCCATTTAGTCTGCATTTTGGTGCAAAGATACGAAAAATTTCTATTATAACGTAATGCTCAAAAGCTCATGGGCAAACTTATGTATGCCTGTTACTATACGGTCAGCCTGTTTGCGGCGAGGTACAGCACGACGGTTGAGATAGTTGGAAAGCTGTTTTTGATTTACACCCGTTAGTTTCTCCATACCAGCCAGCGACATAAAGCTGCTATAATATTCAAGAAAGCTCGGAACATCAAACTTCCACTCAATCTCAAAGTCCCCCTTTATTTGTTCAGGCCATCGTTCTTCAGGAAGATTCTTCTTTATGAGGCGAATAGCCTCGTAAGTATCAGCCTGTGTAGCTTCAATACTTTCACCTGATGCGTATATCCCGCTGCAGTTTTCCGAAAATGCACCAAACATATCTTTCGATGCACTGATGTTCATGATAATCTTTTCCATGTTGTTTGAGTTGTCCGTTAAACACCATATTTCCTAATGAGGTGATTTGCAAGCGGCTGCGGTATTTCCTTCGCTCCATGATATGGGATAGGCTCGGTTTGCACACCATCCTTGACATAGAAATAGTGGCTACCCTCAGCATGGTCAAACTTGTAGCCAGCCTTACGAAATCTTCTATGCAGTTCGCTGTATTTCATACTCTTGTCAATGTTTCTTTTGTTTGACGTTGCAAAGATAGCAAAATTTCTATTAATAGCCAAATGTTTTGCAATATAAATAGAGCTATTCTAAAAAAGAGAGGGGCGGTTAACGCCGTCCCTCTCACGTGATTATAGTAAGGAAGAATGTTATTTAAGGATAACCTTCTTGCCGTTTACGATATAAACACCCTTCAAGCCACTTACTGTCGTGGTCTGCTTGCGAACAAGCTTACCATCGAGTGAGTAAACATCAACAGGCTGTGTGATCACAGTGATTGAGTCGATACCTGTAGCTACAGATACTGTAACCTCAACTGGCTTAGACTCTGCACCGCTGGTATAAACAACTGATACAGCAACTGTGTGCTCACCATCAGCAACATCCTCAAGCGTAGCGGTTACAGCATCGGCAGCAGCCGTAGCAGCAAGCTCACCGTCAAGGTAGATGTTGAAGTGGTCAATCTCACCACCACCTACGGTGTAAGTGATATCGTCAATCTTCAATCCAAATATGTCATTAGATGTGTGACGGATTGCGAAGTACTTAGTACCTGCAGGCAGGTCAGCTGTGAACTCTGTCCAGTCTGTAGCTTCTGTTTCCTCTTTCTTCACCAGTGTGAAGCTTTCAACGTTAGTGTCAGTTTTAGAAGCCAAGACTTCAAACGTCTCTTTACCATACTGGTCAGTAATTACACAAGCGTAGAAGCTGATAGTCTGTGCAACACCTGGCAATTCAGGAGAAATCAGCCAGTGGTCAGTGTCAGCGATAGGCTCTGACTCAGCCACGCAGGTAGAGATGAAGTACTGGCTGCCGCTGTGTGCAGGATGGTTTGCAGAGAGATCCTGAGAAACCTGGCTTGAAGCAGGATTCATTACCAACCAAGCGTTAGGCTCACCCAAGTGAGGAACTGTAATACCGTTGAAGCCATAACCAAACTCTCTGTTACCGTCATATACGGTCCACTCACCAATGTTGCCATAGTGCTCATCCAAGTTGTCTTCTGTCAGATCACCAGTGTCAAACTCTTCGTAAGCCTCAACATCCTCAGTTACTTCCTCTGTAGAGCTCTCTGGAGCAGTCCAGCCTACCAAGATGCTGTTGTCCTCTGCCGTTGCAGTAACGTCTGTTACAGGAGCAGCAGCAGACTCTTTAACAGAGATGATAGTCTCGGCTGTGTTGTTGTCCTCGTTCAAGTCGTTCGTATATTCAACAGTAGCAGTGATTGTTACATCAGCAGCATCGTCGAAGATAGTTGTTGCCAACTCAGCTGTGAACTCCTTCGTTGCGAACGGAGCAAGAGCCTCGTTTACAGTTTCCTCAACCAATACTTCCTCACCAGCCTTCACTGTTACGGTGTAACCTGTAGCCTCGTTCTCACCCTCGTTCTTCACGGTAGCAGTGATAGCAGCAGTGTTACCAGCCTGTACAGATGCAGGAGCCTTAACAGCTACAGAGAGGTCGTACTCATAGAGGTCGAGAACCTTGATGTTGTCAAGCAAGATATTCTTTCCATTCTCGAGCTCTGCATTGAAGCCAATCTTAGACCAACGCTCCTTAGCCAAGTCAGCAGGGATAGCAACCTTAACAGTCTGATATTCGTCAGTCAAAGTAACAGTCTTGAGAGTAGTCTTCGTACCATCCGGAGCAAGACCATATACAATCAGCTGGTCTGTTGCGCTTGTACCCTTCTTAGCATCAAACAGCAATGTTGGGTTGGCAGCAGCCTTCGTGTTCAGCTTAAACGACTCGAACATCACTGTGCCGTCAGCACCATCAGCTATCAGAGCCAAAGCAACGCCATCTTCGTCAGAAGCATCCTCAGAAACGCCCAACGCTGTAATTTCGTTGTAATCCCACAGATAGTGTGTAGACTTACCTTCAAAAGATTCCACGATTGGCAACTCGTATGGAGCACCAGTGTAAACGTATGCCAGCCAGCTTGTAGGATCAGTTTCGTTTGCACCGACCTTAGCCTTCACGCCGAAGTACTGAATACCAGGCTTCTCGCCTTCATCAAGACCAGCAAAGTCTACAGTAAGTTTAGTGTCGCCAGTAACAGTGCCCAATGTCTCACCCTCAACAGGCATTGGATAGGTCCAACCTGGGAGGATCTCAAAATCTTCAATTTCAATAGTTGTTACACTATATTGTGCATTAGCAGCATCAATATAGCCACCGTTAATACCCTTAACAGCATCCCATGCAAGGCTAACGCTGTTAGCGGTAGGCATACCTGTTACCAGTACGTTCTCGATGTCATCTGGCATATCCTGACCTACCCATACGCTAACCTTTTCAGACTTAGCACCAAGACCGCTTGCGTTAGAAGCCTGAGCATAGTAGGTATAAGAAACGCCATCTTTAACGTCAGTGTCCTGCCATGTCAGAGCAGCACCAGCTGCAACACCTTTGAAAGTATTCACAGCAACATCGTCACGATAGATAACAACATCCTGTGTACCGCTCAGTGTACTACCGTCAATAGAAGTAGCAGGAGCAGTAAGTGAAATGTTTACTTCCAAAGCACCCTGTTCACCGGCTACAGCAGTGAAGTCAGCAGGAGCAGCAGGAGCAGTACCTTCAGCACCCTGTTCGATAGTCACAGACTTAACTTTCAGATACCAGTCGTCAGCATCAGATACACAATGGATAGCCACATACCACTGACCAGCATCGCCATCGGTAGTGAAGTCGCCTTCATAGTCAACAAACTCGCTGTGGGCAATCGTTGTGTTAGCAATAGCAGTCACGTTCAGCCCTTCTGGAGTAGCAGCCTTACCAACTACAACCTCGAACTTCTCGGGATAGCGCTCGCTATAAGTTGCGGCATTAACAGTCACATTGTAGTTCTTGTTAGCCTCCAGTTCGATAGGCAGAATCAGATAGTCATCAGCATTGTTAGACAAGCTGTAAGTATAGTAAGCATAGTTGCTTGCACTCCAACCCCAAGTCTTGCCGTCGTTGTTGTTGTCAACAACGGTCCACTTATTAAATTCAGCCTGTGTTGTCAAGTTAGAAGTATAAGGAGCCTTGATAGTCTCTGGCTCTGGCAGTTCTGCATCAGGGAAGATGATTTTTGCCTGATAAGGATTGTTATTCCAACTATAGCCATCAGAATGCGTAGAATTAAAGTCAAACAATGTTTTGTTGATTGTTACGACTCCATTCACATATGTGTCTGCAACATAATCATTTCCAAGTGCAGATATAGCCTGTTCTTTAGTCACTCCCAGATAGTTCATATACCAGCCAAGTAGATTTGACATATAGAATTCGCCTTGGCTATTTTTGAATCCTGCTGGCAAACCGCATGGAACAACTATAACATTTTCAGGATCAGTAACATCAATTTGGATTTGACCTTGGTAGGTTGATTGATTTAAGCCTTGCTCATAAACAAGTGCGCCAGCACTTTTGTAAGGTTTCCAGAGACGATAAAGTTTATCATTCGCTTTGTTCTGCTGGAGTTCAACTTCATAAGTATATTCGTTTGGATCAATCTGAACACCTCCCATAGAATAAGAGGGGAGAATCCAAGCATCAATAAACGTTGCCATACCTACAGTAGTCCACTGACCTGCCTGCTCCTCATCGATAGGCTCAGCGGGTACAGCTTTTGTTGCACCTTCGAGGTCGTAGATGCCAAAGTAACCCGCAGCCGTACCTGTTCCTGCCGAATTGGTGTATGCAAGCCAAGAAATACCATTGTCTGCTTTGAAACTAATTGTACCTGCCGATGCATTATAAGTAGCAACAATAGTCTGAACATCCAAATCGTCAGTAGTGTAGTTATACACGAATGGTTCCTGATAAATGTGATAACTGGATGTCGGTCCTAAATATTCGCGGTTGAAAGTAAGCGTACCAGCAGCCTCGTTATATTCTGCAAAGAAAGGAAGCTCATTATTAGTGGGATCTTCAAACCAAAGCTCAGTGCCGTCAAGAGTTGCTTCGAAATCGTAAGTAATCGGACCTACCGAAGTCTGGAAATAATAATCTCCAAGATTGAATGTCCATGTACCTTCGATAGAAGCATCGTTTGCATCAGCCTTACGCATACCAGTAAGCTTTTTGCCTGCAAGCTTGCTAATATTTGCATTTGGTGTAAGCTTTTGAGCGCCAACCTTCAAATTCTTTTTTCCGGCAGCGTTAAGCTTAGCTAATGCAGCTGTTCTAACCATTGCAGGATTTACCTGTACGTTTGAAGAAACGAACTGCTGAGGAGCGTGAGCACCCCAGTTCCAATTAGAAACGAGTTCCATCATTGCTGGATCTCCTGATTCCATAGCCTTTGTAATCAAGGCCTTCTGCTGCTGTTCTATTGCAGCACGATCAACCTTCAGAGCTTTCTGCAAAGTACGCATCTCCGTGGCAGCCTTGCCATCAGAAGCGCGCTTAGCCTTCTGCATCTGAGCCTGAGTTGGCAGTGACAGCAGCATGGCTGCCAACAATACCACTAAAGAAGTAATCTTCTTACCCATAAATTAGAATTTTTTGTTAATAATATAATATGTTAAAATAATCGTTACCTTAAAAAAATTGCTGCAAAGTTACATATAATTGTAAAACTGTGCAAGAAAAACAACAAAAAAGTGATAAAACATCTAAAAAAGTTACATTTTGTAGCATATTTATGGTATATATATACTATTTTAAAAGGAAATAACCTTGATAATGTAAAAAGAAGAACATATTAGCTATTTGCTAATTTAACCGTCATTAAATTAATGGCGATTAAATTATTATTTTCTGCAAGATGTGCAAGAAAATAAGGGAAAACTTGCATAATACAAAATGCTGAGACTGTATCATATAAATAAAAATCGTATCATAAAATTTGGTGGAACAGATAATTGTTAGTATCTTTGTGGCGAAATATCTATTTAGTCGCACATAAACAAGGAGAACAGAATATGGAACAAACAACGGCTTCGTTGAATGCTGCACAGTTGGACTTCCTGCAACTGCTGGGACATGTCAAGACTATGGAAGAACTTGATGAACTGCGTCAGGTGGTAAGTGATTTCTATGCCCGTAAGGCAGAAGAGGCTATGGACCGTTTGTGGGAAACAGGGCAGTGGAGCAAGGAAAAGGACGAGGAAATACTTAAAACACATCTGCGTACACCATACAAGTATGCCAAATAATAAAATTGTCCTCGACACCAACTGTCTGCTTGTGTCAATATCGCGATATGGTGAAGCCTATCCCGTATGGCGAGCATTCCTTGATGGGAAATACACTCTATGTGTGTCTACTGATATTTTGGAGGAATATGAAGAGATTATTGGTCGTCTAACGTCGCCAGATGTAGCCAGAAACATTATAGCAGCTATCTTAAAACGTAAGAATGTTCTGCGTGTTGACCCTTATTTCCATTGGCAACTCATTGCCGACGACCCCGATGACAATAAATTTGTGGACTGTGCTTTCGCCGCTAATGCCACTTATATTGTTTCCGACGATACACACTTCGATGCACTCCAGGACATTACTTTCCCCAAACTTGTTGTGCTGAAACTGAAAGAATTTATGTATACATTGCAGAAAGCATAAACAAAAATGCCCCACACATTTGATAAACCGCCATTAAGTCAGTGGCGGTTAAATTAGCAAATCTCTAAACACCTGATTATGAGGTCTTTTTGCAACTTTTCGGTTATTTGTAGACATTTTATTCGGTTATTTGTGGACGTTTTGTTCGGTTATTTGTGAAACGCCTACAAATAATAACTCCCTGGGGCGGCACGAACTGCCCCAGGGAGTTGTTATTTGCTATGCAAGCCGGTATGCTTAAAGTACCACCTTCTTGCCGTTTACGATATAGATGCCTTTCAAGCCACTGAGAGTAGTGGCATGACGGCGTATGAGTCTGCCATCGAGCGAGTAGACATTAAAGGTGCTTGGGGCATCGATTATGGTATGTATACCCGTTTCCGGACCATCAACGGCAAGGCTGCTGACATAGAGTCGCCCGTCGGCAGCGGACATGGCATGTATGGCTATGTGGTAGCTGCCACTCTCCGTAACGGTGAACTCGCCGGTATAGTCGGCGAACTCCTCATTGGCGACATTGGTGGGAGCTATCACGGTCTGAATAAGTCCTGCAACAGTTGCTTCCTTACCTGCCTTGACCTCGAAACGCTCTGGCGTGGAGGCAAATTGGCTTCTTGCCGTAACGGTTACGGTATACGTACTACCTGCCTCCAATGGTATAGCTGGGCTTACGAGGTAGTCGTCGGCAGCTTTCTCACTGCCATAGTAGCGTGTGCCTGTACTTGAATCCCACTCCCATACACCATACTTGTCGTTATTGGCATCAATAGTAGTGAAAAGCTTGAACACACCCTCTTGGGTGAGGTCGAACGACACCGGCACCGTAATATTGCCTGAAATGAGGGACACCTCCACCACTTCACTCTTGCCGCCAATGCCTGCCGTGCCATAGCTAACAGCCTGATATCTGTGCGTGCCCACAGAGGCAGCCTCGTCGGTATAGGCAAGCGGTGTACCGGGTGCAGGTGTCTGGAAAGTTGTGATAACCTCGCCGTCGCGGAGCACCTCAATCTTTGCTATTGCACCAGCTGCAAGGTTCTCGCCGCCGATGGTCTTGGTGGGAGCACCGAAGGTTATTTTCGCTCCTATCTTTTCGCTGAGCGGAGTGACGGCGAAGTTTTCCACGGCAGCAGGTGCAGAGGCGTCGGCAGCAGCCTCAACAACGAAGTTGGCAACGAACAGGTAGCCGTAGCCCGATTTTGATATGGCGTGAATGCCGAAGTGATAGTAGCCTGTTTCACTGACGGTAAGACCGTCGTTTTCGTAAGTCACGTATTGCGGCGTGGCATCTTTGGCAGCGATTATCTCCTTGCCTGCTGCCAATACCGTGGCTCTTGCCTCGCCTGTGGCAGCCTTCACCTCGAAGCGTCCGCCTGCCGTGTATAAGCCCTTTGCGTCGATGGCAAAGCGATATTTCTTGCCTGCCTCCAATTTTATTGCAGGAGAAACGAGCCAGTCGTCGCCAGCCGTGTACATGCTATATCCGTAGCATGTGCCGCTGCCTATAAATTGGTCGTCGATGTATGCCCATGTCTTTTCATCTTCATTGGTGTCAAGCACGCCAAATGCCGCGAAATCCTTTTCCGTGGCAAGTGCATTGGTGTATGGCAGTTCGTCAACATCAGCACCCGTCTGAGCCTCTGGGTCGGCAGCAGGGGGTGCATCTTTTGACATTACTATGTCGGTATATGCCTGAGTCCCTGCTATTCTTATGTAGTCGTCGCCGATGTTTGCCAACAGATAGTTAAGCGAGGTGAGCGTCTGTGCCTCTGGGTCATATTTCATCTGGAACTTCTGGAACTTGTTGTTCCTCAGATATCCGTCGGCACCCGTTGCGAAAAGGTCCATCCCACCCGAAGAGCCGAGATACTGGAAACTATCAAATGTATAGATGTTGTCTGCGCCCTTAGTACCCTTTATCCACGCGCCATAGACATCAAAGACATCCAAGTACAGATCGTTGCCTACAAAGGCTACCTCTACATCATACTTAGAATACGGCATTGTCGTTATCTCGCCAAAGTTGTCGTTTATCAGAATACCGTCGAAGTACCATGTCTGGGTTTCCGCCCCGGCAGGAAGCTTTACAAGCTCCATTGCAGGAGGTGTATAGCCCTCGTCGAGCGTCAAGACTGTGTTATAGTTGGCATAGCCCGTAAAAGTATCCTCTTCGTCGTCATAGAAAACTCCAATGAAATGAAACTTATCAGAGTTGTCGAGCTTTATGGTGCTTCCGTCTATAGTGAAAGTTATATCGTCAGTCTCTTTGACGTATGAGTTTTCGTGCTCAGGGGTACTGCCCCTATATACGCTCAGCGTTACATCATAGCTTGTATCGTATGACACGGGCTGACCGGCTTTCACAGTCAGCTTATTGCCAGATTTGGTTGCCTTCACCCACATGCCGGTAGCGGCGCACGAGATAATGTTCTTGATGTAGACGGTTGTGCCATCGGTAGCTTCAACCATCTCCACTCGCCCTACCTGCTCCTGGCTGGTAAGCGCACCGTTGTTGAGATAATATTCCTGACCGGCACGTGTATAGTACTTGTGTGTGCCTTCACCGGGGTCGGTCATCAGACCGTGTTCCTCATAGGTCTGGGCATAAGACGGCAGCGACAGCAGCAACGCCACCATCAGAGCCAAAAAAGAAGTAAATTTCCTGCTCATCTTCTTAATTTTTTTATGTTTAACTTTTATTATATGTATAGTTTTTATTCATCAAGCGTCGACCCTCGCCCAGTCAAGTAAGCCCTTGCCCATATCGTCAAGTTCTATGGCGAGGGGAATAACCTCCTTGCCGTCGCCCTTGAAAGGCTCGGCATATCCGTGGTCCTTTATCTGCTGCGCGGCTGCCTTCAGTCCGCCGTTCTTTGCAAGCTTGAGCTCCACTACATATATGTAGCGCGAGGTACGCGCAACAATGTCTATACGCCCCACAGCCATCATTCGCTCAACCTCAACACGGAAGCCAACGGCATGGAACAGACTGCTGATAATCAGGCGGTAACGCTCCTCCATATCCATGCTTGCCAGCTTCTTGTTGCTGTAAGGAACGTCGGAGACAAGAGCCTTCAGCACCTGCATTGCCTCGGGCAGCATGCAGTTGTTCATATAGCGCAGAAGCTTTGCCTGGGCAGAGACAACGATGCTCTGGCTGCTCATGGTAAGCGCAGGAATGACGACCCTGTACAACGCCTTGCGAACCTCATAGTTGGGGAAACCGAGGATATAGCCGCTCTCGTCGCTGTCCTTTATCGTAAGGTAGCCCGACTGGTAGAGAAACAATTCCGCACCGCCGCCAGTAACATCAGAACTCTCCAAGATGTCCTTGTCAACATAGCAGTTGTCGAAGTCTCTCAGCTTAAGCTCCATGTCGTCAACAAACTTAGGAAGCATCTTCGTGGCACCCGAAGAAACCCAATAGTTACCGAACTTACCCTGTGACAGTGAATTGATAAGGCTGAAAGGATTGAAGATATCAACCATATTGTCCTCACTGAAGTGATAGCCGTCATAGTTGGATTTCAGCAGATCCACCGCACCGTCGAAGGTCAGTCCGTTCTTTTGGGCAAGATACTCTATCTCGGGCTGGAAGTTGTCTATCGTCTCCTGCACGGTGATGCCGCACACAGGGGCATATTCGGCAGGGAAGAAACTTATGTTGTTCAGGTTGTTGAGCACAGAAAACAGAGATATCTGCGTGAACTTGGTTATGCCCGTTATGAATACGAACTTCTCGTACTGCGTGCACGACTTAAGGCAGGCAAACACACTGCGGTATATTGCCGTGCATGCCTCGTGCTCGGGCGTGTGCCAGGAGTGTTGCAAAGGAGAGTCATACTCGTCAATCAGCACAGCCACAGGGCGACCTGTCGTTTCACATGCTGTACGCAATAACGTCACAAAACGCCCGGTAAGGCTGTCACCTGGTATCGGAGTAATGGAATATTGGCTTTCATACTCCCTGAACTTTCTGTTAAAGTAACTGTTTACCTCGTCAGCCGTTGCCCCACCCTCGCTCATGTCGAGCCTTATCACGGGGTACTTCACCCAGTCTTTTTCGAGCTCCATTATCTTCAAGCCCTCGAAAAGGTCCTTCCTGCCCTCGAAGTAGCAGCGCAGAGTGTCTACAAGTATTGACTTGCCGAAACGGCGCGGACGGCTAAGATAGTTGAACATGCCACCGTTGGCTATTTTCCACACCAAGTCGGTCTTGTCAACATATACATAACCCTCGTTTCTTAACATCTCAAATGACTGTATGCCCAAAGGCAGACGACGGCGCTGCTGTTCCATATTATGTATATTTCGGTTTATTTCTGCAAAGATACAGCATTTAAACGAAACTGCCAAATGTTTAAGTAAAAAAAAGAGAGGAGCAACATTTGCTGCTCCTCTCAATTTTTCATGGCATTGAAGATTTTTTATTTAAGAACAACCTTCTTGCCACCTACGATGTAAACACCCTTCAAGCCGCTTAGCGTTGTTGCCTGACGGCGAACAAGCTTGCCATCGAGTGAATAGATGTCAACAGGCTGTGTGAGAACTGTTATCTTGTTCAAGCCAGTTGTTACGTCTACGGTTGCCTCAACAGGCTTAGACTCCTTGCCGTTAGCATATACTACCGATACGGCAACCGTGTGATTGCCGGCCTCAACGCCATCTATCGTTGTTGTCAACACATCGGCAGCAGCTGTTGTTGCAAGCTCACCATCGAGATAGATGTTGTACTTCTCAATTTCAACAGCACCGTCGCCTACAAGATAGGTGATGTCGTCAACATAAAGGTTATCCCAATATGAGTTGAAGTGACGGATAGCAACCCAACCTGTCTGACCTGCATAAGCACTCAAATCAACAGAATACTCTGTATAACCATAGTCTGCGCTCATTACATCAGATACAGCCTCAAATTTTGTTACGTCCGTAGCACTCTCTGTAGAAACATATACTTGGAAGTGCTCTTGCTCTGAACCCTTAACCCAGAACTTGAATGTTCCGTCAAGGACAGCCTCCGGAGATACAAGCCAATTGTCTGGAGAACGAGTTCCCCAATCAAGCCAACTGTAAGAAGATACATAACCATAGCCGCTATGCCCCATATCTTCCATATCTGTTACTGTCCAAGTCCATGTATCTTTGTCGCCGTCAGCATCAATGAATGTCCAGCCACCAGCGCTTTCCTCAAAGTCCTCAGTAACCTCCGTAGATGCAGCAAGTTCTTCTGTAGGAGCTTCCCAAGTTACTTCAATGCCGTCAGTTACATCCTTTGCCGTAACGCTTGCAACGGCAGGAGCTGTAGGTTCTATAATAGAGAGAGTAGCCTCGGCAGTGTTGTTTTCTTGTTTCTCATCGGCTTCGAAGACAACGGTAGCAGTGATTACCATGTCTGAAGGATCGTCGAATATGCTTGTCTCTACATCAACAGTATAGTAGACATAACGAGACGGATCTATCTGTGCAATGCCAGCCTCATTCAGCAACACCTCATCACCAGCCTTGATAACAACGGTGTAGTCGGAGCCTGGAACAGGCTTAGCACCCTCGTTTGTCACAACAGCCTTGATAGTAGCCTTTGCACCTGTCTCTATAGATGCAGGAGCAGTAATAGCAATAGCGAGGTCATTATCCTTCAGGTCTACAATCTTGATGTTGTCAATGAATATTGTTTCCCAGTATTCATCTTTAAAGTCTACCTTGAATCCAATGCGACCATAAGCTTTTTCCGTCAGGTTTGCTGGAATATTCACAGTGAAAGTCATATATTCATCAATCAGAGCAACAGTATTGATATCCTCTGTCGTGCCATCAGGTGCAATAGCATATACGGTAATCTGGTTTACTGCACTGGTACCTTTCTTTGCCTCGAACATCAATGTTGGATTAGCTGCATCCTTCAGGTTAAGTTTACCAGACTCGAAGGTAACAACATTGTTTTCAGAGTAATAGGACATAAGTGCCAAAGCATCTGAGCCAGCGAAATTCCGACCACCGTTAGAACTCATCACCCAGAAGAGGTCATATTCGTCTTGGCTTGGGAATGTTTCCTCAACCGGCAACTCGTATGGAGCGCCAACAATGACAGAAGCTTTATTGGCAAGTGGATCACTCAAATTATCATCAACGATGGCTCTCACACCAAAGTATGCGATAGCCTGCTCGCCTTCTGCGGTAGGATATGTAATAGTGGCGGTAGTCTCACCAGTCACAGTAGCCAGCACACCACCTTCAGACATTCCGTTATAAAGCAGCTCTACCACCTCGTACTTCACATTCTCTTCGTCAATATAGCCATCATTAGCACCCTTAACAGGATCCCATGTCAAAGTGATAGAATTGTCTGTTATCTCAGTAATCTTAATGTTCTCTACATCGGCAGGTTCATCCTGAACAACAGGGGCTGCCAAGATGTTGGTAAAGTCTTTCCAAGTATTAGCTGCCTTGTAAGCCTCAATAGATGCTTCTGGAACGTAGAGTTCACCGGCAAATGCTTCGTCTTCAAATACCAGATAACCAGTGATGGTTGGAGGCTCAACGGCATAGCAGGTAACCTTCGTCAGCTTATAGTCGCTGCTAAATATCATGCTACCCATTGTCTTAAGCGAAGCAGGAAGAGTAATTTCTGTAAGAGCACTACAGCCATAGAATGTGCTGCCTTTTAATGTTTCAAGAGTTGAAGGCAGCGTTACACTTGCAAGATTCTTACAACCGAAGAATACAGAACCCATTTCAGTTACACCTTCAGGAATAACAACCTCGGTAAGTCCTTCACAATTAGCAAACACCTGGTCGCCCATAGTTACGAGAGTAGAAGGGAATGTAACAGATGTAAGCGACTTAAAGCCATAGAATGCGCGACCAATAGAGGTTACGCCCTCTGGAATAACAAGGTCTGTAGAAACCTGCTCGCCTGCAATGTAAACCTTACCCCACTGGCTTGTGCTTGTTGGGAATACGCAATAAATCGGATTGGCATTACCATTGGCAAAGTTAATAGCACACCATGCCTTCAGGTCTGCAATGTTAAGAGTTCTGAGGTTTGTCATATTACGGAATGCGTCAGTACCTACTTCGGTAATCGTAGCAGGAATTGTAGCACTTGTAATTGTCTTGTTGTTATAGAATGCATTTCCTGCAACAGAAGTTACAGTATATGTTCCGCTTGTTACGTCAATCGTTTCAGGAATATTCAGATTGGTAAGAGTGCTTGCACAGCCTGTTACCTGAGCAGTTTTATCTTCGCGATTGAGAAGATAATATATACTATTAACTACAGGTGTGTCAGTATCTACCTCACCCTCGCCTTCAGGAAGTTGGAACTTCAAAACACTCTCGTATGAAGAAGCATAGTAAATACTTCCCGTTGCAGTAGCAACAAGAAGACAACCATGATAAGGGATAGTAATCGTTGCAATGCCGTCATCAGACTTTGTTAGTGTGCAAGTAACTCCTGTTATATCTTGACCATAATTCTCTTTATACCAAGCATTATTGAAGTACTGATATAATCCATCTGCACCTCCGTTAAAACCCGTAGACTGCATTGCAATTTTTACATTATTAGGGTCGGAAGCATCAATAATCATCTGAGGAGATGTTCCGCTAAACCCTAATTTTGCATAAAGGGCAGAGAAAGGATCCATCAGTTTGTAAACACCAGGATTCTCAGTGTTCGCATAAATCTCATGAGTTGTGTAGGTAGTATTAGCCGAATTATCCTGACCAAAGCTTGAATAAATAATATTCTCAAGGAAAGAAGCCTCGCCAAGATCTTTCCATGCAGTAGAAACAACAGCTTCACTGAGACCATAGAGTCCGAAATAACCTAATTTACTTGTTCCAGCCGCATCGCTACAAGCTTCCCATCCAAGAAGATTATAAGAACTGAATGAAATCTTTCCTTCAGAAGGAGAGAAAGTAGCCTGTATTGACTGAGGATCAAGAGTTACCAAATAATTATAGGTCTGCTGGTAAACATAATATTGTCCAGTAGATCCCAAATACTCACGGTTGAAGGTGAGCTTATTGGTAGCCGCATTAAACTCTGCAACGAAAGGTAATTCTTCACCGGAAGGATCATCAAAGTAAAGTTCAGTGCCATCAAGAGTTGCATCGAAATCAACATAGATTGTTGTTCCTGATGAATTATTTAAATAACTATCATCAAGCGCAAATGTCCATGTACCTTCGATGGAAGCATTGTTGCCATCTGCCTTACGCATACCAGTAAGCTTTTTACCAGCAAGTTTGCTGATGTCTGCCTTCACTGGAGCAGCCTCGGCATTCTTTACAGAGGCTGTAGGCACCTCTTTTTTTGCGATAGACTTTGCTTCTTGCAACTGTTTCTTAACAGTCAAAGTCTTTGGCAATCTGCCCCCCCCATTGTCAGAAGGCAATGCCATCGCCATGCTTGCAAAGCATAGCATTGCAAGCATCATTGTGTAAAATTTTCTCATAAATCTCATAAAATGATAATTAATAATGTTTTTAAACGTTTAAACAATTGTTACCATTAAAAGTCGCTGCAAAGTTATATAAATTTGACTAATTACGCAAGAAAAATAATAAAAACTTTAAAAACAACTTAAAAAACTTACACATTATAGTTTATTATCCTTTATTTTGAGAGGAGTATGAATTTAAATGGTTATCTTTGCAGCAGAAAACAACAATAAAACAATTATGATGAAAAGAAAATGCATTATGTTAGCTGTTGCGCTGATGGCAATAATATCTGCTACGGCGCAAGTGAAATTTACCGTGAAGGGCAAGGCACTTGAACATGCAGACACGGTGATGGTGGGAAATATGTCAACAAGCAAGGTTATTGACAATGGCATTGTGGCGGTGAAAGACGGAATGTTTACGGTGACTGGCAACGTGGCAGAAAACTCGATGCTATGCGTCATTGACAGGGTGAACAGGGTGCAGACATATTTCATTGTTGACGGTCCGGACATCACACTCGATATGACAAACGATGCCGTTAGCGGTACACCATTGAACGAAAAGTTTACAAAATTCATCCAGCAGCTGAACAAGATTCAAGAAAAACAAATGCAGGTGATGCAGGAGGCTCACAATAATACGGACAATAACAAGATTGAATATTATGAGGAGCAAAAAAAGGCTGCGGCAAATGAGGAAAAGGATTGTCTGAGAAAGGCTATCGCTGATAACCAGGACAACTGCATTGCAGCCTTTGCACTGCAAGAACTGATGTATGACATTGACTATGAAGAACTGAAAGGCTATGTTGAGTCGAATGCACCGTATCTTGATAATGCGATGTGCAGAGGCGCTAAGCAGAGACTGAAGTCATTGGAGCTGCGTGCACCGGGTCGTATGTTCATTGATTTGGTGGAGAACGACGTTGACGGCAATCCCCATCACCTGAGCGAATACGTGGGCAAGGGCAACTATGTGCTTGTTGACTTCTGGGCATCGTGGTGTGGTCCTTGCATGGGCGAGATGCCAAACGTTAAAGAATGCTACGAGAAATACAAGGACAAAGGTTTTAACGTTGTGGGACTCTCATTCGACCGCAGCAAGGAGGCTTGGGTAGAGTGTATCAAGAAGAACGGTTTGAACTGGGTGAACCTAAGCGACCTGAAGTATTGGAAAACCATAGCGGCAGATACATACGGCATAAACTCCATTCCGTCGAATATTCTTTGCGACGGTACTGGCAAAATAGTTGCCTCTGACCTGCGCGCTGAATCTCTGAAAAATAAACTGAAAGAGATTTACGGTTTCTAAGAAAAACAACAGACAGTTTTGTGCATTATTCCGTTTCCACGTATGGGGTGAGCTTCTTTATCACCTCATGCGTGAAATGTTTGTTGTCGGCAAGTTCCTCGATGTTTCGTATCATACCGTGCTCATAGCGGTAGTCTATAATTTTCTTGGCACGAAAGAAGCCCATGTATGGATGGCGCTTCATCTGAACGAGAGAGGCTTTGTTGATGTTTATTTTCTTCACAGCAGCATTTTTTACCACAAGAAATTTCTTTGCCTCTTGCGGAAAGTCGTTTATCTCATCAAGCTGCCCCACCGACACGTAGCCGCCGAGTTCGTTGCGGTAGTACACAATTTTTCTGGCAAAGTAACTGCCTATGCCGGGTACGGTCTTCAATGCAGATGTGTCGGCTATTGATATGTCTACGGTCTCGCCCACACCAATCTTATGCTGACGTGGAAAGGTGTCTTTTGATGTATATACAGGCTCGTAAGGATCTTTTTCCACAATCATTGATGCTGGCATGAATTGTTCGCGGTCTATTCTGACGTATGGAAGCAAGGTCTTGTATTGCTTTGCGGAAAGTCCATAGAGTTTTCCGATATCTTCGGGCTTGCGAAACTCTCCTCCGTGTATGCGGTATTTTAGCAGGCTGCGCACCTGCCACGGTTTCAGTCCGAGCATAAGCAACTCCTGTGCGCTTGCCGTGTTGGGGTCGAAGAAAAATAGTCTTACCCCCCCCCATTTGAATATTATCGAGGTTTTGCAAATCGCATAAGTCATTGGCAATTCTTTCAGATGCAGACCGGCTTGTAGTATTGTTTCCTTTTGACTGCAAATCTGTTGTACTAATAGAATCTGCCAGCAACGCCGATGCTACATTTCGTGTATCAAACCTTTCAAGTGCAAAGAATGCGATGCAGCAAACCACCGCCCCACACAGCATATATAGCAACACCTTTCTATCATTGCGGTTGTAATACATGGGGCTCAGGGAATCACACTATTCCAAACTGATGCAGGAATATCAATGTTATACATACGGGGCAGACGAAGCGCACCATAAACAAGAAAGCCGCAAACAGCCACGTATATGTCTTGCCGTTGTTGGTAAACTCATCGTGGACAGTGGCACGGGGCACCACCCACCCAATGTATATGCATGTGAGCAATGCACCTGCCGGCAAAAGAATGTTGGCTGTGAGGAAGTCGAAGAAATCCAACATCGACATTTCAAACAGTTTCAAGTCGGGATATGCTCCGCATGAAAGTGAACTGAACACAGCAATAATGATGGCTATAATCGTAACAATCCACGCCGCACGACTGCGAGGGCGCTTCAGCTCCTCGTGGAAAAATGCCGTTCCTATCTCGTGCATCGAAATTGTAGATGTAAGTGCCGCCAACGACAACAGGGCATAGAAGAGAATTGATATAACATAGCCTACAATGGGCATCGAGGCAAATGCCTGCTGAAACACGTTTGGCAGGGTTATGAATATGAGCGACGGACCTGCATCGGGCTTTACGCCAACGGAGAATGCCGCAGGGAAAATCATCAATCCTGCAAGAATGGCAATAAGCGTGTCGATGAGTGCTATCTGTGCCGCTGACTTTACAAGGTTTGTCTGCTTGCTGAAATATGATGAGTAGGTGCATAGGCATGCCGTACCAAGACTGAGTGAAAAGAATGCCTGTCCAAGCGCTTCGAGAAGCACATTTCTGTTGAGTTTAGAGAAATCGGGATTAAACAAGAACTCAATGCCCGACATCGCGTTTGGCAACATACACGATGCCACCACAATGACAATGAGCAGAACAAAGAGTGTGGGCATCATCATTTTCGATGCCTTTTCAATACCCTTACGCACACCACGCACAACAATGAAATGGGTAATGACGATGAATGTCACTGCCCAAAGTATTGGTTTCACTGGATTGGAGGAAAACTCCACGAAATAGTTTGCCACGAAGTTGCTGTCGCCTTTTATATGTCCTGCTATTGAGGCATATAGATATTGCAGGCACCATCCTGCCACAACACTGTAAAAGCCGAGAATGATTGTTGAGCAAAATATTCCCATCACACCGACAATGCGCCACGGCTTGCGTCCGGAGATAACTCCGTATGCACGCACGGCATTTGTGGCTGCATGCCGTCCGATAATGAACTCGCTTATCACGCCCGGAAGTCCGAGCAGCAATATACATATTACATATATAATGATAAATGCCGCTCCGCCATTCTGTCCTGTGGTATATGGGAAACGCCAGATGTTGCCCAAACCTACGGCAGAGCCTGCCGTGGCAAGCACCAAACCTATTTTCGAACCGAAATTTCCTCTATTGTCCATAATATCAGATGAGTCCTATTTGATTAAGGAATATTAGGAATATGCCTATAGGGCAAAAATATTTCACCAAGAAGATGTATGCCCCGAACAACGTGCCACGAAGCGTTCCCCAGTTGTTAAACTCGTCGCGCACCACCTTGTGAGGCACATACCAACCGATGAACAAGCAGGTGAGGAAGCCGCCAACGGGCAGGAATATTTGTCCCGTTACATAGTCGAAGAGGTCGAACATCGACATACCAAACAACTGCAAGCCGTCCCACTTGCCAAGTGACAGCGAGCACAGCGCACCAATAACGGCACAACTCACGGAAACAATGGTTGCCGCTGTCTTTCGCCCCACGCGCAACTCTTCGTTGAGAAAAGCCGTGCTCACCTCGTGCAGCGATATCAGCGATGTGAGTGCAGCAAGCGACAGCAGCGAGTAGAACATCAGCGAAACGATGTAGCCCACAATGGAAGGCATCGACGAGAATGCCTGATTAAACACATTTGGCAGGGTTATGAATATTAGCGACGGTCCTGCATCTGGCGAGATGCCTACGGAGAATGCCGCAGGGAAAATCATCAGTCCTGCAAGGATAGCCACGATACTGTCAATCACGCTTATCTGCACAGCCGATGAAAGCAACTTTGTCTGTCTGCTGAAATAGGAGGCGTATGTACAGATACAGCCCATTGCAAGGCTCAGTGAGAAGAATGCCTGTCCGAGTGCGGCGAGAAACAGATTCGGTGTAATTTCCTTGAACGAAGGTGCAAACAGGAACTTTATTCCCTTGTCGGCATTGGGCAGCATACACGATGCCACCACAATTATAAGCAGCAATATGAAGAGCATAGGCATCAGCAGTTTTGATGCCCTCTCAATGCCTTTGCGCACACCTTTCACAATAACGAAGTGGGTTATGCCTATGAATATTACGCCCGTTACTATCGGCTTTATCGGGTCTTGCGAGAAATTGGCGAAATAGTTGTTTATGTATTCTGTATCTCCCCGCAAGTGTCCCATCGTAGATGCATATACATATTGCAAGCACCAGCCCGACACTATTGAATAATATCCTGTGATGAGAAATCCGGTAAGAACGCCAAGACACCCCACGAGCACCCACGGTGTTCCGTTAGATAGTTTGCCATATGCGCGTGCCGTATTCGACTGTGCGTGTCTGCCAATTATAAATTCATTCACCATACAGGGGATTCCGAGAAGCAGCACGCAGAGTATATATAGGAGTATGAACTCGCAACCTCCGTTCTGCCCAACCATAAAAGGGAAACGCCACACGTTTCCCAAGCCCACGGCAGAGCCTGCCGTGGCGAGTATGACGCCTATCTTGCTGCCAAATTTGGCTCTTTCCAACGTTGCCATATTTATGTTTTTCTTGAATTTGGTTGCAAAATTAAAAAAAAAATATTACTTTTGCGCCAAAATAAAAGTATTTATGCAGTTTATATATCAAAAAACAAGGAAATACCCCCTTTCTGCTTTATGCATTGTCGCTATTTGGGTGCTTTCACTTGCCCCGATGCCCGAAACACATTTTGATACCATTGAGTTTGCCGACAAGTGGGTGCATTTCGTTATGTATGGAGGTACTTGCAGCGTTATATGGATAGAATATTTTCGAAACCATTCGGTGTTTTCTGCTTCCAAACTTTTTATTTTTGCATGGCTTCTGCCTGTCCTAATGGGAGGCTTGCTTGAACTTTTGCAGGCATATTGCACCACAACACGGTCTGGTGACTGGATTGATTTCCTTGCAAACTCTGTCGGCGTTACCCTTGCTGCTATCGTTATGGTGCCGTTGGCTGTGTGGCTAAAGAAGCAAGCAAAATGAAATAAAACAACGAAACCTGTTCCGAACATATCGAAACAGGCTTTAATAATTTCTTTTGTGACTATTCACTATTTCCCGTTCTGTAATCTGAAAAATGCCTTTTGCTGTTCTATCTCCCGACGAAGTTCCTCTTGAGTCGGCATATAAGTAAGATATTTGGCTGCAAAAAGTTGGTCGTTATTGCTAAGGACAGAGTAGTGTGCCACATCTTCATCTGTCTCTGCACAGAGTAAAATTCCGATAGTAGGATTGTGCCCTTCTGACCGTACTAAATCATCATACATTTTGACATACATATCCATTTGCCCCACATCCTGATAACGCAATTTGGTTGTTTTCAAATCAATCAGGACGAAACATTGCAAGTGATAATTATAGAACACCAGGTCTATGTAATAGTCTTCCTTTTCAGTGTGAATGTGCTTCTGGCGGTCAACAAAAGCAAATCCCTTGCCCAGTTCCATTAAGAAAGGAATCAGATGGTCTATGATACTCTGTTCCAGATTACTTTCCGTATAATCCGTATTGTTCTTGAAACCAAGAAACTCGGCTACAACAGGATTCTTCAGATATTCTAACTTATCTTGCAAAGGTTTGGTGAGTATATGCATTTCGTCACGTACAACATCTTGATTCTGCGATTTCAAAAGCCTGTGATAGTATTGCGATGAAACATTGCGTTGCAGGGTGCGAGTGCTCCACATCTCATTTGCAGCCTCATTTTCGTACCATGCCCGACCTTCAGCCGTAAGTTCCTGCAAGATAATGCTATAATGTGTCCATGAAAGCCTGAGTGGCTGAGTCGGTATTAAGGAAGCATAAAAGTCTGTGATTGCAGATTGTCCCGTCAGCGATGGGATTATTTCTGATTGTTCCATCGCTGATGGGACAATTCCTGAGAAATCACCCACTGTGTGGAAAATATTTGGAAATGATTTATAAAAAGAAATAAACCTGTACAGATTATTCCTTGAATAGCCATTTCCATATTTTGCCGTTAGTTCCTTTGCTAACATCTTTATCACCTGCTCACCATATTCTGCCCGTTGCTCTTTCAACACTTCATGCTGAATACGCATACCAAGCAACCAGTTGCGTTTTATCAACGTTTCGTTGACAGTATGGTATGCCATTTGTTGCGCCTTGTCGATAATCAGGCATGCATCATCATACAGACTGCCAGCAGATGGTCTTTGTATGTTTGCGGCTTGTTTCATATTTCGCTGTACTTTATTGTTATGTGATTCACTCATATTTCTTAAACGTATAGTAGGTTGGGGTTATTGTTTCGATATTCTTCAACTTATCTGTCTCACCAGTGGCGAGAGTTTTATTGCATTATCCTTACTCTTTTTGCTTTTGTTCAATTTCAATGACAGTACGGTCAACTACTTCTTGCAATTGATATGTTGCTACTCCCAACGGCTTGTTGATGTCTTGCAACGACCATTCAACAATAGTTTTCTTTGCAGTTCTGCATATAATCAAACCAACAGAAGGATTATCATCAGCACCACGTAGCAATTTGTCTGCTGCCGTAACATAAAAATTCAATTTACCTGCAAACTCCGGAGCAAACTTTACTGCTTTAAGTTCAATGATAACATATCGTTTTTGTGGAATGTGATAAAAAACCAAATCGGGAAAGAATGCCGTCTCTTCATCCATTCGCAATTCCATTTGCCGTCCTACATAGGCAAAACCTTTCCCTAATTCCAACAAAAATTGTGTGACATTCTTCACTAAAGCCTCTTCCAGTTCCTTTTCATCGTAACCTTTTCTCATTGTAAGGAAATCAAAGTTATAAGGACTTTTTAGAATTTCTTGTGCCAGCACGTTTTGTGGCAGGGGCAATGTCTTGTCAAAATTTGTCACCACAGTTTCCCTGGTTTTAAATATTTTGGCATCAAGACCATCATTTAACTGTGGACGTGACCATCCATGTTCTATAGTTTGATGTATATAAAACATGGCTTCCTCTAATTTCTCGCACTTTGATATGATATCAATATGCTGCCCCCAGGGAACTTGTCCAAAGATTTCCGGCATTTCCAATTCGTCAACGAGTCGTTGACGAATTTCTGCATTGTCCAAACCGTCAATGGGTCGTTGACGATTTGTCGTCTGCTCACTATAAAACGCATACCAACGCTTCATATATTTTAGGTTCGTGACAGAAAAGCCAGTCTGGTTTGGAAACAAATCTTTCAAATCAAGACTAAGTTGATTAAAGAATCCTGTTCCCCATTTATTTTCTGCTTTCATCAAAATAATGTCACGCCCCAAACTCCAATAGAATTCGAGCATAGCACTATTAACGCGAATGGCTGCCTTGATTTGGCTCCTTTGAATGCGTCTCTTCACTTCCGAGAGCCATTCAACATAACTCTTATCTGCGATTACGCCGCTCCTATATACAAAAATTGGTGTATTGCTCATATCTCATCTTTTGTTATAATCGTTGCTCACATTACTTCGTTTTCAGAAGCTACCTTTTTCTATATAGACACTTCTGCCTTTATCTCTGATTCACTCATATCTCTTAAGCGTATCGTAGGTTGGGGTTATTGCCAAAACATATTGACTTTATTCTCATATTCAGTCTTTATCTTCTTGATTCTCTTCATATTCCATTAAACGCTTTATTTCTTCTTCTGGAGGCAATAATTCGCGCAGACGCTCTTGCGTAACCTTGTAGGTTGCTACCCCCATTGGTTTATTGTAGTCTTGAAGAACGTACTCTATATATGCCTTGTCTGCATCCTTGCACAAAATAGAAGTCCAGCAAGTCCAAATCGCCAGCCAACGGCTGTCGAATTGTCAGAACATTCCACTGCTCATAAAACTGCCGCATGTTTTTAATGCTTGATGCAGAAAAACCTCTGAGTCCCGGCAATTCTTTTTTCAGCATCAGGCTTATGGATTCAATGACTCCAGTTCCCCATTTACCTTCTCGTGAATTTTCTGAGACAAATTTGCCTATGCTGTAATATAGAGACAGTTGTTCTCTATTTACATTTTTGGCTGCACGATATTGGCTTTGCAATATTGCTGCTTTTATTGTCCGTACAGCATTTTTAAGTTCTGGTGTCAGAGCATCTTTCAAAATATTGTTGTCCATATATTTGTTCCTTAAACGTATCGTTAGTTGGGGTTATTGCCATATATTGTTGCCACTTTGCTGAGAGCTGCCATTAGGTGCAAGTGCAAAGATAGTTATTTTTTTTGTAAATAAATACTTATTAAGTAAAATATGACTATTAAATGTCTAAATTGCCAATTTAGATCCTCGTTTGGATAGAAAATCATAGACATAATTTTGGGATTATAAAACTTTTGTGTATCTTTGCAACAAAATTGTTCTTTGACTTCTTTGTATAAATTACAATAGCAATTAAAAAAAATTCTGCTACGCAGTATCATAAACAACTGCTCTTCGGTTACCTCTGTAACTCTGTTGTTGTGAATTGCTTAAAAAGTTTCTGCTTCGCAGTACCATAAACAACATAGTTACTATAAGTAAATGATTGTTAGATACATAACGGAGATATCAGAAAAAGAAAAATGACTGCGATATTGGCAGAATCCCACCATAACAGGTGGGATTTTTTTTGCTGCTTATATTATAAATGCAATAAATTTAGAACAACTCTAATTGTTGTCCAGGGGCATTGGGTCTTTGTGGCTTTTTACCATAAAATAGTTGAATTTCACCAAACTGCTTGTCTGTGATGCAGATAATCCCAACCTTTCCGTATTCAGGAAGTATAGCCTTAACCCTACGAATATGCACTTCAGAATTTTCAATGCTGGCACAATGACGTATATATATGGAGAATTGAAACATTGTGAAACCATCTTCCATAAGACGTTTGCGGAAGTCAGCAGCAGCTTTGCGGTCTTTCTTTGTTTCCGTTGGTAAATCGAATAGTACCATTACCCACATAACACGATATTCATTCAAACGCTCTGAAAGCATTTTTATATGTTTATAATAGGATAATAAACACGGCGTATCTCGCCAGTATATCACGAATAAGTTCTACGTCGATAACGTGAGTACACACAATTTCATATACAAGCCTGTCAACAAAAGGACGATAATGTTCCATAATGTCGTCGGCAAGACAATAGACGTTATATCGGTTATGATGATGCATGTCAAAAGTTGGCAGCAATCCGCTTGAAACGAGTGCCCTTGCTATCACGGCACGAAGTATTGCATAGCCATAATTAAGCAGGTTGTTGTGCGGCTTCTTTACGATAATCATCCTTCAATTTTTCCAATTCTCCTTTCAATTCTGCGGTTTTTTGAATATTATCTGTTGGCAGAAATCCCCTATAATAATAGGATTCAGAGATATTAAATTACTGAATCCTATATTTTTAATAATAAATTCATATTTTTGGAACTATCATTTTGCTTATTTAATTATATTTTATATCTTTGTACCGAATTTATAAATTATGCTTTATGAAATTAATAAGCGGAGAATTTGATAATGAAGATAATAAATTTGAGGTTTGGAGAGTTATTATTTATACGATTAAGAGGTGAAATTAAATCATAGTGTTGTAGATATGGTTAAAAAAGAATTGACTTTTAAAGATGGCACACGCATCTTCTATGAGGAAAAGCAGGGAAGAACTCAGAGATTTATCGAGTTTCCCTACAATCCACAAGAACTTAAAATGATAAAAGAGAACCCCATATTAAAACGTTTCTTTGACTCCAAAGTGAGGAAATTTAACGCAGGCAAATACTACTACTTGCCAAAGCTATACGATATTGCGTGTGATTTGAATGAGACCCAAAGGATTCAGCTGTATGGGGAGTTGAAAGAACTACATGATAAGGTTGGTAAAGAATATGACCCAAATATAAAATGCAAAGGTTTTTTATTGACATGTGGTGAGTATTTTGAAGGTAATATTGCTCAATGCACCGCATTTTTCATGACTATTTATCTAGCGATGTTGGATTTGGAGGTTAACAAAGAGCAATATCCACATTCTCTTGGTAAGACAATGGTATTAAGAAGCTGTGAGGCTGTTATCCTAAAAAACACAAATCCAGAGGAAGCAGCAGTTATGTTTGAAAAGAAGCATAAATATAATTTTGAAAATGATGATGCATATTATAGTTCTGAGACTGATTCACGATATGAGAAATATAATGGGTACAATGGTTATGATGATGATACCATTGACATAGGATTTGATGGATACCCAGAAGCGACTTGGAATGTTAACTGAAATTAGGTTTTTGAATTCCTAAAACTTGAGAGTATGCTTGACTAAGCTCTCGACGTTGCTCTTGGGTGTTAACTTGAGCGAAAGAAACAATTTTCTTGGCATCAAAAAAGAAGAACTTAGCAATTTCAATAGGGAGAATGTAATCGCAGATGAACATTTCTTCTTCATCCTTGTCATTAAACAAATCATTCTATTTTCCATCTATAAAAATTCTCAATTCATCCGAAATACTTGCTACTCTATCATACGAACGAATAAGAGTTATTTCTGTACAAGATGTATCTGAAATTTCAACATCTGTAAAAGTAACGGCAACAGAAAAACGTGTTTCGCCCTTTTGTGCAACAATCGAATTTAAAATTTCCTATATGACCCTTTTTCATCTATTTCATTTTTTAATTCTCTGCGACGCTGCATGAGTGATTTACTTTTCTGTAAAAGGAGTAACTGTTCTATCAATTCTCCTTCTTCTGGATTGTCAATGCAGATTTCACGTATCAAATCTGCTTCTAAAATCATAAAGCGGTCTCATCCATTCACGACCATTCTTTATAAGAGAGCGCATTGATTTATAATCTTTAACAACCGTACAAATCCAACAACCAAAACGGCTTTGTCCATATGATCCATGACTTTTATCCGTCACAACCGTAGGACATTCGTAATCATCTGCACTCGCATATAGATATATATTGAATAGAATCTGATTATCAAATTCCCATGGCCATGGGATTGCATTAATGATATACCACACTTCTTTCAGCATCAACTCCTTAATTGGAGCATAAACATAGGTATTATGTAAAATTGTATGGTGTGTCAATCGCGAACCATGTATTTCATATTTTTTTATAGACCTCGCTCTTGTGGCGCTTTCTGCCTTTCGCGTACCAATAAGAATAATAGCCTCGTCACATTCATCAACTTGTTCTGTAATGAATCACGCCGTTGGTTTTATCTTCATTTTGTCTGTACACCATCTAAATGCAGTATTCGGAACTGGATAGCCTTTACCTATAACATTTACCCAGAAAGAATCTTCAAGCCTTGGTGTAGTCTTTTGCACGAGAATTGGCAAATCATCCTCAAATGCTTTTTTTCTATTTGAGTCAAAACATTTTCAACATATGATGATAGGATAGGATTTTATACCATAGTATCATTGCAAACAACATAGACCGGTCGCCTTAACTGAAAGGGAGTCATTTTTTCTTTTACCTTTCTTAAAGCTAACCAAACTAATGATAATAATACTGTGGAATCCTTTCCTCCGCTGAATCCTATTATCCAAGAGCGGAAAGATGTATCAGCATACATATACAGATCTAAGATTTCATCAATTATGTATTCAATACGCCTATTCATTTGTTTTTTTAAGCATTGCTTTTTGTATTTTATTATCAAGGTACAAAGGTTCTCTTTTTTTCGTAAATCAATACTATTTAAGAAAATTTCAAATTACTTTTTATTTCGCTTTATTCATCATCTGTTTTGTCTTTTGGCAATTTTGAAACGTCTTTTAGCATTTCTTTCTCATTCTTAGCCACTCGTCGTTCCACTTTTTTAATGTCTTCGGCAGGAGGAAGATCCTCTGGTTTTATGCCACGTTGTCCCAACATTCCACGGACACTGCGATTGTTTTGCATATGTTCAGCAGTGATGTCCGTTTCTCCATAAAGGTCTTTTTGTTCCACATTGTAGTTAGTCATTTCCGTAGCCAGATTTTTGGCGGCAATAGTTAAAGTGGGGAGATAATCTGCAAGTGCTCCACTCTTAATGCCAAGGCGTCGTTTCATTTGTTCTGTGGTTAGTCCTCCAAACAGGGCAAAGTCTCCTTTTGAGCGTATACGTCCAAAACCACGATCATCAACACCACGCTGATAAATATTTCGACTTAGTTGTTTTTCAGATGCTCGCAGCCTATCGCGTGTCTTTAGGCGAGCTATTTCATTTAATCGTTCTTCTATCAGCTCTGCATTACGAGTTTGAACGGCAAAATAACTTTGAGCAAAGGCTATTTCTTCTTTTTTAGGGTCACCATTTTGGGCAACTAAATAACAAGCATAGCGAGTAAGCATAAAATCTTGCACTTCACGCTGAGCGCCTTTTGCCAATGATATCATTTTCGTGGTCTCACGAAAATGATCATCAACATTGATGCCCAATGTTTTACAGGATTCCATAGCTCTACCTACTGCCACAACAAAATTTTCCCAACGGGCGTAACCCAAAACTTGCTGCAGTTCACGAGCATACCACACTTCAATATCGTTACCATCGTCGTCTTTAATTTCCTTTGCTATTAAATCAAAAGCGGATTTGTATTGTTCTATCTTTTGGATATCCATTTTCTCTTTGTTTATGAAAACTATATAAATTCTTGTTTTAGCTATTATGGTACAAAGATACAAATTTTTCTTGTAAATCAATGCTGTTTAAGTAAAAATATTTCTATTTCTTTACGGACTCCACCGAATGGTGGTAACTGTCTTAAAAATCCTCTTCTTGGAACATAACGAAACGATTACGAAAATATATTACAAATATAACCGTATGGATCTTATGCCTTAAGTCTTAAAAATGTCAAGTTTTATTTGTTACGAATGAATGCTTTTGATTGTTTTTATTCATTCCTAACGAACATCATCTTGCCACACCCCCCTCGGAGCCTCGTTCCCATCATATATCAGTCCCCCTTTATATAGGGGGACATACGATATAGATGGGGAGGCTCCGGCGCCCCCACAAAAAACAAGGCAAAAAATGCATAAAGGCTTCGTCGGGCAACGAAGCTGCAAGCGATGAGCAACGAAACGGCAAGCGATAGGCATCGAAAGGGCAAGCGATGAGCAACGAAAGGGCAAGCGTTGGACATCGAGAGGGCAAACGATAGTTCTCGGTACTGTGTGAAGAGCCTTTATCGTGCCAAATCACGCCAAATCGCGCCAGAAACGGACAGAAACAGACATCGGCATTACGAAATAACGTATCTTTGCAAGCAGTTTAAACCTCATAACGAAAAATGCTTATGAACCACTGCATCAGATTAGAAGCCTGTCTGCACAAGACTATCGACAACATGACGCTTATGCCCGACAAAAGAAAAGCGCCTCACTGTTGTTTCCAAGTGAGGCGCTTGCTTATCTTATCCAAAAGTCAATCACGCATTCTCGGGAGTTGCCTTTACGGTCTCATCGGAGAAGTCGAGCACATTCTTGCGGTTTGCCTGTATGCGGTCGTACTCTTCCTTAGAGCCGACGATAACCTTCTCGAACTCACGCAGACCAGTACCTGCAGGGATAAGGTGTCCGCAGATAACGTTCTCCTTCATACCCTCGAGCCTGTCGCTCTTGCCACGTATTGCAGCCTCGTTGAGCACCTTCGTAGTCTCCTGGAACGATGCGGCAGACATGAAGCTCTTGGTCTGGAGAGCCGCACGGGTGATACCTTGCAGAATCTGGGTAGACGTTGCAGGAACGGCATCACGCACCTGTACGGGCTTGAGGTCACGGCGCTTGAGCGACGAGTTCTCGTCACGCAACTTGCGCGTGGTGACAATCTGACCCTTTTGCAGATTCTCGCTGTCGCCTGCATCAATGACAACCTTCTTTCCCCAGATGCGGTCGTTCTCAGCACGGAAGTCGAGTTTGTCGACAACCTCCAGCTCAAGGAACGAGGTGTCACCCGGGTCGTTAATCTGCACCTTGCACATCATCTGACGAACGATAATCTCAAAGTGCTTGTCGTTTATCTTCACACCCTGCAGACGATAAACGTCCTGTACCTCGTTTACGATATACTCCTGTACCGCCGTAGGACCCTTGATAGCAAGGATATCGGCAGGAGTGATTGAGCCGTCTGACAGCGGAGTGCCGGCACGAACGGCATCGTGCTCCTGTACAAGAATCTGCTTTGACAGCGGCACAAGGTAGTGGCGCTGCTCGCCAGTCTTTGAAGTTACGATTACCTCGCGGTTACCACGCTTAACCTTACCCATAGTAACCTCACCGTCGATTTCTGAAACGACAGCAGGATTAGATGGGTTACGAGCCTCGAACAACTCGGTAACACGTGGAAGACCACCGGTGATATCACCTGCCTTTGCAGCAGAGCGAGGAATCTGTACGAGAGTCTCACCAGTGCCTACGGTCTGTCCGTCCTCTACGACAACGTGACCGCCCACCGGGAAGTTGTATGTACCAACCTTGTCGCCGTTTGCATCGATGATGTCGCAGGTAGGAACAAGCGACTTGTCCTTGGACTCGGTGATGATGCGCTCGGTAAGACCTGTTGTCTCGTCGGTCTCGGCACGATATGTAACACCTTCTATAACGTCGTTGAACTTCAGCGTACCTGCATACTCGGTAACGATAACGGCATTGAACGGATCCCACTTTGCAATGAGCTTGCCCTTCTCAACAACATCGCCGTGCTTGCAATAGAGCGAAGAACCGTAAGGAACGTTCACGGTAGACATTACGATGCCTGTGTTAGGGTCGACAAAGCGCAACTCGGCAAGACGGCTCACAACCATCTCGCACTCCAAGCCTTCCTCGCTGAACGGCACGGTGCGTATTTCGTCGAACTCGAGACGGCTCTCGTTCTTTGCAACGATGCTTGCATTGGTAGCGGCATTTGATGCCACACCACCATCGTGGAAAGTACGGAGAGTAAGCTGCGTACCCGGCTCACCGATAGCCTGTGCCGCGATAACGCCCACTGCCTCACCCTTCTGTACAAGGCGGCGTGTGGCAAGGTTACGACCGTAGCACTTCTTGCAGACACCGTGGCGGCTCTCGCAAGTGAGTACCGAACGTATCTCGACCATCTCAATAGGACTGTCCTCGATAGCCTGTGCAACAGCCTCGGTAATCTCGTCGCCGGCAGCAACGATGAGTGCGTTTGTCTGTGGATGAATGATATCGTGTACCGACACACGGCCAACGATGCGCTCTGCAAGTGAAGAAATCACCTCGTCGCCGTTCTTCAAAGCCGTACACATAAGACCGCGCAATGTTCCGCAGTCGTCCTCGGTGATGATAACATCGTGAGAAACGTCTACAAGACGACGGGTAAGATAACCAGCGTCGGCAGTCTTCATAGCGGTGTCGGCAAGACCCTTACGGGCACCGTGTGTAGAGATAAAGTATTCGAGCACCGACATACCCTCCTTGAAGTTGGAGAGGATAGGATTCTCGATAATCTGGTGTCCCTCGGCACCTGCTTTCTGCGGTTTAGCCATAAGACCACGCATACCCGAAAGCTGACGAATCTGGTCCTTAGAACCACGGGCACCAGAGTCGAGCATCATGTAAACGGCGTTGAAGCCCTGGTCAGCCTCGGTCATCTGCTTCATGAGCACGTTACCAAGGTTGTTGTTTACGTGTGTCCAAGTGTCGATAACCTGGTTATAACGCTCGTTGTCGGTGATGAATCCCATATTATAGTTGTCGGTAATCTGACGGATTTCGTCGTTACCCTTCTGCACAAGTTCCTCTTTCTCCTTAGGAATGATGATATCGTCGAGGTTGAACGACAGACCTGCCTCGTATGCCATGCGATAGCCGAGGTTCTTGATACCGTCGAGGAACTCGCAAGCCTCTGCGAAGCCCACGTTGTTGATAACGTCGGCGATGATGTCGCGGAGACTCTTCTTAGATATTACGGTGTTCACATAGCCAACCTCGTCGGGAATGATTCCGTTGACGATGATACGACCCACACTGGTCTCGACCATGTGCTTGTAGTAGTTGCCGTTCTCGTCCTTGTCCTTCACGAGCACCTTCACAAGGGCGTGCAGGTCGCACTTACCCTCGTTGTTGGCGATGATAGCCTCCTCCGGACCGTAGAACGTAAGACCCTCTCCCTTTGCTCCCGGACGTATCTTTGTGATATAATAGAGTCCGAGCACCATATCCTGTGAAGGCACAGTGATAGGAGCACCGTTTGCAGGATTGAGGATATTGTGGCTCTGGAGCATGAGAATCTGCGCCTCGAGTATTGCCTCGTTGCTCAATGGCAGATGGACAGCCATCTGGTCGCCGTCGAAGTCGGCATTGAACGCCGTACAAGCCAACGGGTGCAACTGAATAGCCTTGCCCTCAATCATCTTTGGCTGGAATGCCTGAATACCGAGACGGTGAAGCGTTGGAGCACGGTTGAGGAGCACAGGGTGTCCCTTCATCACGTTCTCGAGAATGTCGAAGATAATAGGCTCACGACGGTCTACAATCTTCTTTGCACTCTTAACGGTCTTAACGATGCCGCGCTCAATCAGCTTGCGTATGATGAACGGCTTGTAAAGTTCTGCCGCCATAAGTTTAGGCAGACCGCACTCGCCCATCTTCAGCTCAGGACCAACGACGATAACCGAACGTGCAGAGTAGTCAACACGCTTACCGAGAAGGTTCTGACGGAAACGTCCCTGCTTTCCCTTGAGGGAGTCGGAGAGTGACTTCAACGGACGGTTGGCATCGCTCTTAACCGCGCTGCCCTTGCGAGAGTTGTCGAAGAGACTGTCAACAGCCTCCTGCAACATACGCTTCTCGTTGCGGAGAATAACCTCGGGGGCATGTATCTCCATAAGGCGCTTCAAACGGTTGTTACGAATGATTACGCGACGGTAGAGATCGTTGAGGTCGCTGGTTGCGAAACGACCGCCATCAAGCGGAACGAGCGGGCGCAACTCCGGAGGAGTGACGGGAAGTATCTTCATTATCATCCACTCCGGCTTGTTGGTCTCGCGGCTTGAACGGAATGCCTCCACAACCTGCAGGCGCTTCAGAGCCTCGTCCTTGCGCTGCTGCGAGCCGTCGCTGTTGGCGCGGTTGCGCAGTTCGTATGAAAGTGAGTCGAGGTCGAGTTGTGAGAGGAGAATCTGAATAGCCTCTGCACCCATCTTGGCAACAAACTTGTTAGGGTCGTTGTCCTCAAGATACTCGTTATCCTCGGGCAGATACTTGTCGAAGATTTCGGTTATCTCATCCTCTGAAATAAGGTCGCCCTTGTGAGAACCGTTGAGCTCGTTGCCGCTATCGTCGGTCTTGCCTTCAAGCAAACCCGGCTGTATCACGATATAGCGTTCATAGTAGATAACGGCATCAAGTTTCTTTGTAGGCATACCCAAGAGATAGCCCAACTTGTTTGGAAGCGAACGGAAGTACCATATATGCGCAACAGGCACAACAAGTTCGATGTGTCCCGGACGCTCGCGACGCACCTTCTTCTCCGTAACCTCCACACCGCAGCGGTCGCACACGATGCCTTTATAGCGTATGCGCTTGTACTTTCCGCAGGCACACTCATAGTCTTTTTGCGGACCGAAGATGCGCTCGCAGAACAGACCGTCGCGCTCTGGCTTGTAGGTACGGTAGTTGATGGTCTCAGGCTTTGTTACCTCGCCAAACGAGTTTTCGAGAATCTCCTCGGGCGAAGCCAAACCGATGGTAATCTTCGTAAAGTTACTCTTTATCTTTGAATCTTTCTTAAAAGCCATATTTCTTGAATATTATTTGTACATTGTACATATATTATTAGTCGAGCTTGACGCTAAGTCCAAGACCCTTCAACTCGTGGAGCAATACGTTGAGCGACTCCGGAACGCCCGGCGTTGGCATTGGCTCGCCCTTGACGATAGCCTCGTAAGCCTTGCTGCGTCCAACAACGTCGTCACTCTTGATGGTAAGAATCTCCTGCAGCACGTGGCTTGCACCGAATGCCTCAAGAGCCCAAACCTCCATCTCTCCGAAACGCTGACCACCAAACTGTGCCTTACCTCCAAGAGGCTGCTGCGTGATGACAGAGTAAGGACCAATGCTGCGTGCGTGCATCTTGTCCTCAACCATGTGACCGAGTTTCAAGAAGTAGGTTATACCCACCGTTGCAGGCTGGTCGAACTTCTCACCAGTCTCACCATCGTAAAGATGTGTAGAGCAGAGGCGTGGCAGACCTGCCTTGTCCGTCCACTCTGCAAGGTCCTCAAGTTTTGCACCGTCGAAGATAGGCGTTGCAAACTTGCAGCCGAGACGCTTGCCGGCAGCACCGAGGATTGCCTCGAATATCTGACCGAGGTTCATACGAGAAGGCACACCGAGCGGGTTGAGCACCAAGTCAACTGGACGACCGTCCTCGAGGAACGGCATATCCTCCTGGCGTACCACCTTCGACACGATACCCTTGTTACCGTGACGACCGGCGAGTTTGTCGCCCACCTGTATCTTACGCTTCTTGGCAATGTAAACCTTAGCCATCTGGAGTATGCCCGATGGCAGTTCGTCGCCGATTGTAATAGCAAACTTCTTGCGCTTGTTCTCTGCATCGAGCAGTTTATACTTGCGCATATAGTTGGTAACAAGTTGCGATATAAGCATATTGGTATGCTCGTCGTCTGTCCAAGTGCTAATCTCGATGTCTCCGTACTCAAGGTTACGCAAGTTTGTCTGCGTGAACTTGGTACCCTTAGAGATAATCTCTGCACCCGTATAGTCCTTGATGCCCTGAGAAACCTTGTCCTCTGTGAGAGCAAGCAACTTGTCGATGAGAATATCCTTCAAGTCGTTCACCTTTGCCTCGTATTCCTCGTCAATCTTGGCAATCAGCACCTTATCCTGCTGCTTTGACTGGCGTGTCTTTATGGCGCGTGCAAACATCTTCTTGTCTATAACGACACCCGAAAGTGACGGGTTAGCCTTGAGCGACGAGTCTTTCACGTCGCCTGCCTTGTCGCCGAAGATTGCACGGAGCAACTTCTCCTCTGGCGACGGGTCGCTCTCTCCCTTCGGTGAAATCTTACCGATGAGGATATCGCCCGGCTCAATGCGAGCACCAACGCGGATAACACCGTTCTCGTCGAGGTCTTTTGTTGCCTCCTCGCTTACGTTTGGAATGTCGGATGTGAACTCCTCCATACCGCGCTTCGTCTCACGAACTTCGAGAGAATACTCGTCTACGTGTACTGATGTGAGAATATCCTCGCGCACGATACGCTCGTTGAGCACGATGGCATCCTCGTAGTTATATCCCTTCCACGGCATGTAGGCAACGAGCAGGTTGCGTCCGAGGGCAAGCTCGCCATTCTCCGTGGCATAGCCTTCGGTAAGAATGTCGCCCTTCTTCACGCGCTGTCCCTTGTTGCATATAGGACGCAGGTCGATGGTCATGTTCTGGTTTGTGCGGCGGAACTTCGGAATGCGGTATTCCTTCAGTGCCGGCTCGAAACTTACGAACTCCTCGTCTTCCGTGCGGTCGTAGAGAATGCGTATAATTGTTGCGTCAACATATTCTACAACTCCGTCGCCCTCGGCGGTAATCATTGTACGAGAATCCTCGCACACCTGCTTCTCAATACCAGTACCAACGATAGGTGCTTCGTTGTGGAGCAGAGGCACGGCTTGGCGCATCATGTTAGAGCCCATCAGCGCACGGTGTGCGTCGTCGTGCTCAAGGAACGGAATGAGTGATGCGGCGATAGATGCAATCTGCTGTGGAGACACATCCATATAGTTGACCTGTGTAGGAGGCACAACAGGGAAGTCTGCCTCCTGGCGACACTTCACTACCTCGCGCACGAATGTACCGTCATCGTTGAGCGGCGCATTTCCTTGTCCTATGATATTCTCGCCTTCTTCCTCGGCTGTCATATATACAACGCCTTCCTTCGAGAGGTCGGCAACACCGTTCACCACCTTGCGGTATGGTGTCTCGATAAATCCAAGATTGTTTATCTTTGCATATACGCAGAGAGAAGAGATAAGTCCGATGTTTGGACCTTCAGGGCTCTCGATAGGACAGAGGCGACCATAGTGTGTATAGTGTACGTCGCGCACCTCAAATCCGGCACGCTCACGCGAAAGACCACCAGGACCAAGAGCCGAGAGACGGCGCTTGTGGGTAACCTCTGCCAATGGGTTTGTCTGGTCCATAAACTGCGACAGAGGGTTAGTTCCGAAGAACGAGTTGATAACGCTCGATATTGTCTTTGCGTTGATAAGGTCGGTAGGAGTGAACACCTCATTGTCGCGCACGTTCATACGCTCACGTATAGTACGGCTGATGCGTGCCAGTCCTATTGAGAATTGGTTTCCGAGTTGTTCGCCCACAGTGCGTACACGACGGTTTGACAAGTGGTCGATATCATCTACGGAAGCCTTTGAGTTTATCAACTGGATAAGATACTTGATAATTTCTATAATGTCTTCCCTCGTGAGTACCCTCACGTCCATTTCGGTGGAAAGTCCCAGTTTCTTGTTGATACGGTAGCGTCCTACCTCGCCCAAGTCGTAACGCTTGTCGGAGAAGAACAGGTTTTGTATAACCTCTCGTGCACTTGCATCGTCTGCAGGGTCTGCATTGCGCAGCTGGCGGTAGATGTGTACAACGGCCTCCTTCTCAGAGTTACTCGGGTCTTTCGCCAAAGTGTTGAAGATAATCGAATAGTCGGAAGCAAGAGCCATATCCTTATGTATGAGAATCGTGCTGGCACCACTCTCAAGAATGTCGATGAAGTTGTCTTCCGTGATTTCAGTCTCACGGTCCATTATTACCTCATTGCGCTCTATTGATACAACCTCGCCAGTATCCTCGTCAACAAAGTCCTCGTTCCAACTCCTAAGCACACGGGCAGCGAGTTTGCAGCCGATGCACTTCTTGAGTTGTGCCTTGTTCACCTTCACCTCTTCTGCAAGGTCGAAGATGCTCAGAATGTCCTTGTCCGACTCGAAGCCGATGGCACGCAAAAGCGTGGTAACAGGCAATTTCTTCTTTCGGTCGATGTATGCGTACATCACGTTGTTGATGTCGGTAGCAAACTCAATCCAAGATCCCTTGAACGGAATGATACGTGCTGAATAGAGCAGCGAACCGTTGGCATGTACGCTCTGACCGAAGAACACGCCCGGCGAGCGGTGCAACTGCGAAACGACAACACGCTCTGCTCCATTGATAATGAACGTTCCGTTAGATGTCATATAGGGAATAGGACCGAGGAACACATCCTGAATCACAGTGCCGAAATCCTCATGGTCTGGGTCTGTACAATACAGCTTCAGTTTTGCCTTCAAAGGTACACTATATGTCAGACCACGCTCCAAGCACTCGTCGATGGAGTAGCGGGGCGGGTCGATATAGTAATCCAAAAACTCAAGAATGAAATTATTACGCGTGTCGGTTATAGGGAAGTTCTCCGAGAACACCTTATATAAACCGTCATTCTTGCGTTCCTCTGGAGGAGTATCCAGTTGCAAGAAGTCCTTAAACGACTGTAATTGCACATCAAGGAAATCAGGGAAGGGCATTGGATTCTTTACACTTCCGAAATTTACTCTGTTATTAATTACTTTTGATGCCATCAATTATATATTTAACTTATGTAAGACACAAAAAGGTTAAGCATCTCCTACTTAGAGATACTTAACCATTAACCTATAGTTGTAAGCCTATTATTTCAGCTCAACCTCAGCACCAGCACCCTCGAGAGTCTTCTTGAGGTTCTCTGCCTCGTCCTTAGAAAGACCTTCCTTAACAGTAGAAGGAGCACCGTCTACGAGATCCTTAGCCTCTTTCAACCCGAGACCGCAAGCCTCTTTAACTGCCTTTACAACCTGAAGCTTAGCAGCACCTGCAGACTTCAATACAACGTCGAATGAAGTCTTCTCTTCAGCAGCTGCCTCACCAGCGCCAGCAGCACCAGGAGCAGCAGCAACTGCAACAGCTGCAGCAGCAGGCTCAATTCCATACTCGTCCTTCAGGACTGTTGCCAACTCATTTACTTCTTTCACTGTGAGGTTTACCAACTCCTCAGCAATAGCTTTAATATCTGCCATTTTATTTACTTTTTTAATTTTATAATTCTTAAATAATAATTTTTAAATCACTTGTCTCAAGCGACACGCCTTATTCCGGACGCTCGCCCAAGGTCTTCAGTACACCGTGTATGGTGTTTGCACCTGACTGCAGTGCTGAAACAACATTCTTTGCAGGGCTCTGGAGCAAAGCAACAACGTCTGCGATAAGCTCGTTCTTGCTCTTTATTGCAACCAACTCGTCCAACTTGTCGGCACCCACGAAGAAACTCTCTTCTGCGTATGCTGCCTTGAGTGCAGGAACTTCCTTCTTCTGCTTCTTGTAGTCTTTAATCAACTTTGCAGGAACGTTGGCTGTGTTGCAGAACATAATCGCTGTGTTGCCCTTGAGGCACTCGTACAGCGGACTGTAATCTGTCTCTGCAGCCTCGAAAGCCTTCTCGAGAAGCGTGTTCTTAACAACCACAAGCTTTACCTCGCTCTTGAAGCACTTGCGACGAAGTTCGGAAGTGTCAGCAGCATTGAGACCTGTGAGGTCTACAAGATAAAAATGTGGATATTGCTTCAGTTTCTCACCAAGCTCTACAATAATAGTATCTTTTACTTCCTTTTTCATTTTACTAAACTTTTTACGAGTTATTCAACTGATTTAGGATCAACCTTGATACCCTTACTCATAGTGCTTGAGATAAAGATACTCTTGATATATGTACCCTTTGCAGCAGCTGGCTTCAGCTTGATAATAGTCTGAATGAATTCCTTGGCATTGCCGTAGATCTGCTCCGGCGTGAAGGAAACCTTACCGATGGAGGCGTGTACGATACCAGCCTTGTCCACCTTGAAGTCAATCTTACCTTGCTTAACCTCGCTGACAGCCTTTGCCACGTCCATTGTAACCGTACCGCTCTTTGGGTTTGGCATCAGTCCGCGAGGACCGAGAACACGTCCGAGAGGACCCAACTTTGCCATACAAGAAGGCATTGTTATGATAACGTCCACATCGGTCCAGCCACCCTTAATCTTGTCGATATACTCGTCAAGACCAACATAGTCGGCACCAGCCTCTTTGGCAGCAGCCTCCTGATCGGCTGTACAAAGACAGAGAACGCGTACGACCTTTCCGGTACCATTTGGCAGTGACACAACGCCACGAACCATCTGGTTAGCCTTACGAGGATCCACGCCCAAACGAACATCAATATCGAGAGACGCATCGAACTTAGTGGTGGTTATCTCCTTCACAAGCTCAGATGCCTCTGCCAATGTGTAAGTCCTCCCTGCTTCAACCTTATCAGCTACTAACTTTTGATTTTTTGTCAGTTTACTCATTTTCTTAATTGAAGTTTAAATTATTTAACCGGGGAACTCGCCTTGTACAGTGATACCCATACTACGTGCAGTACCTGCTATGAGACGCATAGCAGACTCTACAGTAAAACAGTTCAAGTCAGGCATCTTATCCTCTGCAATAGCCTTGATCTGATCCCAAGTCACAGTGGCAACCTTCTGACGGTTTGGCTGTGCAGAACCACTCTTAAGTTTGGCTATCTCCTTCAACTGCACAGCAGCAGGAGGAGTCTTGATTTCAAAGGTGAATGACTTGTCTGCATAGTAAGTGATAACGACAGGAAGAATCTTACCTGCCTTATCCTGGGTCCTGGCGTTGAACTCTTTGCAGAATCCCATAATGTTGATACCCTTAGAACCCAGTGCAGGTCCTACTGGAGGTGAGGGATTCGCAGCGCCACCTTTAATCTGTAATTTGATTAATCCAGCAACTTCTTTAGCCATTTTACTATTAGTTATTAATAATTTAAATTAAGCTGCGCACCACAAGGACGCACAACCCTTTGTGCAAGCCGTAGCACATCGTAACAACTGCGCTACTCGCTTACAACCTTTTCTACCTGCGTGTAGGAAAGTTCCAATGGAGTCTTACGTCCAAAGATCTTTACCATAACTTTCAACTTGTGCTTCTCGGCATTCACCTCTTCGATGATGCCCTTGAAGCCACTGAAAGGACCGTCGGCAACCTTCACCGTCTCGTCTACCACGAATGGCACGTTAACGGCTACCTCCACCTCCGATTCCTCTGCAATGCCAAGGATACGGTTTATTTCAGATTGCTTTACCGGAGCAGGATTATCCATTCCACCAAGGAATCCCAATACGTTGGGAAGGAATCTCAACATATGGGCAACCTCACCATTCAAGTTAGCCTCAACAAGTACGTATCCAGGCAAAAACAACTTCTCCTTGACCACACGTTTTGCATTACGCAATACTGCATACTTCTCTGTCGGAATCAGACACTGACCGACATTGGCTTTCAGTATTTCGTTATGATTCTTTGCAGCTTCAAGGTAGTCTTTTACCTTTGCCTCCTTGCCACTGATAGCACGGAGTACATACCATTGCATTCCTGTTTGAGCCATCTTTAAATCTCGTGATTAGTTAGGATAAATGCTACTCATTACAAACTTAAACACCAAATCCATCACCCATACTATCAGCGCAATGATTACGGAAGCTGATAATACAACCACCGCACTGTTAGTAAGTTCTTTAAGGCTTGGCCAAGTAGTCTTATACGCAAGCTCGTCGAAACATGCTTTGCAATAGTTCACAAATGTTTTCATTTTTCGTCTTTTTAGCACGGGATGAGCGGCTCGAACGCCCGACACCTGGTTTTGGAGACCAGTGCTCTACCAACTGAGCTAATCCCGTAAATAAGTTCCGCTCTCAAGCAGAGAGCAGAACTTTATATGAGAGGTTTTTTATTAATCCTCGTAAACTTCTGTAATCTGACCAGAACCTACGGTGCGACCACCCTCGCGGATAGCGAAACGGAGACCTGGGTTGAGGGCTACAGCGTAGATCAACTCTACTGTAATCTCAACGTTGTCACCAGGCATTACCATTTCTACGCCTGCAGGCAGAGAGATTTCACCTGTACAGTCCATTGTACGGAGGTAGAACTGTGGACGATACTTGTTTCCGAATGGAGTATGACGACCACCCTCTTCCTTCTTCAATACGTAGATAGAAGCCTTGAACTTCTTGAATGGCTTAATCTGTCCTGGATGGCAGAGCACCATACCACGCTTGATTTCGTTCTTATCAATACCACGGAGAAGCAGACCTACGTTGTCACCAGCCTGACCCTCATCGAGGAGCTTGCGGAACATCTCAACGCCAGTTACAACTGACTTCTTGTCCTCACCAAGACCGAGCAACTCAACTTCGTCACCTACGTGGATAACACCAGTCTCAATACGACCTGTAGCAACAGTACCACGACCTGTGATTGAGAATACGTCCTCAACAGGCATCAAGAAAGGCTTGTCTGTAGCGCGAGGAGGCTCCTGAATCCATGTATCGCAAGTATTCATCAACTCCATAACCTTCTCTTCCCACTTAGCAACACCGTTCAGTGCACCGAGAGCAGAACCACGAATGATTGGCGTATCATCCTCGAACTCATACTGTGTAAGGATCTCAGAAACTTCCATCTCAACGAGTTCAAGCATTTCTTCGTCGTCAACCATATCACACTTGTTGAGGAATACAACCAAGCGAGGTACGTTCACCTGACGAGCGAGAAGCACGTGCTCACGTGTCTGAGGCATAGGACCGTCAGTAGCAGCAACTACAAGAATGGCACCATCCATCTGAGCAGCACCAGTAACCATGTTCTTCACATAGTCGGCGTGTCCCGGACAGTCTACGTGTGCGTAGTGACGAGTCTGTGTCTCATACTCTACGTGTGCTGTGTTGATAGTAATACCGCGCTCCTTCTCTTCGGGAGCATTGTCAATCTGATCGAAAGACTTAACCTCAGAGAGACCTGCCTTTGCCAACACAGTTGTAATAGCAGCTGTCAGAGTAGTCTTACCGTGGTCTACGTGACCAATTGTACCAATGTTAACATGGGGTTTGGTACGCTGGAATGTCTCTTTTGCCATTGTTTAATTTATTTTTAGTTTTAATATTGATGTGCTAATGGGAAAGAGCTGTATCCGAGAGTTGAACTCGGGACCTCTTCCTTACCAAGGAAGTGCTCTACCACTGAGCTAATACAGCAACCTTAGAGCGGAAAACGGGGCTCAAACCCGCGACCCCCAGCTTGGAAGGCTAGTGCTCTATCAACTGAGCTATTTCCGCAAAATGTTTCTGTGTGGGTGGTGATGGATTCGAACCACCGAAGGCGTAAGCCAGCAGATTTACAGTCTGCCCCATTTGGCCACTCTGGTAACCACCCTTTGTTTCCAACATTCTTGAGCCTCTTGTCGGATTCGAACCAACGACCCCGAGATTACAAATCACGTGCTCTGGCCAACTGAGCTAAAGAGGCAATTTTGCAGCCGACTTGCTGACAGCCTTGCGATATGTCGGAAATCGGCTGCAAAGGTACGCATTATTTTTGAATTACCAAAACTTTTCTGCGTTTTTTTTCAATAATCCCTTGTTTTTTCCTTATTTTTCTGTAGTTGCACCTTCAAGGAGTCAACCCCAAGGTCTATAGCCTCCTCAAATGTGTCGCAAACCTTCTCCACTCTCAGCGAGTTGCCCGGCACGTACGCCGTGATGCTCACCTCTTTGTTCATGGCAGTGGCAGGTTTGACTACCTTCAATACCACCTCTACTTTCTGTATATCATATGATTTTTCCAACTTGGCAATCTTCTTGTCGATGAATGCCTGCAACTTTTCGGTAGCGTCAAAGTGAATTGACTGAATCTTAATTTCCATAATAACCTCCTATTTTTAGAGTTAACGTTAGTCTGACCGTGGATGCGCCTTGTCGTATGCAGCCCTCAGCTGTTCGTATGTCACGTGAGTATATATCTCCGTGGTGTTCAGCCCTGCATGTCCGAGCAGTTTGCGCACACTTTCTATTCCGGCTTCGTTGTTGAGCATTGCTGTGGCAAACGCGTGCCTGAGCACGTGCGGAGAGCGCTTGTCGAGCGTAGTCACCCGCGACAGATTGTCTTTCACAATCATTGTCACCTTTGCCCTGCTTATCCGTTTCCCCTTGTCGTTCACGAACAACGCCTCGGAGTCCCTTTCCACCGTATCGTCTCTCATTGCAATGTAACGTTTCAGCAAGTCCACGATTTTTGCCCCGAGGGGTATAATCCGCTGTTTGTTGCGCTTGCCGATAACCTTTACCTGCCGCAGCGAGAAGTCCACGTCGCTGTCATCAAGAGAAATCAGTTCCGCCAGTCGCATTCCCGTGTTGTAGAACAATTCTATAATGGTACGCGCGCGTACATCTGTAAATATGTCCTCGTTCCACATTTCCCCGTCGAGAAGCCTTTCCATTTCCTTCTCCCTTACGAAGCTCGGCACGGGCTTTGCCTTTTTCGGTCCTAATATTCCGTGACTTGGGTCTTTACCCACCAACTTACGTTTCAGCGCAAAACGATAGAAACAGTGGAGTGCACTCAATCGGCGGTTTACCGACGTAGGCTTATGCCCGGCATCCATCATCATCTCCATCCAGCCTCTGACAACATCTGAGTCCGCCGACTCTAATGTCACTGGCTCTTCAAGTGTCTCGCAGTAGTCACTGAACATCTGCAGGTCCTTGCCATAGTTGTCTACAGTAAGTTGCGAAAGTCCTCGCTCGTACCTCAGATATTTGAGAAACTCTTGAATCATTGCACCGCGTTGCCTTATCTATTGCTTTCGGCAACGAAATTACGAAAATTATTTGTAACCACCAAAAGTTTTAACACTTTTTACTCTTCTGCGGCGCGCAACTTCTGTACATAGATGGCGTGTTCCATCTTGAGGCGCTTCAAAACAGATGGCTTGTTGAACTGCTGACGTGCGCGGAGTTCCTTAACTACACCTGTTTTCTCAAACTTTCTCTTGAACTTCTTGAGAGCCCTCTCAATGTTCTCGCCTTCTTTTACTGGTACGATAATCATTTTGTTGTTTTTAAATATTTTAAATTAAACTTATTAATAAATCACGCTTTTGCGCATTTAGGGTGCAAAGTTACGGCTTTTTCCCGAGATACACAAATTTTTTATAACATTTCTTTTAAATGAAGATTCAATCTCAAAATACAACTACGTCTGCAAAGGTACGAAAAGATAGTTACATTTATTAATTGAACTTACTAAACTAATATCCATAAGCACAAAAGGTAAATCCCAACAGGCCTTAACAATGAAAATACTTTGGGAATAATACACATTAGTATTTTTTATAATATAGATGTTTTGCTATTACAATAAAATTCATTATCTTTGCAATCTGAAATGTAGCAATCACAAATTTTATCTACGATATGAAGAAACAGCTCAAGAAGGTACTCGTGTTAGGTTCGGGTGCCCTTAAAATCGGACAGGCAGGCGAGTTTGACTACTCAGGTTCACAAGCATTGAAGGCACTGCGCGAGGAAGGTATATCCTCGGTGTTGGTGAACCCCAACATCGCCACTATCCAGACTTCGGAAGGCATTGCCGACAAGGTGTATTTCCAACCAGTGACCACCCATTTCGTGACGGAAATAATCAAGAAGGAGCGCCCAGACGGCATTCTGCTTGCATTCGGCGGACAGACCGCACTCAACTGCGGTACAGAACTGTATCAGACGGGAGTGCTGAAGGAGTATGGAGTGGAAGTGCTCGGCACATCAGTGGAGGCCATCATGAACACTGAGGACCGCGACCTGTTTGTGAAGAAGCTCGCCGAGGTAGACTTGAAAGTGCCAGTGAGCCATGCAGTGGAGAATATGGAAGACGCACTGAAGGCAGCGCATGAGATAGGCTTCCCGATAATGATTCGTTCGGCATACGCATTGGGCGGACTTGGCTCTGGTATATGTCCCGACGAAAAGACTTTCGTGGAATTGGCAGAGAGTGCGTTTACGTTTGCTCCGCAGATTCTTGTGGAGGAATCGTTGAAGGGCTGGAAGGAAATAGAGTTTGAGTGCATACGCGATGCCAACGACCGTTGCTTCACCGTGGCATCAATGGAGAACTTCGACCCTCTTGGCATTCACACTGGTGAGTCGATCGTGGTGGCACCAACATGCTCACTAACAGAAGAGCAAGTGAAGATGCTGCAAGAGATTACAATCAAGTGCGTGAAGCATTTGGATATCGTGGGCGAATGTAACATTCAGTTTGCATTCAACGCAGAGACAAACGACTACCGAATAATAGAGATTAATGCCCGATTGAGTCGTTCTTCGGCATTGGCATCGAAGGCAACGGGCTATCCGCTCGCTTTCGTGGCTGCAAAGATTGCCTTGGGCTATACACTCGACCAGATAGGCGAGATGGGAACTACAAGTTCGGCATACGTTGCTCCGAGCCTCGACTATATGATTTGCAAGATTCCACGCTGGGACCTTACCAAGTTTGCAGGCGTAAGTCGCCATATTGGTTCGAGCATGAAGTCGGTGGGCGAGATAATGTCCATTGGTCGCTCGTTCGAGGAGATGATACAAAAGGGACTGCGCATGATTGGTCAGGGTATGCACGGCTTTGTGGGCAACGACCACACGAAGTTCGACAACCTTGAAGACGCATTGGCAAATCCTACCGACCTGCGCATCTTCGCCATTGCACAGGCATTGGAGGAAGGCTACAGCACTGACAAAATAGAGGAACTGACGAAGATTGACAAGTGGTTCCTTGAGCGACTGAAGCATATCGTAGACCTGAAACACAAGCTGATGGAATACAACAAGTTGGAAGACCTGCCCGATGAGCTGCTGCTTGAAGTTAAGCAATGCGGTTTCTCAGATTTCCAGATAGCACGTTTCGTATTGAAACCACAAAGCGGCAATATGGAAAAGGAAAATCTTTCCGTGCGCCAGCATCGCAAGGCAAGGGGCGTGCTGCCATCTGTGAAGCGCATACCAACGGTGGCTTCGGAGCATCCCGAACTAACCAACTACCTGTATTTCACATACACACATACGCCTGCATTTGCACAACCCGACGGCAAGCCATACACAGCTGCACACGACATAAACTACTACAAGCACGAGAAATCGGTGATTGTATTGGGCTCGGGTGCATATCGCATAGGTTCGAGCGTGGAGTTCGACTGGTGTTCGGTGAATGCCATCAACACAGCACGCAAGCTTGGCTACAAGTCGATAATGATAAACTATAACCCAGAGACAGTGTCTACCGACTACGACATGTGCGACCGCCTGTATTTCGACGAGTTGTCATTGGAGCGCGTGCTCGACGTTATTGACCTTGAAGAGCCTCGCGGCGTTATTGTGAGCGTAGGCGGACAGATACCAAACAACCTTGCAATGAAGCTCTATCGCCAGGGAGTGCCCGTGTTGGGAACAAGCCCTGTAAACATAGACCGTGCGGAAAACCGCGACAAGTTCTCCGCTATGCTCGACAAGTTGGGCATAGACCAACCGGCATGGCGCGCACTTACATCGTTCGACGATATCAAGGAGTTTGTCAACGAGGTTGGCTATCCTGTATTGGTTCGTCCGTCGTATGTGCTATCGGGTGCAGCAATGAACGTATGCTACAACGACGAGGAATTACATCGTTTCCTCAACATGGCAACCGAGGTGTCGAAGGAGTTCCCTGTGGTGGTAAGTCAGTTTATGCAGGAGACCAAGGAGATTGAGTTTGATGCCGTTGCCGACAAGGGCGAGGTTGTTGAATATGCTATTTCCGAACACGTGGAGTATGCAGGTGTTCACTCGGGCGATGCCACGATGGTGTTCCCGGCACAGGAAATTTATTTCTCCACAATACGCCAGATAAAGAAGATAGCACGCAACATAGCTAAGGAACTTAACATTTCAGGACCTTTCAACATACAGTTCCTTGCAAAGAACCGCGAGGTGAAGGTGATAGAGTGTAACCTGCGTGCATCGCGCTCGTTCCCATTCGTTTCGAAGATTTTGAAGCACAACTTCATAGAGACAGCAACGAAGATAATGCTCGATGCACCATACGCAAAGCCCGACAAGAGCGAGTTCGATATCGACCGCATAGGTGTGAAGGCATCGCAGTTCTCGTTTGCCCGTCTGCAAAATGCCGACCCGGTATTGGGTGTGGACATGAGCTCTACAGGCGAGGTAGGCTGTCTTGGCGACGACCTCAATGAAGCAATGCTCAATGCTCTCATTGCCACAGGCTACAGCCTGCCAAAGAAGAGCGTGCTAATATCGAGCGGTGCTGCAAAGGGCAAGGTTAGCATGCTGGAGCCTGCACGCCAGTTGGTGAAGAAGGGATATAAGGTATATGCTACCGAAGGTACTGCCAATTTCTTTAACGATAACGGAGTGAAGGCGACCGCAGTGGGTTGGCCCGACGAAAATGCCGAGAACAACGTGATGGAGATGATAGCCAATCATGAGTTTGACTTGATAATCAACGTGCCAAAAAATCATACCAAGCGCGAACTGACCAATGGCTACCGCATACGCCGTGGCGCAATAGACCATAACATTCCGTTGATGACCAACGTTCGTCTTGCCAAGGCATTTATCGAGGCTTTCACCGCGTTGAAACTGGAGGACATCAAGATAAAGAGCTGGCAGGAGTATAATTCGTAATTATACATTGAATACAAGATGCAATTTATTTTGCACTCCATTAAACAGGCGGCAGAGCATTTATGCTCCGCCGCCTTTATCTAAAGAATGTAAGCAAGATATTTGAAATTTATCTAAAAATAACAAGAAAAAGTTGCAGGGAATATTAAAAAGCAGTAATTTTGCATCCTGTATTATATAATAAGGTATAAAAGATGAAAATCGAGACACGGATATTGGAAGCGGCACAGGCTGCCGTAAAGACTCTTTACAGTGCAGAAGTGCCACAACAGATGTTGCAACTGCAAAAGACAAAGCGCGAGTTTGAGGGAAGCCTCACGCTCGTGGTATTCCCACTACTGAAGATTTCAAAGAAGAAGCCGGCAGAGACGGCACAGGAGATTGGCGAGTATCTTGCCGAAAACTGTGATGCTGTGGCTCGATTCAACGTGGTACAGGGATTCCTTAACCTCGTTATAGCACCGGCAGCATGGATTAGGTTGCTCAACGAAATAAATGCCGACGAAAACTTTGGTATGTGCAAGGCTGACGAGAACTCGCCACTTGTTATGATTGAATATTCGTCGCCCAACACCAATAAGCCGCTGCACTTAGGACACGTGCGCAACAATCTGCTGGGCTGGTCGCTTGCCAAGATAATGGAGGCTAACGGCAACAAGGTTGTAAAGACCAATATCGTGAACGACAGAGGCATACACATCTGTAAGTCGATGCTTGCATGGCTGAAATACGGTAACGGAGAGACACCTGAAAGCAGCGGAAAGAAAGGTGACCACCTAATAGGCGACTACTACGTGGCTTTCGATAAGCACTACCGTGAGGAAGTGGCACAACTGACAGAGAAATTCATTGCCGAGGGCATGGACGGCGAGGCTGCTGAGAAAAAGGCTAAGGAAGAGGCTCCGCTGATTAAGGAGGCACACGACATGCTCGTTAAATGGGAGAACAACGACCCTGAGGTGCGTGGCTTGTGGGAGAAGATGAACAACTGGGTATATGCCGGATTCGACGAGACATATAAGGCTCTCGGTGTAAGTTTTGACAAGATATATTACGAAAGCGATACCTATCTGAAAGGCAAGGCAAAGGTGGAAGAGGGACTTGCAAAGGGACTCTTCGAGCGCCACGAGGACAACAGTGTGTGGGCTGACCTCACAAACGAGGGACTCGACCAAAAACTGCTCCTGCGTTCTGACGGTACATCGGTGTATATGACACAGGACATCGGTACTGCCGAGATGCGTTTCAAGGACTACCCAATAGACAAGATGATTTACGTTGTGGGTAACGAGCAGAACTATCATTTCCAGGTGCTCTCTATCCTGCTCGACCGTCTTGGCTTTGAATGGGGCAAGGGATTGGTGCATTTCTCCTACGGTATGGTGGAACTGCCCAACGGAAAGATGAAGAGTCGCGAAGGTACGGTGGTAGATGCCGACGACCTTATGCAACTGATGGTAAGCGATGCACGCAAGACAAGCGAAGAATTGCGCAAGTTTGCAGATATGACCATTGACGAGCGCAACGAGATAGCACGCATAGTGGGTATGGGTGCGCTGAAATACTTTATCCTAAAAGTTGATGCACGCAAGAATATGCTTTTCAACCCAGAAGAGAGCATTGACTTCAACGGCAACACAGGTCCGTTCATACAATACACATACGCACGCATCCGTTCAATAATGCGCAAGGCTGCCGACACGATACTGTCCGATAGTCTGGCAGACGATATGCCCGTAAACGAGAAGGAAAGCGAACTGATACAGAAGATTAACGACTTTGGTGCAGCCGTGGCACAGGCAGGCAAGGACTACTCGCCCAGCGGAATAGCAAACTACTGCTACGAACTGACCAAGGAGTTCAATCAGTTCTATCACGACTATTCAATACTCAACGCCGACTCCGAGCAGGAGAAAATCGTGCGCCTCACCATTGCCAAGAATGTTGCCAAGACCATTCGCAACGGTATGGCATTGTTGGGAATAGAAGTACCCGAAAGAATGTAAAGCGACAATGCCGCCCGTTATAAACAAACAAAGACAAGATACAGTTCTGCCCTTACACCCAGATGTAAGGGCAGATGCATGGGCTGTAGACGCTGCTTGCAGCGGTAATCCAGGACCTATGGAGTATCGCGGCATAGACCTTGCCACGGGGCAGGTTGTATTTCATTTCGGTCCTATGCACGGCACTAACAACATCGGCGAGTTTCTTGCCATTGTCCACGCCCTCGCCCTGATGCAGCGCTACAACATAAAAAAGGCTATATACTCTGACAGCGTGAATGCTATGCTGTGGGTGAAAAAACGTCAGTGCAAGACAAAATTAGAACGCACCCCACAGACAGAACCTCTTTTTGATATTATTCTTCGTGCCGAGAACTGGCTTAATACTCATGTCTATACTACCCCTATAATAAAATGGGAAACAAAGAAATGGGGAGAGGTACCGGCAGATTTCGGAAGAAAATAATTAACGTTTAATGCTATTGCATTGAGAATAAGTTTGTTGTCTTGTTAGTTAACAAGACAATAAATAGCGGCTTGCAATGTCTTGTTATGTTAAAAATAATAAAAAGTGGAGCAAAGTGGTGTGATGTGGGGAAAATTTATTATCTTTGCAAGCGAATTCAAATTTGATAAGTACGCATGCGTTTTTTAGGCAACATAGAGGCTAAATTAGATGCGAAGGGAAGGGTTTTCTTTCCTTCCACCTTTCGCAAGCAGTTGCAGGCTGCAGGCGAGGAGCGCCTCGTGATGCGTAAGGATATATTCCAGCAGTGCCTTACATTATATCCTGAAAGTGTGTGGTACGAACAACTTGACGCACTGCGTGCGAAACTTAACCGCTGGAATAAGGAACAGCAGATGATATATCGCCAGTACTTGGCAGAAGCGGAGATACTTCAACTCGACGGCAACGGCAGATTCCTGATAGGCAAGCGCTACCTGCAAATGGCAGGCATGACACAGGATGTGAGATTCATAGGCATGGGCGACTGCATAGAGATATGGAGTAACGACAAGACCGAAAAGCCGTTTATGGAACCGGAGGCATTCGGTGCCGCCCTCGAGGAGATAATGGGCAAAGAGGAGGAGTAACGATGGAAGGGGGTACTACCATCAAGACCGCCACGGGCTACCACGTGCCGGTGTTGCTCAAAGAAAGCGTAGATGCATTGGCTATAAAAGCCGGCGGCATATACGTAGACGTGACATTCGGAGGCGGTGGGCATTCACGGGAGATTTTGAGCCGTATGGACGAGAGAGCGAGGCTTCTTAGTTTCGACCAAGACCCCGACGCTGAACGAAATATCTGCGGCGGCGACAGCCGGTTTACTTTCGTAAGAAGCAATTTCAGATACCTGAAAAACTGGTTGCGCTACTATGGCATAGAGAAGATAGACGGACTGATAGCCGACCTCGGAGTGTCGAGCCACCATCTTGACGACGAGAACAGGGGCTTTTCGTTCAGATACGAGGACGCACCTCTTGACATGAGAATGAACAAACGTGGCGGAAAGACCGCTGCCGATGTACTGAATGAATATTCGGAAGAAAGGCTTGCTGACATAATATATTTGTATGGCGAACTGAAAACATCAAGGAAGATTGCGGCGGCAATAGCAAAGGCAAGGACACAAGAGCCGATAGCCACTACGAGGCAGTTGCTGCAGGCAGTGGAAAGACTGATGCCGCGCGAGAGAGAGAAGAAAGACATGGCAAAGTTGTTTCAGGCTCTCCGCATAGAGGTAAACCACGAAATGGATGCCCTGCGCGAGATGCTGCAAAGTGCAGCGGATGTGCTGGCTGACGGAGGACGGCTGAGTGTGATAACATATCACTCGCTGGAAGACAGGATGGTGAAGAACATCATGAAAACCGGCAACACCGAAGGCAAACTGAAGCAGGACTTTTATGGAAGGATAGAGTCGCCGTTCCGACTCGTGAACAACAAGCCGATAACGGCAGACAAAGATGAAACGGACACAAACCCACGCAGTCGCAGCGCGAAACTGAGGGTGGCAGAGAAAAGGAGCACAGGAAGAGAATGACAACGGAAAAGGAACAGACGAAAATAGAGGAAGAGCAGAAGGCGGAGCAAAAGCTTGATGCCACCATAAAGAAGATAAAGGACAAAACCACGGAGGAGGATGCAAAGCCTTCTTCGAAAATGACGTTGAGGGAAGTGCTCGACGGAAGTATGCTCTCGGCACAGTGGATTCGTTCGCAGATATGGCTCATGGTACTCATTGTGGTATCTACATTCGTATATGTGGCGTTTCGCTACCAGTGCCAGCAGGACCTGATAACAATAAACAGGTTGGAAACGCAACTGAAGGATGCAAGATACAAGGCACTGTCAACATCGAGTGAACTGACGGAGAGATGTCGTGAAAGCCGCATTCTCGAAATGCTGAAGCAACAACGCGACTCACTGCTGAAGGTAAGTGAGCGGCCACCATATATTATATATATAGAAGAATAGAAGATAATGGGTAAGTTTAACAGCAAGAAGATAATCCCACGATACAAGATCGTGGCATGGCTACTGACATTTTCGTGCGTTGGCGTGATAGCCAAGGCTGCATATATAATGACCGCCAAGAAGGAGTATTGGACACAGGTGGCAGACAGACTGAAGCGTGACTCGGTGAACGTAAGACCAAACCGAGGCAACATCCTGAGTTGCAACGGGGAACTGATGGCGAGCAGTATCCCTGAATACAAACTGTTTATGGACTTCCAGGCAGGCTATGACGAGCGTCACGACTCGGCATGGAATGCACATCGCAGTGACTCTATATGGAATGAGAAAGTTGATTCGGTATGCGAGGGACTGCACGACATATTCCCTGCGTGGACAGCACAGGAGTTTAAGAAGAAGTTGGAAGAAGGACGCAGGAAGAAATCGCGCCATTGGGTAATATGGCCAAGACGAATAAGTTACGACAAGTACCAAGAGGTGAAGGCACTGCCGCTGTTTCGCGAATCGCCAAACAAAAGCGGTTTCCACACCGAGGAGTACAACGCACGCCGCCGCCCGTTTGGTGATTTGGGAGGCAGAACGGTAGGTGAGATGTATGGCGCTAAAGACTCTGCACGAATGGGATTGGAACAATCCTATGATTCAATATTGCGAGGCACTAACGGCGTGAATAAACGCAGAAAGGTGCTCAATAAATATATGAGTCTGCCTGTGACACCTCCTATTGACGGTGCGGACATTGTTACCACCATAGATGTGGGAATACAAGACCTTGCGGAACGCGCACTTATTGAGGAACTGAAAAAGCCAACGGTGAACGGATGGCAGGGTGTTGCGATTGTAATGGAAGTGGCGACGGGCGACATAAAGGCGATAGTGAACGTTGAGAAATGTAGCGACGGTAAATATCGTGAGCGCAAGAACTATGCCGTGAGCGACCTGCTTGAACCTGGCTCTGTGTTCAAGACAGCCTCAATAATGGTGGCTCTCGACGACGGAGTGGTTGACACGACATACCGCATAGACACAGGCAGGGGAGTGCTGAAGATGCACGGGCGCGACATGAAAGACCACAACTGGAACAAGGGCGGCTATGGAGTGATAAACGTGGCACGCTCACTTGAGGTAAGTTCCAACATAGGCGTGAGCAAGGTGATAGACGACTTCTATGGCAAGAATCCAGAGAAATTCGTGGAAGGTCTTTATCGTGTTGGCATTGCCGAAGATTTGAAAATACCGTTGATGGGAAGCACCAAGCCAAACATACGCAAACCAAAACGCAACAGCAGGGGACAATACACCAACTGGAGCAAGACTGCCCTGCCGTGGATGAGCATAGGCTACGAGACACAGGTGCCGCCGATATCTACGTTAACATTCTACAATGCCATAGCCAACGATGGCAAGATGATGCGCCCACGTTTCGTGAAACAAGTGACGAAGAACAACAAGGTGTTGAAGGAATATCCACCAGAAGTGATAAAGGAGCAAATAGCAAAGCCGGCTACCATAAAGACAATGCAAACCGTGCTTGAACACGTTGTAAGCCAAGGATTAGGAAAGAAAGCCGGCAGCAAGAAATTCAAGGTGGCAGGCAAGACGGGGACGGCACAGATATCGCAAGGCGCAGGTGGATATAAGAGCGGACAAGTGAGTTACCTGCTGAGTTTTGCAGGATTCTTCCCAGCCGACAAACCACGCTACTCCTGCATCGTTACTATAAAGAAGACAGGATTGCCGGCAAGTGGCGGCGGAATGAGCGGAGTTGTGTTCCACAATATTGCCGAGGGCATAATGGCACGCAACCTGAAGATGAGGGTGGAAGATGCACGCGACGAGGAATCGGTGATGATACCCGATGTGAAGAACGGCAATCTCGTTTCGGCAAGCAACGTGCTTGAAATACTCGGCATAAAACAAGACACGGACTGGAACACAGCCGATGTGACAGTAAATGCGATATGGGGCAAGGCGCACAACGACGAAAAGCACGTGGCGCTAAATGCGACCAACATAAACAAGGGTCTCGTGCCCGATGTTACAGGTATGGGAGCACGCGATGCCGTATATCTTATGGAAAGCAGGGGAATGAAAGTGAAACTGAAAGGCAGAGGCAAGGTGAAAAGCCAGAGTGTTGCTGCCGGAAAGCAAGCAATAATGGGACAACTCTGCGAACTTACTTTGCAATAAATAAAAAATACATATAGCAAATGAAACTATCGGAATTGCTGAAAAACATAGCTCCTACACGCGTCATAGGCGATGTGGATGTGGAGATAACGGGAGTAAACATCGACTCACGCAAGGTGGAGCAGGGTCATATGTTTATAGCCATGAAAGGAACAGTGGTAGACGGACACCGCTTCATTGCAAAGGCAGTGGAGCAGGGAGCAAAAGCAATACTGTGCGAGGAACTGCCTGAAGACACCAACGGCTGTACGTTTGTACAAGTTGAAAGTACGGAAGACTGCGCAGGTCAGGTTGCCACAACATTCTATGGCAATCCCACAAGCAAACTGAAACTCGTGGGAGTGACGGGAACAAACGGCAAGACCACTATAGCCACATTATTATATAATATATTCAGGAAGATGGGGCACAAGTGCGGATTGCTATCCACTGTGTGCAACTACATAGAAGATGAGGCAATACCTGCCGACCACACCACGCCAGACCCGATAGAACTGAACAGACTGTTAGGAAGAATGGCTGACGAGGGCTGCGAATATGCCTTTATGGAATGCTCCAGCCACGCCATACACCAAAAGCGCATCGGTGGTCTGAAGTTTGCAGGAGGTATATTCACAAACCTAACTCGCGACCACATGGACTACCACAAGACATTCGAGAACTACCGCGACGCAAAGAAGGCTTTCTTTGATATGCTTCCCAAAGGCAGTTTCGCTATAACCAATGCTGACGACAAGAACGGTATGTTCATGGTGCAGAACACCAAGGCAACCGTAAAGACATATTCGACACAGCGCATGGCAGACCTTAAGGCGCGCATCATAGAGTGTCACTTTGAGGGAATGTATCTTGATATAGACGGCAGGGAGGTAGGCGTGCAGTTTATTGGCAAGTTCAACGTGAGCAACCTGCTTGCCGTATATGGTGCAGCCACTATGCTGGGCAAGCAACCCGAAGATGTATTGTTGGTGATGAGCACCTTGAAGAGTGTGAGCGGAAGGCTTGAACCTATAAGTTCGCCCGAAGGCTGGACGGCAATAGTGGACTATGCCCACACACCCGATGCGTTGGAGAACGTACTCAATGCAATACACGAGGTGCTCGACGGAAAGGGAAAGATAATCACCGTGTGCGGTGCCGGCGGTAATCGCGACAAAGGCAAGCGTCCACTGATGGCACGCGAGGCTGTAAAGCAGAGCGACCGACTCGTGATAACGAGCGACAATCCTCGCTTTGAAGAGCCGCAAGACATAATAAACGACATGCTTGCAGGACTTGACCAGCAGCAGATGAAAAAGACCATAAGCATTGCCGACCGTAGGGAGGCTATACGCACTGCCTGCATGATGGCGCAGAAGGGCGATGTTATTCTGATAGCCGGCAAGGGTCATGAGGACTATCAGGAGATAAAGGGCGTGAAGCACCATTTCGACGACAGGGAAGAAGTGAGGAAGATAATTGCAGACGCATAAGCAGAGTGAACACCAACTAAACAATTAGTAAGAAGATGCTGTACTATTTTTTCAGGTTTCTTGAGCAATGGGACATTCCCGGCTCTCACATGTGGGCGTACATATCGTTTCGTTCGCTGCTGGCACTGATATTATCGTTGGTGATATCCATGTGGTTTGGCGAGAAGTTCATAAAGTACCTGAAACGCAAGCAAATCACGGAGACACAGCGCGACGTGAAGATAGACCCGTTTGGTATAAGCAAAATCGGAGTGCCGTCGATGGGAGGCATCATTATAATCGTGGCAATACTCGTGCCTGTGCTTCTCTTCGGCAGAATGAGGAATATCTATCTGTTGCTGATGATACTTACCACCGTGTGGCTCGGTTTCCTCGGCGGACTCGATGACTATATCAAGATATTCAAGAAAAACAAGGAAGGTCTGTCGGAGAAATACAAGATTGTGGGACAGGTCGGACTTGGACTGATTATCGGATTAGTATTGTATTTCAGCCCCGATGCGGTTATCCGTGAGAACTTGGAAAGCAAGAAAGACGCAAAGACCGAGATAGTAGTAAAGCACGACAAGAATGAAAAGAAATCGCTGAAAACCACGATACCGTTCATAAAGGAGCATAACCTGAGTTATGAAAGTCTTGTGTCGTGGTGCGGAGAATACAGCAACGTGGCAGGGTGGATATTGTTCGTAATAATAACGATACTTGTTGTTACGGCTGTGAGCAACGGCGCAAACCTGAACGACGGAATGGACGGTATGTGTGCCGGCAACTCCGCCATAGTGGGCGTGGCATTAGGTATATTGGCATATGTGTCGAGCCATATAGAATATGCCACATACCTCAATATAATGTACATACCAGGCAGTCAGGAGTTAGTGGTGTTTATGTGTGCCTTCATCGGAGCACTCACAGGTTTCCTGTGGTACAACTCCTACCCGGCACAGATATTTATGGGCGACACGGGCAGTCTGACTATAGGCGGAATAATAGGCGTGTGTGCAGTTATCATACACAAGGAACTGATGCTGCCCATATTGTGCGGAATATTCTTTGTGGAGAGTTTGAGTGTCATTTTGCAGGTGTATTATTACAAGTTGGGCAAGCGCCGCGGAGTGAAGCAACGCCTTTTCAAGCGTACCCCGATACACGATGCATTCCGCACGCAACAGGAACAATTGGTACCCGACTGCAAATATGTGTTCAGAGGACCTGTAAGGGTGTTCCACGAATCAAAGATAGTGACCCGTTTCTGGATTATATCAATAATCCTTGCGGCACTGACGATAATAACTTTGAAGATAAGGTAGACGATGAAAAGGATAGTAGTACTCGGAGCGGCAGAAAGTGGATGTGGTGCCGCCATATTGGCAAAGAAAGAGGGTTTCGACGTGTTCGTTTCGGATATGTCGAACATTAAGGATAAGTATAAAAAGATGCTCGACGACCACGATATAGAGTGGGAGGAAGGCAAGCACACGGAAGAGAAGATTCTGTGTGCCGATGAGGTTATAAAAAGTCCCGGTATTCCCGATCAAGCACCAATGATGCAGAAAATCATCGGCAAGGGAATACACGTCATAAGCGAGATTGAGTTTGCCGGTCGCTATACCAATGCAAAGATGATATGCATAACAGGCAGCAACGGTAAAACAACAACAACAAGCCTTATCTACCACATAGTGAAGAATGCAGGACTTGATGCAGGACTTGCCGGCAACATAGGTAACTCATTGGCATTGCAGGTGGCGGAAACTCCGCACCAGTGGTACGTGATAGAGTTGAGTTCGTTCCAACTTGACAATATGTACGACTTCAAGGCTGACATCGCCGTGCTGCTGAACATAACCCCCGACCATCTCGACCGCTATGGCTTCGAGATGCAGAACTATACAAATGCCAAGATGCGCATAACGCAAAACCAGACTGCAAAAGATGCGTTCATTTACTGGAACGGCGACCCCATAATAGCCGAAGAACTCCGCAAGCGCACGGATATCGGCGGTGAGTTGTGTCCATTCTCCGAACAGGACTTTACACTCGACCAAGACGAATGCCAACTGAAAGGCAGACACAATATATATAATATGTTGGCTGCGATGATTGCGTGTCGCAAGGCAGGCATAGCCGAAGACGTGATTGTGGAGAACGTGAAGAACTTCCCCGGTGTGGAGCATCGATTGCAGAAGATAGGCACAGTGAACGACATTGATTTCATCAACGACTCAAAGGCGACCAACGTGGATGCATGCTACTTTGCATTGGAAAGCATAAAGGGCAAGTGCGTGCTTATTGTGGGAGGCGTTGACAAAGGCAACGACTATGAGCCGCTGAAACCACTGATAACTGAGAAATGCTCAGGACTGGTATATCTTGGAACAAACAACGCAAAGTTGCATGAGACCTTCGACAATATGGGTATACCCGTAATGGAAACAAGGAGCATGAAGGACTGTGTAGACGCATGTATGCAGTTGGCAAAACCAGGACAGGCTGTGCTCTTAAGTCCGTGCTGCGCAAGTTTCGACCTGTTCAGAAACATGGAGGACAGGGGTGAGCAGTTTATTGAACAGTTCAACAGAATAAAAGAAGGAAAATGAACAAGAAGATAACAAACATATTCAAAGGCGACAGAGTAATTTGGATGATATTCTTCTTCCTCTGTATGATTAGTATCGTCGAGGTATTTAGTGCCTCGAGCGGACTGACATACAAGAGCAACAACTACATAGGTCCGATAGCCAAGCATATTGGAACAATAACAATAGGCGTACTGGTTATGCTTGTGGTAACGAACATACAATGCCGGTTTTTCAAGTTGGTAATGCCTGTGGCAATGGTATTTTCATTTGTTACTCTCATATTGGTGCTATTTATAGGCGATAGTGTGTATGAGGCAAACCGTACACTCTTTGGTTTCCAACCGTCGGAGATAGCCAAAGGCTCACTTATACTTGCCGAGGCACAGATACTTAGCAAATGTCAAAAAGATAGTGGTACAGACCCTCTGGCGTTCAAAATAATAATGATTGTAACCGTTATATTTTGTCTGTTGATAGGAAATGAAAACCTTTCTACCGCCGTGCTGCTCTTTGGCGTTGTATATATAATGATGTTCATAGGGCGTGTGTCATTGAGGCAATTAGGCTGGGTTGCTGCTGTTGTCGGCGGCATTGCGGCACTTGCGGTGGGATTGATACTGCTTGTGGGCGACAGAGTTGAAAAAGACCCACAATTAACACAACAGGAACAAACGGTAGAAGTGAAAAATGAAAACAAAATCCTCCGTCGGGCAACAACGTGGAAAAACAGAATACTGAAGTTCTTCGACAGCGAGGAAATACCGCCAAGCAGATTCGACCTTGACAAAGACGCACAGGTAGGGCACGCAAACATAGCAATAGTGTCAAGCAATATCCGTGGCGTAGGGCCTGGCAATTCTGTTGAACGTGATTTCCTTTCACAGGCGTTCTCCGACTTCATTTATGCTATAATCATAGAGGAATTGGGCATCGGAGGAGCAATATTTGTGGCATTACTATATGTTGCACTGCTATTCCGCACATCGACAATAGCGAGCAGATGCGAAAACAGTTTCCCCGCACTCCTTATTATGGGGTTAGCACTGCTGCTTGCCACACAAGCGGTGTTCAATATGTTTGTTGCCGTAGGATTGATGCCTGTAACAGGGCAACCACTGCCACTGATAAGCAAGGGAGGTACGTCAACCATAATAAACTGTATATATATCGGTGCAATATTGAGTGTAAGCCGTACTGCCAAAAAGAAGGACAACAAGAACAAGGGCGTACCCGAAGTGGCTGTAGCAACGGCATAAAACGACAGACGATAACAATACAAGAAACAGACAACTATGGATAAGGAAATAAGAATAGTAATCAGCGGAGGCGGCACGGGAGGCCATATCTTCCCTGCCGTGTCAATAGCAAATGCCATAAAAGAAATATGCCCACAGGCAAAGATTCTTTTCGTTGGAGCACTCGGGCGCATGGAAATGGAACGTGTGCCACAGGCTGGTTACGAGATTGTGGGACTTCCTGTCCGTGGTCTTATCCGTCCTCTTTGGTCGCCAAAGAATATTAGCGTTTTGCTTGACTTTATGAAAAGCAAACGCATGGTGAAGAAGGTTCTGAAGGAGTTTCGTCCGATGGCTGCCGTGGGAGTTGGCGGTTATGCAAGTGCGGCTACATTGAAGGCTGCCCATAATATGGGTGTTCCCTGCCTTATACAAGAGCAAAACTCCTATGCAGGGGTTACAAACAAGATGTTGGCAGCAGGTGCAGACAAGATATGCGTGGCATACAGCGGCATGGAACGTTTCTTTCCTGCCGACAAGATTATAATGACTGGCAATCCCGTGAGGCAGGCACTGCTGCAAAGCAATATAAGCAAAGAAGATGCACGCCGCTCGCTCGGATTAGATGCCGACAAGAAAACAATAGTGATAGTGGGCGGAAGTCTTGGGGCACGTACCGTTAACGAAAGCATATTGCAGCACATCGACATGGTGCAGTCGGTGCAGGACAAGGTGCAGTTTGTATGGCAGACAGGTAAGTTCTACCACGAAAGTATAAAGCAGCAACTTGCCGGCAAACAGCCAAAGAACCTTGTGGTATGCGACTTCATAAACGATATGGCCGCAGCATATAAGGCAGCAGACCTTGTTGTAAGTCGTGCAGGTGCAAGCAGTATATCGGAGTTTTGCTTGATAGGCAAACCCGTGATACTCGTGCCATCACCAAACGTGGCTGAAGACCACCAGACCAAGAATGCAATGGCATTGGTGGAGAAACAGGCGGCATTGTTCGTAAAAGATGCGGAGGCAGCGGATAAGTTACTGCCGTTGGCACTCGAAACAATCAACGATGAGGCGCTGTTGAAGAGTCTCAATGAGAACATATTGAAACTGGCACTCCCCGATAGTGCACGAATCATTGCGGAAGAGGTAATAAAGTTGTGCGAGAAAAGAGGTAAATAAAATCAAAAGACATCACAGTTATGAAGACAGACGACATAAAGGCAATATATTTCATAGGAGCAGGCGGCATTGGAATGAGCGCCATAGCAAGGTTTTTCCTTAACAGGAACATCTTTGTGGCAGGCTATGACAAGACCCCGTCGCCACTCACGGAACAACTTGTAAGGGAAGGAATGTCTATACACTATGAGGACAGCATAGACCTGATACCCGAACAGTGCAAGGACAAGTCGTGCTGCTTGGTGGTGTACACGCCTGCCATTCCTGAAGAGCACACCGAACTGTGCTACTTCCGCAACAACGGGTTTGAGGTGCAGAAGCGTGCTCAACTTCTCGGCACTCTCACGCAAAGCATGAAAGGTCTGTGCGTGGCAGGTACTCACGGCAAGACAACCACTTCTACCATGTGTGCCCACATAATGCATCAGAGCCATGTTGACTGTAACGCATTCTTGGGTGGCATATCCAAGAACTACCAGACAAACTATATACTTGCCAACACGCACGGTGCAGGACAAGAATATGTAGTGATTGAGGCTGACGAGTTTGACCGCTCTTTCCATTGGTTGCGCCCGTGGGTGAGCGTGATAACATCAACCGACCCCGATCATCTCGACATATACAGTACAAAGGAAGCCTATTTGGAAAGTTTCCGTCACTATACCACACTGATACAGCCAGGCGGTGCACTCATAATACGCAAGGGATTGGAGATGAAAGCCGAACTGCAAGAAGGTGTGCGGTACTATGAATACAGTCGTGACGAAGGCGACTTTCACGCAGCAAACATAAGGATAAAGAACGGCGGCATAACATTCGACTTCATATCACCAATAGAGAACGTTACCGATGTTGAATTAGGACAACCCGTGCCCATCAACATCGAGAACGGCGTGGCGGCAATGGCAATGGCACAACTCAACGGATGCACTGCCGACGAACTGCGCACGGGAATGAGGACATACGGAGGCGTGGACCGACGATTCGACTTCAAGATAAAGACCGACAAACTCGTGTTCCTTAGTGACTATGCCCATCATCCGAAAGAGATTCTGCAAAGCGCCAAGAGTCTGCGCGAACTATATGGCGACAAGCACATAACGGCAATGTTCCAGCCGCATCTGTACACTCGCACACGCGATTTCTATAAGGAGTTTGCAGAGGCATTAAGCATTCTCGACCGCGTGGTGCTGCTCGACATCTATCCTGCAAGGGAGCTGCCAATAGAAGGCGTGACATCAAAACTCATCTATGACAACATTGCAGAAGGCGTGGAGAAAGTGATGATAGGCAAGGAGGATGTTTTAGACTACGTAAGGCAGCACGACTTTGAGGTGCTTGTGGTGCTCGGTGCCGGCGACCTCGACAACCAGACCGAGGATATTGCAAGGATATTGCAGGAAAAACAATAACGTAACACACAAACAACAAGGCTATGATAAGAATAAACTGGAAAAAGACACTATTGGTGGTTGCAGACATATTCCTCGGAGTATATCTGCTGCTTGCCGTCACCGCGTTCAACAAGCCTGATAATAGCAGCCTGGTATGCTCGCAGGTAAAGATAGACATATCCGACAGCGGTACGGAAGGATTTCTGAATACAGAGGAAATCAAGAAAATCCTGCAAAAGAACAATATGTATCCGTTGGGTAAACTCATGGGCGAGGTGAATTGCCGTGAAATGGAGGAATTCCTGATGACAAGCCCGTTCGTAGACCAGGCACAATGCTACAAGACGCAGAACGGACACATAAACATTATGCTTACCCAGCGTATGCCCATAATAAGGATTATGGCAGAGGATGGCAGCAACTATTACCTTGATAACCATGGCGGTATAATGGGCAACATTAAATACACCGCCGACATGATTATAGCCACAGGCAAGATTTCACAGAAATACGCACAGGACTCATTGAGCCAAGTTGCCAACTTCATTACCCACAGCAAACTGTGGAACAGTCAGATAGAGCAGATAAACGTGCTGCATGACGGTACAATGGAACTTGTTCCTCGCGTGGGCGAACATACTATATATATAGGTAAGCCTACTGACATTGAGCAGAAACTCGACCGCCTTGAAAAATTCTACCGCTACGGATTGAGCAAGGCAGGATGGAACAAATACAAATATATAAACGTGGAGTTCAGCAATCAGATTATATGCCGCCGCAACGACAGCGACAAGAAGGAAGAACTGGACAAGGAAGATGAAATAGAAGAACACGAACATGAAGCTGTGCAGCAACAGGAGACACCCAATAGCGAGAGCACCCAAAATCAGCAACAATAAAAAACAATAATAATATGGCAGCAAAGGAATTTATAGTAGCAATCGAGCTTGGCTCATCCAAGATGACAGGTATTGCAGGCAAGAAAAACCTTGACGGCAGCATCACGGTGCATGCCATCGTTAAGGAAGATTCGTCGTCTTTCATACAAAAAGGCGTGGTGTACAACATCGACAAGACAGCACAGTGCATAACCACTATCATCAACAAACTGTCTACAAAACTTAAGACGCGCATCAACATGATTTATGTTGGTATCGGCGGACAAAGTATAAGGAGCATCCTCAACGTTGTTCCCAAAGACCTTGCTACGCCAACGCAAATCACGCAAGACATAATCGACGAGATGAGCGATACCAACCGCAATATGAACTATCCCGACCAAACAATTCTTGACGTTGCCATACAGGAATATCTCGTGGATAACCAATTGCAGACCGACCCGGTGGGAGTTCAGTGTACAAAACTCGAGGGCAACTATCTCAACATATTGCAGCGTAAGGCTTTCTACGAAAAGTTGTATAGCTGTCTTGAAAAGGCTGGTGTAACATTGGCAGACATATACCTTGCTCCGCTGATGCTCGCTGATGCCGTGCTCACTGAAACGGAACGTCGTTCGGGTTGTGCGCTCGTAGACATTGGTGCAAGCACCACTACCGTAAGCGTCTACAGCAAGAACATTTTGCGCCATCTGGCTGTCATTCCTTTGGGCAGCAACAACATAACAAAGGATATTGCCACTTCGCTGAACATCGAGGAAAGCGAAGCGGAGAGGCTGAAACTGAAATATGCAAGCGCATATACAGAATACAAGGATATAGAGCAGGGGCAGACCATTGTCATAGATGCCGACCACAACGTGGAGGAAAAGAAGTTTGTGGACATTGTGGAGGGACGCGTACAGGAAATAGTGGAAAACGTTCTCTACCAAATACCGCAGCATTATGCAAACAACCTGTTAGGCGGCATCATCATCACCGGAGGCGGTTCAAACATACCTAACATAGACAAGGCGTTTACCATAGACCATCAGCATATAGAGAAGATACGCATAGCACGCACAATCACGGCAACAGTAAAGCCGATGCCTTCAGACATAAAGAAAATCGATGACGGTACACTTTGCACGGTGCTTGGCTTATTGGCAAAAGGCGACAGAAACTGTGCTGGAAACGAGATGAGTGACAACCCAGACATTTTCGACACACAGGAAACACATACAGACACGAATATCAACTCACATGACGCACGCGACCCAAAGCCGTTTGGCGTGATTGACAATAAAATAGAAGAAGAACGCAAGAAGGAAGAGGAGCGCAAAAGAGAGGAAGAACGCAGAAAAGAAGAAGAACGACAAGAGAAACTGCGCGAAGAAGAGGAAAAGCGTAAACGCCGCGAGAACAGTCCGTTGAACAAAGGATTGAGGGGCATTAAAGGTTTCTTGAAGAGCATGATTAAACCCGACGAAGAATAAACTACAAAAAAGGAAACGATTATGATAGACATCAATGATATGCCAATGGTAAATTTTGGCGGAGAAGTAAAAGAAAGCATTATCAAGGTAATCGGCGTTGGAGGCGGAGGCGGCAATGCGGTAAACCACATGTACCGACAAGGCATACACGACGTTAGTTTTGTAGTTTGCAACACCGACAAGCAGGCTCTCGACGGCTCACCCGTTCCTGTTCACTTGCAGTTAGGCGAAGAAGGACTTGGCGCTGGCAATAAACCGGAAATGGGCAAAAAAGCAGCCGAGGAAAGTATTGATGCCATAAGGAATATGCTTTCTGACGGTACGCGTATGACATTCATCACCGCAGGTATGGGTGGCGGAACCGGCACAGGAGCAGCCCCAATCATAGCCAAGGTATCAAAGGAAATGGATATCCTCACCGTGGGTATAGTCACCATTCCGTTTGCTTTCGAGGGAAAGAAAAAGATAGACCAGGCTCTCGACGGTGTCGAGGAAATGGCAAAGCACGTTGACGCTCTACTTGTTATAAACAACGAGCGTCTGCGTGAGATATACCAGAGCCAGACACTCAATGAGGCGTTGGCAAAGGCAGACGACACCCTTACCGTGGCAGCAAAGAGCATTGCCGAAATAATAACGGTAACAGGTAAGATAAACCTTGACTTCAACGACGTGCGTACAGTGCTCAAGGACGGTGGCGTAGCCATTATGTCCACTGGTTATGGAGAGGGTGAAAACCGTGTAAAGAATGCCATTGAGGCTGCTATCCACTCTCCATTGCTCAACAGAAGTGACATATTTAATGCAAAGCGAATATTGTTTAATATTGCCTGCGGCGAGGCGGATTTGATGATGGAGGAGATGACCGATGTTCATGACTTCCTTGACAAGTGCGAGGAGTATGAGCTCAAATGGGGTATCACCATTGACCCGGAACTTGGCAAGCGCGTGAAAGCCACAATCCTCGCTTCTGGCTTCGGCATGGACAATGTTGACGGAATGGAGGAGCGCACAATGCGCAAATCGCAGGAAGAACTCAACAAGATTGCAGAAGAAGAGGCACGACAGGAGGCTCGTGATATCCGTCGTGACAAATATTATGGAAAAAAGGCAGGACATACTCTTCGCAAGCGTCGTCCCAATTTCTATCTTTTCCGTCCGGAAGACTTGGACAACGACGATGTGATTTCTGCTGTTGAGAGCACTCCAACATACAAGCGTACACGAGAGAAACTTGACAGCATAACAAAGACATCAAGCAATATAGTGACAGATCCCGTGGAGCAACCTTCAGAGTCGCAACAAGGTACTATAAAGTTTTGAGTATAGAAATTAAATAACAAAATGAATATTTGACAAAGAAAACGTTGGTTGGAGATTAGCCCAACCAACGTTTTTGTCTATTACAAAAACTTTGTAATAATACAAAATCCTATGTTTTTCATATTTTTATTGTATAAAGCAGAAGCTTTTACATTTTTTTTCGTACCTTTGCACACGTTCCGTTTTCAATATCTTTTTACAAGATAAAATGGATATGTAATTAAATGAGAAGTGGGGAAGCCTGCTTTCTTAATGTGAAAAAATACAAAAATACAGCTCACATTGAACGTTGTTTGCTAAATAATTCTTATCTTTGCAGCGTGACGGAAAATCCGTCGCAGACATGACATAGGAAGCGTTTAGCTTTTTCCATGCTGAGAACTTCGACAACTCTCACAAATGTTTGGAAAGGTAAAGACGTTCTTCCCTTTGTAATGATAGTAGTGGATTGTATCCAATTACATCATACAATAGGGTGTGAGCCGTTTTTTCTAATCTAACATTTGGGCAGTCGAAGGCCTTCAGCAGGATTAGCTGATAGGTTCACACTTCTATTTTGTTGTGGCTGAAATTTAAATGATATAGTTCTGGAAGGACCAACAGAATTTTTATTGTTATGATACCAGATAGAATTAGACAACATGATTGGAACAACTTGGATTGGCACTATATTCAGGGGCTGTCTAAGGCAGTTGAAGCTGTGCGTGAAGAATACATTTATGAGAAAAAAGAGCGTTATCATATAGAACGCGTGTTTGCATACGAATTGTATTATAATTGGAAAACGATATTGTCAGAAGAGTCTGAAAATCCAGAGAAATTGCTGCTCAATGGAGAACTAACAAAGCATTATTATAATGAAAAATATGGTTTCCCTGATATGGTATTGCATGGGGACTATACCAAGAATGATAAACAATTTATTATATGTGAGATAAAATCTTCAAGAAATTCAATAGAATATGATAAACTTATAAAAGATCTAAAATCACTTGCATTTGGTATAAAGGAACTCCATTATCATTGTGGCGTATTTGTTTATCTTGGAGTTGACATAGATCCTATGCTTGATAAATTACGTTGTATTCTGCAATCAAAAGAATTGAGACAGATTGTAGAGAACAAAATATTATTTATCGGAATAGACGGTAAAACACCACATTATGAACTTTTATAAGGTAATATGGCAAAGTATATTTCTTCCATTAAAGATTTAGTCATTCAAACAATGACGAATGGCTCAGAAATTGAAGCAAAAGCAAAAAGCAATAGTGCAGATGCATGCTTTCAGATGGGTATGATATACCTGTTGGGAATCGACACGCCTATTGATTTTAAGAAAGCTGCTTCTTATTTTGAAACTCAATCACTATCAGATGATTCTAACGTAAACCGTTTGTTGGGGTTTATAGCTGAATGTGAAGGAAACTATTCGGAAGCGTTTAAACATTATGCTAAAATCTCAAATACAACAAACAAAGGCAAAGAGACTACACTCTATAAAAAAATTTCTGATGAAAGGAACAATCTTCAAAAGTTCTTCAAGGAAATGGACTTGCCAAGCACGGCACTGAATAAAGAAGTAACAACCCTTCTTAATAGTTATATAAAAGGAGGAAAATCAAAAATTGATGCTTGCCTACAAATTGCAACTATTTGTGATGATGAAACATCTTGTTTCGAAGTTGCCCAAGTTTTATATGACACAAAAGATTTCTACTCTGCTAAAAAGTGGCTTCAAAAAGGAAATATAACAAGTGATAATTCACTCTATATTGCAATTAACGATAAGCTAACAAAGTCAAAGAAAGGATTTAGTCTTTCCAACACACCTCAAATCATTGACATTCAAGGTCGTTCCCTTCTTCCTGACAACTATGTGTCATATAACAACGTTGAAATTAGACATAGATGTGATAGCGTATCGTTAGCATCAAAAAAACTATGGCTCAAGGAAGTTTCCAATCTGATTACTCAAATAAAAAAGAATTTAAAAAAAGAAGAAGAGAAACGTCTTGAAAAACAAAGGAAAAAAGAATATCAAGCTTTCTTGCGAGAACAAGCTGAGGAAGAAAAAAGAGCAAAGCTACGTAAGAATATTATTACTTTTGTAATTGTGGCTATTTGTGGATTTATTTGGGGACTTCTTGCTGAAGGAAATATTAATGGAGGATTTGTTTGTACAGGAATTTTATTATTTATATACTTTATGTTTAAACTAATAATAAAAGTAATGAAATAATTAGAAAACATGAAAACAATAAAACCAATAAAGCAATTAGTCGAGGCTATTGCAAGTGATTCACATAATATGCCTATCGGATATAAAATTGAAGATTGTGTTGGAGAAGAATACTCAGAATTGATTGATGCTATAAGAAACAAATACCTACCGCTCTTTCAATTCAATATAGATGTTGCCTCACCATCGGAGGCGCAGGCTGTATATGAAAAGATTGCTGAGAACGTAAAAGGTCATACTTATGCCGCTTATCTCCCTGATGGGCAGCATACATTTGACAAGGTTGGGGCTTTGGAAATGGAGACACCAACGATTATGGAATGGCAGAATAGTGGGAACGGACAGAACTTTGTTATTACCTATAAGAACGGAACAGCTACGAAAGGACTGAGTATTCTTAATCAGTTAGTAGTGGATATGCTATTGGCGTTACCAAACAAAAGTGTTAATTTACACTTTATAGACTTGGCGTTCTCTGGGCAGGCTGCGTTTCTTACAAGAAACTTGGACAGCCGTTTGTACAACAAACTAATCAGCAGCCCTGACGAATGGAACAGACTACAGAACACTCTCCGGGAGAAGATGGTAAAGGCATTGGAAGAGTACGGTGACGTTTCAAAATACAACGAAAGCAAGAATCGTGTTGTAGTGCCATACGATGTGGTGGTTATTACTGACTATCAGAAGTGCGTGGGTGATATGCGCGATTTGGATCCGCTGTTTGAGAACGGTCATAAGGGAGGTATCTATTTCATCTTGATGAACAATCAGGATTTTAAGAGCGACAGGGATATTGACTCCATCATGGCAATGACCGATTCCTATCAGGTATTGGACGCTGACAATTACGGTAACTACAATAAGGATGCATTTATACGATGTACTCCCATCCTTGACAACCCGATATTGGCAAAGGCATGCTTTAACTATATAAATGAGGGCGCGGAGGTGCAGGTTGTCACTGCAAGCGTAGACCATGACAAGATGCTGTCAACGGGCTTTGAACATATAGAAAAGGCGATGGAGATTCCTGTCGGCTCAACGGAAAACGGAGACTTGGTAGACTTCACACTTGACACCGTCGGGCATATCCATACTTTTATCATTGGTCAGTCGGGTACGGGTAAGTCCGTGTTCCTGCACGATGTCATAATCGGGGCTATGGCTAAATACGCACCAGATGAATTGGAACTCTATCTGATGGACTTCAAGATTGGCGGTGTGGAGTTTAACCGCTATCGGAATGAAAAGCACGTGAAGGCATTGCTTGTTGACAACTCCGACATACAGATAACACTGGAGATTCTGAGGGATATAAGCAACAAGATGCGTGAGAGGGGTAAGATGCTCCGCAGCAGCGGCGTGTCTAACATTGTGGAGTATAACAAAGTCAACCCAACGAAACGCATGCCCCGTATTGTAGTGATTGCCGATGAGTGCCATGTCATGTTCCCAACGTCAAACAGCCGCGAGGCAAAACTGTATCGTGAAATATCAGAGATATTAGCCAAGATAGCGAAGGAAGGTCGCAGCCAGGGCGTTCACTTGGTATTGGCTACGCAAACTATTGCCCAGGCAGAGATTTCAAGCGAGATACTTAACAACATCTCCGACTTCTATCTGCTGAAATGCTCGCCCGGTGATTCTGAAAGATTGGTCAGGGGCAGCGTAGACACGACAAGTCAGCTTAAGACAGGACAGGTGCTACATCACGGAATAGATGTTGACGTGGTGTTCAAGTCCACATATCTGCCAACTGATGAGGCTCTTGAGGTAATCAGCAAGATAAACAATAAGACAAAAGCATACAAGAACGAGCAGTTCTATTTCGTAGGCTCGCAGATATTCAAGCTGGACGACGGAGTGAAGTCGCTGCTTACGCAGCAAGGCAGCGGCAAGGCTGCAATGGCATTGGGTCGTTCTATCGACACGAAGATGGAGCCTGTGATTATTCCATTGAGAAATGAGTATGCAGACAACGTGATGCTGTTTGGTATCAACGACGAAGAGCAGGTGTCGAGGGTGGCAATGGCATCTATCCTGAGTCTGAGAGCATCGAACAAGGGGATTAAGATAAAGGTAATAAACTGTCTGCCGGCAGAACAGGCAAATACCATAAAGACGCTTAATGAACTTGCGGACAGGGGAGAACTTGAGCTGCTGACACCTCAGAATAGCGGAAAGGCACTCTATGATATTGCAACCTCCATCAAGGACAGGGATGCGGAGCAGACCGTGTTATACGTATTAGGTCAGGAGCGCTTTAGGGAACTTCGCATGGATATGGAGATAGAGATTGGCAATGACAATACTCAGGATACCTCTGGGAGTTTCGGATTTGACAGCAGTGCATTCTCAGCCGCAGGCAGTAATGACACTGCATTCAACAGCTATCTGAAGGCGCTGGATTATATCCTGAAGAATGGCGCAGAGGCAGGTGTACACGTGGTGCTTCAGATTGACAAGCCCAAGCAATTGTTGTTTGCTGACTATATGTCAGCAAAGGAATTCTTCAATATGTTCCATCACCTCGTGATGCTGAAGAGCGACGAAAATGCTGTGAACAGTCTTGGATTGAGTGATGACCTGAAACTTGAGAATCTGTCTTCCGACATAGAGAGGCTTAGGGCGATTTACTATAATGAGACAAACAACAGCTATACGCTGTTTACTCCTTTTGCATGAATTTGATTTTTAACATTTAAACATTATAGGATTATGGCAAGTGATGCTGGTGTAAAAAACATAGAGCAGCTGGCTCTGTTTGGAAAGAACATTAAGAGTTTGGGTGAGAACATGTATTCGACGATGCAGGTAGCTCAGCAGCGTATGAACGCTGTCTGCGAAGGTTGGCAGGACAAGCAGAACGACAAGTTCAAGGAGCAGTTCAACCGAAGCGTGCAGGACGTGAAAAAGATGTCGGAGCAGTTTACGGAATATTCCAACTACATAGCCCGCATAACGGCTAAACTCCAGGAATATCAAAACATAAGGTAGTATTATGGCAAACGCTGACGTAAAGGTCAAGGAAATACAACTTTTGGAGGCTTATTCTGGTACGTATAAAGAATTTATGAGTGCCACGATTGCCATGACACACAGGTTTCGCAGCATCCTTCAGCAAAAGAAAGACGAGGCTTTCACCCAAGAGCACCGCATTCGCGATGCTGCAAACCTAATTCAACAGAAGATGGTGCAGGCTAAGAATGCATTGGAGGCGGCGCAGAGACGCAACAGGGATGACGGCGGGCGTGAGCTGGAACAGTGCGAAAAGGCATACAAGAAATTCAAGGAACTCTACAAGAAAGCCCAGCAATATGAGGAGTCTGGCAAGAAGTTGCAGCAGAAAGTAAACGGGGAGATAGACAGGGTTGACTATATGAACCGCCGTTTTAGGGACAGGCTTGAAAAAAGCAAGGCTGACGGTGAGAATTTCCTGGAAAAGGCTATCAATGCATTAAACAGTTACAGGCAATAATATGGATAGATTGAAGATGGTGCTCGACGAGATACACCAGTATGTTCAGGCTTTCAGCAGAAACAACAAGATACTTGCAGACAATTGGCAGGACAAGAAGTCGGAGCATTTCAGTGATACTTGCATCACGATAGTTAACGGCAGTTGTCAGGAGTTTATGCAGACGGTGGAGCAGACGCATTCGGGAATCAACAGTTCTATAGAGCAGCTGAAGGCTATGGCTGACGAACTATATAAAGAATTGCACGCTCCAGTATGGGCATATAAAGAATAAGGGCAGAGATGGTGGCAGACTCACTGAACATGCCAGACGTGTTCCATAGGTGTAATATGGACTATTTCGACAATAAGCTGATATTCCCTCGGTTCAGGATTTTGCATTCTTTCCGCACTTTAGGCTGCTTCGAGTATTTAAAAGAAGGGTGGTTTGGCAAGACGGTTAACGCCCCTGTCATCAGGATCACGGACTATTATGACTTTACGCCAGAACAGTTTGTTGACGTTATGGTGCATGAGATGATTCATTACTATCTGGCATGGTATGGCATCGACAGAAGATGTTCGCACGGTAAGGAGTTTATGAAAATGGCGGAAAGGCTTAATAAGACCTACGGACTGCACATTACAAAGACTACTGATATATCGAGATATAAGAGAAGAGAGGGAACGCCTGTGTTGTTATATTGGTTGGCGCAAATAATCTAACGTAAGTTCATCAACCGATCGTTCTTAACATTCTGAAAGAACAAAGGAGAAAAAGGAAAAGCAAATAGGTATAAAGATACGGATTCATAGGTGTCTTTGGTTTTTGGCGAGCGTGCGAACATCTTGCAGCGCACGGTGAAAAGTCTTGCGGCGTTCGGTGAAAAGCTTTGCAGCGGCCGCTGCAAGCATGTTTTCAGAAAGATTGTTTCTAAAACAAAAGAAACAGCCTAAAGTAGTTTCAAATGCAAAGATACAACAAATCGAATGGAATACAAAATAAATTAACTTTATTTATTTTTATTCATGAGATGATGCATACCTTATTAAAAGATTCAAAATAACTCCCTTAACACCTGTAATGATTTCAATGGAGAGAAATCGGGCAGGTGAATGCAATAGTACTGCACAAGAATGTCCAACAGTCTGTTACGTTCTGCACGGGTGAAACGGAAAAGATGCATATTGGCATAGTTGATGCGCACAACATTGCGTATCATTGCTGCCTCACTTGGCACAAGGTGGTCGTTATGCAAGGGAGCGGTGTGGCAGAATGAGCACGCACGCAGGTCAAAGCCATCGCCATCGCAATAGCCATCGGTATTTGGAGCAAAGCCGATAAACTGTGCCAATCGCAGCATAAAGACTATGTGGAAATTGGAAACGGACTTATCACATACATCGAGCCAAAGCAGACTGTCCTTTACATATATATATAAAGGTGTATTTGCCTGTTCGTTTTTTAGAGACTGATAGAGGAACTCCGCCAAGAAAAGACTTATCGACAACTTGAACGGGTCGAAAGGCAGCGAAGAGTATGGAACAGCAACATGGGCATCGGTTATCTTGTGGAGTTGTCCGCGACTGGATGATGCTGTTATGGAAAGTATTGTCAGAGGTTGGAAAAGTTGTTTGCCAATGCCTGCCTTGCTGCTTTTAGGGATGGTCACAATGAACGATTGCCTACCATTCTTCATAGTAAACATATCGACAATAACCTTCTTGTCTCCATAACGCAACGAGTGTAAAACGATGCCTTCTGTCTCTAATATCATAATTGTGCAAAGTTAATGATTTTTCTGCAATTACCACTGCTTGTAACGATAAATATAAGAGTTTTTAGTTAAAAAACATACCCAAAGCGAAAAAATACACGAAAATATTTTGCTATTTAAGAAAATTGCAGTACCTTTGCACTCGCAAAATTAAAATGGTCCCTTCGTCTATCGGTTAGGACGAGAGATTTTCATTCTCTAAAGAGGAGTTCGACTCTCCTAGGGACTACGATAAAAAAAATAATAAGGAAATAAAGAGATGGCAAACCACAAATCATCAGAGAAGAGAATCCGCCAAGAGAAGGCGAGAACCTTGCATAACAAATACTATGCAAAGACTATGCGTAACGCTGTGCGCAAGTTGCGTGCAATCACTGATAAGAACGAGGCTGTAGAGTTGTATCCAAAAGTTCAGAAGATGCTCGACAAGTTGGCAAAGACCAACGTTATCCACAAGAACAAGGCTGCAAACATCAAGTCAAGCCTCTGCGCACACATCAGCCAACTCGGTTAATACAGGCAAGACAAATAAAAGCAGAATATATGGCAGGCTACCCATAAGGGGTAGCCTGTTTTGTATTTTTTATGATATAAAAACTTTGCCGTTTCATTTTTTTTTATTAATTTTGCACACTGATAAAAAAGCACTATTCATATTTAGGTATGACAGAACAAAACACAAACATTGAAAGCAATTATTCCGCGAGTAACATCCAAGTGCTCGAAGGACTTGAGGCGGTGCGCAAGCGCCCCGCCATGTATATTGGCGACATAAGCGAAAAAGGTCTGCATCATCTTGTAAACGAAACCGTCGACAACTCTATCGACGAGGCAATGGCAGGCTATTGCACACATATAGAGGTAACAATAAACGAGGACAACAGTATAACGGTGCAGGACAACGGACGTGGTATTCCCGTTGACGAGCACGAGAAGATGCACAAGTCAGCACTTGAAGTTGTAATGACGGTGTTGCATGCCGGTGGAAAGTTCGACAAGGGCTCATACAAGGTGAGCGGCGGTCTGCACGGTGTGGGTGTATCTTGCGTAAATGCCCTTTCCACCCGTATGCTTTCGCAGGTTTTCCGCAACGGACATATCTATCAGCAGGAATATGAATTGGGCAAGCCTCTATACGATGTGAAGATAGTAGGCGACACCGACAAGACAGGTACACGCCAGCAGTTCTGGCCCGACGGAACAATCTTCACAACGACAACCTACAAGTATGACATCATAGCAAAGCGAATGCGTGAATTGGCATATCTTAATGCCGGTATCACCATAACGCTTACAGATATGCGCCCTGACGAAGAGGGCAAAACCAAGCAGGAGGTATTCCACGCAAAAGACGGCTTGAAGGAATTCGTGCGCTACGTGGACCGCCATCGCCAGCATCTCTTCGACGACGTTATTTATCTGAAGACCGAGAAACAGGGAATACCTATCGAGGTTGCAGTGATGTACAATAACGAATATAACGAGAACATCCACTCATACGTAAACAACATCAACACCATTGAAGGCGGAACGCACCTCACAGGTTTCCGTATGGCTCTCACACGCACGCTCAAGTCGTATGCCGACGGAGAGCCAGCCATAGCAAAGCAGATTGAGAAGGCAAAGATAGAAATTGCCGGCGAGGACTTCCGCGAAGGTCTCACTGCTGTTATCTCAATAAAGGTGGCAGAGCCGCAGTTCGAAGGTCAGACAAAGACAAAACTTGGCAACAGCGAGGTTGTAGGTGCTGTGCAACAGGCAGTGAGTGAGGCTCTCACAAACTATCTTGAGGAGCATCCAAACGAGGCAAAGATTATCTGCGAGAAGGTTATCCTTGCTGCAACGGCACGTATTGCCGCACGCAAGGCAAGGGAGAGCGTGCAGCGCAAGAATCCTATGACGGGTGGAGGTCTGCCCGGTAAGCTTGCCGACTGCTCGAACAAAGACCCGAAGGAGTGCGAGATATTCCTCGTGGAGGGAGACTCTGCCGGTGGCTCTGCAAAACAAGGACGTGACCGCTACACACAAGCTATCCTGCCATTGCGCGGAAAGATTCTCAACGTAGAGAAAGTGATGTGGCACAAGGTGTTCGAGAGCGAGTCGGTAATGAACATCATACAGAGTATCGGCGTGCGCTTCGGAGTGGACGGCGAAGGCGACAAGGAAGCCAATATCGACAAACTGCGCTACGATAAGATTATAATCATGACCGATGCCGACGTGGACGGTTCGCACATTGACACCCTCATTATGACACTCTTCTACCGCTTTATGCCAAAGGTGATACAGGAGGGACACCTCTACATAGCCACTCCCCCACTCTACCTTTGTTCATACAAGAATAAGGTGAAAGAATACTGTTACACCGAAATGCAGCGACAGGCATTCATAGATAAGTATGCCGAAGGCGAGGAAACGAGCAAGAGCATACACGTGCAACGCTACAAAGGTCTTGGTGAGATGAATCCCGAGCAATTGTGGGAAACGACAATGGACCCTTCTACCCGACTGCTGAAACAAGTAACAATAGAGAACGCTGCCGAGGCAGACGAGATTTTCTCGATGCTCATGGGCGACGATGTTGAGCCTCGCCGCGAGTTCATAGAGAAAAACGCCACATACGCAAATATCGATGCCTAAACGCAATCTGCCGATACAAGACACCGACATACGGGTAACAAAGCAGCAACTGGCACACTCCAACTTTATTGCCAACGATATTATCGTGAGCGATAGTCTCGGAAAACTGCCGTTGCTCAACGGTCCGCGCCGTATGACATTCATTTTCGTGGCATTGTGTACAAACGGACACGCGCGTATCGTTGTCGATACAGAAGAAAGGCAGATAAAGAAAGGCGACCTTGTGATAATATCAGAGCGCCACGTCATAAACGAATTTCAAGGCTCCGACGATGCAGAGGGGCTGGTGATGATAATGTCAACCAAATTCTTTTATGACGTGGTGCACGACATAAAAGACCTGTCGTCAATTTTCATTGTTTCAAAGAATCATCCCATACTTAATCTCACAGACGAAGAGTCGGCAATATTTGTCGAGTATCACTCGTTGCTGCGACGCAAGATAGCCGACACGAAGAACACCTATCGTCGTAACATTGTGGGCTGTGTGGTGCATGCTATGTTCTACGAATTGAGCAATGTAGTAATAACCAAACAGCAACATACAGCCAATAATAATATACGTTCAAATGCAGTGTTCTCGCGATTTATCGCCTTGGTGGAGAAAAACCATATACACGAACGACGTGTAGGTTGGTATGCTGACCAGTTGGGCATTACCCACAAACATCTTTCCGAAACAGTGAAGGGCGTGAGTATGCGCACACCAAATGAGTGGATTGACAGCTACGTTACGCAAGAAGCCCGATTATTGCTCAAGAATAGCGGATGCAGCATTAAGGAGATTGCCGACAAGCTACACTTTCCAAACCAGTCGTTCTTCGGAAAATATTTCAAGGAACATGTGGGAATGTCACCGTCACAATATCGCAATAACTGACAACAACATAATATATAAGTCTACAAGCTAGATTTTAATATCTCAATAATTTCTGCTCTATCAAGTTGCTTGAATCCTCCTTGATTGATTATAGTAGAATTGGCGATAGCAGGAATTATGTCTTCACGAACCCCTAAAGAGGTAATTTCAGAAACTGCACCTATTTCTTTTATCCATGACTCTAAAGCGCAGATACCTTCCATTGCAAGTTCTTCTTCGGTCTTTCCTTCTGAAGGTATTTCCCAGACCACACGAGCAAAACGGGCAAAGCGCTTCAATCCATAAGGCAGCATATAACGGTAATATGCCCCAGCAATTCCAGAAAGTGTCATTCCATGTGTGGCATCAGTATGGGCAGTAATAGCCTTACCTATCATGTGTGGCATCCAGTCCTGTCTTTTCCCTCGTCCAATGAGAGTATTCAGTGCCCAAGTTGAAGCCCACATAAGGTTTGAACGAGCCTCATAATCTTCTGGATTCTTTATCGCTACCCGACTGGATGCAATTACTGAACGCATCAGTCCTTCAGAAATATAGTCCGAAGTGGAATCGTCGTCAGGGTCAGAGAAATACTGCTCCATTATGTGACTGAAAGAGTCATATATTCCTGCAACCATTTGATATTTTGGCAGAGAAAAAGTATATCTGGGATTCATAATTGCAAATTTCGGCATAACACGGTCTCCAAACACTTTTGTAAGCTTCATTTTGGTTTCAGTGTTGGTAATCACCGTTCCGCCATTCATTTCAGATCCAGTTCCAGCCATTGTCAGAACGGCTCCTACCGGAATGAGTCTTGCATCAGGGGCAGGTTCATTTTGCTTTACCCAAAAGTTGTCCCAGGCATCACCTTCATACCAAGCCGACACACTTACTGATTTTGCATAGTCGATGACAGAACCACCACCTACGGCAAGAATAAAATCTATACTGTTTTCACGAGCTATCTTTCGACCCTCTTCAAGTTTCTCAAGAGTAGGGTTCGGCATAATTCCTGAAAGTTCTATTATTTCTTTGCCTGCCTTGTTTAATGCACTTATTACATCTTCATAGATACCGTTTCTCTTTATTGAGCCTCCTCCGTAAACGAGCATTACCTTATTCCCGAATGGTTTTACTGCATCTTGAATATGTTTCTGCGCTTCATCGCCAAAATATATTTTGGTAGGATTAGAGTATATAAAATTACCTTTCATAATTATATCAATATGTTATTTAATGTAGTACAAATATCCAAAACTTCTGATTACTTGTTTTTTATTCTTGCATGCAAATATAGTAATAATTTCTGAAACGGCAAACAAACAACCTGAAAAAATTACTTACCTTTGTAATTAAATATATTCTACCTTTATACGTCAAATAGTAAGATTACATAAGACAATACATCTTCGAATGAAACAAAATATACAATAAATATCTGAATAAAACAAATAATTTCAATATTTATTGATAAATTGATTTTGCCAACAACTCTGGCATAAGTTTAGTTATAGTGGAGTTGGAGGGAGTCGAACCCTCGTCCAAACAGGGAAACCATACGCTTTCTACATGCTTATTCCAGCCTTCGTTTTTCGTGTGACAGCAAGACCTGGACCACCAACTGACACCTTATCCCCTAAATTTTCATCATGCCGACAGGGCTTTAGCATGACTATTCCCGATTTCACCGCACCGCTGAACCAGAGCGCTTCGGAACAACAGCCTCTGAGCGATGTCTCGTCCCCTCACCTTGTGAAGGGATTAAGCCAGTAATCTACTATGCTTCGATTAGGCAGCGAGAGCGTAGTTGTTTTCGCCAGATAAATTTTTGACCACAGGGATTATGGAGTGTATAGCCGTCACTCCGCATGCTTACGTACCATCTCAACCCGCTGTCAAATCCAGTCAACCCCATTTGTTGTTATATTCTGAACTTCAGGCATTTATGATACATATTAAAGAACATATATGTAGCATAAAATATTTTAAAGCCACATTCTGTTTTCTTTTCTTGGTGCAAAGTTAATATATTTTTATAGAATCTTCAAAAAAATTGGGCAAAATTTTGTAAATTGCCACAGTTTTGGTAACTTTGCATCAAATTGTAATTAAAAGATATGAGAAAACAGAACAGACAAGTTGTTACAACGATGATGGCCGCATTGGTAATAATGGCTGCCACATCGTGCAAGAAACACTATGAAGTGGCAAGCGTGGAGCGGTCGCGAATAATGGTAGACAGCAGATATGACAAGAATCCTGATGCAGAGGCACAGGCTTTCCTCGCACCATACAAGCAGGTGGTGGATAGCATCATGGAGCCAGTTGTGGGAAAGACGGCAAAACCGATGAAATCTTACAGACCGGAGAGTCCATTGTCGAACTTATTGGCGGATATTCTCGTAGATGCTGGACAGGACTATGGAGAGCAGCCGGTGATGGGACTTTACAATATGGGTGGCATAAGGGCACAGCTGCCGAAAGGCATTATAACATACGGCGACGTGCTTGAGGTTGCACCATTTGAGAACAAGATATGCTTCCTTACGCTGACAGGCGAGCATCTGCTTGAGTTGTTTGACAATATAGCGAGCGTTGGTGGCGAAGGTGTGAGCCACGGAGTGGAACTGCATATTAAAAACCGCAAGATGGTGAGCGTGAAGCTGCACGGTAAGGAGATTGACCCGAAGGCGGAATATCGCATAGCTACAATTGACTATCTGGCACAAGGTAACGACAGAATAACGGCATTCAAAAAGAAAACCAACTATAACTCACCACAGGCAACCGAAAACGACACGCGATTCATAATACGCAAGTATTTTGAGAAGATGGACAAACAAGGTATCGTGGTGGACGCAAACATTGAAGGACGAATAATAAGGGAAAAATGAAAAAGACATATATAATATTATTGGGATTGGCGTTGGGCATTTGCAGTGCTTGGGCGCAAAAGAAAATAACTATACTTCACACAAACGACACGCACTCGTGTGTGTTGCCAGTGAAAGAGCACGTTGATGATACATTGGTGGCTGGCAGAGGCGGATTCGTGCGCCGCATTGCAATGCTGAAAGAAGAGAGGGCGAAGACTCCGAATATGCTGTTGTTTGACAGCGGTGACTTTTCGCAGGGCTCTGGCTATTACACACTGTTCAAGGGTGACGTGGAAGTGGGGCTGATGAACATGATGGGATATACTGCTGCAACCATCGGCAACCATGAGTTTGACTACGGACTTGAAAACATGGCACGCTTGTTTGAGGAGGCGAATTTCCCGATAGTATGTGCTAACTACGACTTCAGTGCCACGATACTTAAGGACTTGGTGAAGCCATACATTGTGGTGCGTCACGAAGGGCTGAAAATAGGAGTGTTTGGACTTGGTGCAAAGCTGAGCGGACTGGTGTCGGAGAAGAATGTAAAGGGCGTGAAATATCTCGACCCGATAGCTGTGTCGAATGATGTGGTAAAGACATTGCGCGAGAAAGAGAAATGTGACCTTGTGATATGCCTTTCGCATCTTGGCTGGAAACTGTTCAATGACATTGATGACAATCAACTGGTGGCAGCCGTGGGTGGTATAGACCTCGTGTTAGGAGGACACTCCCACACATATATGAATGAACTGGAATACGTAAAAGACCCACAAGGCAAGAACGTGCCTGTTGACCAGAACGGCAAGCACGGCATATTCATAGGAAAGATTGAGCTGGAACTTAAGAAGAAGTAAAAACGCCTTTCATCTTACGTGAAGCCATACCATAATGGGTGAGAATGAAAATAGGATAGAATAAAGGAGGCAAAGTAAAAATACTTAAACAAAAGTTTTGTCCTTTATATTATTATGTGTAACTTTGCAGCCGAATTTTGAAAACACAATAAATATTTATTAAGGATAATATGGCATACAAGCGTATTTCGGCTGCGGAAGCGGCAGCAATGATTAAAAACGGAGAGAACCTTGCGCTCAGCGGTTTCACTCCGTCGGGAGCGGCAAAAGCCACTACCAAAGAGTTGGCAAAGATAGCGGTGGCAGAGCATGAGGCTGGTCGTCCGTTCAAGGTTGGACTTTTCACGGGTGCATCAACAGGACAGAGCACCGACGGTGACTTGGCTAATGCCGAGGCAATAAAATATCGCGCTCCCTATACAACAAACGGCGACTTCCGCAAGCATGTGAATGCAGGTGAGATAGCATACAACGACATTCACCTCAGCCAAATGGCACAGGAATTGCGTTACGGCTTTATGGGCGAGGTTGACTGGGCTATACTTGAGGTCTGCGACCTTGAGGAAGGCGAGACTACTTGTCGTGCATACCTTACTTCGGCAGGCGGTATCAGTCCTACGGCAGCACGCTTAGCAAAGCACGTGATACTTGAGCATAACACTTTCCATAGTACCGGCGCAAAATATCTGCACGATGTATATGAGTTGCAGGATCCACCATATCGTCAGCCAATTCCTATAACAAAGGTGAGCGACCGTATTGGTACTCCTTACGTTGAGATAGATGCAAAGAAGATTGTGGGTGTGGTGGAATGCCATATTCCCGACGAGGCTCGTGCCTTCAAGGACCTCGACCCTATAACGACACAGATAGGTAACAACGTGGCTGCGTTCTTCCTGAGCGACATGAAACGCGGCATCATTCCGCAGTCGTTCCTGCCATTGCAGAGCGGTGTGGGTACAACAGCCAACGCCATCCTTGCTGCATTGAGCCACAATCCCGAAATACCTAACTTCAACATCTTTACGGAGGTGTTGCAGGATGCTGTGGTAGACATGATGCTCGAAGGTCGCGTGATAGACGCATCTTCATGCTCACTCACAGTGACCAACGACTCGCTGATGAAGGTTTACGACAACATCGACTACTTCAAGCAGCACCTTACACTGCGTCCAAGTGAACTTTCAAACTCTCCCGAACTTATCCGCCGTCTTGGTGTGATAGCCATTAACACTGCGATTGAGGTTGATATCTACGGAAACGCAAACTCAACACACATCAGCGGTACAAAGATGATGAACGGCATCGGCGGCTCGGGCGATTTCGAGCGCAACGCATACATTTCGGTATTCACCTGTCCATCAACGGCAAAGGGAGGACTTATCAGTTCTATTGTACCTATGGTGAGCCACCACGACCACACGGAGCACGACGTGAACGTAATAGTTACGGAGCAGGGTATTGCCGACCTTCGTGGCAAGAGTCCGATGCAGCGTGCGCAGTGCATAATAGAGAATTGTGCCCACCCAGACTACAAGCAACTGTTGTGGGACTACCTCAAGATAGCAAAGGGCGGTCAGACACACCACTGCCTGCCAGCCGCATTTGCATTCCACGACACTCTTGCACGCAAGGGCGACATGCGTCTCACCGACTTTGCCGAGTACGTAAAGTAACGTGTTGATGAATAAGGACACAAAAGGGCAAATACTGCGTTTTGTGATTGTAGGCGTTATAGCCACTGCAATCCAATACGCAGTATATTTTTTGATGCAGCAGGTGCTTCGTGGTACTTTCTGGCTCAATGTCGATATGACGGTGGGCTATATTGTCAGTTTCGTCTGCAATTTCTACCTTACCACATATTTCACTTTCGGCAGTAAGGCTTCTGTAAAGAAGGCAGCAGGTTTCGGTATGAGCCATCTTGTGAACTACTGCCTTCAGATGGGGCTTTTCAATCTTTTCTCGCTGCTTGGTGTACACCACCTTGTTGCGCCGATTCTTGCAATGTTTTTTGCCGTGCCCGTGAATTTCCTTATTCTCCATTATGTATATAAAAAGAAGAAGGCATGAAGAAAGTCATTCGCATTGTTGCCGTCGTTTTGGTTGTGCTCGTAATAGCAGTGCCTATATGCTCGTATTTCCTGTTAAATCACGCCTTGCTTACCAATAAAGGTGCGGCTAAACTTGCAAACACCGATTCATATCTGCAAAAAAACTATCCCGTGGTTGCCCAATGGAAAGACAGTCTGCAAAGGGTAGGAGCGCTTCGTGATACGTTTATAGTGGCTGACGACGGGGCAAGGCTTCACGCATATTATGTAAGGGCAGCATCGCCCACCACCCATACTGCCGTGGTGGTACACGGATATACCGACAACGCCTTGTATTGGCTGCCCATTGGCTATATGTACTCACACGACCTCGGCTATAACATATTGCTGCCCGACCTGCGTTTTGCAGGGCAAAGCGAGGGCACGCATATTCAGATGGGGTGGTTTGACAGGCTCGATGTGTTGCGATGGATAGGTGTTGCCGACAATATGTTTGGCAACGACTTGCAGATTGTGGTGCATGGCATATCAATGGGTGCAGCAACCACAATGATGCTTTCGGGCGAGAAAACACCTGCCACCGTGCGTTGCTTTGTGGAGGACTGCGGCTATAGCAGTGTGTGGGACGAGTTCGAAAAAGAGTTGCACGTCATGCATCTGCCGTCGTTTCCGCTTCTCAACTGCGCATCGGCAATGTGCAATTTGCGCTATGGATGGTCTTTCTCCGAGGCAAGCAGCGTCAACCAGTTGAAGAAGTGCCGCAAGCCAATGCTTTTTATTCATGGTGACAACGACACATACGTTCCCTTCAGTATGCTACAAAAGGTCTACGATGCAAAACCTGCACCCAAGGAAATGTGGGTGGCTCACGGATCTGTACACGCCCTTGCATATCACGACCACACAGCCGAATACACAAAGGTGGTTGCAACCTTTGTCGGCAAGTACATTAAAAAACGACGTGTTTGCTATGAGTAAATGCCGCAAACACTCGGAGAGAATGCGTGAAACTCCTAAAAGTTGTTAATCTTTTGTGACTTTTAAAGCTTTTCTTGTCATAAAACTTGGTTGTTCCAAATAAAAGCAGTACTTTTGTAACGATAGAATCCGCCACGCTTCCCGAAGACCAGCGAACCAGGGCGGGTCTTTTACTTTAAACACTATGAATATCTATACAAAACAACCGTTAAGCATTTCCGACCAAATTGCAAACCTACGTCGACTTGGTCTGATTATTGCTGACGAAGCCTTTGCTGAAAAAATATTAGGAGAGGTAAGTTATTTCCGTCTTGCTGCTTATCTGCGTCCAATGGAGGCAGACAAAAGAACTCACCAATTCAAACCAGATTCGACATTTGAGAACGCCGTTTCTCTTTATGAATTCGACAATACTTTGCGTCAATATCTTTTTGCAGCCATACAACGTATTGAGGTTGCACTGCGGTCAAAAATTATACAACATTTCTCAATGAAATATGGCGCATTTTGGTTTATGGAAATGTCTCTTCACATAAATGAACACCGTTTTCTTGAAAATCTTAGTTTTCTTGATAAGGAGTTGCAGCGCTCAAAAGAGGATTTTATCAGGGAACATTTTTGTAAGTATGACAAACCTGAGTTTCCACCTGCTTGGAAAACTCTTGAATTGGCTTCCCTTGGTACACTTTCCAAACTCTATTATAACTTTGCCGACAAAAAGGTAAAGAAATGTATTGCACGCGAGTTTAACCTACCGCATCACGAAGTTTTAGAAAGTTGGATGCGTAGCCTTGCTGCTCTACGAAACCATTGTGCTCATCATTCCCGTCTTTGGAATCGTCGTCTAAACGCCACTCCACAGATGAATATGCGTATGCGTGGTCATTGGATAGCCAATCATCAAGTTGATGCCAACAAGTTGTATGCTGTGCTTTGTTGCATTGCATACTGGCTTGATGCAATGAAATATGGAGATGATTTCAAGTTCTGTATTTTCCAACTTCTCCATGCTTATCCATCCGTTGATACGGCAGCTATGGGATTCCCGAAAGGCTGGGAAAAAGAACAATTATGGGAATCAATAAAGAGCACTATAATTTTTTAGTGTACCGCGTACTTGCTGAAAATCTTTCCATATTCAATTATTTTTCGGCTTTTATGCACGAAATTAAGAAAAAAGTATTAATTTTGCAGCCACAAAAGATTGCCCTGATAGTTAAATGGATATAACAAGGCTCTCCTAAAGCTTAGTTCCGAGTTCGATTCTCGGTCGGGGTACCAACAACAAGAAAACAAAAGAAAACAGAAGAAACCAAAACAATTGATGTGATGAAAATCAATCAGTTACAATAATTTTTCATTTTTATCTATTTTCCAAATTTATCTAAGTTCAAGATAGAAGTGCAAATTATGCAGTAGTTTTATGTTGGTATAAAAACCATGAAAAACACTGCGTAGGTTTGCCTTAGCGGCAGGAGGGGCAAAGCCTCCTGAGAGCGGAACACGAAAAGCGAAAACAACAGGCAATGTAAGAAACAGAAAGGAGGAGAGTAAAATCTCCTCCAGATTAGTTAACTTTGCATTGCTTATGTACAAACAACTAACCTCGGAGCAAAGGTACACAAATTCCGTGTTATTACAAAGGAAGTGTACGAGAAAAGAGATAGCGCAGGCTATCGGAGTGAGTAATTCCACCATTACGCGCGAGCTCAGGCGCAACTCCAGCCCGCGTGGAGTATACAAATGGGACAAAGCTCAGCGACAGGCTGACAAACGCAGGCATAAGTCCCCAGGCAACCGCTCTGTCAAACCCTATGTCCGCAGCATGGCAATAGAGTTGCTGAAGCGTGAGCAGTGGTCT
>JAFLSE010000030.1 GCA_022511075.1 Prevotella sp.
GATGTCTTGACCCGCCACCCCTCGCAGGCTGGCTTAGTCGTCTGCAAAATTAGAAAGAAAAATTAAATTGACAAAGGGAATGACAAGAAAAATGAAGATCTCATCAATGTATTAACGGTTTTTAATAGTTTACAAACAGCAATGAAACTATGGTTTATTATTCCTTAAACCTGCGTATGAAAATCATCAACAGCAGATACATTCACCGTCTAACGTTCCTTAGACGGTCAACGAAGTTGGCTTCAATGGCAATCAAACATAGGTGCAACGACCGTCTAAGGAATGTTAGACGGTGAACGATGCTATGATTAAATAAACAAGAAGCATTAATAAAAAAGCAAGCCACCTTGTTTTAAGGCGGCTTGCTTAATATACCATATTTATTATATATCCTCTTTATTATGCCTTTGCCTCAACTTCTTCTTTCTCTTCGCGAATATGCTTGCCCATTGTGAGCAATGCTGTAGGAGCAGCGATGAAGATTGAAGAAAGTGTACCGAATACAACACCGAGCAACATTGCAAACGCGAAACTGCGGATGCTGTCACCACCGAGCAGGAATATTACCGAAAGCACGATGAATGTTGTTGCAGAAGTATTGATGGTACGAGCCAAGGTCTGATTGAGCGAGTCGTTGAACAACTGCTGACGGTCACGCTTCGGATAGAGGGTGATGTTCTCACGGATACGGTCGAACACAACCACCTTGTCGTTAATAGAGTAACCGATAACGGTAAGGATAGCACCAATGAACGTCTGGTCAATCTCCAATGACATTGGAACGAAGCCCCACAAGAGCGAGTAGATACCAAGCACAACGAGCGTATCGAGTGTCAGTGCAATGGTTGAGCCTACAGAGAATGCCACGTTGTGGAAACGTACTAAGATGTAGAGGAAGATTGCTATCAAGGCGATGATGATACTGATGATAGCACCATATGTTATATCCTTTGCTATTGAAGGACCAACCTTCGTACTGCTGATGATTGAGCCACCTTCGCGAACATCAGGATTCTTGAATGCCTGTACATCCTTTTGGCTAACGAGTCCTGCTCCGGAAAGAGCATTGAAGAGAATATCCTCTGCCTCATCGTCAACCGTAGGAGAGTTGCTCTCAATCTTGTAGTTGGTTGAAACGCGGATTGTCTTGCCGTCAGTACCCAATGCAATTGCGGTTGTGTTGGCATTCTCGCCAAATGCGCCAGACAATACTGTACGCAACTGCTCTGGCTCAACACTGTTTTCAAATACCAATACATAGTTGCGACCACCAGTAAAGTCGATACTCTTGCTAAGACCACGTACAGCCAATGAGCAGATGAACACAACTGCCATAACACCCCAAATGGTGTAGCTCCTCTTGTATGTTCCCATGAAGTTGAACTTGGTGTTCTGCATCAGGTTCTTTGAGAACGCAGTAGAAAACGTGAGGTTGAGCCAGCGGTCTTTCTTCATCTGATGCTCGAACACGAGACGTGTCATATATACAGCTGTGAAGAATGAGCAAACGATACCGATGATGAGTGTAGTAGCAAAACCACGAATAGGACCTGTTCCGAATACATAGAGAATGATACCCGTGATAATTGAAGTGAGGTTAGAGTCGAAGATTGCAGAGAATGCGTTTGCATATCCCTTCTTCATAGCTTCCTTCACATTGAGACCATTGCGCAACTCTTCCTTCGTACGCTCATAGATGAGCACGTTGGCATCCACAGCCATACCGAGCGACAACACGATACCGGCGATACCAGGCATGGTAAGTGCAGCTTGGAATGATGTAAGAATACCGAGAGTGAAGAAGAGGTTGAAAAGCATGGCGATGTTTGCCATCATACCTGGTACTACATTATATAATACCACCATGTATACCATCAGTAATATGAAAGCAATTACAAACGACCAAACACCCTGCTTGATTGACTGTGCACCGAGTGTAGGACCAACAACTTCTTCCTGTACGATGCGTGTAGGAGCAGGCATCTTACCTGAGTTGAGGGTATTTGCAAGGTCTTTTGTATCTTCGATAGAGAAGTTACCTGTAATCTGTGAGTTACCGCTAGGTATCTCGCCATTTACGCGAGGTGCGCTGTAAACAGCATCGTCAAGAACGATAGCCACAGCCTTGCCGATGTTCATCTTGGTAATCTGTGCCCAACGGCGTGCACCGTCTGAATTCATCTGCATTGAAACGCATGGGTGACCCATCTGGTCGAACTCGTCCCTTGCATTAACGATTACATCACCTTCAAGCGGAGCACGTCCTGAAGGCTCTGTTACCTTTATTGCGTGAAGTTCAAACACTTCTGCCTTCTTGTCGAAGTCGGCAGCCTTTGCACTCCAAAGGAGCTTCAAGTCGCTTGGCAGCACGGTCTTTGCAATATCGCCGTAAATCATCTTGTTGATAGCGGCAGTGTCGCGATATGAAGCATAGCCTACAACGCTGAGACTCTGACCCTGTACTGGTTGGAATACAGAGAACAGAGGATTCTGCTTCTTTGCAAGTTCAGCCTGCTTGCTGTCTGCTGCTTTGTCCTTGTTTCCTGACAATGTTGATGCAAGTGAGCCGGCAACCTTTGTTGTATCTGCATTTTCCTCTACTTCTGCCTTTGCTGTCTCTGCGTTTTCGGTAACAGTTGAGTCTGCAACCTCTTCAGTGCCGGCATTAGCAAGTTTCTGGTTGAGTTGTGCAAGCAGAGGAACAATCTCCTGGCTGTTAAAAGTCTCCCAGAATTCGAGGTTAGCACTACCCTGAAGCAACTTACGTACGCGCTCGGGCTCTTTCACACCAGGCATTTCCACCATGATGCGACCGCTCTGACCTTCAAGTTTCTGGATGTTAGGCTGTACGACACCAAACTTGTCAATACGGTTACGAACAACGTTGAACGAGTTGTCTACGGCAGCCTGAACTTCGTCGCGAATGGCGCTCTCCACTTCTGCATCGCTGCTCTGTGTACTTACCTTGCCCTTCATCTGCTGTGTGGCGAAAATCTCTGCCAAACGATGTCCGGGGGCATTCTGCTTGTAGTACTTTACGAACAGAGAGATGAAGTCTGTCTGACTTGTCTCCTCTTCTTTCATTGCCTGTTCCATTGACTTGGTAAAGGCAGCGTCGGTCTTGTGGTCTGCAAGTGCCGCAACAACATCGGGCACGGAAACCTCAAGAATCACGTTCATACCACCTTTAAGGTCAAGGCCGAGACCGATTTCCATCTCACGGCACTCCTTGAAGGTGTAAGCACCCAAATAGATTTTTTCGTTCTTGATAGAATCAAGATACTCCTGACCTGCAACCTCGCCCAATGCCGCTGCCTTGTTCTCATGGTAGCGCGTAACAAACGAGAATGACAGATAGAATATGCACACGAAAACAAGCATGAGTGCAATAAACTTTACAATTCCTTTGTTTTGCATTTTGTTTTAATTTATTGTTTTTTATTATTATTTCCTTTAATGGTTGTGCATGTCGCACAAATTAGCGTGCAAATATAGTGATTTTTTTACAGATAGCGAAATTTAGCGGTAAAAAACATTCTTTTTTTAATGTTTCTTGTCATATTTCAACCAACAAACCATTGGATAATGGTCACTTGCGTCTATTTTGTTATCAACGTAGCAATTATAAGGCTCAAATTGTTCAGAGCACATAATATTGTCGATTCTTACGAAAAAGCCTTTCTGATTATATGACACCCCAACACCTCTTCCCGATGCCACATAGCAATCGGTAAGTCCTTGTGCTACTATGCGTCTGCAATAACTAATGGGATTGTCGTTGAAGTCGCCGCATACTATCATTGGGTATTGCTTGTGGCTTTCTATATAGTCATGTACTGCCCGTGCCTGCGGTGCACGTATCTTGTTCGACTCGGCAAGCCTGTGTAAAAGTTTCTTCGACTCTTCACGTGCTGTATCTCCTTCGAGCTTGCCTTTCACTAACTCCTTGTACATTTCGCGCTCGTCAAGCGACAAGTGTGTAGTTTCGAAATGGTTTACTATAACGATGATGGTGTCACTTTCCATCTTCAGGTAGTATGCCATACTTAAATTTGCATCAGACGGATAGTTAATCCGTTCACGCCTTATTATTGGATATCTCGTGTATATACCAATACCATTGGCAGCAGTGACTGACCTCACGAGGCAAGTGTCGCAAAATGCATATATACTATCATAATATGTTCGCACGCGTCGCCATGAGTCCACGTCTTCTTGCAAGCATACAATGTCGGCATTTTGTTGCTTTATGTATTCGTATACCATTCCGAAGGAATCGTTGTATTTTGGCTTGCCAGAATAGCACTGCACATTCCAAGTGAGCACTTTGATGCTGTTTTCCGGCAAATCCTTCTTCATGTTTACCGGCATATATATGCTTATTGGCACATAGCAAACAAGATAGCCCAATATGGGAATAATAACCATGCGCAGCTTGAATATAGCCCAAAACACGAGAAAGAGAAGATTGAACACCAAGAAGAATGGGAATGCCAGACCGAATGTAGACAGCAGCGGAGATGTTTCAGGATTCACATAATCAGCAAATCCCAAAAGAAACATTATAATAATAGTTGCTATGTTTGCTCCTGCAACAATCCTTATACTTATCTGCCTAAGCTGCTTAATCATCCTTATGGCTCAGTTCAAAAAGTCTTTTCTTCTCCTCGGCAGTGAGGCTGTCGTAGCCGCTCTTGCGAATCTTATCGAGAATAGAGTTTATTATATCCTGTTCAGCTTTCTTTCGTGCATTATACTCTTCGTCGGTTTCTTTCCTTGTGTCATCGCTGCCTCCACCTGTGTGTACCGTCATCTTAATGTCGCGCTGTTGTTGCTTGCGTTGCTCAAAATTTTGTTTCATCTTGCTGAAAATACCGCTGCCATAAAGGTCGTAGCCTTGCAACTGATGTTTTCTCCAATACCTAATCAAAAGGAATCCGAAGAACATTCCGCCGAGGTGGGCAGTATGAGCAACGCCGTCGTTTGAAGAACCGAGTGCCATAAACAACTCTACGGCAACATAGAATATCACAAACCATTTTGCCTTTATAGGCACAGGTAGTGGGAATATGAAGATACGCTCGTTTGGAAACGTCATACCAAAGGCAAGCAATATGGCATATACCGCTCCCGATGCACCGATAGTACGCCAGTTGTTGAGCATGTTTGCATCACCGTCGGGAAGATTGAACGCGTCTGTAAAAGATAGTTGCGGATTCATAACCATTAATTCCACAAACTGTGCTATTTCCTGAATCAAGCCGGCACCAACGCCACACGCAATGTAATAAAAAAGGAAACGTTGCGAACCCCATACTCTTTCTATCACGCAACCAAACATCCACAGTGCAAACATATTGAAGAATAAATGCGTGAAACCGCCATGCAGAAACATATATGTAAACAACTGATAAATGGAAAAATGGCTTGCCAAAAAGAAATGCAACCCAAAGATCGAGTCGAGTTCCACTCCCATTCTGCCAAAAATGAATGTGGCAATGAATGCGATTGTGTTTATGAACAACAAGTTCCGCGTGACCGTAGGCATATTCTGCATAAATGCTATATTTACATTGTTAATATTAAGCGTTAAAACACTTTTGCGGTGCAAAATTACGAAAATTATCTGTTAAAAGCCATAAAAACACACTATAATATGGAAAAAATAAAGAAAAATCATTTTTTTTTCACAAATTTGATTGTTTAATGAAATATTTGTAATATCTTTGTGGCAGAAATATATTCATAACATCTATAAATTAAAAAAACTATTATGAACAAGACAGATTTGGTAAAGAAAATGGCAGAGGGCGCTAACATCAGCCAGGCTGATGCAAAGAAGGCTCTCGACGCTGCAACAGCAGCTATCAAGGACGCTCTCGTAGCAGGTGACAAGGTTGCTCTCGTTGGCTTCGGTACATTCAGCGTTAGCGAGCGTGCTGCTCGTGAGGGTATCAACCCTACAAACAAGCAGAAGATTCAAATCGCAGCAAAGAAGGTTGCTAAGTTTAAGGCAGGTGCTGAGATTGTTGACGCTCTCAACAAATAAATGTAAGAATAATAGAAAAGGCGATGTTCAGAAACATCGCCTTTTTTGTTGTCTTTTATTCAGTTCAATTATGTTATGGCTGCTTGCCGATGTATGCCAAAATACCACCATCAACATACAACACGTGACCGTTCACTGCATCAGAAGCCTTTGATGCGAGGAACACGGCAGGACCACCCAACTCCTCTGGGTCAAGCCAGCGACCAGCAGGTGTCTTAGCGCAAATGAACGTATCGAATGGATGACGAGTGCCGTCGGGCTGTATCTCGCGGAGCGGTGCAGTCTGAGGAGTGGCAATGTAGCCAGGACCTATACCATTGCACTGAATATTGTACTCGCCGTACTCTGAACAGATGTTGCGTGTCAGCATCTTCAAGCCACCCTTTGCAGCAGCGTATGCAGAAACAGTCTCACGACCGAGTTCGCTCATCATAGAGCAGATGTTGATAATCTTGCCTTCCCTGCGCTCCATCATTTCAGGAAGCACAGCAGCAGAAACGATGTATGGGGCAACCAAGTCAACGTCGATTACCTGCTGGAACTCTGCGCGCTTCATCTCGTGCATAGGAATGCGTTTGATGATACCTGCATTGTTCACGAGAATATCGATGTTTCCAACCTCTGCGTGAATCTTCTCAACGAGAGCCTTCACGGCAATCTCGTCGGTAACGTCGCATACATAACCGTGAACGTTCTCAATGCCAGCCTCCTTGTAGTTGGCAAGACCACGTTCAAGGGCGGCCTCACTGATGTCGTTGAAGATAATGTTCTTAATGCCTGCTGCAACAAACGCCTTGGCAATGTTGAAGCCGATACCGTAAGAAGCACCTGTTATCCAAGCGTTCTTACCTTCAAGTGAAAAAATATTTGCCATGTCTTTGTGTTTTATTGTTGTCTGAATCAAATTTTATTTCAAGTCGGTAATCTTCGAGAAGTCTTGGTCGCCATAGTCAAGGTTCTCACCGCCCATACCCCAGATGAATGTATAGTTGTGGGTGGCAGCAGCACTGTGTATACTCCATTCGGGAGAAAGCACTGCCTGGTCGCCCTTCATCCAGATGTTGCGTGTCTCCTGCACCTCACCCATGAAGTGACATACAGCCTGATCTTCTGGCACCTCGAAATAGAAGTATGCCTCCATACGGCGGCTGTGAACGTGTGCCGGCATAGTGTTCCATACACTGCCCGGGGCAAGTTCCGTCATACCCATCTGCAACTGGCAAGAATCAACCACCTGACTTACGAGCATCTTGTTTATGTCGCGCTCGTTACTTGTTTCAAGTGAGCCGAGGTGAGCCACAACAGCATCTTTCTTTGTAACTTTCTTGCAAGGATATTCCTTGTGTGCAGTAACGCTGTTGAAATAGAACTTTGCAGGGCAGTTTGCGTCCTTGCTTGAGAACACTACGTCGCGGTCGCCACGACCGATATAAAGAGCCTCCTTATAACCGAGAACGAATTCTTCGTCGCCAACTTTCACAACGCCTTCGCCCTTGCCCACGTTGAAAACGCCAATCTCGCGACGTGTTGTAAAGAAGTCTGCTTTCAGAGGGTCTATAGCCTCCAACTTCAATGCTTCGTTTACTGGCATTGCGCCACCAACCACCATACGGTCATACATGGAATAAACCATGTTTACCTCATCGGCTGCGAAAACCTTCTCAATCAGGAAGTCACGGCGAATACGTGCAGTGTCGTATGACTTTGCGTCTTCGGGGTGTGCAGCATAACGGATTTCGTAATTTGTCTTCATTGTTCCTTGTTTTAGTGTTTTGTCTTTTGAGTTATCTGCGTGCAAAGTTACAAAATATTTTCCTATTATTGTTATGGCACGGCATAAATATAGTTAAAAATCTAAGTGTTCTTCAAATTGCAACGTGTTGCAAATCTAATTGCATCTAGTTGCAAATGCATTTGCAACACGTTGCAATTTGAAATGCTCCTTACTTATACAAAAAGAGGAGCATCAATCGATGCTCCTCTTTTATTGGTTGTCCAAGGCGGATTCGAACCACCACAAACAGAACCAAAACCTGTTGTGCTACCATTACACCATTGGACAATCCGAAAGACATTGTGAACCCTTATTTCCGACAAGCGGCTGCGGTATTCAAAATGCGGTGCAAAGTTAGTGCTTTTTTATGATAATACCAAATATTTTATTAATTATTTTATCGTAAGCAAGAAATAATTCTTTTTGCCACGCTGCACAAGAAGGTATTTACCATCAATAAGGTCGTCGGCTGTGATAGGACGGTCGAAAGCAGCAAGTTTCTCCTTGTTTATCGAAACTCCGCCACCTTGAACGAGTTTACGCATCTCGCCCTTGCTTGCAAACACAGGGGCTGCCTGTGTAAGCATCTCTACGGCTGGTTGTCCGAGTTGGTCGGCAGGAACATCGAAATGAGGAACGCCGTCAAACACATCGAGCAAAGTCTGTTCGTCAAGACTTTCCAATGCCTCGCGCGTTGCCTTGCCAAAGAGTATTCCTGATGCTTGTATTGCTGCATCGAGAGCCTCCTGCGAGTGTACCATTACTGTCACTTCCTGTGCCAAGCGTTTTTGCAGGATGCGTTGTCCCGGGTCTTGCTTATGCTCTTCCACGAGAGCGTCTATTGTCTCCTTTTCAAGACTTGTGAAAATCTTTATGTAGCGTTCTGCGTCGTCATCGCTCACGTTGAGCCAGAACTGATAGAACTTGTATGGGGTTGTGCGCTTCGGGTCGAGCCAGATGTTGCCGCTCTCGGTCTTACCGAACTTCTTGCCGTCTGCCTTTGTTATGAGAGGGCAGGTGAGGGCGAATGTCTCTACCTCGCTGCCGAGGGTGCGGCGGATAAGTTCAGTACCCGTGGTCATGTTGCCCCACTGGTCATTACCTCCAAGTTGCATCTTACAGCCATAGTTCTTGTAAAGGTATAGGAAATCGTAACCTTGCAGAAGTTGGTATGTGAACTCGGTGAATGAAAGTCCGTCGCGTGCCGTACCGTTGAGTCGCTGCTGCACGCTCTCCTTTGCCATCATATAGTTCACGGTGATATGCTTGCCCACCTCACGAGCAAAGTTAAGGAAGGTAAAGTCCTTCATCCAGTCATAGTTGTTCACGAGCATTGCCGCATTTGGCTCTTTGCTCTCGAAATCGAGGAACTTCGCCACCTGTGCCTTTATGCACTCTTGGTTGTGGTAGAGCGTCTTGTCGTCGAGCAGGTTGCGTTCCTGACTCTTGCCCGAAGGGTCGCCAATCATACCTGTTGCACCACCCACAAGGATAATGGGCTTGTGACCGCAACGCTGCAAGTGGCGGAGCATCATTATTCCACAAAGGTGACCAATGTGCAGGGAGTCGGCAGTAGGGTCAGTACCGAGATATGCCGTAACCATCTCCTTCTGGAGCAGTTCCTCTGCGCCAGGCATTATCTGTGCCAGCATACCACGCCATTTCAGTTCTTCTACAAAGTTCTTTTTCATAAGATTATATCTGTTTTTAATTATTATCTTTAATCGTGCGCTTTTGCGCCTCATGGCACTGGGTCGTAGCCATGTCCTCCCCACGGGTTACATCTGAGTAGCCGCCATATAGCCAATGCCATTCCCTTGAAAGGACCGTGCTTCATCAACGCCTGGCGGGCATATTCGCTGCACGAAGGAGTAAAACGGCAACTGGGCGGAAACAACGGACTTATACACCGTTGGTAGAACAATATCGGCAGACATAATAGCCGAACTACAGCCTTATTCAGAAACGTCAGTACCTTTTTCATTGCAATACATATTATCGGCAACCTTCATCAGCAGTCTGCGCACCGACTGCTCCACGATGCCTGAATCAGCCAACTCGTCCGCCAACCAAATAAATGCCATCGACATTTTACGGCTTTTGCAGGTCTCGGACATAAGGGCATCATATACCACGCTCTTGCTCAGACGATATGCCTCGCGAATCTGTCGTTTTGTGCGGTTGCGGTCTACGGCATGCTTAAAGTGCCTTTTGCTCACACTCACGAGCACCTGCACTAACGGATTGTCGTCTGCACTGGCTTCGGTCATATATACCACCCTCAACGGATATGCCACGGCAGATGCGTGCCTGCTGCCAAACAATTGTTCTATTTGTTTTTTGCTGACAATGCGTTCTTGCTTCGTGAAACTATTCTTCGTCATCGTGCATGATGAGATAGTGCTGCAAGGCACCCGTCATGGAAGGATATTTTTCTGTTGGGGCTTCGAGGTCAAGACGCAAGCCTTCGTCTTTAACGGCTTTTGCCGTAGCAGGTCCGAAAGTGGCTATCAATTGTCTGCCCTGCTCGAAGTTGGGAAAGTTTTTCAAGAGAGCCTCGATGCCAGATGGACTGAAAAACACTAACATGTCGTATTCGCCAAAGTTGTCTCTTTCCTCTTGCGTAAAGTCATTGCTCACGGTGCGGAACATCACGCACTCATCGTGCACAATGTTCTTTGAGTCGAGCAATGCCTTTATGTCATCGTTGTGTACATCACTTAATGGCACAAGATATTTCTCGTTCTTGTGCTTCTGCATAGATGGCAGCAGGTCTTCTATTTTTCCACTCTCGCCATAGAACACCTTGCGCTTGCGATACTGCACATATTTTTGAATGTAAAGGGCTATCGTCTCCGTGACGCAGAAATACTTCAGGGTCTCTGGTACGGCATAACGCATTTCCTTTGCCAATTTAAAGAAATTGTCAATAGCGTGCCGTGACGTGAACACGATGGCAGAATAACTCGTAATGTCTATGCGCTGCTGGCGAAATTCCTTTGCAGACAATCCCTCCACCTTTATGAATGGGCGAAAGACAAACTCGACATCAAATCGTTCAGCAATACTGTAGTAAGGCGATTTATCGCTTGTTGGCTGTGGCTGTGACACCAATATCTTCTTAATCATCACGTCCTAAAAAATTACTTTCAAAACATTTGCAATCATCAACGCCGCCGTCCAAAGAACAGCCAAAGGCGTTATTTCAAGGGCACAAAGGTACAAAAAAAATTGAATATAACCACCCTTTTGGTTGAAAAATATTACATAACACTTATAGAAAGTAAGCAATTTAACCACTACCTGTATAAATATGAAAGCAAATATGGTGTAAAGCAAAGGTAATTCAAGGTAAATCTGTATCATGACCATCAGCAGCAGGAACGTGCTTCCCATTCCTTCCACAAAGGTCTTGGTCTTTAAGTATTGTAAGTTTTGTTTACCACTCCAGAATACGGGATTCACAAAACAATAGCACAAAGCCTTGAAAAGTTTATATGCCAAGATGAGAGCAAAGAATATGCCTATAAGGTGATATTGTGTGGGCAGCATATAAGTGTCGGAAATGAAATGCTCGGCACACAGGAACATAAAAAATGATGTTAGCAAAGCACTCATCACGTTGAGCACAAGCAGCGCGCTTGTCTCGCCCGTTGTCTCCTTCTCCATAGTGTATGACGAAGTGCGGAACAACATCTTCATCTTTTGTCCGATAAAACTGCGAGTCCTGCTTATCATTATGGTGGATAGGAAAATACACCCAAGCAGCACAAGTGTTATGTAAGGATCGGCACGCATGGTATAAGGCACTGCAATGCCCGGCATACCATTGCGCAGTCCGATATACTCTGCCTGAAACATCGTGTCATTAGAAAAAAACGTTTCCTTATAATACAAAGGCACGTCCTTCCACTTTGTCCTTTCCTTGACAGGGTGCCCCGGGATATGTAAGGTGTCGGGGCGTTGACTGAAATGAATCTCCCCTGGTTGGAAGTTGGCTTGAATGGCAGAGTCCTGCTGTTCGGGAGTGGCATCGGCAGGCAGCATGCGCAATACTTGATATGGATGGCGAGGTTTGAAAGTACGTGCCGCTGAGTCAACGCCCAGCGACAACGTATGCATGCCGTCTATACTTTGTATTGAATCCTGCAAAGCCTTCATCTTACTTTATTATATGCCAAATGCTTTCTTGACATCATCCACACGGTCAAGTTTTTCCCATGTGAACAGTTCCACGTCTATGGTCTTTTCCTCGTGATAGCGGCTTGTGAAGGTTTTTTTCACGGTCACCGACTTGCGTCCCATGTGTCCGTAGGCTGCCGTCTCAAAGAACATTGGCTGGCGCAGTTTCAGGCTGCGCTCTATTGCCTTCGGGCGAAGGTCGAACAGTTCTTCAATCTTCTTTGCTATCTCGCCGTCGGTCATATTCACGTTGCTCCTGCCGTATGTGTTTACGTATATATTCATCGGCTGCGCCATACCTATGGCATAACTTACCTGCACGAGTATCTCATCGGCAACGCCTGCCGCTACGAGATTCTTTGCAATGTGGCGTGCTGCGTATGCTGCGGAACGGTCAACCTTGCTCGAGTCTTTTCCGCTGAATGCTCCGCCTCCGTGCGCGCCCTTTCCGCCGTAGGTGTCTACTATTATCTTTCTGCCTGTAAGTCCGGTGTCACCGTGAGGACCGCCTATCACGAACTTGCCCGTAGGGTTAACGTAATACTTTATGTCGTCGTTGAAGAGTGCGAGCACCTTTTCAGAGTGTATCTTCTCCTTTATGCGCGGTATCAGGATGTTTACCACGTCGTCTTTTATCTTGCCGAGCATTGCCTCGTCTTCGTCGAACTCATCGTGCTGCGTAGACACAACGATAGTGTCTATGCGCTCAGGTATTCCTGCGTCGCTGTACTGCACGGTCACTTGGCTCTTCGAGTCTGGACGCAGGTATGTCATTACCTTGCCCTCTTTGCGAATCTCCGCCAATGTGATCATCAACAGATGTGCCAAGTCGAGCGAAACAGGCATATAACTCTCCGTCTCGTTTGTAGCATAGCCGAACATCATTCCCTGGTCGCCTGCACCCTGCTCCTCATCTTCCTCACGGTCAACGCCACGGTTAATATCGTCGCTCTGCTCGTGAATGGCGGTCATTATTCCGCAGGAGTTACCGTCGAAGTGATACTCCGCCTTCGTATAGCCAATCTTCTTTATTGTGTTGCGGGCAATGGTCTGCAGGTCTATATACTGGCTGCTGCTCACTTCGCCCATTATTACCACCTGTCCTGTGGTTACGAACGTCTCGCATGCCACGCGTGCCTTGTCGTCGTATGCCAGGAACTGGTCGAGTATCGCGTCTGATATCTGGTCTGCAACCTTGTCGGGATGCCCTTCGGAAACTGATTCCGACGAAAACAAATAACTCATTCTTTTGTCCTTATATATTAATAATGTATATATAGGGCAGCCTTATGCATTTTATATGCTCAAGGCCGCCCTGTCTCGTGTCTGTCTTTACTCAGGAAGCATCACAATCTCTGCCATGTTGCCAGCCTCCAAGAGTTTGGCAACCATAGCCGAAACAGTTTCAGGTGTCTGCTCCTCAATAGTTTTCCTGCAATTAGTATAGTTGTCTACGCCATAATCGTTCTCTGTCGTGATAACGCTAAGCCAATAGTTGTTTGACTTAATGTTGGTGTCGTAGCTCTTCAGCATAAACTCCTTTACCTTCTTGAGCATCTCTGCATCGCAGGTCTTAGCCATATTCTTTACCTCGTCCTTCATTATGGTGAGAGCTTCGTCAGCCTTCTCAGGAGTCATTGGGCAATATCCTAAGAGGCGTGTCGTTGTACCGAAGTCGCCTATTGTGTGTGCGCTTTGTGCTGCTACAGTGTAGGCAGCGCTTGCCTCCTCGCGAATCTTCTTCAGGTAAATCATCTGGAGAACTTGGCTTGCCATCTGCATTCTCACAGAATTCTCGAGCGAGTAGGGTATTTCCTTCGAGTACCAAGTTGTTACACCGATTGCCTTTGGAGTCTCCTGCTTACGCTTGAAACTGTTCACTACAACGCCCTTCGGATATGTAACCATATCGCGTGCCTTTGACAATGCCTTGCCTTTTGAAGGCAGTGAGGCGATATATGTCTCTATCAATGGGCGGATTGTAGCCTCATCGAAGTTACCTATGATTGTGAAGGTATAGTCGGCGGCATTTGCTGTCAGTTCCTTTGCCATTTGCAGTATTCGGTCGTAGTTCACGTCCTTAATGTCGCTTACCTCAAACGAACGGAAGCGTGGATTATGGTCGGTCATAACCGCATTCAGCGAGTCACTGAATGCACCCTCTGCTGAAAGCTCCTTGTTCTGCAACTGCAATTCAGCCGATTTCATTGCACTTTCGAAAGACTCTTGGTCCTTGTTTATCGCAGTGAAATAGAGATACACAAGTTGCATCAAGGTCTCTACGTCGTTAGGAGTAGAAGAACCGCTAAGGGTTGTGCGTGTATTTCCAAGTGACATGCCAAGCGAAACAACCTTGCCGGCAAGAGCCTTTTCCAGTTCGCTGTTTGAGAAGTTACCGAGTCCGCTTGCCTCTATCGCATCATCAAACATATTATAGTTGGCAAAATCGTTAAGTTCATATATTGACTGACCGCCACGGCTTGCTGCGCTCAACAAAACTTGGTCGGCTTTGAAGTCGGTTTTCTTAAGTATCACCTTCACGCCGTTTGACAGAGTGAGTTCCTTGCTGTCAAACTTTGCGTTAGCCTTCTCGCCTGTTATCTTGCCGGCTTCCGGAGCCTTCGCAATCAGCGGCTCGTTCTTCACGTTGTCAACGTATGCGGTAATCTCTTCCGTTGTAGCTGCCTTTACAGCATTGAGCAGTCCCTCTTCTGTAGGATAAACGGCACCTTCTTTCTCCGTATTGAAACTTATGATAGCCATATTCTTTCCATCAAGCACTGCCAGTTCTTTGAAGTATGCGTTTATACCCTCAAGAGGCAATTGTGGCACAACCGCTTTCATCATCTGGTAGTACATATCTATTGAAGGTATCGGCTCGTTGTCAAGGAAGTGAGTCTTGTATTCGTTGCAGAAAGAGTTATTTGTGCGCTTATCCTTGTTGCTGTACTGTTTGTCAAGTCGGCTCAAGAAGTTTGACTTGCAACGCTGGTACTCCGTAGGTGTAAAACCAAACTCGGCTGCACGGCGAATCTCACGCACTACTGCAGTCATTGCTGCATCGTGCTGTCCGTCTTTAGGAACAATCACTATTTCCAAGGCATCTTTTGTCTTAGCAAAGATATAGTTGCCATAGTCCACGCTTGCCTGGATGAATGGGCAATCGGGCTTCTTTGAATATTCGTCGAGACGAGAGTTCATCATACTCGAGAAAGCATTTTCCATATACCATTTCACGAGGTATAGCGCGTTTTCCTTCTCTTCTTTCTTTGTAGCATCGCACTTTATGAACATCTCTATCAGGTTTACCTGCTGTTCCTTGTCTTTATCAACAATAACAATCGGAGTGTCGTTGTCTGGCACAGGCTCTTCCACTACAGGCTGTGCATTCTCCGGATTCTTCTTGTTTGCAAAAAGCCTCTTTATCTCTGCTTCCGTATGGTCAACATCTACATCGCCCACCACGATTATTGCCTGATTGCTTGGGTGATACCATTTTTCATAGTACTTACGCAGTGCATCGTACTTGAAGTTGTCAATAACCGACATCAAGCCGATTGGGTATCTCAATCCATACTTGCTGTTAGGATAGAGTTTCGGCAGGTTGCGCTCAAACATTCTGCTCATTGCACTCGTGCGCAAACGCCACTCCTCGTGAATAACACCGCGCTCCTTGTCAATCTCTTCCGGCTCAAGCAACAGGTCACCAGCCCAGTCGCTCAATATCAGCAAGCATGAGTCGAGTGCGCTCTGGCGTGTCGTAGGCACATTGCTGATGTTGTAGACAGTCTCGTCTATTGAGGTGTAGGCATTGAGGTCTGTACCAAACTTCACACCGATGCTCTCACACCAGCGCAGCAATTTGTCGCCTGGGAAATTCTTAGTGCCGTTGAAGCACATGTGTTCCAGGAAGTGTGCAAGTCCGCGCTGGTCCTCTTCCTCCTGTATACTACCCACACGCTGGGCAATGAAAAACTCCGCCCTCTTCTCGGGCCAGTTGTTGTAACGGATGTAATATACAAGTCCGTTGTCAAGTTTGCCGATGCGCACATCGTTATCTACCGGAATGGTCGGCATCTGCTGTGCGTTTGTAGTCAGTGCCATCATCAGCACAGCCACAAAAGATAAAAACTTTCTTAAAAACATATTCGTCAGTTTATATTCAACATTGTGAATCACACATAAAATCGGACAAAGTTACAACTTTTCTTCCTATTGCTTGCCATTCTGCCAAATCTTTTATTAATTCTTAACTTAAGATATTATATTAATACCATGCTCAAAAAAGTTTATTGTGCCATATAATTGAAACAAAGTTTGAAATTTATCAAAAATAAAATGCAACTACTCTCTCGAGCAATTGCATAATCAAAAAAGCCTATGTTTAACTAAAAATCCTTTGCATTTTTCTTTTGCTTTCTTAGTTAGAGCTCCGAAGCTTTGAAAAGCTTTCGGAAGCATCTAAACTAATACTAACCTTTTAGAAAGTTTAAGGGAGCCTCACGGCGGCCTCTGTTATCCACATTTGAAACTTTCCTTTTACCAATAACTAAAAACCTAAAACTATAAATATTACTACTAACCTAAAACAATCTATTAACCGTCTTTTGCTGGTGCAAAGGTATTGAGTTTTTCCAATACCTGCAAGAATTATTGCAAAAATTGCGCATGCAACTCGAATATTCTTGATATACATCAAAAGAAATGTGCGCGGACACAACAAAACACGGCTAAAGATATGACATCAGTCCATACCGTTGATTGTCTGTATCTTTCCGTTCTCGTCGTAATGCAATTCACATACTTTCAGGCTTCGCAACCACGACTTGCCGCCCGATGGAACACTATCGTGATGGAACAGATACCACTTGCCCTTGTATTCAATGATGCAATGATGGGTTGTCCAGCCTACAACAGGAGTGAGGATTACGCCTTGATAAGTAAAAGGTCCATACGGATTGTCACCAATAGCATAGCATAGCAGGTGGCTGTCGCCCGTTGAATAGGAAAAATAGTACTTGCCGTTGTACTTGTGCATCCATGATGCCTCGAAGAAGCGGTGAGGGTCGTTGGCTTTCAGCGGCTCGCCGTTCTCGTCAAGTATGACTATTGGCCGGGGCTCTTCGCCAAACTGCAGCATATCCTTGCCTAAACGTACAACACGGCTCGGTAGTGCAGGCACGTCGCCTTCGGGCAAATATGGGGTTTCCAAGTGGATATTGTCCTTGTAGCGCTGCAACTGTCCGCCCCACAAACCACCAAAATAAACATAATATTCGCCATCGGCATCGTCGTGGAACACGCACATATCTATACTGTAGCTGCCACGCATCGGGTCGGGCTGCGGAATGAACGGACCTTCGGGACGGTCGGCAACGGCACATCCCCAGTGGAACACGTCGTTACGGTCTTTCATTGGGAAATACATATAATATTTTCCGTCTTTCTCTGCCACGTCGCAGTCCCAAAGCTGTCGTCCTGCCCACGGAATATCCTCAAGACCAAGAACCTTTCCGTGGTCGGTAACCTTGCCTGTCATTGGATCGCCGTCTATCGACAGCACATGATAGTCTTTCATCACATATTGGTCGCCGTTGTCGTTCTCCACGTTCTCGCATTCCCAGTCGTGCGACGGATAAATGTATATTTTACCGTTGAATACGTGTACCGACGGGTCTGCCATATAGTCGGCAGGAAACAAGTATCTTTTCTCCGTTTTCATTCTATCTCGTTTTTATATGTTATTATTTATTATTGTTGCGATTCTCTATCTCCCTGTTGATATTGTCAATTACCTCATCAGTCAGTTCGTATTTGGATATGATAAAAATGGCAAGGAGCAACAAGGCTGCAGGAATAATGCATACAAGCCAAAGAATACCTTCCTCGGCAAGAGGTGTCTGTTCAATAGCATCCTTATTATATGCCACGTATGCTAATACCGCACCAGGAACAACGCCTCCGAGAGCCATACCTGCCTTGTAGAATATACCAGTAAGGGCATTCACGATACCTGCAATACGCTTGCCGCTTTTCCATTCTCCGTAAGATATCACCTCAGGCACAAGTGCCCACATATAACCCGTTGCCACAATAACACCGGTAGATTTTACAAACTGGGCGATATATACAAGTGTCATATTTGGCGACTCCATCTTTGCCACGCCATAAAGGAAAAGCATGCCCACAATTGCAATGCCAAGGAATGCGTAGAACATATTCTTTTTGCCTATTGTACGCTTTATTGCCGGCACAAGAGGCATAAAAAAGAACGAAGGCAACGAGCCTAATCCCATAAAAATTGACAATTCTGTCGCAGAAGCGTGCAGATTGCTTGTCATGAAATATGAGCCTGCGGCATTGCCTACCGACATCATTGCAAATGCCGTGATGAAGAAAAAGGCAATAACACGCAACGGACGGTTGGTGCGAAACTCCATCCAAAGGTCGGAAACTTTTACGTTGGCAGTCTCCTTTTCGTCCATTACAACGCGCTCCTTACACTGTGAGAAGCAGAAAAACAGCAGTGCAAGTCCTACAAGCGCATATATTGTCATTGTAATAAACCAGGCATTAGGGTCTTTTGGCAATGTTGAAGAACCGTCGGATGCAGCAGGGGCAAACAACGCCACAAGCAAAGGTATACCCGAGCCAACCGCCAATCCACCGACATTTGCCATAAACATACGGGTGGATGTAAGTATTGTTATCTCGTTGGTATCACGTGTCAATGAACTGTTCAATGCTCCGTAAGGTACATTTATCAATGTGTAGAGCATGCTCAATCCCACATAAGTAACATACGCATAGAGTAGCGAACCGGAAAAGCCATTCCAGAAACAGAGAATAGCAAGACCTGTGAGCGGTACGCCTGCCAGTACCAGGTATGCACGGTATTTTCCCAAACGGGGTGTGTGCTTGTCTACGTATGTACCCACGAGAGGATCCCATAGCACATCTACCAATCGCACTACAAGGAACATAAGTGCTGCATCGCCGGCATCGAGTCCGTAAATGTCGGTATAGAAAAACAGCAGATACATACATACCGTCTGGTAGATGAGGTTTTGCGCCAAATCACCTGAGCCAAATCCGATTCTCTGAAGCCACGAGAGTTTATAAAATCCAGTGCTCCCGTTTACGTTAGTTGAGTCATTCATCAGTTTTAGTCTTTTATTTTGTTAATTTGCTTGCAAAATTACGAAAAAATACGTTGTTGTGCGCACAAATATGTAACGAGAACGTTTTTTAATGTTTCATTACAGAAAAAGGGTTCTGCGTCATGCAATCTTTCCTCTTCTTACTATCCAGATATATGCAATGATGCAGATAATCACCGACAGCACTGAGCCTGATACGGTGGCAAGTCCCATAGGAAAAAGCGTATCAGGGAACATTGCCGATGAAATGTAGCAAAGCGGAATCCTTGCAATGGATATTGAAGCTATGTTGTGTATGAAAGAAATAACGGAAAGTCCGCATGCGCAGAAAAAGCCGCTGTAGCAGAAATGCATGCCGGCAAATACACAGTCCCAAACATATCCCTTTAGATACTGTCCTCCAAGAAGAATTACGTGAGGGTCTGAAGTGAATATTGCCACGGATTCATCGGCATAAATCTGCATGGCAAAAGCCGAAACACAGCCAAAAGCAATAGTTATGGCGAGGGCATAATATAGCGTAAGTTTGGCTCGTTGCACCTTGTTTGCCCCAATGTTTTGCGCGGCAATGGCAGAAACAGTCGATAACATCGCCGACGGCACAAGGAAAAGCACACCTATGATTTTCTCCACGATACCCACGGCAGCAGCATCGTCGAGTCCTCGCATATTGGCTATGACAGTTATAACAAGGAACCCCACTTGTATGAACCCGTCCTGCAAAAATATGGGCACACCTATCTTCAGCATATCTCCCATTACTTGTCGCCTGGGATGAAGGTCTGCAAACGAAAGTGTTACTTCTGAACTGCTGCGACGTATCGCCATCAACGCAATTACGACACTGAATAATTGTGACAATGTGGTGGCAAGTGCTGCACCTACCGCACCAATATTGAAAATACCGATGAGGAGATAATCCAAGGCGACATTAACAACACATGCAATTGCGATGAAATACATTGGCGACTTGGAATCGCCAAGTCCGCGAAACACGGAAGCAATAATGTTATAAGCCACAATGGCAGGAATGCCAACAAAACAAATAGCAAGATAATCACGTGTCTGCGATATTGCTTCAACAGGTGTCGCCATTACAGAAACCACCGAATCCACCGATAAATAAAGAACTATGGAAAGTATCACAGACACAATCATAAAAAGTGTAATTGTGTTTCCTATAGCTGTTGCTACCCTCTCGTTGTCTTTTGCCCCCACAGCTTTGGCAAGTGTAACAGTAGTGCCCATGGCAAGTCCCACAATCATTACCGTGACAAAGTGCATTACCTGACTACCCACGGAAACAGCAGTGATACTATCAACACCGCAATACTGTCCTATCACGAACAAGTCGGCAAGTCCATATAGTATCTGCATAAAATAAGACAACAGATACGGCAGGGAAAAGGCAACTATGTTTATTATTATGCTTCCCGATGTCAAGTCTTTACTCTGCATGTAGCTGTATTGTGATAAATAAGATTCGACATCTGCTTACAAGCTATACAATGGGCAGGCTTATTCCGCAAATCTTTTGATAGATATCGAGTGCATATACATCGGTCATTCCGCTGATATAGTCGAGAACAGCCATTATACGTTTCTCAAGTTTTGGATTGCAGATATCATATTGGCTCGACACCCGTCCGATGAGTTGCTGGGAATAGTAACGGTCGGGATTCATCACCGCCTCTACCATGTGATGCATCAGTGTTTCCATTATCTTATAACCAGATAACTCAATGTCAAGCACAGGCTTGCTGCAATATATTTTTTTCTTGCTCAGCTTCGCACAATGGGTATAGGCATCGTGCTGCAAAGGGGATATACGTTCAATAAGGCTGCCCTCGAAAGTGCCTGCAAGTATTGCCTCCTCGTTATCCAAGAAAGCCTTTACACACTCATTCTCCAACTTGCCGATAACACTGGCACGCATATAGACAATTTTCTCGTTATCATCGGTAATCTGCTCATCTTCTATGCGTTGCCATATATGTTTACGCATAGGCTCATCGAAATATGCAAGCATAAGTTGTGCTGTCTCGTCAAACGAAAGAATCTTCAGTTTGTGAGCGTCCTCTATGTCCATTATCTCATAGCAAATGTCATCGGCAGCCTCGACAAGATAAACCAAAGGATGGCGTGCATAGCGCAAAGGTTCTCCTTGAGCTGACTTGCAATAAATTCCCATTTCATCGGCAATTTTTATGTATATGTCCTTTTCTTCGTGGAAAAAGCCAAACTTTCCCTTCTTTGTTGCAGCAGCCGATTCGTAAGGATATTTCACGATACTTGCCAACGTGGAATATGTCATAACAAAACCGCCTATACGCCTGCCGCTAAACTGATGGGCAAGCAGACGGAATGCATTCGCATTTCCTTCGAAACGTGTAATATCGTTCCACGTGTTTTCGTCGATGGAATCTTTCAAATATGAGCCTTTTCCCTCGCTGAAAAAGGTTTGTATAGCTTTCTCGCCAGAATGCCCGAAAGGAGGATTGCCCATGTCGTGGGCAAGGCATGCTGTTGCTACGATTTGTCCTATTTCTTCAAAAGCCGTGTTGCGAAGTTCGGGGCGTTTCTCTATTATGGCACGGGCTACATCGCAACCCAATGACATTCCTACGCTCGCCACTTCCAATGAATGGGTAAGACGGTTGTGCACAAACACGCTTCCGGGCAACGGAAACACCTGTGTCTTGTTCTGCAAACGGCGGAAAGGAGCCGAGAAAATCAGTCTGTCATAATCACGCTTGAACTCTGTGCGGTCGTCGTGACGCTCATAGTGCCTCTGTTCCTGTCCAAGTCTCTTGTTGGTTATAAGTCGTTGCCATTCCATAATATCAGAAACAATCAAATAGCATATTGGGTTTTGAAATAATGTTTGCAAAATTACATCTTTTTCTTGAATAAATGCAAAAAAGCAAGGAAAAAATATGGTTCTTTTAGAAAAAAACACTAACTTTGCACATTGTAATAATAAAAGGAAGAAATTGATGTTGAAAATAAAAGTTGTAAACAAAGGCTCACAACCATTGCCTGCATATGCCACGAGCCAAAGTGCCGGTATGGACTTGCGGGCAGATATAGAGTCGCCTGTAACGCTGCGCCCGATGGAAAGACGGTTGATTGGCACAGGCTTGTATATTGCCCTGCCAGCAGGATATGAGGCACAGGTGCGCCCAAGAAGCGGACTTGCACTGAAGCACGGCATAACGGTGCTTAATGCGCCTGGTACTATCGATGCCGACTATCGTGGAGAAATCGGCGTGGTACTAATAAACCTTTCGGACACTGACTTTGTGGTAAATCCCGGCGAGCGCATAGCCCAAATGGTAGTCGCCAAGTACGAACAAGTACAAATGGACTGCGTGGATGTTCTTGACGAAACGGAGCGCGGCGAGGGAGGATATGGACATACAGGAGTGAAATGACGGAAATGAGGAGAATATTTGTTTTCATCGTGTTTGTTGTTATCGGCTTGACCATGATTTGGGCAGGCAACGATGACGACAACCGTAAATATGACAGATATTTTCTCGAAGCAATGATGCAAAGGCATAAAGGCAATGCCGATGCAACATTTGATTTGTTAAAGCGTTGCGTGGAAATAGACTCCACACAGGCAGCGGCGTATTTCTATCTTTCGCAGTGCTACAATGCATTGAGAAACAAGGAAAAGGCTCTCGAATGTCTTGAAAAGGCAACGAGAATAGATGAGGGTAATGCCACCTACCACGAAATGTTAGCTGGCACATACCTTGCGTCAAACAAGCTTGAAGAAGGCAAGGTAGAGCTCGAGGCATTGAGACGAATATCGCCAAGTCGTGACAATGTAGACCAGATTCTCGTGGAACTATATAAGCAGACAGCCGACTATGGTAGTGCAATACGCCTGCTTGACGAAATGGAGAGAGCTGACGGCAAGAACGAAAGAATTTCGGAAAAGAAAAGCGAGATTTACACCTCGCAAGGCAATCGTAAGGCTGCCATAAAGGAGATGAAGGAACTCACGGAGCAATACCCCAACGACCTGAACCTGAAAGTGAAATATGCCGTGACGCTTATGAACAACGGACAGGAGAAAAAGGGTGTTGAACTCATAAAAGCAGTGATGAACGAAGAACCCAACAACGCAATGGCACAATTTGCAATGTTGGATTATGCCATAGTAAACGACAACGATGAATTGGCGGAAAACATAGGCAAACAACTGTTGGTGAATACAAACACAGACCCACAGACCCGCATCTATCTGTTGCAGACAATGGTTAAACAGTTTGAAAGCGGCGGCAAGGATAGTACAGCGGTGTTGGCATTGTTTGACGAGGTATTGGCATCGCCAAATGCCGATGAGGATGCTGCGATGATGAAAGCCGCATATATGGAAGCAAAGAAAATGCCGGAAGATTCAATAAGCAATGCGCTGGAAAGAGTTTTACAAATTGCTCCTGACAACGTAACGGCGCGTTTGAGACTCGTTCAGAACGCTTGGAAGGCAGACGACAAAGACAAAGTAATAGAATTATGCTCGCAGGCAAGACTTTATACGCCAGAAGAGATGATTTTCTATTATTTCCAAGGCATTGCCTATTACCAAAAAGAAGAGGACGACAAGGCACTCGACGCATTCGATAACGGTACAAAGGTGATAAACGATGAAAGTAATCCAGACATTGTGAGCGACTTCTATGCAATGATGGGCGACATTCTCCACAAAAAAGGAATGGAGCAAGAAGCATATGCTGCATACGACAGTTGCCTGCAATGGAAAGACGACAACCTTTCCGCGCTGAACAACTATGCCTATTTCCTTAGCCAGTCGAACACCCAGTTAGACAAGGCGGAGCAAATGAGCTACAAAACAATAAAGGCAGAACCCGAAAATTCGACATACCTCGACACCTATGCTTGGATTCTCTTTATGCAAGGAAGATACAGCGAGGCAAAAATATATATAGACCAGGCCTTGCAGCATCTTGAGACCAAAGAGGGAAACAGCGTATATTATGAACATGCAGGCGACATATACTATCATACAGGCAATGTAGACGAGGCTGTGGAGAAATGGCGTGAGGCATTACAAATAGATCCGGACAATGATGTCCTGAAAAGAAAAGTGGAACAGAGAAAAATAGAATAACAACAAATAAAAAAATATTATGAAATTATCAAATGTTTTGAAAATCGCACTTGTAGCCGTACCTTTGTGCCTCGGCTCGTGCAAGACGAAAAAGGCTGTGACAACAGCACCGGCACCAGTTAATGTGGAGCAGCAAACCTTCCTGCAGAAGGTTTCTGATAACGCACAGGTTACAAAATTCATTACATCGAAATTGAAATTCCAGGTAAAAGTGGGTGCACAGGAAATGACACTCACGGGTAACCTGCGTATGAAACGCGATGATGTGATACAATTGCAACTTATGGCATTCGGTTTTGTAGAGGCAGCACGTTTGGAATTCACCACATCCTATGTACTTATCATAGACCGCATAAACAAGCAATACCTCAAGCTACCATACAACCAGATTGACTTTATGCGTAACAGTGGTCTTAATTTCTATTCATTGCAAGCATTGTTCTGGAATGAATTGTTCCAACCTGACCATAACGTAATCAACCAAGAGGCTCTTGCGTCATACGACACGGAGGATGACGGCAATAACGTGATTATTACGTACGCAAAGGACAAGTTGTCTTACAAGTGGCTGGCAGAAAGGAACACAGGTCTTATCAATATTGTCAACGTATTGTACAAAGACAAGTTCCACGGCAATACACAACTTAACTGGGATTACCAAGATTTCAAGGAATTAGGTACAAAGCAGTTCCCAACGAAAAGCGATATAACGTTTACAACTCCTGAAAAGGAAATTAAACTGAATATAGTGCTCAACTACATAAAGAACGAAACGGAGTGGGAAACTCGTACAAAGGTTTCTGACAAGTATCGTGAGGTGAACGTAGACGATATCCTGCGCCGTATAATGGCACTGTAAGTCACAATAAGATTATTTTCAGGGGATAATTGATGAGAATATTTGCATTACTCCTCATTTTGATGTGGGCAGGCTCTCTTGCCGATGCGCAGACAAAAAAGGCTGCACCGGCAAGAAAGCCTGCAACTACTCAAAAAGCAACTACGCAAAAACCAGGAACACAAAAGCGTACGACAACAACGACTGCGGCAAAGCGTCCTGCAAAAAATACCACAAAAAAGAAAACAAACACACCAGAGGTAAGCAATACGTCGATAAAAGGATTGCAAAACCAAAGTGCCAAGATAAAGCAGGAAATAAAGCAGCAGGAGCAGAAACTGAGGAACAACCAGCGCACTGTAAAACAGCGCCTGCAAAATCTCATGATTATCAACCAGGAAATCAACACGAAGAAAAAGCTAATAGATACCATACGCCATGACATCGGTAAAATAGACGATGAAATCCTCACGCTGCAAATACAACTTGAAAAATTGCAGGAACAATTAGATGAATGCAAGCAACGCTATGTTAAGTCGGTAAGATATATGCATCGCAACAGCTCGCTGCAGAACAAGTTGCTCTTTATCTTCAGCGCACAGAATTTCACGCAAATGTACCGTCGTTCACGTTTCGTAAAGGAGTATGCCGCCTATCAGCGTGTACAGGGCGAGGAACTGAAGCGTAAGAATGATGAAATAAAGGCTGTGCATACTGAACTGATGGCGATAAAGGAGGAAAAAAGCACTTTGTTATATAAAGGTGTGCATGAGCAACGTGTTCTTGAAGATAAGCAGATCGAACAGCAGGAGGTTGTGAAAACCCTGAAGAACGAACAGAAGTCGATACAAGCAATAATAGCGCAACAACGCAAAAAAGATGCTGCAATCAATGCACAGATTGATAAACTCGTGGCGATAGAGGTGGAAAAGGCCCGCCAACGTGCTATTGCCGAGGCAAAGCGCAAGGCGGAAGAACAGGCTGCTGCACGTGCTGCCGAAAAGAAAAAGCGTGAGGAGGAGATTGCTCGTAAAAAAGCTGAAGCAGAAGCTGCCGCGAGAGAAAACCAAAGACGTATAGCCGAGGCGAAAGCAAGAGAAGAACGACTTAAAGAAGCAGCGCGTGCGGCAAGCGCAAAGAAGCGAGAGGCGGCTGAAAAGAAAGCAAAGGAGGCGGAAGAAGAGCGTCGTGCTGCAGAGCGTCGCGCCGCAGAGGATAGCCGTAAACGTGAACGTGATATTGCCGCGGCGCAAAAGGAAGCTGCCGAACAACCTGTTGCTCTTATGGCGTCCGAAGACAGGAAGATTAGCGGCAGCTTTGAAAGCAACAAAGGACGACTGCCTATGCCTATAATGGGAGGTTACAAGATTGTGAGCCATTTCGGGCAATACAATGTGGAAGGTCTTCCCAACGTGAAACTCGATAATAAGGGAATAAATATTCTCGGACAGCCGGGTGCAAGGGTACGCTCAATTTTCGATGGCGAGGTTACAGCAGTGTTCAGTCTTGCAGGTACTACAGGCGTGATGGTGCGCCATGGCAACTATATCTCTGTGTACTGCAATCTTGGCAGTGTGAGTGTGAGCAAGGGACAGCGTGTATCCACAGGTCAGAGCATAGGAACCGTAGGTTCAGAAAACATTCTGCAATTCCAGTTGCGTAGGGAAACGGCAAAGCTGAATCCTGAAATTTGGCTTGGAAGATGATGCTCTTTTGCGTTTTAGGAGAAGATACATAACTAAAAATACTTGAAATATGACCTATTTAATGTACCATTTATGGTTATTCTGGGCAATCGCCGCAGTGCTATGCCTCATAGCAGAACTGCTTACAGGAGGATTCTTTCTTATGTGCTTTGCCATAGGTGCTGCGGTGGCAGCAGCACTTGCTCCGTTTGTTGGATTTAACATGCAATTAGCCGTATTTGCTGCCGTAAGTGTGATTTGTATATTCTTCGTTCGTCCGTTTGCCTGGCGCTATCTGCATCGCCACGATGAGCAGCGTGTAAGCAATGCCGATGCCATATTGGGCAAAACAGGTATGGTGAGCCAAACTATCGAGGCAGACGGCTACGGCAGGGTGGCAATAGACGGTGACGACTGGAAAGCCCAGGCAGAAAATGGCGAAGAGATTGAACGTGGCAAGAAAGTAGTGGTGACGGGAAGGGACAGCCTTATCATTACCGTAAAGAAAGCATAAGGTCACTTTATTAATAAATTATGTGAACACAAATACCAAAATAAATTTAAAACCAATAAAACTATGGACGGAATGTTATATTTTTTACTTGTTGTAGCCGTATGCGCATTAATCGTGGTATATAAGAGTATTGTGATTATACCACAGTCGGAAACAAAAATCATTGAGCGTCTCGGCAAATATCGCTCTACACTTGAGCCGGGTATACAATTCATCGTACCTTTCATAGATAAGGCAAAGACCATCGTTGTGTCGCACTACGGTCGCTATGCCTATAGCACAACAATAGATTTGCGCGAACAAGTGTATGATTTCCCGAAACAAAATGTAATAACGAAAGACAACGTACAGACGGAGATAAACGCATTATTATATTTCCAAATCGTAGACCCGTTCAAGGCAGTATATGAAATTAACAACCTGCCAAACGCAATAGAAAAACTGACACAGACCACACTGCGTAACATCATTGGTGAGCTGGAACTTGACGAGACTCTTACCAGTCGTGATACGATAAACACAAAGCTGCGTGCCGTTCTTGACGATGCAACAAACAAGTGGGGTGTGAAGGTAAACCGCGTAGAGCTTCAGGATATTACACCTCCTGAAAGCGTGCTTACTGCCATGGAAAAGCAGATGCAGGCAGAGAGAAACAAGCGTGCTACCATTCTTACGAGCGAAGGAAAGAAAGCAAGTGAGATTTTGCAGTCGGAGGGCGAAAAGACTGCTATGATAAACCGTGCCGAGGCAGACAAGCAGCAACAGATACTCCTTGCCGAAGGAGAGGCAGAAGCCCGTATACGCAAGGCGGAAGCGGAGGCTATAGCCATACGGAAAATTACCGAGGCAGTAGGCGAGTCCACCAACCCAGCAAACTATCTGCTTGCTCAAAAGTACATACAAATGATGCAGGAGCTCGCCGAGGGCGACAAGACAAAGACTGTTTACCTGCCATACGAGGCAACAAACCTTATGGGCAGTATCGGTGGTATAAAAGAGCTTTTCAAAGACGAACAACCATAAAAGATTGTACGATGGTGACAAGAATATTTTTACTTGTATTTGTTTCTGCGCTGTTGCCCCTTATAGCAACGGCGCAGAGCACGTTTACTAACGGTGCTGACATAAGCTGGGTTACGGAAATGGAAGCTGACGGCAAGACGTTCCATAATACCGCAGGACAGGAAACAGACTGTTTCAAACTTATGAACGAGTGTGGAATAAGCGCAGTAAGGCTTCGTGTATGGGTGGAACCTGCATCGGCAAGTCCAAATCAAAACAGTGCGTATGGCTTTGCGTGGAGCGACAAGGCAGACGTAGTAGCAAAGGCAAAACGCGCTGTACAGGCAGGGCTTGACGTAATGATAGATTTCCACTATAGTGATATTTTTGCCGACCCAAGCCGTCAAACCAAACCAGTGAATTGGAGCAGCTTCAGTTTTGAGGACTTGCAAAAGGCTGTTTCCGACCATACGACAGATGTTCTGTCTGCATTGAAGGAAGTAGGAATATCGCCACGCTGGATACAGATAGGCAATGAGACACGCAACGGTATGTTGTGGCCTGACGGACAGCTATGGACAAAAAACGGAGACATTCCTAATGGATGGGAAAAATTCACGAAACTCTATATGGCAGGCTACAATGCAGCAAAGGCTGTTTGCCCGGAAGCGATAGTCATGCCACACATAGACAATGCCTATGAAGACAATGCCTGGTGGTTTGACAAACTGAAGGCAAACGGCGGAAAGTTTGATATGATAGCCCTTTCACACTATCCACAAAGCTATACTACTGAAAGTGCAGATGCCATAAATACAAAAGCTATTTCGCAAGTAAAGAAACTGATATCAAGATACGGCGTTAATGTAATGATTGCGGAAGTTGGCGTGAAGACAAAATCAAACGAGACAACAGCGAAAGCCGTATTGGAAACCTTCTATAATGCAATAAGAGAAATTGAAGGCTGTGCTGGCATATTCTACTGGGAACCACAATTATATGGCTGGTGGAAACCAAAGGCATACGCAGATTTTGGCTGGAATGCATACGATATGGGTGCTTTCGATGACAATGGCTGCCCTACAACAGTGCTTGATTGTTTCAAGAATAACCCTACTACATCAAACAATGAAGTACATATTGACAATGTTGTCAAGAAAATCAACAATGCCATATACACGATGGACGGCAAGAGAATATCCGCTGAGGATACCAATGGGCTTGGGGCAGGTCTGTATATCGTGAACAACAAAAAGGTAATGGTAAAATAAGACTGCAAATATCAATGATACTTTCTTAGTTCTTAAATTTTTGGTTTTTTAATCTAATAGAACTTAAAATATGTCGAATAATAGTTCTTTTTTCTTAATTAACAAGCCAATTATGCAGAAATTTCGGGAATTGTAATTAACTTTGCAGCGAAATTCATTACTATAGACATAAAGTATGGGAAAAATACTCAAGTTGGTCGGAATATTGGCAGGGGTTGTTATGACATTTACCTCGTGCTTAAATTCCGATGACACGAAAATCACATTCTACAACGATGCTGTGATAACAAATTTCTACATAGCGACAGCAGAAATTGAAAAACATACCACTTCGTCTACAGGCGAAGACTCCGTATATACAACAACAAATACAGATGTTGCAAAAATAACGTTTCAGATAGACCATTACAACGGACGCATCTATAATTTGGATTCATTGCCATACGGCACGAATGCGGCAAAGCTGCTTTGCTCTTACAGCACCAAAAGTAATGGAATGCTTGCTATTCGCAACTTGGAAACCGAAGAGGAAGAAGATGGCGAGGAATGGAGATATTTCTCCATGACAGACTCCATAGACTTTACTGTTCCACGCACTGTTAAGGTATTTGCATACAACGACAACGAAATTACCCGCGAATACACCATAGAGGTAAATGTAAAGCAAATACCCGAAATGGCAATGGTTTGGCAAAATGTCGGCACACTGGATGAGCTTGCGGCAATGCAGAATGCAAGGCTTCTTGCCTGTGGCGATAATGTGGTTCTGCTTGCAAGCGATGGCAATTCCACAACAATCTACCGCAATAATGAGAACGAATTTGAGAAGGTGACGAACAACGGTGCTGCCAACTTGTATACCAATGCTGCTACATACGGCAATTCAATGGCTATGCTCAACGGCACAAACATTGAGTATATGCAGAATGGTATGGCAACAACGGAGACATATCCTGCAGACGGAATACGCCAGCTGTTGGCAATGAGTCGCTCACATATCTATGCAATGGACAATAACGGCAGGATTGTAATATCGAAAGACCACGGTGCAACTTGGCAGGACGATGTTCTCGACGATGATGCATCACTGTTACCCGACCAAGACATAGCGGCAATATCCGTACCATACTTACGCGATAAAAACGTGGACAACACTGTACTCATAGGTACACCCTCCACAAAGGAGCAAGACTATATGGTATCGTGGCTGAAGATAGACACAAGCAACAGCAGTGATGATAAATGGACACTGATGTCAACCGGTGAGGAGTCGGCATACAACCTGCCAAAGCTCTCAGGCATAAGCATGACCGCTGCTAATAGCAGTTTGCTGCTTGCTACGGGTGCCAATGCAGAAGGTAAATATGAGACTTTGTACATAAGTCGCGACGGCGGACTGACATGGAAGCAAAACGGTGACTACACGCTGCCTGAGATATCCGATGGTGCTACGAAGATTACCTTGTGTATAGACAACGCCAACACACTGTGGGCTATATGCTGCGGCACAGGTGAGATATGGCGGTGCAACATGAGTGAATAACACAAAGACCGCCTATGAAAATGCGCTATATCCTAACGACATTGGCTATGATACTATGTGGGCTTTATGCTAAAGCACAAGACGAGCCAGAGTATCGTGCGGAGATAGGAGCAGGCGCAGGACTTATTGGATATTTGGGCGACTACAATGGTAGTCTCACTAACGGCATACAGCCAATGGGCGAGGTCATTGGACGTTATAAGTTCAATCCGCGTAATGCGTTGCGCTTCTCCGTTATGTACGGACAGATTAAAGGCAATGCTAACGGCACTGGCACATGGTATCCAGAGGATGCTGCAGGAAAGACAAGTTTCAGCAGTTCACTCGTGGACATCGGAATAGGATATGAATACAACTTCTGGCCTTACGGCACGGGAAGGGAGTATCGTGGTGCAAAACCGTTCACGCCATATATCACCATAGGCTTGGGAGCTACGGTGGCAGGAGGTAGCGGTGACGGTGCTTTTGGTATGAATATACCTCTTGGTGTGGGCGTGAAATATAAGTTAGCCACGCGCCTCAACTTGGGAATGGAATGGGCTATGTACTTCTCAACGAGCGACGAGCTTGACGGAGTGAAAGACCCATACGGCATAAAGAGCAACGGAATGTTCAAGAACACCGACTGCTACCATACACTGAAATTGAGTATAACATACGACATTGCCCCAAAGTGCAAGACGTGCAACAACGACAGGGACTGACCGACTTAAGGAGCAAGTAGTCGTTACACATTATTATAATATAATTATAATATAATATTAAGATATGGCAGACACAATAGATATGACGCGAATACCTCAACACATTGCCATCATAATGGATGGCAACGGACGTTGGGCGCAAGAACGCGGGCAACATCGCTCCTATGGACACAAAGCAGGCGTTGATGCCGTGAGATGCATCACTTCTGAATGTACACGTTTGGGAGTGAAATATCTTACGCTATATACGTTCTCCACTGAAAACTGGAACCGTCCTGCCGATGAGGTTGTAGCTCTCATGGGATTGGTACTTACATCGCTTGAGGACGAGATATTCATGAAAAATAATGTCCGTTTTCGTGTAATAGGCGACCGTTCACGACTGCCAGAGGAAGTAAGGCAGAAATTAGCTGCGACAGAGGCTAACACTGCAGGCAACACTGCAATGACGATGGTAGTGGCGTTAAGTTACTCGTCGAAATGGGAGATAACAAATGCCGTTAAGGACATTGCGCAAGACATAAAAGACGGTACTCTGCAAGTTGATGATATATGCGAAGACCTGTTATCGCAGAAGCTGCAGACAAACTTTATGCCCGACCCGGAACTGCTGATACGCACGGGCGGCGAATTGCGCATAAGCAACTATCTGTTATGGCAGATTGCATATTCAGAATTATATTTCTGCGATACATACTGGCCCGACTTCAACGAAGAGGCACTGCACAAAGCAATTGCAAGCTACCAAAACCGCCAGCGCAGGTTTGGCAAGACAGGCAGACAAGTAGAGGAAGAAAACAACGAGACAACAATATAAAGATGATAAAGATAAGCAAGATAGTAACACTTCTTGTGGTGATGCTCGGCACATTCTGCGGGGCAAATGCGCAGGAAAAGATTATTAATCCCGACATATCGTATGCCGGCACTCCACGAACGCTTGTCGTAGGAGGACTTTCCGTGAAAGGCGTGGAAGGCTACGAAGACTATGTTCTTACAGGTCTTTCAGGCATTTCTGTAGGTCAGCAGATAACCGTGCCAGGCTCTGAAGTTACCGATGCGGTGAAAAGATATTGGCGTCACGGATTGTTTTCAAAAGTAACTATTACTGCCGATTCCATCGTGGGCAACAAGATATACCTATGTTTTAATCTTGCATTGCGTCCCCGTGTAAGTACACTTAACTTCACAGGATTGAAGAAAAGCGAGCGTGAGGATATGGAGGCTAAATTAGGACTTATCAAGGGTAGCCAGATTACCCCAAATATGATAGACCGTGCAAAAGTTCTTGCAAAGAGATATTTCGATGAGAAGGGCTATAAGAATGCCGAGATAAACATCACGCAGCGAGAAGACCTGACAAACAAGAATCAGGTAATCCTGGATGTAGATATTGACAAGCACGACAAGATGAAGGTGCGCAATATCTTCATTGAAGGCAACAACCATTTAAAAGACTCCAAGATAAAGGGAGGACTGTTCAAGAAGGGAGCATTCGCAAAAACCCACGAAGCAGGAAAGATGAGCACATTCCTCAAATCAAAGAAATTTACTGACGAACGTTACAAGACCGACAAGCAGAATCTTATAGAGAAATACAACGAGCTTGGCTATCGTGATGCAACAATCGTGGAAGATAGTGTGTGGAACCACGACCAAAACCACGTAAACATTTACTTGAAGGTTGACGAGGGCGACCGCTATTATCTGCGTGACATAACGTGGGTGGGCAATACCGTGGTGAACACCGACTACCTCAATGCAGTGCTTGGTATGAAAAAAGGCGATGTCTACAACCAAAAGCAACTCAATAAGCGACTGAGGGAAGACGATGATGCCGTGGGCAACTATTATTGGAACAATGGCTACCTGTTCTACAACCTCGACCCCGTGGAGGTGAACATCATAGGCGACTCTATCGACTTGGAAATGCGTATACAGGAAGGACAGCAGGCACACCTCAGCCACGTGCGCATATACGGAAACGACCGTCTTTATGAAGAGATTGTGCGCCGCGAGCTGCGCACAAAACCAGGCGATTTGTTCTCTAAAGAAGCATTGCAACGTTCTGCACGTGAAATTCAATCAATGGGATTCTTCGACCCGGAAACAGTCAATCCCGATGTAAAGCCTAACTATGAAGACGGTACTGTGGACATAGACTGGCAGCTGGAGCAGAAGTCAAACGACCAAGTGGAGTTCTCGCTTGGTTGGGGACAGACTGGTGTGATAGGACGAATTGCCCTTAAACTTAACAACTTCTCTATCCGCAACTTATTCGGCAAGAACGATATGCGCCGAGGTATTATGCCTATCGGTGATGGCGAGCAACTTGCAATAAGCGCACAAACCAACGGTACATACTATCAAAGCTACAATGTCAGCTACTCTGCACCTTGGTTCGGCGGAAAGCGTCCTAATGCTTTCAATGTTGGTGTGTTCTACTCAAAGCAGACCGACGTGAACAGTGCTTACTACAATAGCAATGCACTATATAGCTATTATGGATATATGGGTGGATATGGCAGCTATAATCCTTATGGCTCATACTACTATGACAATGCCCTTGACGACGACAAGTATGTGCAGCTGATTGGTGCATCCATTGGTTTCGGCAAGCGTCTGCGCTGGCCCGATGACTATTTCCAGCTTTCGGCATCATTGTCATATACGTTATATATGCTTCGCGACTGGCGCTATTTCTCAATCATGTCTAACGGAAACTGTAATAACATTAACCTTGGCATTACACTTGCGCGTACAAGCACCGACAATCAGCTCTTCCCACGCACGGGTTCGGAGTTTGTTGCATCTGTTACGCTCACGCCACCGTGGTCGCTCATAAACAACAAGGACTACAAGAACCTTGCAACAAACAGCACATCGGCAACCTATCAGGACGAGTTGCAGGAGAAATACCGTTGGATAGAGTATCACAAGTGGAAGCTGAGATTCAAGTCATATACTGCACTTACAAACGCCCAAAAATGTTTTGTGCTCATGACACGTGTGGAATTCGGATTGCTTGGCTCTTACAACAAATACAACAAGTCACCGTTTGAGACATTCTATGTCGGTGGCGACGGTATGACAGGCTATTCATCGAGCTATGCACAGGAGACAATCGGTTTGCGTGGTTACGAGAATGGCTCGCTCACTCCCAACTACTATCAGCCTGGCTATGCCTACGACCGCTTTACGTTGGAACTCCGCTATCCGTTCCTGCTTGGCAACACCACGATATACGGTCTTGGATTCTGTGAGGCTGGTAACGCTTGGTACGAAACAAAGAACTTCAACCCATTCGACATGAAACGTTCTGCCGGTCTTGGTGTACGCATCTTCCTGCCAATGGTTGGTCTCATGGGTATTGACTGGGCTTATGGTTTCGACCGCGTGGGGTCAAACAACAGAAAGGGAGGAAGCAACTTCCACTTCATTCTCGGTCAGGAGTTCTAACGCACAATACACATTATATATAACGCAAATAAATGTATAACTCAAAAAATATACTGCTATGATGAAAAAGATGTTTACGGTGATGGCTATGCTGATGCTTGCAGTAACTGTGCATGCACAAAAGTTCGCACTCATTGACATGGATTATATACTGAAAAACGTACCTGCCTACGAGCGTGCCAACGAACAGTTGAGCCAGGTGTCAAAGAAATGGCAGGCAGAGGTTGATGCACTCTCCACCGAGGCACAGACAATGTACAAGAACTACCAAAACGAGGTTGTGTTTCTCTCCAAAGAGCAGAAGCAGGCAAAGCAGGACGCTATAATGGAGAAAGAAAAGCAAGCTGCTGAACTGAAACGCAAGTATTTCGGTCCCGACGGAGAACTGTTCAAGAAACGTGCTTCGCTTATGACCCCTATACAGGACGAGATTTACAATGCCGTTAAGGACATTGCCGACCTCCGTGGCTATCAGCTTGTGCTCGACCGTGCAAGCAATTCCGGCATCATCTTCGGCAGCCCTAAAGTAGACATAAGTAATGAGGTACTGCAAAAATTAGGTTACTCTGCACAATAAACAAATGTGCAGTTTCATAGTCTAACAATTAAGAACAAAATAATATTAATCAATAAAAACAAGACAAAAAGATGAAAAAGATTATTTTAATGCTTCTTATGTTCACACCTCTCTGCATGATGGCACAGAAGTTCGGACATGTCAGCTCACAGGAAATCATTCAGGCTATGCCCGAATACACACAGGCACGCACAGAGATTGAGAATCTCGCAAAGCAGTATGATGCCGACCTCAAGAGTATGCAAGACGAATTGCAGAAGAAGAGCGAGGAGTATGAGAAGAACGAAAGCACTCTTCCTGACAATGTTAAGCAGCGCAAGCAGGTAGAGCTGCAAGAAATGTATCAGAAGATACAGCAGAGCTATCAGGACAACCAGCAGGCTCTCGCCAAGACACAGCAGGAGAAGATGCAGGCTATCACCACTAAGGTGCTCGATGCAATCAAATCTGTAGGACAAGCTGGTGGCTATGTCTACATCATGGACGATGCTGGTGGCATTCCTTATATCAGCACAACGCTCAGTACCGACGTAACTGCGCAAGTAAAGGCTAAACTCGGATTGAAATAATGAGATATTTGTTTGCAATTATATTTTCCGTTGTCTCGCTCTGTGCATCGGCGCAGGACGAGACAACGGCTGTTGTTGCCAATACCGTAAAGTTTGGTTACATAAGCTACAGGCAAGTGTTTCAGGAAATGCCCGAGCATGCCATTGCCGCCAAGCAGATAGAAGACCTAAAGGCAAAGTATGAGGAGGAGGCAAAGCGTGTTGAGGACGAATTCAACAATAAATACGAAGAGTTTCTTGACACACAGAGCGACCTGCCAAAGTCTATTCTGCAAAAGCGTCAGGGCGAGTTGCAGGAATTGCTCGCAAAGAACATAGAGTTCAAGGCAGAAAGCCGTCGTCTGCTTGCACAAGCAGAAAAGGATGCATACGCTCCTCTGCACGCAAAGCTGCAACAGATACTGAAGGTTGTTGGTCAGGAAGACGGCTATGCATTCATCATCAACATAGATGACAATGCCTGCCCATTCATCAATCCCGAAATGGGAACCGACGTTACAAAGGTTGTAATAAAACTTTTGCAAGAACTGCAATAGTCAACCGCAACGCTTACGCAGTGATTGTATGAACTTGCCTACTGCACCCGGACCTATCGGTATCTTCGACTCCGGCTATGGAGGACTGACCATATTGCACGGCATTCGTCAGCTTATGCCGCAGTATGACTTTATGTATCTCGGCGACAATGCCCGTGCTCCATACGGCTCACGTTCCTTCGATGTGGTATATGAGTTCACCCGTCAGGCGGTGGAACGCCTTTTCCTTATGGGCTGCCACCTTGTGATACTCGGTTGCAACACGGCATCGGCAAAAGCACTGCGCACCATTCAGCAAAAGGATATTCCGCGACTCGACCCTCACAGGAGGGTGTTGGGCATCATACGCCCCACAGCAGAGATTATCGGCTCTGTGACCAAGAAGCGCCACGTCGGCATATTTGCTACGGAGGGAACGATAAAGAGTCAGAGCTACACGTTGGAGATACAAAAGCTGTTTCCCGATATTATCGTCAGTGGCGTGGCTTGTCCGTTCTGGGTGCCGTTAGTTGAATACAACGAGGCAG
>JAFLSE010000031.1 GCA_022511075.1 Prevotella sp.
TAGTAGCACACCGTTATCGTAACGTCGCGCTTGTGTATTATACCCAGCGGCACGGTGATGTACGGAGTCCTTGAGCGCACCTCCTTCACATACGGTATACGCAGGATTATCAGCATCCAGCCGTCCTCATACTCATAGCGCGCGCGCTCGTCGGCGTCGCTTATGTCGGGGAAGAAATAGTCGGGAATGTCGAACTTCTTTTCCAGTTCCTCTTGGTCTTCTTCCGTCGGACACGTCACCTGTATCCAACAATTCGGCTGCCACTCCCTTATTTGGGTAAGCCCTCCTGTGGTGTTCCAGAATGTCTTCATCTTTAATAATCCTTTTTTGCTCCGAAAAACAATCATAACGGGCAAAAGAGGATTATCATTGTGTCTGCCTTACTTACAGACTTTATGCCCTCTATCGCCCGGAGTAACTAAAGTTTTCCGCGTGATAATCGTCCATAATTGTATATATTTTACCAATTTCGCTGCAAAGTTACACCATTTTTTTCTTTTCGCAAAGAAAATATCTTTATTTTATAAAGCAAAACATTTAATTTTATTTAAAAGCATACGCGTATGTGCAAAAAAATGTAGTTCAACGGTAATTATTCGTGCAAAAAAACGTATCTTTGCGGCAGATATTCGTGCAAAAAAATGTAGTCCATGCAAAGAAACATAATAAACGAACTTATTGAGTGGAAGCAGAAAAGCAACCGTAAGCCGCTGATACTCAACGGAGCAAGACAGGTTGGGAAGACCTATATATTGCAAAAATTCGGACAGCTCCACTATAAAGAAGTGGCTTATCTAAACTGCGACCGAAACGAGGTGCTTAATCAGATTTTCTCTATCGATTACGACATAGAGCGCATTGTCCGTTCCCTCTCGGCGCTGCTCAACATTCATATCACGCCCAATGAAACACTAATCGTCTTTGACGAAATACAGGAAAATCCCGTTATCCTCAACTCATTGAAGTATTTCTGCGAGAATGCACCCGAATATCACGTTGTTGTGGCGGGCTCGCTGCTGGGCATCTCCTTGCACGACAACATATCCTTTCCTGTCGGCAAGGTGGATATGATAAGAATGTACCCCATGACATTCGACGAGTTTCTTACTGCCATAGGACAAGGTTCACTCGTAGATGCGCTGCGCAATGGCGACTACGACATAATAAACGCCCTGTCCGTCCGCCTTGTAGACTGCTTGCGCCAGTACTATTTTGTCGGCGGAATGCCTGCCGTGGTGCGCGAATATGCAGAAACGGGCAACTTGCAGAACGTTCGCGCCATACAACAACAAATACTGTTTGACTATCGCCGTGATTTTTCGAAGCACGCGCCTGTTTCAGAAGTGCCGCGCATCAATATGGTCTGGGATTCCATTCCCTCGCAACTGGCAAAGGAAAACAAGAAACTCATTTACGGTGCAATTAAGAAAGGGGCGCGTGCGTCACAGTTTGAGATTGCAATACAGTGGCTTATTGATGCAGGACTTGCCTACCGTGTCCACCGTGCATCATCGCCTGTCATTCCGCTTAAATTCTATGAAGACCCTTCGGTGTTCAAGTTGTTCTCCCTCGACGTTGGTCTGATGGGGGCGATGACCAACACGCCGGCAGAAAGCATCATCATTGGCGACAATATCTTTCGCGAATACAAAGGAGCATTTACCGAATTGTTTGTCTATACCCAGTTGGCACCTATACACATACCAATATATTACTACAGTGCTAACGACTCACGCGTAGAGATTGATTTTCTCGTGCAAAAGGGAACAAACGTAATACCTGTGGAAGTAAAGGCAGAGGAAAACGTCAAGTCAAAGTCGTTGCGCATATACATTGAGAAACACCCGAATCTGAAAGGAATGCGTCTTTCAATGAAACCTTATTCCGACCAAGGCTGGATGTGCAATGTTCCCTTGTATGCCGTGAATTTCTGTATGTAATACAACAAATAATTAATTGCACCAAATAGTCAGAAAAACAGGACTAATTAGCATTAATCTTTCCACCGCTTCAAATGAGGAAAGTACTTGCGCATCTCTTCCTTTGCCTGTTCTGGCGTGAGGTTCAGTCCCGTATTGCTGTTCATCTGCTCAGTGAATTGTGCGCAGAAATCTATCATCTGCTCCATGGTGAAATCCTGCGTAAAAGCTCCGTCCTTATAGCAATATATGCAGTAATCCTCATTACGACTTCCGTCGGCGTTAGTTCCGATGATATCCTCTGCCAGTGGCATTCCGCAGCTTTGGCAAAATTTTTGTTCCATAGTTTTATCCATATTTGTTTATGACTCTACAAGATGTACAAAAACTGATATTTCTTCAATATCTGCCTGTGTGTATAGTTTCATTGCCATTCGTAATATTTCTGTCGCAAAGTTACAAAAAAAATCCGAAACAACAAAATCAATGCTGTTAAGTTTTTATGCATACTGCTATGCAAATACTGATTTTGCAACTTTGCAACATTGTAACATTGCAACATTAAGGAATTTCCATTTAGTCAAGGCTGAAAATTGAAAGGAAAATGACGATAATTGCTTACAGATTTATAGTATATTAATTTTATTATAATATATGTAATATATTATAATAACTTATTAGGATGCGCCCTGCTCCTGCATAGTCGAAAATGCTTAATGTTACAATGTTGCAATGTTACAATGTTGCATTTTCACATTAAGCGATGTTTAATGCCCAACCGTCGATTGCTGCTTCGTCAACAATCGAAGCCTGCTTCATCTGCCAACGAACCTATGTGCGATGGGCATCGAAACGGCAAGCGATGGGCATCGCTCCTATATGCGTTGACTGTCGATACTATATGCGTTCGGGCACGAAAGACGGTTAAAAAAACTATAAAATACCCGATATTATAAATATATTTGGTATCTTTGCAATCGTATAATGAAAATGAAGCAAGGCAATGTTTAGCAATAAGGAGAACGTGAATATACTGACGGCGCTGCTCGTGAAACACGAGGTGAGGCACGTGGTGGTGTGCCCCGGCAGCAGGAATGCGCCGATAGTGCATAATATGCACGAACAAGAAGCGAGGGGGATGATGAAATGCTATCCTGTGACCGATGAACGTTCGGCAGGTTTCTATGCAATAGGACTGGCACAAGCAACGGAGGAGGCTGTGGCTGTGTGCGTAACATCCGGCTCGGCATTGCTTAACCTTGCACCTGCGGCAGCAGAGGCAAAATATCAGAAGATACCGATAATTATAATATCGGCTGACCGACCTGCCGCATGGATTGACCAACTTGACGGGCAGACACTGCCGCAGCCAAATGTATTGGGGTGCTTTGTAAGGAAGTGTGTAAATCTGCCGGAGGTGCATACCGACGAGGAAAGGAGATTCTGCAACAGATTGGTGAATGAGGCTCTTTTGGAGTGCAGGCATCGTGGAGGTGCGCCCGTGCATATAAACGTGCCTATAAGTGAACCGCTGTTCATATTCGACACGGAAGATTTGCCTGATGAGAGGAAGATAGTGATTCATACGGCAAGGGGTGCGGAGTGTCCGCAGGAATTGATTGATGCTGTGAACAATGCAAGCAAGCCTATGTTTGTGATTGGGCAGACGAGGAAATCGAAGGCGTTGTTTGAGGTTGTCGAGGCATTGAGGGAAATGTTTGTGGTGGTGCAAGAGCCGTTGAGCAGCAAGGCTGTGCCAATGGACGAGGCAATGAAACATATTGGCGACGACAGCGAGTATATGCCTGATTTGATAATATATGCCGGCGAGACTATTGTGAGCAAGGCAACGAAGATGTTTTTGCGAAAGGCAGAAAAGGCTGCGCAATGGCGGATATCGGAAGATGGAAAAGTGGAAGATTGCTTTGGGCGGCTGACGGATATTGCAGAGGGAAATGCCGTAGAGATATTGCAGGGATTATTGGCTTGCGGTATCAAGGCGAATGAGGAGGTTGCGGCATACAAACGGTTGTGGGACGATGCCATTGAGAAAGCGCAGAGGAGCATAGATGACTATGAGCCTGCATTTGGGGCAAGGCTCGCCGTGAGGAACTTTGAGAGGATGGCAGGAGAGATGGATAGAATGGGATTAATGGGGCGAGTGGGTTTAATGGGAGGAGGTGAAGACTGTGAGAATGAAGGCTGCGCCTTCCATTATGCTAACAGCACTGCAATAAGGCTTGGTTGTATCTATGCTGACCACTATGTGTACTGCAACCGCGGAGTGAACGGCATCGAGGGCAGTTTGAGCACTGCTGCCGGTTTCTCTTTAGGTACCGACAAGCGGGTGTTTTGCGTGATTGGCGACCTGAGTTTTTTCTATGACCAGAATGCCTTATGGAACACGCGGCTGCGAGGCAACCTGCGCATTCTTTTGCTTAATGACGGCGGCGGAGCTATATTCAAAAAGCTGCCTGGATTGGAGCAGTCGCCGGCACGCGATGAGTATATTGCGGCACGTCATAACACAACGGCGCAGGGCATCTGCATGGAAAACAATATAAAATACCTTTGCGCCCACGACGCAAAGGAAATGGAAAAAGCAATGGGGCAATTGCTGTATGATGATGATACGCAGCGCCCTATGGTTTTGGAGTTATTAGTGATTAGTGTTCAGTGATTAGTGGTTAGTTATTAGTGTTCAGTGGTTAGTGATTACCTTAAGAAGTGGCAGCCGTCAAAGAATTCTTTCTTACCCTAACACAAGCGAAAAACGTAATCCTAAGGCATTGGCGATTAACATAAAGGTAGAGAGTTGCATGTCGGTCTTGCCTTGTTCAAGTGCAGAAATGTATTCCCTTTTTTTACCAATACGGTTACCTAACTGCTGCTGGGTTAATTTTTGACGCTTTCGCTCGTCACGCAACAACTCTGCGTAATACCATGCCTGTGCCTTTGCTTCAAACTCCTCACGGTTAGGAGAGCCAACAACACCATATTTCTCAGTAAAATGCTGTGAAGCAGTTGTCAGCCGTGCCAATTTCTTTTCATCCAACTTAACCATCTTTAAAAATCCTTTTCAAATGTATTTTGTCAATATTCGTCTTGCTTGTTCTATCTCACCTTTGTATTGTTTGGTATCCTTTTTCAGGAATGAATTCAGGAACACAACCCGCTTACTTTCCATAAAGTTCGCGCTGTCAATCGCAAACACAATGGTACGATGCTCATTGGTTCCTACAGAAATACGCGCCTCGTAGAACTCGGTGCCTTCAAGATTTTTGATGAATTTCTTATTGACAACATACATTGTCCTTATTATCTGCTCTATATAGTCATACTTCGTCTGTGTCTTAGCATCCAGTTTGTCGTAGTATTCTTTATATTCTTCCGAATAGAATATCTCGCGTACAAAATTGTTCATGCCGCAAAAGTAATATATTTATTCCGAATATCCAAATATCTAAGAAGATATTTTGTGAATTTTATATAGTGATTAGTGTTCAGTGTTTAGTGATTAGTGGACATATGCTACCACAAACTAAACACTAATAACTAATAACTCTACGCCGGCTTATAAGGAATAGTGAACCAGAAGGTTGTGCCGTGTCCTTTGCCTTTCGAGGTAACTCCAATCTCGCCGCCGAATCGTTCTATGATGCTCTTGCAGATAGACAGTCCGAGACCGGTGCCCTGCTTGAACACATCGAGTTTGACGAAACGCTGGAACACCTTTTCTTGATCTTCGGGGGCGATACCCGTGCCGGTGTCGCGCACAAAGAAATACATCTGGTCGTCGTTAATCTCGTAGCCAAAGGCAATGCTGCCCTTGTCGGTGAACTTCGCTGCGTTTGTGAGGAAGTTTATCATCACCTGCGACAAACGCGACTGGTCTGTCATGATATGGCATGAGGATGCTCCAAGCAGACAGTTGAGTTTAACACCCTCTTTCACCTTGAGTTGTATCGTCTTTTCCAATCCTTCCATAAGTTTGTTCACATCAGTAGGCTTGGAGACAAACTCAAGGGTATTTGCCTCTACCTTCGCAAGGTCGAGAATGTCGTTTATGAGCGTTAGCAGGTGATCGTTGTTTATCTCGATAATCTTTATGAACTCCCTGCGCTCTGCTTCGTCGTCGGTAGCGGCAAGCAAGTTGGAGAAGCCCACGATGGCATTGAGCGGAGTGCGTATCTCGTGGCTCATGTTGGCAAGGAAGGCAGACTTCAGACGGTCTGACTCCATAGCAGCCTCGCGTGCCGCAATGAGTGCCTCCTCTTGGTTCTTGCGCTCGGTAATGAACAGCAACGAGCCAATGACAAGCATCGGTGTTCCCTTTGCATCGTACTGACCAACGGAGGCGTTTATCTCTAACCAGTCAATGCGGCGCACACCACGCAGGGTGGTAATGATGCGGAACTCTCCGCGCACCTGATCCACCTTGCCGTGATAGAGATTGTAGCATAGCCTCTTCATGCGATCCTTGTCGTCCGGATGTATCTTGCTGAAGAAATCGCTTTCGCTCATCGACTTCGTTCTCACCGATATTGACTTTCCTGTAAGGTGGCGCAATATAGGACGGCTCTCGTATGCAATCTTCCTTTCAAATAAATTCCAGCGCCATGGCATGATGTTGGCAATGTCGAGAATCATCTCCAACTTCTTTGCCGACTCCTTCATCGACTTCTCCGAATTTACCTTGTCGGTTATGTCGATACCGAAAATCTCAATATCCTTGTCGTTTATTGTCTGGCAGATGATAAACTCATAGTAGCGCTTGGTGTTCTCGAAATAGTGGGTGGTGCGCACGTTCTTCTTCGTTTCGTAGAGTTTTTCCACCCAGTGTATCAGCAGGTCGATGTCGAACAGTTTCGAGATGCGCCCCTCCTCGGTGTTCCTGCCCACGAGCAGCTTGGCACTGTCGTTTGACGACATAAACACGATGTCCTCTATCCTGTTGCCGTTGCGCTTCACCCTTGCCTGCATGTAGCATATAGGCATGTTGTTGAGCATGCGCTCCTGAGAAGCCAGCAACTTCACCCTGCGCTGCTTGAGCGAGAGCGCGAAAGTCATTATGCTGATTATTGCCAGCATCACTATTATGGCGGCAAAAATCTGCCACCTGTAGTCCCACCATGTGCCTTCCCTGTTCACGAACACCGTGCCGTCGGGACAAGCGTCCTCGCTGATGCCTGCCTCCTCCATCTGCTTGTAGTCTACGATGGGAATTGCCTTTGACGAATACGATGAATAGTAGAACGGAATGTTGCGCATCGACTTGCCGTTGAGCATCTGCATGAACACCTTCTGGCAGTGCTCCTTCACGGAGGTCACGTCGAGGAAGTAGCCTCCCACTGCACCGTCGTCGAGATAGGTCTCCTTGATTGTAAAGACAGGTCTCGTAGATGCCGCCACGAGTCGCATCTCGTCGGTTACGAGTATGGGATAGCCGAAAGCACTTTTCCGCGGATAGTATAGCGACGAAAGTAGAATGCCGATGCTGAGGTCGTCGGAAATGAACAACTCCTGCAGCCTCTCGCTGTTCTTCTCGTTTGCCACCACCCACTCATAGTCCATATCGTGGTACTTGCTTTCTATATATTCCTTTATATCCTTGTTTAGTCGCACGTTGTTCGACAGTTCGTCGGATGCAAACACCAGTTTCTTCATCTGCGGCTGCATCTTCACCATCATGTCGATGGTCTCGCGGTAGAAGTTGGGTATCTCCACAAACGTGAAGTTATATTTGTTCCTCACGCTGCGCAACTGCTCATATTCAGCGTTCTCCGCCCCAGAGTCCATGCCGCTGTATGTGTACTCGGGCGTGGTGAAGTCGTCGTATATGCCCATATATATAAATGGTATATCGCCCCATTCTTCCTTTATCCTGTCGCGCAAGAGGAATGCCATCTGCCCCACGAGCACGAGATAGTCGGGCTTCTTGTTCTTGAAGCGCTCGAATATACCGTTCTCTATGTGGTGGAATGCCGAGTCGTTCATCACGAGTGTGCCGTTCATGTGCACCACGTTGCAGTGCAGGTTCTTGCGCGAGGCAGCCTCCATCATAAACATCGTTATATAATCCTGCACCCATGAGGTAGTGGAGTTATATGAGTTTATAATCACGAGCCTCTTCTGCTTTGGATCCTTCTGCACCGTGTCGGTCCGCACCACATCGGTCTGTGCCAGTGCTTGCGTCGCCGCAAATCCGAGACACGCCAACAGCAGGATCATTCTCGCCGCCATTCCCTTTATATATTCCTCAAATCTCTTTTTCATCATAGTTATCAGCCTGTTTCCAAATACAAAATATAATACCTATTATTTCTTTTCCAATATCTCGCAAGGTATGCGTGCCCAGAATGTCGAGCCCTTGCCGTCGCCCTCTGACTCCACGCCTATTGTTCCGCCTATGCGCTCCAGCAGTCCCTTGCATATTGACAGACCCACGCCCGTGCCGGGAATAAAGTCGTTGAGTTTCATGAAGCGCTCGTATATAATCTCCTGCTTGTCTTTGGGAATACCGATACCCGTGTCCTCGCAGTATATGTAGATTTCGTTGCCTTCCAAGCGCCACCCCACCCTAACGTGTCCTTCGGATGTGAACTTCACGGCGTTGTCAACGAAGTTGGTAATTACCTGTACTATGGTTTTGTTGTTAGCCTTTAAGTGGAGCATCTCATACGGTGCATCGTCAATGCGGAACTCCAATTTTGACGCAGAGAACAGCCTCTCAAGATTCTTGCACGTTCCCTTGAACAGACTAACCATCTCCACATCGTCAACCGTCATTTCGGTTTCCGTACTTGAGTCGAGTGCCGAAATCTCCAGCAGGTCGTCTATAAGTTTCGACAACTGGCGGCAGTTTCGGTTGATGATGCGTATATACTCCTTGCTTTCGTTCCTGTCAGATGTTGCCACGAGCAGGTCGCAGAAACCAATCACCGAGTTGAGCGGCGTGCGTATCTCGTGTGTCATGTTGGCAAGGAACTCCGTCTTGCGCCTTCCTATCTCCTGCACTTTCTGCGTTTCAAGCTCGAGCATCTTCCTGTACTTGTTCGAGCGTGTTGAGTTGCGTATAAGTCCGTACACTCCTTCAATATTGCCGTTCTTGTCAACAAGCGGTATATATGTTCCCGTATACCACGTATCACCCGGCACGCCCCTCAACATGTCCACCGACAAATGGTAGACCTCTTCCTTGTAGGCTATAGGAGTGCCCTCAGGGGGTGCTATCAGGTTTTCTATACCCTTGCGGTCCTCGTCAGAATATGCATACTTGTATATCAGGTCGAACGGCAACTCTTTGTACACCTTGTCAAATCCGTCGTATATCCTCAACACCCTGTCCTTCTTCGAAGTCTTGCACACCCTCATGCCCACATACTCGAAAAGAATCTTCATATCCTGCTCATAGCCAAGTATTTCTTTGCTGCGCTCATTCAGCATGCGCTGGTTGCTGACGGTCTCACGGTGCAAGGCGCGCTCTTCGTCGAAGTGGCGTGCCATCACAATGATATAGGCAACGTTTTCATCCTTATCGTATATCGGGCACATGCGCAGCTCCATAAACTCGTCGACACCCCTTTGCGGCACTACCACCCTATGGCACACACTCACATCGCGCACGGTGGCGGCAGTCATGTTGCCGGCAAGCGGCTGAAGGTCGAACAAGCATGCGGTGTAGTAAAACTCGTCTTTCTCGTTGCGATACTTGAATATCTGCCTCATTTTCGTGTTTGCCTCCAGCAGGTTGCCTTCGGGAGTATATATCGCCATGCCTATCAACGGCAGGTCGAAAACCTGCTTCTGAACATTCTGCAATTCACGTATCTTCCTTTCCTTCTTCATCCTGTCCGTCAGATCGCAAAAGGCGCTCAACACCAGCGTCGACTTGCCGTCATAGGATTTTCTCTTCACGCACGTCAGCCCATACTCACCCCAATTCTCTTCACCGGGCTTTCTGAAGCGATATATGTGGTCTCTACCCATCGTATGCCCCTCGTCGAGTTTTCTTTTCCGCTCGTCCATCGCGCAACTGTCGCCGGGGTGGAACATGGTGTATAGTTTTTCTGTTGGTATGATGCCTTCAAACAAGTTGCCATACACACACTCCGCCGTATTGTTTTTAACGTTTTGCATCACCACACTGTCGCCCGTAGCCTGCAAAACATGGTGTAGCACTGCCTGCTTGTCGGCTTGTTTTGAACGTATCTTGTCTATACGCCCCTTCAAAATGTGCCTGATGCCCCACAACAATACCGCAGAACATACTAAAAACAGTGCATACTCACTGGCTATTCCCATTTCTATATTTCCCATAGTGCGTAAACTCATTAATTATAAATTGAATCAAGGAACGAGCCGCCTTCAGTGGTCAAGTCGCTGCCGCCTATCATCATGGCATCGTTTGCCATTATATCAGCATCGCCAGCCGCCTTGTCTGCCTCTTCCTGCGGCATCGCCTGCACGGCATCCGGGCTGTTGCCGTCTCTCATGGAATCAATGCACTCAAACGGTATCTCCACCCACACGGTAGTGCCCTCACCAACTTTTGACTGCACGTCGAACGAACCACCCAGCATGTGTATAAGGTGTACGCATATCATCAGTTTCAGCTCCGTCCTGTAGTCGCGTTGCTGATTTTGTGCCGTTATGAACTTTCCGCCGTCATCACCCTTGTTGAATCCCACGCCTGTGTCGATGATGCTTAGGAACAGGCGGTTGCCGTGATAGTCGAGCGTTGCCTTCACATATCCCCTCTCGGTATTTATGGCAGACAGCATGCAGAAGTTGTAGACTATGAGCCCCAGTTTGTTTGAGTCCACCATGCCGTACAGCATTGAGAACGGACACTCCACAACCTGTTCCACACCAGGTTTCAGCAATATGTCCCAACCAGTGCGACACTGCGAGTTGAACAATCCTACAATATCGGTTGGCTCCGGCAAGACGTTTTCCATCTTCGCCTCTATCCTCGCCAGCATCAGCACGTCGTTCACCATGTTGAGCAGGCTGTCGGTGTTGCGTCTGATTTCCTCCACGAAAATCGGCTCTTCCTCCTCGCCGTGCTCCATTTCGAGCAGGTCGGCAAAACCGATGATTGAGTTGAGCGGAGTACGTATCTCGTAGCTTATGTTTTGCATGAACAAGGTGTGCAGCTGCTCTGCTTCCTGCGCTTCCTTCTTCTGCTGTGCCGCCACCTTCTGGGCTTCCACTACTTCCGTCTCGTCGTAAAGCATGCAGTAGTAGTATTTCACATTGCCGTCCTTGTCGACGCGCGGCACTGCCTGGAAGTTGAAATACATAGAGGCTCCGTTTTCCTTGAACATCGTGCCTATGTGCACATTGAACTCCTTTTTCTCGCCCTTGCTCATACGCTTGAACACGCGCATTATCTTGGAGCGCCATTCGAGCCCCACCATATATACGCAGTCGAGTTCCGACAATACGAGGGGAGTGCCCGTGCGCCAGTTGTCGAACATCAGGCTGCGTGTATTCACATCGTAGTGGGCACGGAAAATCTTTGCTTCCAGCAGGGCTGTGTCCACACTGTGCAAAAGCCTGTTCAGGTCTTCTGTTGAACTGGACAGCGCGTCCACCTGCTTGCGCACCTGATGCAGGTTTTCCACCAAGCTCGTAATATCGCATCCTATTTCCATGCGCGCCACCAAGTTGTTGTCGAGGTCGTACATAGGCAGCGCCATGCTCTCGTAGTACATCATGCGATGCTCGTCCTCAAGCTTTTGTCTGTCGAAGCACTTGAATTCCGAAGCCTCTGCAATGTTACATGCCCAGTGTCCGCCGTTTGCCAGCGTGTTGTGTATCGCCATGTCCTTTATGTTCAGCCTGCGTTCTATCAGCTTCTTCTTGTCGTCCACGGAGAATGTTGCCAGGGCATGGTCGTTGATGTCTATCAGCGTGCCGTCCTTATCAAAGCAGAATGCGTCCATCATCAGCGTGTCGAAGATGGCGTGAATCCTCGCATCGAGTTCCTTCTCGGTCTTTTCCCTTTGCAGGTCGCCCGTGATATCCTGCTGCACGCCAAATATCGTATGCGGCTTACCCCAGTAGTCGTTATGCCCGCTTATGGTCAGCTTGCATATATGCTCCGTGCGAAGGTCGTCTCTGAGGCGGAAGCGAATCCTCATGCTCACGCTTTCCTTCCTGCCGCCAAGAATGTCGTCTATCGCCTCGGTTATCTTTGCAAAGTCGTCGGGATTGTAGTACAGCGAAAACATACCCCTCGTATACTCCATTTTTATGGCTCCGTCGGACTCTACCATAAAAAACCTTTCGTCAGAAACACGGTAGCCCCAAACAGAAATCTTGGCAGCATCAAGATATGCCGAGAACATGCTGCCGGCTATTTTGTTGACTTTTTTTATGCGTATATATTTCAACTTATAGTACACATAAATGGCGACGGCTAATATCGCCACTACTACTGTCAATACCGGAAAAGACAAATAATATTGCATTTTTAAAATTACTAAAATTAGCCGCATTTTTTTGTCAAAGCATACAAAACGCGGTGTTTACATTATAATGTGACGGCAAAGGTAAGCATTTTTTGCCGAATATCCAAAATTTTAATACATTATTTATGCACAGGCGACTTTTATCATCAATATTTCCTAAAATTCCGAGCCTTTTCTTTGCCGTTTAAAATATTATTGCTACATTTGCAGCATAAAACAACCATAAAAAATATTTGATTATGATAGAAGTGAAAGACGCTTTGGCAAATGCCGAAGAGAAAATGGAAATGGCGGTGATGTATCTCGACGAGGCATTAGCGCGTGTGCGTGCCGGACGTGCCAATGTGGCAATACTCGACGGTATAAGGGTTGATAGCTACGGCTCGAAAGTGCCCCTCAACCAAGTGGCAAACGTGTCGTGCCCCGATGCGCGCACCATAGCCATACGCCCGTGGGATAAAAAGCAGATTCGCGATATAGAGAAGGCTATCATCGACTCCGAGGTGGGCATCACCCCCGAGAACAACGGCGAGATTATACGCCTCGGCATACCTCAGCCAACGGAGGAGCGCCGCCGCGAACTGGCAAAGCAGTGCAACAAGGAAGGCGAGAAGATTAAGGTGCAGATACGCGGCATTCGCTCCGACGTGAAAGACCAGCTGAAGAAAGCCGTCAAGGAAGGACTTGCAGAGGACATGGGCAAGGACGCAGAAGAGAAGCTGCAGAAGATTCACGACAAGATGATAAAGCGCGTCGACGACCTTCTGGAGGCGAAGAACAAGGAAATAATGACCGTGTAGGGCGCAGGCGTGACCGGATTGGTAATTAAGAACACGGGCTATTGGTACACCGTGAAGCTCGGCGACGGGCGGCTTATTGACTGCAAGATAAAGGGAAACTTCCGCCTGAAGGGCATCCGAAGCACCAACCCCGTGGCGGTGGGCGACGTGGTAGACATATTGCCCAACCAAGAGGGCACGGCATTCATCACGGAGATTCACGACCGCAGGAACTACATCATACGCAAGTCGCAGAACCTCTCGAAGCAGAGCCACATCATTGCGGCAAACGTTGATATGGCACTGCTTATGGTAACCGTGAGCCACCCCAAGACAAGCCTTACCTTCATCGACCGCTTCCTCGCTTCGGCAGAGGCATATCGTGTAGACACCGTATTAGTGTTCAACAAGAGCGACCTGCTCGACGACGACGAGTTGCGCCTGCAGGAGATGATGATGGATCTGTACCGCACGATGGACTACAAATGTTTTGCCATATCGGCGGAAACGGGCTTCGGCATCGATGCCATACGCCCCCTGCTCAAAGGCAAGACCACGGTGTTGAGCGGCAACAGCGGCGTAGGCAAGTCTACGCTCATAAACCTGCTTCTGCCCCACGCCAACCAGCGCACGGCAGAGATTAGCGATGCGCACGACACGGGTATGCACACCACCACCTTCAGCGAGATGCTCGAACTGCCCGAAGGGGGCTATCTCATTGACACTCCAGGCATTAAGGGTTTCGGCACGTTCGACATGGAGCGCGAGGAACTGACGAGTTATTTCCGCGACATCTTCCGCCACTCCCACGACTGCCGTTTCAGCAACTGCACCCACACCCACGAGCCCGGCTGTGCCGTGCTAAAAGCCGTGGAGGAGCACTATATTGCGCAAAGCCGCTACCAGTCATATCTCTCAATGCTCGACGACAAGGACGAAAACAAGTATCGCGAAGCGTATTGAACAATGAATCATCCAGAAAACAACGAAGAATTCAAGGGGCTGACCGTCAACGACGGAGTGGAGCAGCCCTCGATAATAAATCCATACCTTAAACAGCGACGCATAAAGCGCCGCGAACTGTCGGTGGGCGACATGGTGGAAGGCATCCTCAAAGGCGATGTCACCACATTGAGCCGTGCCGTGACGCTGATAGAGAGTGCAAACCCCGACCACTACGCAAAGGCGCAGGAGGTGATAGAAAAGTGTCTGCCTCATAGCGGCAACTCCGTGCGCATAGGCATCAGCGGCGTGCCGGGTGCAGGCAAGTCTACGAGCATCGACGAGTTTGGTATGCACGTATTAAAAGAACACGGCGGCAAACTTGCCGTGCTTGCCATAGACCCTTCGAGCGAGCGCACAAAGGGCAGCATTCTCGGCGACAAGACGCGTATGGAAAAACTTTCGCAGCACCCCGATTCGTTCATTCGCCCTTCACCATCGGCAGGGTCGCTCGGCGGCGTGGCACGCAAGACGAGGGAGACGATAATTCTCTGCGAGGCTGCCGGCTTCGACAAGGTGTTTGTGGAGACCGTGGGCGTTGGGCAGAGCGAGACGGCGTGTCATTCAATGGTCGATTTCTTCCTGCTCATTCAGGTTGCCGGCACGGGCGATGAACTTCAGGGCATAAAGCGCGGAATAATGGAGATTTCCGACGGCATCGTCATCAACAAGTGCGACGGCGACAACGTGGAGCGATGCCATTTGGCAGCCACCAACTTCCGCAATGCGCTGCATTTCTTCCCTATGCCCGAGAGCGGTTGGTCGCCCAAGGTGCTTTGCTACAGCGGCTTCTATGGCACGGGCATCAAGGAGGTGTGGGATATGATATACCAGTATTTCGACTTCGTGCGCCACAACGGTTATTTCACCCACCGCCGCAACGAGCAGAGCAAGTACTGGATGTATGAGACGATAAACGAACAACTGCGCTCGTCGTTCTACAACAACCCTGCAATACGCAGCCATCTTTATGCCGCGGAGCAGAGCGTGCTGCAAGGGCAAAAGACGAGTTTTGCCGCGGCAGGTCAGTTGCTAAATGAGTATTTCAAGCGCGATGTACCAAATTGAGATTGACGACGGCAGCGGCTTCTGCTTCGGCGTTACCACCGCCATAAAGAAAGCCGAGGAGGAATTGGCAAAGGGCACTCGCCTCTATTGCCTTGGCGACATCGTGCACAATGGTATGGAGTGCGACCGACTGAAAAAACTCGGTCTCATAACCATCAACCACGACGACATGGCGCAGTTGCACGATGCGAAAGTGCTCTTGCGCGCCCACGGTGAGCCGCCGTCAACATACGAACTTGCCCGACGGAACAACATCGAGATTATAGATGCCACCTGCCCCGTGGTGCTCCAACTTCAGCGGCGCATAAAAAGCCAATACGACAACGAGCCGTCGGCACAGATAGTAATCTTCGGCAAGAACGGACACGCCGAGGTGCTCGGACTCGTGGGGCAGACGCAGCAGAGGGCTATCGTGATAGAGAAATTCGAGGACGTGATGTGCCTCGACTTCTCGCGCGACATCTATCTTTACAGCCAGACAACAAAGAGCCTCGACGAGTTCCACCAGATAATAAACTACATTCAGGAGCACATCTCCCCTTCTGCCACCTTCCGCAGTTTCGACACCATCTGCCGCCAGGTAGCCAACCGAATGCCCAACATCTCCCGCTTTGCCACCCGTCACGACCTCATTCTCTTTGTCTGCGGCCGCAAGTCGAGCAACGGCAAGGTGCTTTTCAACGAGTGCAAGAGCGTCAATCCCAACAGCCACTTGATAGAAGGTCCTGAAGAGATTTCACCCGAATGGCTCAAGGGAATAAACTCCATCGGCATCTGCGGTGCCACCAGCACCCCGAAATGGCTTATGGAGCAATGTCGTGATGCAATCAACAAAGAATAAAACAGGCAATGAATAACATCATAACAAAAGCGCACCAGATATTTGGTGCGCTTTTGATTTTATTCTTATCAGCAGATTCGTCTTACTCTGCAGGAGCGGTGTCTGCCAATGGGTCAAAGAGACCTTCTGCATTGCGGTTCAAGTCGTGCCAGCCTACTGTCTGATGCAATGTTACGTTGGTTTGCATGGCGTTATAACGCAGACCAATAAAATAATACTTGGGCAAGAATTTTATGGTAAGAGCATCGTCATTACCGTCAAGATTTGCATCCTTGCGCACAAGGTTATTGTCATAAAATTCTGCAAGCGCCTTTACAGCATCGTTAGCATAACCTGTGGATGCATCGTAACTCATATCTTCATCAAGTGACAATGCTTTTGGACGAAGATCAAACAATGGATCCTTGCTTGTTTCCTTTTCGGCTACCACTGTTGAATACATAATGATTTGGTGACGCTTTGTACCATTGAGAGGCTTCACACCAAGATATGTACATGTGTTACCACCAAAGCCAGTCAATGCCCACGAAGCCTTTATGGAAGCCTGGTCAGCACCACCGTCGAAGAGCATCCAACGACGCATATCATCAAAGCGTTTACCCTCGTATGCAAGTTCTATCTGGCGTTCATAGAGAATAGCAGACAAAAGTTTAGCACGATCGCCAGATATAGATGCATCCAAACCATAGTTGTTTGATGCGGTATAGCCTACACGAGCACGTATTTTCTGCAATGCCTGCACAGCCTCATCATAGTGACCTGCACCAGCAGCAGCCTCTGCAAAGTTGAGCAAAACCTCGGCATAACGCATTGTAATAAGTGGTGCTCCGCACTTCTGGAAACCTTTAGGAGTAGAAGCGCTTTCTAAGAATTCATAGAACGCTGTCGGATGCAGATGATAATCATCGGAACGCTTACGCAAATAAATAGCATGGTTAGTTGTTTCGAGAAGATCAGGAGAATATCCAGACGCAGACAAGCTTGTTTGGTCCTCTGCCTTGTCATACCATGTATAACTCCACAAAGAGTAGTCCCTACCTGTAGGATAATAAGATGGAATAACTGTCTTAAGAGCTTCATCTGACAATCTTACTGTACCCTCATCGAACTGCCACTCTACACCAGGGAAAGCAAATGTACGGTAGAAACGTGGGTCACGATTTAGCCAGAACTTATTCTTGTCATACTGTATGGAAGATTCGCTTGGCTTCTTTCCATCAGCCATTGGGAAAAGATCAATCATTTCCGCTGTGGGTGTAAGCGAGCCACCTCCATTTGAGTTCTTTGGACGTAAATAGTGCTCTGTATAGTTATACTTACCATAATTTGGCTGTCCCGAAACATTATCTCTCAAGTTACAAAGCGTCACGAACACAGCTTCACTTATATTACCTTCGCTACCGGTATAGTCCATCCACAATCTCGCCCAGTTTGCTGCATTCTGTTCACCGCCATTGTTTGCATATACAAGTCCGAATCTACCTAAATCGAGTTTTGCAAGCGCAGCTTTGTTTGCCTCGTATGCAGCCTCCCAACGGCTTGTCTCATCGCCACGATTGAACAAAGGACTTGCATAAAGCAACAGCAAATTACCTTTCAGAGCTTCTGCCAATCCTGATGTGATACGTCCAAAATCATTGGCATCGTTCTCCCATCTTGCAGGAAGCATACTTGAAGCCTTGTCAAGGTCTTCACAAATGAAATCAATGCACTGCTTAGTAGTAGCACGCGGTTTGATGAGATCACCTCCACCATTGCCAAGTATCGGATCCTGCACATAGTCAATTATAGGCACTCCACCATATATTTTTACCATTTGGTAATACATATATGCACGGAAGAAATAAGCCTGTCCGAGCAGTTTATTCTTCTCATCTTCCGTCAGACCATCTGAGCCGGAAACTCCCTCTATCACGTCGTTGCAACCGCGAACGTGTCCCCATGGACTATAAACATCGTTTGCCACATAGAACAAGTCATAAAGGTTTTCAGAACTATAAATCAACTCTTCTTCTGGATTGGTATAGATACTGAATCCTCCGAATTCTTCCGTACTCTTAGCATACTTGTCTGCCCAGCCAATACTTGTAAAATTGTTGACGTTACCAACGCCATTGCCATCATGAGCTATGGCAATTGGAAGCAATTGAAAATAAAGGTTGGCAACTCGCTCATTTGCTCCGCTATAAGAACCGTAGGTGTTTGAAGAATCAAAACTACCATAATTCTTCTTTTTCGTCAAAAAGTCATCGCTGCAGGCTGTTGTTACACCAATCAAAATGGCTGATGCAAGAGCCAATTTACCGTATTTATATATATTGTTCATATCGTTATTCTTTAAATTGTTTTAGAATGAAACATTTACACCCATCGTAATCTTGCGCAGGTTTGGATAGCGTGTATATGTACCGCCCCATGAAGCCCAGCTCTTGTTGGGATAGTTGTTTACAAAGTTGATTGCATTTTGGCAAGTTAGATTCAGTCTTACGCTGCTAAGTCCAATAGTTTCAATCCACTTTTTGGGAAGTGTATATGCAACCGTGATGTTACGCAATGAAATAGAAGTAGCGTCAACAAGCCAGAAGGAAGATGCCAAGTTGTTAATGCTATATCTCATGTTAGGCATTGAAGCATTTCTATTCATTGGTACTGTAATGTTGCCAGATGCATCATAAATGTCTTCATAGTTGTACATATCGATAAACGATGTAGGCATATTCTCATATTCATAATTCGTACAAGCCTGACGGAAATCAGTCTGCACAAAATTCTTTGCACCCCAACTTGCTGCAAACTGTGCGGTAATAGACAAACTCTTGTACTGACCGCCAAAATTCAATGTAAAGCCATAAGGATTGCTTGAATATTCAGACAAGCGTATAATGTCATCTTTCTGGTCTACAACACCGTCGGGTTCTCCCCATGTGCCATCACCATTGTTCGTACCGCAAACATCTTCATATATGAGCATACCTGGACGTACAGCGCTCTTTGACATTCCAAGATATTGAGTAATGTGATACTTCTCGAAATATTCGTCAATTTCCTGATAGCTACGGAACATACCGATACACTTCAATCCCCAAACACCGCGGTCAACACGTTCATTCCTTACTTGTGAGTCATGCTCTGGAGTTGCCTGGAAGTTGTTCTCAAGCATTTTGTTGTCGCTATATCCAGTGTTCAGTTTTGCCCAATAAGTAAAGTCCTTACCAATCTTGTCGCGCCATCCAAGAGTTATTTCCCAACCCCAAGAGTTCATTGCACCATAGTTTTCAGGAGTTGCCTGAGTACCTACTGTAGTTGGATATTCCGCTGTACCTGTACGTGTTGCAAATAAGTCACGACCGCGGTCAAAATAGTAGTTGAAATCAACAGACAGACGACTGTTAAGGAAACGTGCGTCAATACCTATATTTGTCTTGTATGTCTTGTCCCAATGTACATCGCTGTTCACACCAGCCTTTGGCATAACGAGACCTGCACTTACATTACTATTTAAACTATTGGAACCAAATACAGCACCTTTATCCAAGTTGCCATTGCGCTCATAAAGTTGTGTCCAAAGCCATGCCCTGATATTGTCGCGACCCATAAGACCCCAAGAAGCACGGATTTTCAGGAAGTCCATCCAAGTAACCGATTTCTTGAACCACTCCTCTTCAGATACAACCCAACCTGCACTGACAGACGGGAAATAGCCCCAATAGTTTTTGGGAGCAAACTTTGTAGAGGCATCAGTACGCATAAGGAATTCCAAAAGATATTTGCTTGCGTATGCATAATTGAAACGTCCGATATAAGAAAGCATACCACTTTCGCTGCGTCCAAAATATGTTGTTTGGTCGCCTGTGGCACTTGCCGACGTTCCGTCATGATATGACAAAGGGTCAGTTACGCTTCCCCACATATCTTCCGATTCAGCCTCACTCTTCTCTATTGAGAACAATCCGCTGACATCGTGCTGCCCAAATGTACGGGCATACTGCAACGTAAAGTTAAGCTGGTAACTTTCACTCTCTGTCATAGAACGACGCAAATAACCATTGCCGTCAGATATACGCATAACACCCATATTCGCCGCCGATATGTCTATGTCGTCGCCTGTATAGAGGTGACCGCCACTACCGCCACGGTTAAGCAAGCGATAAACATCAATAACGGTACTTGACAAATTTGTCTTGCTGTTATTTATGGTCTTTGAATAAGATATTTTTGCAGAAAGTCCCTTAAGAGGCTTAATAAATCCAAAGTCAATCTCGGCAGAACCGTTGATGTTCATATTTGAATTACGGGTATTGCTGTTGTCCGTACCATTCTGCACGGCAGCAAAGTTGTATAGGTTTGTAGCACTTGTTTGCTGGGTGTTTTCCATACCGCTCCATACAACAGGATATATTCCCATATAGTCGGGAACAAAAGGCAGGTGTGTCATCAACGATTTATAATCAAAATCTGTACCACCACCTTGTGGAGAAACCATCTTGTTTGTCGTTCCATAGTCACCAGATACCTGAATGGTTGTCTTGACATATTTACCGATATTTCCGTTAACGCCAGCACGATAGTTCCAGCGATCATAGTCAAGCCTGCCAAGGTTACCATCTTGGTTGAAGTATGAAACACTTGCGAAATATGTAGCCTTGTCGTTACCGCCATTCATATTTATGTTATGACGATGTGTGAGTGCTGCACGCCATTCCCTGTCAAGCAAGTCATAATTGATATTGCGCATTGCGTTTATTTCGTCAAGCTGGAAAAGCTGTGTGCGCATTTCTATGTTGTCTTGTGTGGAAGTGTTAGCTGCACGCATGGTATTATATGTACGTGCATACTGGTCAGAACTCATCATCTTCGGAGTATAGAGAGCGTCTGTATAACCGTATTGTCCAGAATAAGATATTTTTGGTGCTCCTTGTGAGCCCTGTTTTGTCTTTACGAGAACAACACCGTATGCAGCACGGGCACCATACACAGCAGCCGAAGCATCTTTCAACACGGAAATACTCTCAACCTCGTTTGCATCAAGGTTGTTGAAAGCCTCTTCAGTAGAAATGAACCCGTCAATAACATAAAGCGGAGAAGGATTGGCATCACCACCACGTGAAGCATCTGGCGTAACACTTGTGGCGGCACCACTTTGACGTATCTGCAAACTTGGGGCTTCACCAGGACGAGAACCGCCACTTGTTACGCTCACACCATTGAACTGTCCTACGAGGGCATCTCCAAGACTACCCACTGAGAGATCCTGAATGTCCTTTGTGTTAAGTGTAGACACGGCACCTGTCACATTCTTCATCTTCTGAACACCATAACCCACAACCACAACTTCTTCAAGGCTCTGGCGGTCTTCTTGCAGCTTTATAACCACGTTGTCACGTGCAGCTACGGTCTGTGGAACATAACCAATATATGTAACAACAATTTTCTTGCCTGCTGGCACTTCAATTGAAAAGTTTCCGTCGAAGTCGGTGATTGTACCACCAGTTTTCGAGTCTTGTATTTTAATGGTTGCACCGATAACAGCTTCACCCGTTTCGTCAACGACATTACCTTTTATAGTCTTCATTTGCTGGGCGAAAGCAGGAGATGCAAAAACTGTCATTGCAATTCCAATGCAGCAGCTTAATATATGTCTTTTATTCATAAGTATATTGTTCTTGTTAATTGTTAATTATTAACTTAGTCAATTTCCGGCAGCCAGCGTGGATCGCCAGTCCTTTTCTGTATCTGTGCAGCACCGTTAACGGTGAAGTCGCCGTTTGCAGGATTTGCAAATTTCGGGTCTTCCGTTATCTGCGTACCAGATTGGTCGTAACTTGAATTCTCCTCAAACGCCCCATCGAACATATATGTATTGTTTGCGAAAGTTGGATGAGAACTATTAATAGCACCGCCCACAAAACGGCGGGCAACGGCGTTATTGCTGCAATCTACAAAGATGCAGTTTGTCATAACCCAATAAGAACAGCTTTGACCATTGAATCCTGAATAGTTGCCCCACTGTCCTGCCTTTGCTATGTTGTAGAATGTGCTGTTCTGATATGAAATAAGGTTCTCGGTATATCCCATACGTGTGGCACGGGCATTGTTACCATATTGTACAAAATAACTGTGGTCTTGGTCGCCTGTGTTATAGAATGTACTGTTTTGTACGCTTAAAGAAACAACGCCTCCGCCTCTAAAGTCAAAAACGATTGTAGATGCAGTGTTTGTCGTAAGATGCACAACGCAGTCTTTTATATCCAAAGAGCCGATGCCATACTTCTGTCCGTTGTCATACATGAACTTTCCGTTCACGTTCTCGAAATTACAACCCATGATAAGTATAGGGTCTACAATATCGTAGTAATTTTGTGTTCCGCTGACAAGTCCCATAATGGATTCATCTAATGTCTTTGACATTTGTAATGGTGCTGTCGTAGATGCCGCACAGTCAAAATCAACATATTTTACACCAAAACTTGTGCCGCTCTGCAGGCATGCACTATTGCCAGTGTAAGTGATTTTGGCATGGTTGTTCTTGCTCGTTGTACGCAAGGTAACCTTGTGGCTCAGGAAATCCACGGCATCTGACAGTGTGTAGTTTCCGCCAGGAATGAGATCGTAATACAACATATCGGAAGCATCAGGGATTTGATTTGACTGGAAATAGCTATACAAATCTCCTTCCGGAATTTGTGCAATAGATGCAATGAATGACGAGAAACTCTTTTCTGTAGATGTAACAGCCTCCTTGTTGTTCAGTTTCTCGTTGCCGAGTGTCCTTACTGTTAACTTAAAATTCGTATCCTCAGGACGGGACGAAGTAAGTGAACAACCGTCTATTACCTTGTTTTCGATGCCGTCAATGACAACAGGTGCATTAGGGTCGTTCACGTCGTAAAGTGAAACTTCATAGCCTCCTGCACCAAACACAACAGGCCATGTGATTGTCTGCTGCGTTCCGTCTGTGCTAACAGAAATCACAATTTCACTTTCGTCCGGCGATTCAAGAGTGGTATTAGTCACTCCTCCTGAGAAAGTTTCTTTACCATCATACGTATCAGCACACGATGCAAACAAAAGCGCGCCTATCATTAATGCGCCTAAGTGTAGCCTTGTGCCACGCATAATAAAATTCTTTTTCTTCATAAATTTTAATGTTTTTAGTTTGTATTATGTTTATTGTTTGTTTTTTAGGTTTTATGCCTGTAATCTGCAGCTGCCTTTTCCATATTTACATACCTCGGCACGCAAGGTGATATTACAACTTGGTACAATTTATTGTAAAATTATGTATTATATACTGTTTTTATATTAATGCACATAATAAGCACACATTATTAATATTATACGCGTGCGAGAAACCAATAGGCTGCCTGTGGAAAACAATGTGCTTGCAACTGTAGACAATACCTTTGCAGATGTAAAGAAAACGTTTTCGTTTCTATCATCGTGCAAAATTTATATAAAACAAACGCACATTGGTTAAAAAGTCTTTAAGAAAGCTTTTCTGTCGTTAACGAACGTTATAAAAGGAGTAGTTTGCGTTAAAGAGATTGTCACTTTGTTGTTTTTTTGTTAACTTTGCACGTCGCATAATGCTATTTACACATGCCAAACTAACCAACACCTTGCGTGCCGAGGTATGTAAAATACACAAAAATACTCGCAATTCGTGCGACAAGGTGTGCAAAGGCATTGGAAAGGCGGCTGCAGATTACAGGCATAAAACCTAAAAAACAAACAATAAACATAATACAAACTAAAAACATTAAAGATTTATGAGAAAAAAGACATTCTTTTTGAGCAGCAAGCTGTGGTGCTTGGGTGCTTTTGCGCTCTCACTGCTTGCTACATCATGTGCACAAGATGGCTTTGACAATGACGAGGTTTTTACTCCTGAAGTGCGGAACGCACAGCTGGAGTCACCTGCCGTGGAAGACATCATTGTGACATCGAGTCCCGACGGCAAGTCGCAGACCATCACATGGCCTGTGGTGTCTGGTGCGGGCGGCTATCTTGTATCGTTCTACGATGAGGGTAACGCTGACCAGTACATTGTAAACGATAGTATTGTCGACGGTTGTTCCGTTACTACGAAACGCGAGGAAGATGCGAACTATGTGTTCACAATCAAGACCCTTGGCAACGAGAAGATGAACAACAAAGGTGCTGAAACAGCTACTGAGAAGAAAATCTCGACGTTCACGCCAACCTACATGACTATTCCTGCTGGTAGCGACTTGAACGCATGGTTTGCAGCCAACCCTGTTCCAGCTGCGGCTGTTAACGAAATGCACAACTACGATTTGGAAGCTGATGGTGAATACACCATTAGCGATGTTCTTGACTTCGGTGCTCATCGTGTAACGTTGCGTTCTAACGACAAGGTTAACCATGCAAAGATTACATATTTAGCAGGTAAAGCGCCAAAGATTACCACTACTGCCGAAATGAATATCAAGTACATTGACTTTGATTGTTCTGGTCAAAGTGCATCAAATGGTGTCTTTGAGTATAGCAAGGACAACACGGTTGTTCCTGCTGCCAATACCATCGATCCTGCGCTTTATAAATGGGCTGGTGCATATATTGCAGACCCAATCACGTTTGTAAGCTGCAACTTCGATAATGTGATGGGGTACTTCTTTTTTGACAATTCAGTAAATACATTTGCAGAGAATGTACTCGTTGAAAATTGCGTTGTTCACTTGACTCCAGCAACATCTAACGGTGGTGCAGTATTCTATACCAACAAGGGTGGACATATCAATAACCTAAAAGTAACAACCTCTACTTTCTATGAGTCTGATGATTGTACAGGCGATATTAAATATTTCTTCCAAGATAGCAACAAGGCTCCAGACCTTTATGTAGACGGTACGGGTGCTGCTGCGGCAGCTACCAACTCGGTAACATATACCAACTGTACTTTCTATCATGTAACATGGAACGATGGGCAGTGGGGTAACTATAACGGAATGCAGTCTAAGAACTACAGCTACTGGATAATGTATGATTGTATTTTCTACGACTGTTCACCAAGTGGTGTAGCCCGCCGTTTCCTTCATGGAAGAACAGGTCAGTTGCATGCTGATTTGCAGAGAAACACATATATGAGTGCTGATGGCACATTCCAAGATCCAGGAAGTTATGATCCTTCCGGTACTGATATCAAAGATGATCCTCAGTTTGCAAACCCTGCAAATGCTGACTTTACCATCGGAGCTTCGACTCAACAGGCTATCCTGAAGACCGGTGACCCACGTTGGCTTCCTTAATAATATATAATGTATAAAGACGAAAAGATATGAAAAGCAATATTTTCAAAACTTTATTCTTGGTGTTGGTGATGGTTTGTTCGTTGCCAGCATTAGCACAGAATAATACTGTAACGGGTACAGTTATCGACGAATTGGGAGAACCCGTTATCGGAGCTACCGTAACGGTTACAGGTACTAAGACTGCCACAGTAACCGACCTTGACGGTAATTATAAAATTGAGGCTCCTGCAGGTGCCAAGGTAACCATTACCTATATTGGCTACATGCCTATGACAGTAAAGCCTGGCGGCACTGTTCAGCTTGAAGAAGACAAGCAGACTCTTGAAGAGGTTGTTGTAGTAGGTTATGGCACTCAGAAGAAGGCCCACCTTACAGGTTCTATCGCAACAGTAGATATGGACGATGTGTCTGACCTATCTAATGGTAGCCTTGCCGCTTCGCTGAGTGGTTTGGTAAACGGTATGTCTGTTAGTGGTGGTGACGGTCGTCCAGGCGAGAATGCACGTATCTCTATTCGTGACGTGAACTCTCTCGGCGAAATCGGCTCTACGGCACAGCAACCATTGTTCGTTATCGACGGCTATATCTATCCTAACGACGTGAAGGTTGGTACTATTACACAAAACCTCGGTGCTGAGGCGTTCAATAACCTTGACCCATCTGAGGTGGAGAGCATCTCTGTGTTGAAAGACGCATCTGCTGCCGTTTATGGTGCTCGTGCTGCTAATGGTGTAATCCTTGTTACCACAAAGAAGGGTAAGCAGGGTGCTCCACGCATCAGTTATAGCGGACAGTTTGGTTTCACCGACGAGGTTGCCCGCCCTAAGATGCTTAGCGCATACAACTATGGTCGTCTGTACAACACAATAGCAGCTGCCGACCCAACGAACACTTCGCTTAACAAGACCACTGCATTGTTCCAAGCCGACGAACTGGAAGCTATGAAGGGTCTTAACTATGACTTACTCGACAAGTATTGGGAAACAGGATTCACACAGAGGCACAGCGTAAACGTCAGTGGTGCCACTGACAATGTGAACTATTTTGCCGGCGTAAGCTATTTTGACCAGGACGGTAACCTCGGCAAGCTCGACTATAATCGCTGGAACTATCGTGCAGGTGTTGATGTTAAGATTAGCAAATGGTTGAGTGCAGGCTTGACTGTGAATGGCGACTACGGACATAAAAACAAACCGTTGCTCAAGGTTGGTGGTACGAATCAAGATAAAGACTATAACCTGATGCTTACCCGTCCACGCTATATTCCTGAAACTGTTGGCGACTACTATATTCCTGCTTATGGTATCAGTAACTCTGCAAAGGTGCAAAACCAGAACTATTCATTCGCGGTATTGCAGAACAATGGCGACTACAGCCGTAATATGAACTCAAACACGAGTGTCAATGCCAATCTCAGCTACGACTTTGGCTGGAGCAAGGTGCTGAACGGTTTGAAGTTGAAGTTCACTTATAGCAAGAGTATATCTACCGACAAGACCAACGAGTATGGTTCTGCCTTTGAACTCTATCAGATGATCCGCCGCTATGGAAGTGGAATGCACTTGTACACCCCTACAACTGGCGACGACCCAGAATTCAATTATTTGAACTACACAAACTTCAACAAACTTACGTTGAATAATGGTGACTACCTGAGCCGTCAGATGATTCGTACAGACAACTATCAGATAAACTTCACCGCCCAGTACAACCGCAAGTTCGGCAAGCACGATTTGAGCGCATTGTTCTCTATCGAGAAGTCTGAATCTGAAAGCGAGTATGTACGTGGTGCAGTGGCTCAGCCTTATGAGTTCACTACAGGACAGTCTAACTCTGGTCAGGGGGAGACAGAAACACAGTTCTCACGTGCCGAGTCAGGTACGTTGTCATACATCGGCCGCATCAACTATGCATACTCAGACCGCTATCTTTTCGAGTTCCTGCTCCGTTCAGACGCGTCAACCAAGTTTGCTCCCGAAAACTATTGGGGAACATTCCCTGCTGTAAGTGCAGGTTGGGTGATGTCTGAAGAAAGTTGGTTCCAAGACAAGGTAAAATGGATTGATTTTTTGAAACTCCGTGCTTCGTTCGGTCTTACTGGTCGTGACAATCTCGACCCATGGCAGTGGGTGCAGGTATACAACCTTGACAAGGACCGTGGTACGGTGTTCGGTGAGGGAATAAACAACGATGCTGGTGGTCGTATTACCATCAACAGCAACACAGCATCTGTGAACCGCGACGTTCACTGGGACAAGTCATACAAATTCAATTTCGGTATCGACGCACGCTTCCTCAGGCAGCGCCTTAACGTAACGTTCGAAGCCTACCACGAGTGGAACCGCGAAATGCTTATGCGTTTGCAGCAGGATATACCAGGAACAGTTGGTACTAAGAGTGCTTCAACCAACCTTGGAGAGATGGACAGCTGGGGTTATGAGCTTTCTCTCACTTGGCGCGACAAGATTGGAAAGGATATCAAGTACCACGTAGGTATCAACACAGGTTACTCTGACAACAAAGTACTCAATATGGAGTGGCAGCGTGAATACATCTACCGCCAGATGACATACGGTCACCGTACCGACATTGGTCTGTGGGGTATGCAGTGCTTGGGTATGTTCCGTTCGTTCCAAGACATTGAGGAATACTTTGAGAAATACAACATTACTTCTTATTTAGGTATGACTAAAGACCAAGTGCGTCCAGGTATGCTCATCTACAAAGACGTTCGTGGTGCTTACGATGAGGAAACCGGCACATACGCAGGACCTGACGGTATAGTTGATAGGGACAACGACCAAGTGCAACTTGGAAAACGTGGCAATATCTACGGATTCACCATGAACGCAGGTGTTGAATGGAAGAGTCTCTCGCTCTCGTTTCAGTTCAATGCAAACTGGGGTGGATATACTTGCGTTCCTGCAGCAGCGCGTGGTGTAGCTTCAGGCAGCAACATCGAATTCTATAACATGCCTTCGTTCTGGAATCCAGACAACGTATTTGTTTATCAAGATATCTACGACGGAAGCGGCAATCTTGTGATGTCACAGAACCGCGATGCTTTCTATCCTAACTTGGCTTATAGCGAAAATACGATGGAGTCAAGCTTCTGGCGTATCAGCAATGCAAGGGTTACCTTGAATCGCGTAACATTGGCATACACTCTGCCTTCACAGTGGTTCAAGAAAGTAGGTGTACAAAGCTGCCGCGTAAACATCACTGGTCAAAACCTGATCAACTTCTACAACCCATATCCAGACCACTTTACCAGTCCAATGGCAGGCAGCTACGGCAGCTATCCTGACTTGCGCAAGTGGACTATCGGTGTTAACCTCAGTTTCTAAATTTGAAGTAACAAAAATTGAAAAGATAAGATTTATGAAAACAACAATTAAATATATCAGTCTCGGCTTAGTCGCTACCCTCGGGTTGGCATCATGTAGTGACTCGTTCCTCGAGGACAAGAAGAACTACGACAATGTCAATGCTGGCATATATGATTATTATAGCGGTGCATTAGGACGAGTGAACGACCTTTACGGTTGGTGCTTACCAAGAATAGGTGATCTGTCATACGGCGGAAAATATCTGTCCGTATCTGTGGGAATGAATGATATTGCAGGCGGTTCAACAGAAGAGTTCCATGGATTCTCAAGTTTTGTTGACCCTCAGATAGAATTGTCCTCTGCAAGCGGAACTAACTCTGTGCCCGATTACTTCATGCAGCATGCCAGTGACGTGCAAAGTTCAAGCTACGGACGTATCCGCAACTGTAACGACGTTATCCGCGGTATCTCTGACAGCAAACTATCGCAAGACGAGAAAGACGAACTTCTCGGACAGGCTTACTTCTTCCGCGCATGGTGTTACTATAATTTGATGCGTTGGTATGGCGGTGTGCCTATCGTAACAGAGGTGCTTGACCCTGTTGTAGAGAATTTTACAGAGCGCTCAGGTGTTGAGGAAACAAAGAATTTCATTGTATCAGACCTGAATAAATCTGCAGAACTGCTCAAGGCAAAGACGAGTAACGGTGGTTGGTCAGGTAGTAACTATGGTCGCGTTACATCTGGTACGGCATTGGCACTCAAGGGACGTGTGTTGCAGTTGTGGTGCAGCCCATTGTTCAACCGCAGCAACGACCAGAGTCGCTGGCAGGATGCATACAACGAGATGAAGGCTGACTTGGCTACTATCAATGCTTGTGGCTATGGTCTTTACCAGGGTAGCAACAATATCAACGGTAGTGATTTCGCTATGCAGTTCCTGCAGTCAACTAAAAATCCTGAGGCTGTATTCGTTGTACTCTTCAATAATGTAGCCAACGATGATGGTTTGGATAACCAGAAGAATAGTACATGGGAGCGTGCCGTACGTCCATACAACACAAAGGCAGCTGGCTGTGGATCTGGTATGCAGGCTGGTTTGATGCTTATTCAGCAGTTCCCGATGAAAGACGGTAAAATTCCTGCTGCGGCAGGCACATATAGCAATCTGGAAACTTCTCAGTATGCTTATGATGAGAACTGCCCATTTATGAACCGTGACCCACGTTTCTATCGTACCTTTACCTTCCCTGGTTTCCGCTGGGCATATAGTGGTAATGCAAGTTTAGCAAACTCTTTCCATCCAAGCGATGGTCCTAACTACACAGCATGGAACTATGTATGGTACACTAACGAGGACGACCAAGGCAATGTAGAGAGTGGAAACTCTTACGGTTCTGATAACCTCACAGACAACAAACGTTCCGTATACGTTCGCAAGAAGTCTGACGACCTCGACGTAAACTCAAGTCCGTTGTATAACTACGAACCTACTTACACAAAGAATGCGGCTCCATTCTTCTCAGCACAGCCGTATATTGAACTCCGCTATGCAGAGGTGCTGCTCAACTTGGCAGAGGTTGCCTGCGGCGCTGGAGACATGTCGTATGCTGTACAGTTGCTCAAGCAGGTTCGTACACGTGCAGGATACACCGGTGACTGCGGTCTTCAGGGAAATCTCAGCGGCAACCAAGCTGCTTGTATGAGTGCAATCCTTTACGAGCGTCAGATAGAATTTGCATACGAGGGCAAGCGCTTCGAGGATATGCGTCGTTGGATGCTCTTCGACGGTGGTGCTGAGAAAGTACAAGGTGCTCCGGCTTCTTGGACACTTACAGGCTGGAATGGCAATACTTGCAACTGGCTTGGCGTTAAGCCTATGAACGGTCAGCGTCGTGAAACCATCGAGTTCCGCACAGCCGATAAGTATGACGTGGGTACAACCTTGTGGAACAGCGACCCGTTGGTGGCAACAGCTATCGAAGCAGAGGCACAGGCATATGTTAACTCTCATTCTGGTGTAACACTGAACGAGGCTAAGGCATTGCCAGAGGTGTTCTATGCAGCTGCAGCCAAAGTTCGCCCTGAAGGTGTAGACCTTCGCAAGGAACTCGACCCACAGCTTGAAAGCCTGAAGGCATGGTACAATGACAATTTGGTTACTGCAGTGAAGAAGGGTGACAGCTATGACAGCAACCACCAGCCGCTTTACATTAAATTCCGTCCACAGTACTACTTACTTGGATTAGCAAGCGGTGCGCAGAACAACAATAAGGGTCTGCCACAGACCATCGGTTGGGAAGTATACAACGGTGGTGGTGCAATGGGAACATTCGATCCATTCGCAGAAACCCACTATTGGAGTGGAGAGTAACAAACTAATCCACTAATAATAATTAGACGAGAAAGCGCACCAAGTTTTGGTGCGCTTTTAATTTATGACACATAGGTTCGATAATCATCGAAGCAGGCTTCGTTAACGATTTCATATAAGTTCATTAGCTAACGAACCTAAGTTCGTTGACAAAACATGCTAGCTTCAACTAACAGTATTCTTTTGATACATACAATTTAAGGAATAAAAATAAATAAAGTTAATTTATTTTGTAATGCCCACGAATTATACTACTTTTGTAGCGATATTTATTTGACTGTATACTGACAAAACACTAAAAACTATATTTATGAGACGACAAACTATTATTTCTATTGTTATGCTTGCATTATGCGGAATCACGGCAAATGCGGCGAAAAACAAGGAACTTTATGTGCCAATGGACTACTCCACATGCGGATATCATGCATCGGAGGCAAGGATTCCCGACGTGCCTAACGTTGTGTTTGTGGGCAACACTGCCGGTGATTGCAGCGACGCACTGCAAAGAGCCATTGACTATGTGGGAACGATGAAGCCTGACAATAACGGACTTCGAGGTGCCGTGCTGTTGAGAGAAGGAACATACAACATAAGCAAGCCGCTGAGGATAACGGCATCGGGAGTGGTGCTGCGCGGACAAGGCATTGGAAAGACCGTGATAAGGAAGACTGGCGTAGACCGTGGAGCTATTATATATATAAAAGGTACGCGCGAGGTTGTGTTAGGCGATACTACAGCCGTGACTAACGACAAGGTGATGGCAGGAAGCACCTCTTTTGCTGTGGCAAGCACCAAAGGCATGGCAGTGGGTGGAAGCATTGAGATTGTACGCCCATCGACAAAAGAATGGATAGAATCGCTCAAATGCGATGACTTCGGCGGCGGACTTGATTATACTGGCTGGAAACCGGGCGATATAGACATAACCTGGAAAAGAACCATCACTGCCATTGACGGCAATACGATAACAATAGATGCTCCGATAACGACAACACTTGACAAGAAGTGGGGAAACTCATTTGTAACGACTACGCACAAGACGGGAATGGTTACGGAATGTGGCGTGGAAAACCTCACAATAGAAAGTGAAGTGAACGACTGGAATGCGAAAGACGAAGACCACGCATGGGATGGTGTATGGCTCGACGATGCACGCGACTGTTGGGTACGCAGGTGTAGTTTTGTGCATCTTGCAGGTTCGGCAGTGAATATGCAAAAGGAGACAAGTCGCATAACCGTGGAGGACTGCATATCGCAAGAGCCTGTTTCTGAGATTGGAGGCTGGCGAAGAAGCATCTTCCTGACACGCGGACAGCAGAACTTGGTGCAACGCTGCGTTAGCAAGCACGGTATACACGATTTTGTGGCTGACTTCTGCGCGGCAGGGCCAAACGCATTCGTACAGTGCGAGGCACAGGAGAGCATGGGATTCAGCGGCAGCATTGGCTCATGGGCGGCAGGACTGCTGTTTGATATTGTTGACATAGACGGCAACGACATAAGGATTGGCAACCTTGAACAGTTCCAAATGGGAACGGGATGGAATTCTGCCAACAGTATGCTTTGGCAATGTACAGGCTCAACACTGTATTGCTATTCGCCAGATGAGGACAACCGCTCAAGCGCAAACGGATGCTGGGGCACACTGATTGGCAATGGTGAGTGGACTAATAGCAATAACCACGTAAATCCGCGTTCGCTGTTCTACAGTCAGTTAGAGAAAAGACTCGGAGATGCTGCCGTTGTTAACGGATATGTTTTGCCACGCAATACCACCGCTACTACAAGTCCGACGGTAGAGGAAGCAATGAGATTGGCAAAGGAGACACTGACAGAGCCGAGACTAACACTTGAAATGTGGATAGACTCTGTGCCATACAATGCAAGTACATCGATAAACGGTGTGAAAGACATAGCATCAATAAAACAGCAAAAGACCGCAAAGGATAAAGTAAGCGAAGCCAAAGGAGATTTTGCCATTATAAACGGAAAGATAACCGTAGACGGCAAGATGGTTGTTGGAAACATGTACAGCATTCCGTGGTGGAACGGCAGGGTGAAGGACAGCTTCAAGAAAAACATAGGTGCAAAGCCTGCCATAACACGTTTTGTTCCCGGACGTGAGGGATTGATTTGGACTGACTGCATAGATGAGACAGTGGACTATCTGAAACAAAACGGTTTTGCAGCGCTCGACCAACACTACGGACTGTGGTATGACCTGCGCCGCACCGACCACGAACGTGTACGCAGGGCAGACGGCAACGTAGAGCCTCCATTCTACGACCAGCCTTTCAGTCGCAGTGGCAAGGGGCAGGCTTGGGACGGACTGAGCCTGTATGACATAGAGAAGCCAAACAAATGGTATTGGCATCGTCTCAACGAGTTTGCAGAAAAAGGTGCACATGAGGGTATGCTACTTTTCAACGAAAACTATTTCCAGCACAATATTCTCGAGGCAGGAGCTCACTGGGTAGACTGTCCGTGGCGACCTGTGAACAACATAGGACAAACTGACGGATGCTTCCCCGAACCTGTACCATTCACGGGCGACAAGCGCATCTTCGTGGCAGAGCAGTTCTATGACATAAACAATGCCAAACTGCGCAATCTACACAGAAACTACATACGAATGTGTCTGGAACAGTTGAAGGACCGGAAGAATGTAGTGCAGTTTACGAGCGATGAGTATACAGGACCGCTGCATTTCACACAGTTCTGGCTGAAGACCATAGAAGAATGGGAAAACGAGACAGGCAACAACACCATGACGGCATTGAGCTGCTGCAAGGATGCACAGGATGCAATTCTCAACGACCCTATATACAATAAGGTGGTGGATGTTATCGACATTCGCTATTGGCACTACAAGACCGATGGGCTGTGGGCGCCAAAAGCAGGACAGAATCTTGCGCCACGTCAGCACATGCGCAAGCTGCCTGTTGGCAAGACAACATTTGAAGAGGTTTACCGTGCAGTGAAGGAGTACAGTGTGGTGTACAAGGATAAGGTCGTTACATATTACGGACAGCAATATTCACAATATGGCTGGGCGGTGATGATGGCAGGAGGCTCATTACCAAATATTCCTGTAAGCGACGAGAATTTCCTGATTGCAGCCGTAAAGATGCGCAATGTTACCGATGGTGGCGATGTATACAAAATGCTTGACGGCGACAATGCCGGAGCATTGATTCTCGCAATGACAAACGAGCCGTTTGCAGTGAATATAAAACCCGGAAAATATCGCATTAACATGATTGACGCTGCGAGCGGCGAAGTGAAACGTGGTAAGAAAGTAGAAACAATAAACGAGGAGTACAAGGTAGACGCAGGAAGCCAAAAGACTGTAATTTGGCTTGAAAGACAATAGACAGCATAAAAAAATAATAGTATTTTATCTTATTTATATGGGAAAAACCTGTTTTTATGATTGAAAAACCTGTTTTTCCCATATCTTTTGTACCTTTCTGAATAATTTTGTACCGAAAACGATAACCAAATATCTATTTCGGAGACCGATGACAAACTTTTCAGAATTGTACAACAAATATGTTGACATATTGTTTGCCTATGGATGCAGAATGACAACTGACCGTGAACTGATAAAAGACTGCATTCACGATGTGTTCGTGAAATATTTCACCAAACATGAAGAGGGCAAAGTATCGAATGTCGGCTCTTATCTTGTTACGGCATTACGTAATCGCGTAAACGATGAGTTCAGAATGCTTGCACGAATGTCTGACGAGGATGCTTCGACAAAGCGAACGATAGCAGAAGAAACTGACGATATGCCAGATTTTGAGAAGCTGGAAGCGGAAATGAATGCCCAGCGCAAACTTATGGACAATATCGCAAAACTATCGCCACGCCAACAACAGATAATACATCTATATTATATGGAACAACGCAAATATGACGAGATTTGCAATATTATGGGCATAAATTACCAATCTGTACGAAATTTAATGCACCGTAGTATAACAAGTTTAAGAAAAATGGCAATCACTTAAGAGTACAATGATGTATGATGTACGTCTTAAATATGTAAATAAAGGATGAAAAGATGTACAAACCACAGCATTCAAAAAGTGTAACCTCCACCATGCTGATGCAGCTACGCCATATACTGACAATGGAAGAGAAAGTTGCACTGAAAGATAAAATAATAAAGGACATTGAAAAGATATAGTAGATTATTTGGTTTATAATTTTTTTGAGTAATTTTTTAAAAAAGCTCCGGGTGTTTGTGAAAACGCCCGGAGTTTGTCTTTTCATCGTGTTTGTATGACGACTGATTTCTTACATCAACGATGTCTTGCCAGCAAGAGTATCGTGGTTGTTCTTGAGGTTAGTCCAGTCTACTTTCTCCTTTGTGCTTATGCCATTGATATATTTCTCAATGTTGGTGTAGCCGTCTCCTGTGCAGTCCTTGTTTGCATCAGACGGGTCGTTGGGGTTGAGACCGTTTGCAATCTCCCACTCATCGGGCATACCGTCACCGTCGGTATCAACCCAGCGCTTGTAGTTTTCAACAACAACGCCTTTCTTTACCTTCTTGGCTTTCTTTGCTGCAGCGGCATCCTTTGGCTGGTTGTATACTGGCAGACCGCCCATTTGCTGAATGTCGGTAACGATACCAATCTTATATGAGTCGCGTGGCAGACGACGAGTCTTGAACGCAAGTGTGTCAGGGCGTGCATCAGCAACATACTGTGCCTCACCTGTGCGTACCTCCTTGATAATCATCTGGTCAATCTCGTCACGGCATGGAATTGTTGCACCCACGTTGTCGAGCACATAGTCGTATGCCTCCTGTGCTGTCATAACAGTGTAGTAAGGATGTGGGAATGGCTCATTCCAACGCATATAAGGCATTTCGTCGCCAACGTTCTCAAGCGACTCTATCTGCACACCGCCATTCCAGTTGTCGGCAGTAACAGCTGTGTTGCCTTCCAATATGTTGCCTTCGCAGTATACGCGTCCGTATTGCTTTTTCTCGTTGCGGCTCAGTCCTGCCTCAGGCTTCAACAGACGATGGCTGATAGCACCAGACTTTGGAGTTGCAGGTCCTGGCTTGTAGTAGTTGTTGTAGACATTGTAGAGAGCTGACCAGTCACCACCGTCCATTGAGCGGTGTACCCAGTTGAACACAACGTTGTTTACGAAGTTGAATATACCGTTCCAACCAATTGAAGGGTTACGGCCAGAGTTACTTGCCCAAAGGTTGCGCACGAAAGCACAGTTCTCGCCACCGAGAGTACTACCGAAAGCATGATTCCAAGTGTCGAGGGCTTTTGCAGAAATAGTGTTCTGTATGGTTACGTTCACTGTAGGCAATTTCTCTCTTGGATATGTAGGACCAGCCTGATACATATGGCGGTAGAACGAGATATTTTCGTCGAGACCGAACGAGCATGAGCAGTGGTCTATCATAATGTTACCCACGGGATTGCCACCGAAACAGTCGTCGCGACGCTCTACGGCAGTCTCGCCACGACGGAAACGCATGTGGCGTATCACAACATCGTGAGTATCAGCCCAAACGCTCTCACCTGTTATGCAGATACCGTCGCCGGGGGCAGTCTGTCCTGCTATCGTGATATATGGTGCGCGTATGATAAGCGGTGTCTTGAGACGTATGATACCCGAAACGTTGAACACCACGATACGTGCGCCACCCTGCTCACATGCCCAACGGAATGAGCCTTCGCCGTCGTCGTTCAGGTTAGTAACGGTGATTACCTTTCCGCCGCGTCCACCGAATGAATACATACCGCCACCCTCAGCACCGGGGAATGCCGGTATCTTTGCCTGTGGTAAGTCGGTAGGACGCTTTGCCGAAGGAATGTAGGGCCTGCCGTTACGGGTTTCTTGGTCGATTATCGGCATTGCCAACTGGAACATGCTGTCGCTGTGTGCCATAGCCTGTTCTTCCATCTTGTCCGCAGCAGCCTGTTTCTCTTTCGGAACATTCGGGTACTGCGCCATAACATTGGCTACGCTCAGTGCAGCCGCTGCCAATAAGAATAGTTTTTTGTTCATTTGTTTGTTATGTTTTTAATTAATGATATCGTTTCCACACAATGATGGCTTATATTGGTTAGACAAATAAAAAGTCCATTTGTAATAATTGTTGCGCGCTTTTTAATGTTTCTTAATTCTTATTATGTTTTGATTGTTTGACACTCTGCATTACTTACACATATAGTTCAGTTCCATCAC
>JAFLSE010000032.1 GCA_022511075.1 Prevotella sp.
CACTCGACAAGGAAGGATGGTATCACACGGGCGACCTCGCAACGATGAGTGCCGACGGGCACGTGTTCATACGCGGACGAATAAAAAACATGCTGCTCGGCGCAAACGGACAGAACATATACCCCGAAGAAATTGAGGACAAACTGAACTCAATGCCAATGGTGGTGGAAAGCATCGTGTTGCAGAAAGACAACAAACTCGTGGCGCTAATACACCCCGACTACGAAGAGGCGAAGGGTATGGGGCTGAACGAAGATGACCTGATGGCAGTAATGGAGCAAAACAGGGAGAAACTCAACGAGGATATGCCGGCATACTGCCGCATATCCGCCATAAAACTGCACGACGAGGAGTTTGCAAAGACACCGAAAAAGAGTATAAAACGCTATCTATATATTGACAAGGTATGAAAGAGATGAACACCATAGTACCGAGTTTTAATGCTACCATAGAGAAAAGCATTATTGACAATTGGGACCTTGATGCCCTTACAGATTACAAAGGACTGACGCTCCAGTACCATGATGTGGCGCGAAAGATAGAGAAACTACATATTTTGTTCGAGAACAGCGGACTGAAGCGAGGCGACAAGGTGGCTTTGTGTGGTCGCAACAGCGCTAACTGGGCGGTGGCTTTCCTCGCTACACTCACATACGGAGCGGTGGCGGTGCCCATACTCCACGAGTTCACGGCAGACCAAGTACACAATATTGTAAACCACTCCGAAGCAAAGTTGCTCTTTGTGGGCGACGTTGTGGCGCAGGCTATCCAGCCGCAGGAAATGACCAACCTCGAAGGCATCATAAACCTGCCCGACTACTCGCTGATGATTTCGCGCACCGATAAACTTACATATGCGCGTGAGCACCTCAACGAGATGTTCGGAAAGAAATATCCCAAGTATTTCCGCCGTGAGCACGTGAAATACTACCACGAGGACAATCCCAACCAAATGGCGATGATAAACTATACTAGCGGCACCACGGGATTTTCAAAGGGAGTAATGATTCCCTATCGCGCACTTTGGAGCAACTACGACTTTGCCATGCACGTGCTTGGCAATAAGGTGATAAAGCGAGGCGACAAGGTGATAAGCATACTGCCAATGGCGCACATGTACGGTATGGCGTTTGAGTTTATCTTTGAGTTCCTCCACGGTTGCCATGTCTACTATCTCACTCGTGTTCCCTCGCCGGCAATCATAGCACAGGCGTTCTCCGACATAAAGCCTGCAATAATCATTGCCGTGCCGCTCGTAATAGAGAAGATTATCCGCAAGCGCGTGTTCCCGAAGATTCAGGACGGCAAGATAAAGCTGCTCATGAACATGCCTTTCATCAGCAAGAAGGTGGAGGAAAAGATATGCGAGCAGGTGAGCACGGCTTTCGGCGGCAATTTCTACGAAATCATCATCGGCGGAGCGGCGTTCAACCAAGAAGTTGAGCAATTCCTGCAGCGCATACGCTTCCCCTACACCGTGGGCTACGGTGCTACGGAGTGTGCGCCAATCATCTGCTATGCCGACTATAAGGACTTTGTGGCTGGCTCGTGCGGCAAGCCCGTAAAGAATATGGAGGTGAAGATTGACAGCCCCGACCCCGAAAACGTTCCAGGCGAGATTCTCGCGCGAGGACTGAACGTGATGCTTGGCTACTACAAGAACACCGAGGCCACTGCGCAGACAATCGACTCGGAAGGCTGGTATCACACGGGCGACCTCGGAACAATGGATGCCAACAAGAATGTGTTCATAAAGGGGCGCAGCAAGAATATGCTGCTCGGTGCAAACGGGCAGAATATCTATCCCGAGGAGATTGAGGACAAACTTAACTCAATGGACTTGGTGGTAGAGAGCGTTGTGGTGCAGCGCGACACCAAACTCGTAGGTCTTGTATATCCTGACTACGAAGAGGTGAGTGCCCGCAAAATTAGCGACAACGAACTTAAAAACATAATGGAAGCCAACCGCCTCGTGCTCAATCAGGAAGTGCCGGCATACTGCAAGGTTGCAGAGATTGAGATAATGAAAGAGGAGTTTGCAAAAACCCCGAAGAAGAGCATCAAGAGATTCCTTTACACATAATAACATCACCTCACTACTAACCAAATGAAGAAAACAATTGCAGCAACCATCCTCGCCCTGGCGTGCCTTTCAATTTGTGCGTCAGCGCAAATTTCTCATCATTCCCATTCACCCCAATCTCCACATCAATCCTATCAATCCTCGCTCCCCCGCGACACCTCCTTCAACATCGCCGCCACCTACCAAAAAGCAAAAAAGCATCACCCGTTCATCACCCTCGCAGAGCCTCGTCTCCCCGAAGGCGTTACGGCATACGAAGACCTGACATATACAACCCTTCACGAAACACCATACGGCGAACGCCCCCTGCACCTCAATATCTATCGCCCTGCCGACAAGAAACGTTATCCTGCCCTGCTGCTCGTTCACGGCGGAGGATGGAACTCTGGCGACAAATCCCTGCAAATACCATTAGCGCAGGAAATAGCCTCACACGGTTATGTCACCATACCCGTTGAATATCGTCTGCGCCCCGAAGCCACGTATCCTGCTGCACTTCACGACCTCAAGACCGCAGTGAGATGGGTAAGGGCAAATGCCAAACGCTACGGCATAGATGCCGACCACATAGCCATCTCCGGCTGCTCCGCAGGCGGTCAACTCGCTACGCTAATGGGCATCACCAACGGCTCCAAGCGTCACGAAGGCAACGGCGAATGGCAACAATATTCCAGCGACATACAGGCTGTGATAAACATCGACGGCTGCTCCACCTTCATCTCCGCCCGCAACATTGAGGAGAACAATGAGCAGGCACGCAAAAACAACTCCATTTCGCTCACCGCCCAATGGCTCGGCGGACTCTATGATGATGCAAAGGAAAACTGGACAGAAGCCTCTCCCGTTGCTTGGGTCACCGACCGTTCTGCCCCCGTATGCTTCATCAACAGCCTCCTCGGCAGATATCGTGACGGCAAGGAAGAACTAATCTCTAAACTCACCGACAAAGGCATCTACCACGAAAGCCACCAACTTATGGCAAATATGCACACCTTCTGGTTTTTCCACCCGTGGTTCTATCCCACCACAAGATACATGGTGCAGTTTATGGACACGGTGTTCAAGAATTAGAAAAAATTCATGATTTTCTTTTGGATAATTAAAATCCAGTTAAAATATTTGGTTTATCGGAAAAATTACACTAATTTTGCAGCTGAATATATTATTAATGTAAGTTATGACAAAGATAAGGAATATTTTTAGTATTATGTTTGTGTTTACCGCAGTATTAATTATAGGAAGTTGTGGTAGTGCAAAAGATGTAGCTTATTTCAAAAATAGCTATAGTGTTGACTTGACAAAATCTAAATTTTTGTATGATGCAAGGATAATGCCAAAAGATGTTTTGAGTATAACAGTCAACACATCTGACCCAGATACATCTATACCTTTTAACTTGCCATTACCCACAAGGGGAAATTCTGGCGGTGGATCATCGTTGCAAACTTATTTGGTTGATAATGATGGATATATCGAATTTCCAAAGGTTGGTATGATAAAACTTGGTGGACTTACCAAATCTGAAGCAGAGAAACTTATACTTACAAAAATAAAACCGTATATGTCAGATTTGGAGAATCCTATAGTAATTGTAAGAATGAGTAACTATAAGATTTCCGTGCTTGGTGAAGTACAGCGTCCAGGAATGTATACCGTAAGTAATGAAAAAATAAGCATTCTTGAGGCTTTGGCACAGGCAGGAGATTTGACAATCTATGGTGTAAGAAATAATGTGAAATTGATAAGGGAAGACGCAACAGGAGAAAAGACAATATATGTGTTAGATTTGAATGACGCGAACATAATAAATTCACCTTATTATTATTTGCAACAAAATGACATTATATATGTAGAGCCAAACAAGGTGAAAGCGCAAAACTCAAGCGTCGGCTCGATGACAACACTATGGTTCTCCGCAACCTCGATATTGATTTCTTTGACTTCGTTGTTATATAACATATTAAAATAAAAAGAAAAAGAATGGAAAAAAGACCAAACACCTTTTTTCCATTTTATTTAATTAAACAAAACAGGAAGTAGTATGTGTGGAATAGTAGGATATTTAGGCACGAAAGAAGCCTATCCGATATTGATAAAAGGACTGCGCCGCCTGGAATACAGGGGATATGACAGTGCAGGCGTGGCACTAATAAACGATGACGGCAATTTGAACGTGTACAAGACAAAAGGCAAGGTTGACAATCTTGTCGCATATTGTGAGGACAAGGACTTGACAGGAACGGTGGGAATAGCGCATACGCGCTGGGCTACCCACGGTGAGCCGTCGCAGGTGAATGCACATCCACACTGCTCACAGTCTAAGAGGCTGGTGATTATCCACAATGGAGTAATAGAGAACTATGCCGATTTAAAGCGCAAATTGCTTGATAATGGAAGGTTGTTCCACACAGATACAGACACGGAGGTACTTGTACAGCTTGTGGAGTACATAATGGATAAGAAAAACCTGAATCTCCTTACGGCAGTGCAGATTGCACTTCACGAGGTGATAGGTGCGTATGCCATTGTAATTCTTGACAAGAATGATCCGGACCAGATTATATGTGCACGCAAGCAGAGTCCATTGGTTGTAGGCATTGGAGAAGATGAGTTTCTGATAGGCAGCGACGCAAGTCCTATAATAGAATATACTGACAAGGTGGTGTATCTTGAAGATGGAAACATTGCCGTGCTGCGTCGCGGAGAAGAGCTGAAGGTTGTGAACATATATAACCACACGCTCAACCCAGAGATACAGACGGTGGACTTAAACCTCGGACAGATAGAGAAGGGAGGCTATCCGCACTTCATGCTCAAGGAGATTTTCGAGCAGCCTGAATGTATTACAAACTGTATGCGCGGACGCGTGAACATAGACACGGACAATGTTGTGTTGAGTGCCGTTATAGACTATAAAAAGCAGTTGCTTAACGCAAAGCGTTTTATTATCGTGGCTTGCGGAACATCGTGGCACGCCGGTCTCATAGGCAAGCAGTTGATAGAGGCTCTTTGCAGAATCCCCGTGGAAGTTGAGTATGCCAGTGAGTTCAGGTATCGTAATCCCGTGATTGGCAGTGACGATGTGGTAATAGCAATAAGCCAGAGTGGCGAGACAGCCGATACCCTCGCAGCCGTAAACCTTGCAAAAGAGGCAGGTGCATTCATCTATGGAATATGCAATGCCATAGGCAGCAGCATACCACGTGCCACTGATACAGGATCATATATACACGTGGGACCGGAGATTGGTGTAGCATCAACAAAGGCATTTACAGGACAGGTTACGGTACTGACGATGCTTGCGCTTGCTTTGGCAAAGGAGAAGGGAACAATTTCCGACGAGGAATATTTAGGTGTTGTTGAGGGATTGTATTCCATTCCAGAGAAGATGTCAAAGGTGCTGGAACTCAACGACCGTATAGCCGACTTGAGCAGAATGTTCACATACGCCCACAATTTCCTTTACCTCGGACGAGGATATAGCTATCCTGTGGCACTTGAAGGCGCATTGAAACTGAAGGAAATTTCATACATACACGCAGAAGGCTATCCTGCCGCAGAGATGAAGCACGGACCGATTGCCTTGATTGACAGTGATATGCCCGTGGTGGTGATAGCTACACGCAACCCGATGTACGAAAAGGTGCTGACAAACATACAGGAGGTTAAGGCACGTGGCGGAAAGATTATAGCAATCGTGACAGAGGGCGACACCACGATAAGCAAGATAGCAGATGAGGTGATAGAGCTGCCCGAAACGTTAGAATGTCTTGAGCCGCTGCTTGCCACGATACCGTTGCAGATGCTTGCGTATCATGTGGCTGTGTGCAAGGGCAAGGATGTTGACCAGCCACGAAACCTTGCAAAGTCCGTAACGGTGGAATAAACAGTAAAAGAAATTCAGGATAAACACAAAACAGGATAACACAGATGGAACAGCTAAAACACGAATGCGGCATAGCAATGATAAGATTGCTGAAACCGCTTGAGTATTATCAGCAGAAATATGGAACGTGGATGTATGGGCTGAACAAATTGTACCTGATGATGGAAAAACAGCACAACCGCGGACAGGAAGGTGCTGGTATGGCATGCGTAAAACTCGACACGAAACCCGGTACGGAATATATGTTTCGTGAAAAAGCAGAAGGCGCAAATGCCATAACGGAGATATTCGGAAGGGTACATAAGCGCTATGCAACGCTTTCTTGTGAGCAACTTTCAGACGCAGAATTTGCAAAAAGAGAGTTGGACTTTGCAGGCAATCTGTATATGGGACATCTTCGATATAGTACGACAGGAAAAAGTGGGGTGACGTTTGTGCACCCTTTTTTGCGCCGTAACAATTGGAAGGCTAAGAACCTGTGCCTGTGCGGAAATTTCAACATGACCAACGTAGACGAGATTTTCGACAAGATAACAGCACAGGGACAATATCCACGAATATACAGCGACACATACATAATGCTGGAATGGATGGGACACAGGCTTGACCGAGAGGTGGAACGCAATTTCGTTGCTGCAAAAGAAAAGGGATTAGAAGGTACGGACATCACGGAATATATAGATAATAATGTGCAGGTGGCAAACGTGCTGAAAACCACAATGCCCGACTTTGACGGCGGATATGTGGTGTGCGGACTTACGGGAAGCGGCGAGATGTTTTCGATGCGTGACCCCTGGGGAATACGCCCGGCATTCTACTATATGGACGATGAGATTGTAGCCGTGGCAAGTGAACGCCCTGTGTTGCAGACATCTTTCGACCTTGAATGCGATGACATAAAAGAACTGCATCCAGGCGAGGCTGTAATAGTTACGAAAAACGGCAAATGTTCAGTAGAACGTATTCTTGAACAGCGTGGAGACAGTGCCTGTTCGTTTGAGCGAATATATTTCAGTCGTGGCAGCGACCGTGATATATATCGTGAACGCAAGCAGCTGGGGGCACAACTCATGCCGTCAATATTGAAAGCTGTGGACTATGACGTAGAGCATACCGTATTCTCGTTCATACCCAATACGGCGGAGGTGGCATATTACGGAATGCTCGGAAAATTTAAGGAATACTTAAACGAACAAAAGGTAAAGGCTTTGGAGGCATTCGACCGTAAGCCGACAAAAGAGGAACTGATAAAAATACTAAACTCTTACGTCCGTTCGGAAAAGGCAGCGTGGAAAGATATTAAGCTGCGTACGTTCATCACGGAGGGCAATACACGCAACGACCTTGCATCGCACGTATACGACATAACCTACGAGGTGTTGGAGCGTGGGGTGGACAATCTTGTTGTAATAGACGACAGTATTGTAAGAGGAACAACACTGCGTGAGAGTATAATAAAGATTCTTGACCGTCTGCATCCGAAAAAGATGGTAATAGTAAGTTCATCACCACAAATCAGATACCCTGACTATTACGGCATAGACATGGCACGATTAGAGGAGTTCATTGCCTTCCGTGCCTGTGTGGAATTGATAAGGGAACGAGGTATGTGGCAGTTGCTGCGCGATACATATGATGCTTGCAAGGCAGAGTTGCGTAAGCCGAAAGAAGAAATGCGCTGCTGCGTGAAAGACCTCTACAAGCCTTTTACGGTGGATGAACTCAATAGCAAGATGGTGGAGATGCTGCGCCCTGCTGAGGTAAGCACTCCAATTGAACTTGTATTCCAAAGTATAGAAGGACTGCATGACGCAATTCCAAACTACAAGGGCGACTGGTACTTCACGGGCGACTACCCGACGGCAGGAGGAATGAAACTCGTAAACCAAGCATTCGTAAACTATATGGAAAAGATTTACGATAAGAATTAAGGAATAAAAATACAATAGGTTAACAGGATAAAATAGTAAGAACAAGATAATGAAGAATGTAACATTAGTACTTGACGACGGAACAAAATTTCGCGGCAAATCGTTTGGATATGATGCACCTGTGGCTGGTGAGGTTGTGTTCAATACGGCAATGATGGGATATCCAGAGAGTCTTACCGACCCCTCGTATGCAGGACAGTTGATGGCACTCACATATCCTTTGGTGGGCAACTATGGTGTGCCTCCGTTCTCGATAGAAAAAAACGGGCTTGCCACATTTATGGAAAGTGACAAGATTTATGCCTCGGCAATAATAGTTAGTGACTACAGCACGGAATATATGCACTGGAATGCCTGCGAAAGCCTTGCCGACTGGCTGAAACGCGAGAAAGTACCGGGAATTACAGGTGTTGACACACGACAACTTACCAAGGTGTTGCGTGAGCACGGCGTTATGATGGGTAAGATACTGTTTGACGACCAGCCTGACAATATACCAAAGGCAAACTATGAGGGCGTGAACTTTGTAGACAAGGTTAGTTGTAAGGAGATAATACGCTATAACGAGGGAGCAGGCAAGAAGGTTGTACTTGTTGACTGCGGCGTGAAGAACAATATAATAAGGTGTCTCATCAATCGTGGCGTGGAGGTGATACGTGTGCCGTGGAACTATGACTACACAGGTATGGAGTTTGACGGATTGTTTCTTGGCAATGGTCCTGGAGACCCAGATATGTGCGAAGAGGCAGTGCAAGTGATACGCAAGCAGATGAGTATGAGCAGGAAACCCATTTGCGGTATCTGTATGGGAAACCAGTTGTTGGCAAAGGCTGGCGGTGCAAGCATATACAAGTTGAAATACGGACACCGCTCACACAACCAACCTGTGCGCGAGGTGGGCACAAACCGTTGCTATGTTACAAGTCAGAACCACGGCTATGCCGTTGATGCATCTACTCTTGGCAAAGAGTGGCGCGAGTTGTTCGTTAATATGAACGACGGTTCTAACGAGGGCGTATGCCACGTTGAGAATCCGTGGTTTACAAGTCAGTTCCACCCAGAGGCTTGTTCAGGACCGGTGGATACAGAGTTTATGTTTGACAGATTTGTGGAAAAGATAAGATAGGAAACGATGAAAGACGAGAATATAAAGAAAGTGTTGCTGCTCGGTTCGGGCGCATTGAAGATTGGTGAGGCAGGAGAATTTGACTATTCCGGGTCGCAGGCATTGAAGGCATTGCGAGAGGAAGGGGTTAAGACTGTATTGATAAACCCGAACATCGCCACGGTGCAGACAAGCGAGGGTGTTGCCGACGAGATATATTTCTTGCCAGTGCAGCCATATTTCGTTGAGCGTGTCATAGAAAAAGAACGCCCCGACGGCATTATGCTTGCGTTTGGAGGACAGACAGCACTCAACTGCGGTGTGGAATTGTACAAGAGCGGTGTTTTGGAGAAATATAATGTGCGAGTATTGGGTACTCCCGTACAGGCAATTATGGATACTGAGGACCGCGAGTTGTTCGTGGAGAAACTCAACGAAATAGACGTTAAGACCATAAAGAGCGAGGCTTGCGAGAGCATAGAGGCGGCTCGTGCCGCAGCGAAGAGCCTCGGCTATCCCGTGATACTTCGTGCAGCATACGCACTTGGCGGACTTGGCTCGGGTTTCTGTGACAATGAAGAGGAACTTGACAAACTTGCAGAGAAAGCATTCTCATTTTCTCCACAAGTGCTTGTAGAGAAGAGTCTGAAAGGATGGAAGGAAATAGAGTATGAAGTGGTGCGCGACCGTTACGACAATTGTATTACGGTCTGCAATATGGAGAACTTTGACCCACTTGGTATACATACAGGTGAGAGTATCGTGATAGCTCCATCGCAGACTCTTACCAACAGCGAATATCATAAACTGCGTGCGCTCTCTATAAAGATAATACGCCATATTGGTATTGTGGGAGAGTGTAACGTGCAGTATGCCTTCGACCCACAAAGCGAGGACTACAGAGTGATAGAGGTAAACGCACGCTTGAGCCGTTCATCTGCATTAGCCTCAAAAGCAACAGGTTATCCTCTTGCATTCGTTGCAGCAAAACTTGGTATGGGTTACGGACTTTTTGAACTAAAGAACTCCGTGACTAAAACCACAAGTGCATTCTTTGAGCCGGCACTCGACTATGTGGTGTGTAAGATACCACGCTGGGACTTGTCAAAGTTCCGTGGCGTAGACAAAGAGCTTGGGTCGTCGATGAAATCGGTCGGCGAGGTAATGGCAATAGGTCGCAACTTCGAGGAAGCAATACAAAAGGGCCTGCGTATGATAGGGCAGGGCATGCATGGCTTCGTAGAGAACAAGGAACTTGAGATTGATGACATAGACGCAGCATTGCGTGAGCCTACAGACAAGCGAGTGTTCATAATCTCGAAGGCAATGCATAAGGGATATACCATTGACCAAATACACGAACTGACAAAGATAGACAAGTGGTTCTTGCAGAAACTGAAGCACATAATAGATATAGACGAGCACTTGAAGTCGCTGCGCAGCGTGAACAATCTTGACAAAGAAACATTGCGTAATGCGAAGATATATGGCTTTACCGACTTCCAGATAGCGCGCGCCGTGGGGCTTGAGGCAGAACTCAACAGTATGGCAAAGGCAGGATTAGCTGTGCGTTCGCTGCGCAAGAGCTACGGAATATTGCCAGTAGTGAAGCAGATAGACACGCTTGCTGCCGAATATCCTGCACAGACAAACTATCTTTACATAACATACTCGGGCACAGCGCACGACATAAAATTCCTTGGTGACAGGCGAAGTATCATAGTACTTGGCTCGGGAGCCTATCGCATTGGCTCTTCCGTGGAGTTTGACTGGTGCGGCGTACAGGCACTTAATACCATACGCAAGGAAGGCTACCGTTCTGTGATGATTAACTATAATCCAGAAACGGTATCTACCGACTACGATATGTGCGACCGTCTGTATTTCGATGAACTGACATTCGAACGTGTGATGGATATTATCGAAATGGAGAATCCTCACGGAGTCATTGTCTCAACAGGTGGACAGATACCAAACAACCTTGCAATGCGTCTTGATGAACAACACGTGCCGATACTCGGAACGACGGCAAAGGATATTGACAATGCTGAAGACCGTGCAAAATTCTCTTCAATGCTGACACGCAACGGCATAGACCAGCCTGCCTGGAGCGCACTCACGTCAATGGAAGACATCAACGCGTTTATAAAGGAAGTGGGATTCCCTGTGCTTGTTCGTCCGTCGTATGTGCTTTCAGGAGCAGCAATGAACGTATGTTCAAACCAAGAGGAATTGGAGAAATTCCTGAAACTTGCTGCAAACGTGAGCGAAGACCATCCTGTGGTGGTGTCGCAGTTCATTGAACACGCAAAGGAAGTGGAAATGGACGCAGTGGCAAAGAACGGTGAGATTATAGCATACGCAATAAGTGAGCACATCGAGTTTGCAGGTGTTCATTCTGGTGATGCGACAATTCAGTTCCCACCGCAGAAACTTTATTGCGAGACAGTGAGAAGAATAAAGCGTGTGAGCAAGGCTATTGCAAAGGAGCTTCACATCAGCGGTCCTTTCAATATTCAGTTCTTGGCTCGCGACAATGACATAAAGGTTATTGAATGTAACCTGCGTGCATCACGTTCGTTCCCGTTTGTTAGCAAGGTGTTGAAAATTAATTTGATAGAACTTGCTACTAAAGTGATGCTTGGACTGCCAGTGGAGAAGCCGTCGAAGAATCTTTTCGACCTTGACTATGTAGGTATAAAGGCAAGTCAGTTCTCGTTCAACCGTTTGCAAAAGGCAGATCCTGTACTTGGTGTTGATATGGCATCAACGGGCGAGGTTGGATGTCTTGGCGATGACACAAGTTGTGCATTGCTCAAGAGTATGCTTTCCGTAGGCCATCGCATTCCAGAGAAAAACATTCTGCTTTCTACGGGAAGTGCAAAACAAAAGGCGGAGATGCTTGGTGCAGCGAAGAAACTCATTGACAATGGCTACAAATTGTATGCTACGAGCGGTACATCAAAGTATTTGACGGAGAACGGAATAGAAAACCAACTCGTATATTGGCCGTCGGAGGACGGACAGCCGCAGGCACTTGATTTGTTGCACAAAAAGGAGATAGACATGGTAGTGAACATTCCAAAAGATCTCACCCAACATGAGTTGAGCAATGGTTATAAGATTCGTCGTGCAGCCATTGACCTGAATGTGCCCCTCATTACCAATAGTCGCCTTGCAAGTGCATTCATAAATGCCTTCTGCACTATGACACTTGACGACATTGCAATACGGAGTTGGAATGAATATAAATAAAAATGCTTAAAAAGATTGGTCAATACAAAAAATATTAGTAACTTTGCATTCAATTAAAATAAAGAACCGACAATAAGCATTATATATGAAAAATCTTCTGCAATTAAATCGTAGTGATTACAAGATACTTATCGTGGACGATGTGGTAAGTAACGTGCTTCTTTTGAAGATATTGCTTTCCAACGAAAAGTTTCAAGTTGTCACCGCAAATAATGGCAAGATGTGTATTGAGGTAGCAAAGCGCGAAAAGCCCGACTTGATTCTGCTCGACGTAATGATGCCGGAACTTAACGGCTTCGATACGGCTGTTATTCTGAAACAAGATCCGGAGATGCAGCATATCCCTATAATATTCCTTACTGCGCTCCATAACACGAGCGATTTGGTTAAGGGCTTCAAGTGCGGTGCGAGCGACTTCCTGACAAAGCCATTCAACAAAGAGGAACTTTTGATGCGTATTATGCATCAGATAAATCTTGTGGCAGCACGTCATTTCATTCAAAAGCAGAACGATGAACTTAAAGCCACGATTAATAATCGTGACAAGATGTATTCGGTTATTGCTCACGACCTGCGCTCTCCGATGGCAAGCATACGTATGACGCTTAACCTGCTTGTAAACGTACTTTCGCCCGAGCAGATTGGAGAGGAAATGTTTGAGTTGATAAACAATGCCAACAAAGAAACGGAAGAGACACACGACTTGCTTGACAACTTGCTGAAATGGACGAAGAGTCAGACAGGCTCCTTGCACGTGGCATTCCAGAACTTTGAACTTAACGATGTCGTTCCGGGAGCAATCGACATATTCACGATGATAGCCAAGAACAAAAACATTACACTCAATCTTGACTTGGGAACGGAGAATATGGAGGTCAGGGCTGACAAGGATTTGCTCAACACCGTTATTCGTAATTTTATGAGTAATGCCATAAAATTCAGCAACGAGGACAGCAAGATAGATATCACAGTGAGCCGCTATGGTGATTTTGCTAAAATATCTATTCGCGACTATGGTGTTGGTATTGCGCAAGACAGGTTGGAGACGCTGTTCAGCGCAGGAACATCAACTGCCGGAACAAAGAATGAAGAAGGTAGTGGATTGGGACTGCAACTTTGCAAGCATTTCGCTGTGAAAAACGGTGGTGACGTAATGGTTGAGTCAACAGTAGGAGAGGGTAGTACATTCAGTGTATTAGTACCTATACTTAAAAAATGAAATTTATAAATAAATAATACAAGAAAATGAAAGCATTTGTATTTCCCGGTCAGGGAGCACAATTCGTAGGTATGGGTAAGGATCTGTACGACAGCAACCCATTGGCAAAGGAATTGTTTGAGAAGGCAAACGATATTCTCGGTTATCGTATTACTGACATAATGTTTGAAGGCACTGACGAGGAACTGAAGCAGACAAAGGTTACTCAGCCTGCGGTGTTCCTTCACAGCGTAATCAAGGCACTGTGCCTTGGCGAAGAGTTTGCACCCGATATGGTTGCAGGTCACTCTCTCGGTGAGTTTTCTGCCCTTACGGCTGCCGGCGCACTGAGTTTTGAGGACGGTTTGAAACTTGTCTACGCCCGTGCAATGGCGATGCAGAAAGCATGCGAGGCAGCACCTTCAACTATGGCTGCTATCGTAGGTTTGCCTGATGAGAAGGTAGAAGAGATTTGTGCATCTATTAACAAGGAAGGATATGTTATTGTACCGGCAAACTATAACTGCCCCGGACAACTTGTAATCTCCGGAAACGTAGATGCAGTTAATGAGGCCTGCGAGAAAATCAAGGAAGCTGGTGCAAAGCGTGCATTGCCGCTTAAGGTGGGTGGTGCTTTCCACTCTCCGCTCATGCAGCCGGCAAAGGACGAGTTGCAGGCAGCAATAGAAGCAACTACAGTAAATGCACCAAAGTGCCCAGTATACCAGAATGTTGACGGCAAGGCACATACTGAGCCTGCTGACATAAAAGCAAACCTTATTGCACAGCTTACGAGCAGCGTGCGCTGGACATCATGCGTGCAGAATATGATAGCAGCAGGTGCTGACGACTTTACGGAGTGTGGTCCGGGCAAGGCACTGCAAGGCATGATTTCACGTATTGATAAGAATGTGACTGTTCAGGGAATTCAATGAGCAAGATAATTGTATATCAGATTTTTACAAGACTTTTCGGCAATCGCAACACTACTCGTAAAGAGAACGGTGCGATTGCCGAAAATGGTTGTGGAAAATTTGCCGACTTCGATGCGAGTGTATTGAAAAAAATACGTGAAATGGGCATCACCCATGTTTGGTACACTGGTGTGATACGTCATGCAACGAAGACGGACTACACTAATTTCGGTATTCCTGCCCAGCATCGTGCCGTAGTAAAAGGCAATGCTGGCTCTCCATACGCCATTACCGACTATTATGACGTTGACCCAGACTTGGCTACTAACGTTAAAAAACGTATGGCGGAGTTCGAGGCTCTCGTGGTTCGAACCCACAGGGCAAAGTTGAAGATGATAATTGATTTCGTTCCCAACCATGTGGCACGCCAGTACAAGTCTGTGTGCAGACCCGAAGGTGTTAAGGATTTCGGCGAGGATGACAACGTGGAGGAAGGCTTCAACCCTCAGAACAATTTCTACTATTGTCCCGGTTGCTCGTTTGAGCCTTATATCGACAAACAGGCTGGTGAGAGGTATGCGTACACGGAGATTCCGGCAAAGGCGACTGGCAACGACCATTTTGACAACCACCCAAGTATAAACGACTGGTACGAGACGGTAAAACTGAACTATGGAGTTGACTACTGGACGCGCATCGGACATTTTGACCCAATACCAGACACATGGTTGAAGATGACAGACATACTGCTGTTTTGGGCAGATAAAGGCGTAGACGGCGTGCGTTGTGATATGGCAGAAATGGTGCCGGCAGCATTTTGGTCATACGCCACGGCAAAGGTAAAAGAGAAATATCCCGATTTCATTTTCATTGGCGAGGTATATAATCCTGCTGAATATCGCACTTATATCCATTGTGGTTTCGATTATTTATATGACAAGGTGGGTATGTATGATGTAATGCGTGCCGTTACTTGCCATCACTGTGGGGCACAGGCTATTACAGGTGCATGGCAGGCTACTGACGATATACGCAGCCACATGCTGTATTTCCTTGAAAACCATGATGAGCAGCGTGTTGCAAGCGATTTCTTTGCAGGCAATGGATGCAAGGGAATTCCTGCCTTTGTAGTTTCTGCGCTGATGGGTACAAATCCTTTTATGTTGTACTTCGGTGAGGAATATGGCGAACGAGGTATGGATAAGGAAGGTTTCAGCGGTTACGACGGACGCACCACAATTTTCGACTATTGGAGTGTTGATACAATTTGCCGTGCTTCGTGGAACTCACTTTCCGATGAAGAAAAATATCTAAAGAATGTACACGCGCGCGTATTGACGATTGCCAACAAGGAAAAGGCTTTCAGCAAGGGGCAGTTCTACGATCTAATGTATGCAAATCCGTGGACAGACAAGTTTAATGCCGAAAGGCAGTATGCTTTCCTGCGCAAGGCAGACAAGGAAATGATATTGGTTGTGGTCAATTTCGATGACTGCGACAGGCACACAGAGGTGCGCATACCTGCACATGCATTCGACTTCCTGAAAATAATAGAGAAGAAAGCTACTGCTACCGACCTTCTTACGGGCGAGAATTTTGATGCATGGCTCGTAAAGGACGGCACGATAGCAATGACTATTGCAAAACGTGGTGCGCGAATATTAAAGTTTGCACAAGTGTAAAACAAGATAAAAACAACAAGACCGATGAACTTTGAGGAATTGGTAAATATGCAGGAAGCCAGTGGCGGACGTAGTGAGAATACCCCGATAGGTGTGTTTCAGAAAAAGCGTGTAGACCGCAAGTATGATAACGTTCTTACGCTCAAAGCTAATCTTGCCGAAGATGGGATATTTATGTCTCAGCTGTATAAGGAAATTGAAGCGATTGAGGCAATACAAAATGAAAGCCAACTGCATTTCTCGCTCAACGAAGAATGTACGGAATTGAAAACCGATGCAGGTAATTTCATCTCTATTGCGCAGCTTTTGAACGAGAACCCGGCGATGTGTGCTGATACAAAGTTTGTTGACAGGCTATTAGAACAGATTGTGGAGTGGGGGAGTGTGTGCCACCCAAATGGTATCTATCACGTATGTTTCAGTCCGCATAACGTGTTCATAAACCGCAAGACCAACAATCTTGCACTCATCAGTCATGGCTCGTTCTACCTGCAAGGCAACAATCTCGAAGAGTTTTACAAGGGATATGAAGACTATATTGCTCCAGAGGTATTAAGTGGTGGCACGATAGACGAGCGTTGCGATGTATTCTCCGTCGGCAAGCTTCTTAATTTTGTTTTCAGTCAGGCAGGAATGCCGTCTGCGTATAACAAGATGCTTGCAAAGGCAACGGGAATATTTCCTGAAGAAAGATATGATTCTCTCAACGGTATGAGGCGTGCGCTTAAGCGTTATCGTACAACACGTCGTTCGGTAATTGAGCTTTGCATAGCAGCCGCAGTTGCATTGCTCGTTGTTGGAATATATTTTTCGTTTACCCCTGACAATAACCAGGTGGAATACGTCAAGCCTGCACCTAAGGATGACATGGATGAAATCCTGTCAGAGTATGGTTATGACCCAGTGGCTGCGATGACAGACATAATGACCGACACCGCCAGCAATATGACACCAGAAAAGGAGAAGGAACTGGAGGAATACCGCGCCAAGGCTGCCAAGATATTCCAACGCAGATTTGCAAGGGAAGCCGACAGGATACTTTCAGGTATATATAGCAAGAAATATAGCAGTGGAAACGAGAGAAGTTTTGTGACTGCTAACCAGGCGGCAATAGAGGAACTGATGAAATTGCAGGTTGATATAGCAGCACAGACAGGCATCGACCCACAGACAAGTCAGAGCATTGCGGCAGAAGTGATTGAGCAGATTGCAAACGAAAAGCAAAAGGCTCTTACCGAATAACTTTTGCTTGTTGTGATTTAATTTGATATTATATTGAAAAACAAAGAAATATAGATAATATGAGAAGTAGAACAGCAACGTGGTTTGAATGTAAGATACGCTACGAAAAGACTATGGACGACGGTATGCAGAAGAAGGTTACAGAGTGTTATGCTGTGGATGCCTTGAGTTTTACGGAAGCCGAGAATCGCATTATGGAAGAAATGTCGATGTTCATTAGCGGAGAGTTTACGATAACCGACATAAAGAAGGCTGCATACAGCGAAATATTCTTCGACGATGCAGATGCTGCCGATAAATGGTATAAGGTGCGTTTGCAGTTCATAACCATAGACGAGAAGAGCAACAAAGAAAAACGCTCAAACGTGAACTATCTTGTAAATGCCGGCACACTGACTGGTGCTGTGAAAGGAATCGAAGAAACCATGAGCGGCACGATGATTGACTATCTTATAGTGTCGGTTGCAGAGACATCGTTGATGGATGTCTATGAACACGCAGTGAAGAAAGAGGCAGAAGCAAAGCCCGAATATCTATGATTGACTACGATGTGAAAGGCAATCTTGCCAAGATTCGTGCCTCACTGCCAGAAGATGTGTCGCTCGTTGCAGTCAGCAAGTTTCACGGTGACGAGTATCTCATGGCTGCATACGACGAGGGGCAACGCATCTTCGGCGAGAGCCAGGAGCAGGAACTGCGTGGCAAGCACGAGAGGTTGCCCAAGGACATCGAGTGGCATTTCATAGGTCATTTGCAGACCAACAAGGTAAAATATATCGCTCCGTATATCTCTATGATTGAGGCTGTTGACTCAATCCGTTTAATGCGTGAAATAAATCGTCAAGCAGCAAAATATAATAGAGTTATAGATATATTGTTGGAACTCCGTGTAGCCAACGAGGAAACAAAGTTTGGACTACTACCAGATGAAATGCGTAAGATGCTTGCAGACGATGAATGGCGTACATTTGAAAATGTGTGTATTCGTGGACTTATGGCTATGGCAAGTTACACAGATGATGTAGAGCAGATTCGTGAAGAGTTTACGATAGCTGCAAATTTGTTTAGCGAATTTAAAATACAATATTTTGCTGATGCAGAATATTTTGACTGTCGTTCTTGGGGTATGTCCGATGACTATCGTATTGCTTGTATGTGTAATAGTAATATGGTAAGAATAGGCACGACTATTTTCGGACCACGGACTTATTGATTAGCTTGGTAAAAATAACAAAAAAGTATTATCTTAATAAATAACTACCCCAAAAATGAATATTCATTTTTGGGGTAGTTATTTATCTGATATATTAAAATTCGTTATCTATTGGCTCAAGGATGATGAGCATCACTATGCTTTCTGCGCTGCCTTTGGTCAGTGTATACTCTGTACCAGCTGTGATTGCAATAGGGTCTAACTGATAGTATGCTCCTTCTGTGTTTTCTATACCAGGAATGGAAGTGGTTGTGCCATTAATCTTTACATCGCGACCATTCTTTGCTGTAGCTAAAACGAGGCTCATGTTGTAGTCTTTAGTTGGGGTAAAAGTTATAGCTCCTTTGCTATCCATCTTCTCACCTTTCTTATAATAAATTCCGTTATAGGTAATCTTGCCATCACCATAGTTGTCATTAGCAATAAACATACTATGTGATGGAGAACCATCGAACGATGCAAAGATAGTTCCTTCTGGAGTGGTCTCACCACCTTGTTCACCGCCTTCTCCTTCATCTCCTCCTTGCTCACCACTATCTGCTCCCATATCTCCATAAACCTTGACGAGTTCTCCTGTGTAGTTCTTCAGGGCATTAGAGAGGTCATTGATAACGTCTGAGTTCCCGTCTTCCGTAGCGTTGTTGAAAATCCATTTAAAGTCACCTTTTTCACAACGACCGGCGCCATAGGCACCAGTGACTATAGTAGGAACATCCTCTTTTGCGTCTGGAGTGTAATTATAGAAGTCGCTGGCAATATCAAAATTATTATAGCCCGTGCCCCCCTGCAAGGTGACAACCTCGGCAGGAACTTCATCGTTACGGTTTTCCACCACATATGCGTCAAAATGCTTGCTATAAGTAGCGTCTCCCGCAATATATGGCTCGAAGCTTGTCTGACCAGTCATATAGTTGTCGAAAGCCTTGATCATTCCACCGTCCTCGCTGGAGAAAGTACCCTTCGTGTCGCTGCTGGAACCAACGCCATTATGAATGTCAGAGCCTTGCTTAGAGATAAGCATAGGATATTTGCAGTTACGATAGTAATTCTTTTCCACAAAGATACAAGAGCCCGTCGTTGCACCAACTCCATACTTGGCGTTTCCATCAAAATAGTTGTTGAAGACGTGCAGACGCTTTGACTTGCGGACACGGGGATGGCGAGAGTCGCTGTGGTCATACCAGTTGTGATGATAGGTTACGAAGTCAACCTCGTCGCCATTAGAGTTTAGGGTACATTTGCCTGCATCCCAGAAATGGTTGTCGGAAACGGTGCAATATAATGTGCCCTTCACGTCGAAAGAGCCATCGCCTTTAGCCTTGTCGCCACCTTTGTTTTCGCCATAGAAGATGTCCAAATTATGTCCCCAAACGTGTTCGTTGTTAGTATCGAAGCTGATGCCGTCTTCAGGGTGCATCATAACGGCAAAGTTGCGCAATTCCACATATCTACAGTTGCGCATCAAGACACCAAATCCATGGAATGTGGCGTCATTGCCCACACCCTCAATAGTGAGGTTCATGTTTTGATTCTTTCCTTTTACTTGCAGGCCGATAGCAGAACTGCCGAGTGTTGGCATGTCGCCTTTCTTCAACTGCCCGATGATGCGAATCGCCAGCGGACGTGTTTCCTCACCCTTTTCGTATGCTTGGATAATATCTTGGATGCCTGTGCGCGTCTCTTCATTCTTTCCTACATTCATAGAAAGCTGAATGGTCTTGGCATTCGCCTTGCTGACATAAATAACACGTGCGCCATCCTTAAGTGTACCGTCATTGTTATAGGCACCGATACCTGCGATGGCGTTATAATGTGCATAGCCGTCGCGATTGAAGTTCTTTACAATAATATTTTTTGCCTCATTGGCTGCAGACGAAACCTCTGTGTCGTTGATGACGGGAACAACCTTTAAGGAATATGTTCCTGAGTTCAATCCCATGGCATCTGCACGGTTGTACGTTCCATAGCTGCGAATCAGCTGATTGTCAATCTTGGTATATTCGCTATATTGTCCGCCCTTGACATACACATTGTAGTTCTCAGCATTTTCAAAATTAGCAAACTCAACGTATGCACTCTCCAACCAGCCACCAGCCTTGATTATCTGCACGCCATCTTCGGAATTCTCAATGTCACCTCCCTGCTCTGCCTTGCGGAAAGTGATGTCGGCAATCTTGTCGACAAAGGTATATTCTCCTGCATTTTGCTTCACGGTTATATTGTTACCACTGATGTCAATGCTTGTCACGTCTGCTGTATTGTAGTATTTCCTGCTATTGTCTTTCAATGTCAGGATAGCTTGGTTCATATTGGTATTTGAAGCCACTGAGTAGTCGTTTTCCGCAGCAGTGTTCCAAGTCTGCGCCTTGACGTTCATGCCCATTAGTACAATCACCATATTTAGTAAGATTGTCAGTTTCTTCATATTTGCGCCTCCTTCCGTTATTTAATAATCACTTTTTTGCCATCAATAATGTATATGCCCTTGGAAAGACGAGCAACACTGTTGCCTACCAACTGGCCGTTGAGGTTATATACAGGCTTGCCCTCCAAACCTTCTTTCTTAGAAATGGCGATACGCTCCTCAACACTCGTTACCTTGCTAAAATCTATAGTAACAGCTTCCATGTCGGTTGTCAGGTCAGCAGTTCCGTCATTGTACTTGATGGTTACGTTGGTGCCGCTGAAAGTAATCTGTTTTACTTTCGATGCGTCAATTTTTTGCACGTTGTCAGCGGCAACATTCGTTACAGCCAACAACATACAACTTACATACAATAGTTTTTTCTTCATAATTATTTATGGTTAGCTTTGTTTTAATTATTGTCTGCAAATTTAGTGGAAATATTTTATTTGAGCAAATTATATAACATTTTTATCATATATTTACCATTTGTGGACACTAGTGAAAACAATATAACAACCGTGAGTTAATGATTTTAGTTGTTATGGAAGTATGAAAGAGTTAGGACTTTTTTCAACTTCCCTCTAATATATGTAATTTCATAAGTACAATCTTTTAAATTAAATTACTAAATTTTTCAGCAAAGGTAAGCATTTTATCTGAAAAAAGCAATAATAATATATTTTATTTCCTGATATCTCGACATTTTCAAATCATTTTTATTATCTTTGCAACAAATATCATTAACATTGGGTAATATATCATTAATCACGAAGAGACAACAATGAAGAGGGTAGCACAATATATTGCGGAACACTCGCTGCTCGACAAATCGGCAAAGTGTCTTGTAGCCCTCAGCGGCGGTGCAGACAGCGTTGCCTTGTTGCTTATATTGTTGGAATTGGGCTACGATGTTGAGGCTGTGCATTGCAACTTCCATTTGCGTGGCGATGAGTCCGACCGTGACGAGCGTTTCGTTGCCGACCTTTGCGAAAAGCGTGGAGTGGCGTTGCATAGGGTGCATTTCGACACACGCCAGTATGCTGCCCTTCACAAGCAGAGCATCGAACTTGCGGCACGCAACCTGCGATATGCCTATTTCGGGCAACTGCGCAAGGACATCGGGGCTGCGGCTATTTGCGTGGCGCATCATCGTGACGACTTGGTGGAGACGGTACTGATGAACTTGGTGCGAGGCACAGGCATTCACGGCATGGTGGGCATACGTCCTCGCAACGGCTTCGTCGTCCGTCCGTTGCTCTGCGTGGGACGTGAGGATATTGAGCGTTATCTCGCTGACATTGGGCAGGATTATGTTGTTGACAGCACCAATCTTGAGGACGATGCCACTCGCAACGTCTTTCGCCACCACATCGTGCCTGCGTTGCAAAAGATAAATCCGGGTGCTTCTGACAACATTGCCCATACGGCGCAACTTATGACCGATATCGAGAAAATCCTTGATGCGCATATCGGTCAGTGTCGCAACGAGGTGTTTTCCGCTGACGGCAATATTTCCATTCCTGCCCTGCTGAAACATGATGCGCCATTGACAATTCTCTACGAACTGCTCTTGCCCTACGGTTTTTATGGCTCGCAGGTGGCTGATATTATGTCTGCGGCAAAAAGCAGCAGCGTTGGCAGACTGTTCAAGAGTGCCACCCACATTGCCGTCATTGGTCGTGACACCATCGAGATTGGCAGCAGCACCGTGCCCGATTTCAAGCCTCTTTCCGTTCCTTTCGACGGCACTTACGTCTTGCCCGACAGCCGCAAACTGAAAGTCGAGACCCTTCCTGCTGCCGACACCGCTATATCGCGTTCTCCAAACATTGCCACGCTCGATGCCGACAGGGTTGTGTTTCCTCTCACCGTTCGCAGGATAGGGCAGGGCGACCGTTTCCGTCCTTTCGGAATGAAAGGCACAAAACTTGTGAGCGATTTCCTTACCGACATCAAGTGTCCTTATTTTGAGCGGCGCGAGCAACTTGCCGTTCTTGATGCTACCGACACTATCGTATGGCTTGTTGGTCGTCGCACAAGCGATGTCTGCCGTGTGTCTCCGTCAACGGAAAAAGTTTTAAGGTTAGTGATGAGTGAATAGTGTTAAGTTATTAGTGTTTAGTGTTCAGTGATTAGTGAGGTGATTTTATGTAATCATTTCAAAGAACGCTCTCTTTCGCGATTAGATGCAAAGGTACTGCAAGTTTCTGCTAAAGCCAAAAATAGGTACTATGTAACTTGTAAAAATCTGTTAACGAAACGACAATCTTGTCTTATAAGATGTAAACCGCCTTTTCTTTGGTGTTCAGCCAGACAACCAACTAAACACTGAACACTAATCATTTATAACTAACTATTCTCGATGCCTCTTGAATGCCGTTTCGATGCCCATTGCACATAGGTTCGTGCGCCAATGAAGTTAAGTGCGTTAAATCACGAAAATGTGACAATGACAAGTGACAAAGTGACATTAAGGTGGTTTGCACTTATAGAGAGGAGGCGTATCCTAATAGCCTATAATAATATTTATATATTATTATAGAATTATATTACTTACAATCAGTAACTAAACACTAATCACTAAACGCTGAACACTGGAAAAAGCTTAATGTCACTTTGTCACTTGTCATTTTGTCACAAAATTCATTAATGTGGCAATGTGGCAAAGTGGCAAAATTCAGTTAAAGGTGAAAACGATAAAATCTTGGAAAAATGTAAAAAACAGGTGGAAAATGTATTGGAAAAGTGTAATTTTTTGTATTTCTTTCTTTGTTTTAAAGGAAAAGATGTACAAGAATATCGGCAAAATGTTAAATCTTGTATTTTCCCTTTGTGGTTATGAAAATAACATTTAACTTTGCAAATATTATTTTATACTCATAGCATTATTTCATAGATAGGGAAACCAACAACTAAAAACTGCAAAAAAAATGATACACGCAATATATTTCAGTGCCACAGAGACAACAAGACGCATCGTTGCCGCTATCGCAGGGCAATTGGGCGGTGAGTGCAATTTCGTGAGCCTGGCTGTTCAACAGTCAGAGAGTCCGGTTATGAACCATAATGATATTGTCATATTGGGTGTTCCTGTCTATGCCGGTCGTGTGCCGCAGATTGCCGCCGAACGCCTGAAGGCAATCCAAGGAAAAGGGCAAAAAGCCATTGCCGTGTGCGTGTATGGAAACCGCGACTACGACGATGCCCTCGTAGAGTTGTGCGACATTGCAGAGCAGCAGGGATTTATGGTCGTTGCCGCCGGCGCATTCATCGCTGAGCACCGCATATTCCCCAAAGTGGCGACAAATCGCCCCGATGAAGCCGATATGAAAAACATCGCGCTGTTTGCCGACTTATGCCGCCGCCGTATTGCTGGTGTCGAGGCTTTCAACAGGGAGACGGTGAAAGGAAACCGCCCTTATCTCACCCCTGCAAGAGTGCCTATACACCCAAAGGCTGACAAAAGAAAATGCACACGTTGCGGACTATGTGCACAGGAATGTCCTGCTGGCGTTATTGACAAAGCCAATCCTTATCTTACTGACAATTCCGTCTGTATATCCTGCTGTCGTTGCATCAGCGTATGCCCTTCCCACGCACGGAGTTTTGGCGGATTGCTATACAAGGTTGCTGGCTGGAAATTCACCAAAGATAATTCCCGTCGTCGGGAGGCAGAATGGTTTTGAGGCATTAAACAATTAAACCCTAAAAAAATATAATCTTTATTTTTGTAAGTCGTTGAAAATAAACAATAGTTACCAAACGAAAGTAACACACTTTAGAGTGCCTTATTTGTCATTTAACACAAATGTAGTACCTTTGCGGCGATTACGGAGAAAAGAGCCGTTATGTGTAACTTAAATATTTTGTAAACGATGAAAAGAATAGATTTTAGTTTTGCGCACAGCGCACAGGGAATGATGATGCAAAGTGAGAAACCTGCCGCTTGCGGCGCTGCCTGCGGCACTGGCGACAAGCCTGCCGAGGATAAGCCCGCTGCCTGTGGCTCTGCCTGCGGTGCCGGCGACAAGCCTGCCGAGGATAAGCCAGCCGCCTGCGGTTCTGCCTGTGGTGCCGGCGAGAAGTAAAAAGATTGTATGGATTACTTTGCATTCCAGTGGCATATTACTGACGAGTGCGACCAGCGTTGCAAGCACTGTTACATTTTTTCCGAAAGCCATCCGAAACTGACGGAAACGCCTTGGGAGAAACTTGTGGCAGTGCTTGCAAACATTGAACGGATGGGTGAGCGAATGAAGCGCCAGCCATATTTGTATATTACAGGAGGCGACCCCATTCTGCACAGCCGCTTCTGGGATTTCCTCGAACTGGTACATTCGCGCGGCATTCCGTTTACCATTATGGGTAATCCGTTCCACCTTACGGACGAGATGTGTCGACGGTTGAAGGCGCTCGGTTGCAGGAAATACCAGGTGTCGCTTGACGGACTTCGTGAGACGCACGACCGCTTCCGCCGCCCAGGGTCTTACGACGATACGCTGCGAGCCATCGGGACAATCCGCAAGAGTGGAATGCATTGTGCCGTTATGTCGACGGTATCTGCCACGAACATTAATGAGATACCGCAACTTATAGAGGTCGTTGTGGAACACAAGGCAGACATCTTTGCCTTTGGGCGCTATTGCCCGACGAGCGAGGACAAGGCTCACAGGGAGGACTGGCACATCGAACCGCAACGATACCGTGAATTCCTTGCCGAATGCTGGGCGAAGTTCGAGCAGCACAAGGATTCGGAAACCACGTTCAACCTGAAAGACCACCTATGGACGCTGTTCCTATACGAAAAAGGACTCTTCAGGATTCCCGACGGACTCGACGATGATACCATATACGACGGCTGCAACTGCGGAAATTGCCACTTCACCATTACGGCGGAAGGACGGCTGATGGCGTGCAGGCGTTTTGAAAGCTATGTAGGCACGACGAATGAGGAACTTTGCGATGTCTTCAACGGTCGGCGAATGGATTTTTACCGCCGGCATGAACGTTTTGAGAAGTGCCGCAAGTGCGAATTGCTACGTTTCTGCCGCGGCTGTCCTGCCGTGTCGTACGGATATACAAGGAATTTTTATGCTCCCGACCCTCAATGTTGGAAAGACACTACACGATGAGAGCCATTATGATTAACGGCTGCTGCAAGGCGGAAGACTTGCATGTAAGCGAGATGCCAATACCGCAGGTGCGCCCCGGCTGGGTGCTGGTGCGAGTGAGAGCCGCAGGGCTCAACCACTCGGAAGTGCTTCTGCGCACGGTAGAGGCTGACAACGATTATATAAACACTCCCATAGTGCCTGGCATCGAGTGTGTGGGCGAGGTGGCAGATGCCTCCGACAGCCATTTGCGCACGGGCGACAAGATTATTGCCATGATGGGCGGCATGGGGCGCTCGTTCAATGGCAGTTATGCCGAATATGCGCTGCTGCCACAGGCAAACGTATTCAAGGTTGATACTGATTGGGATTGGGTGTCGCTTGCCGCCGTGCCGGAGACTTACTATACCGCCTACGGCTCACTCACCGACGGACTGATGCTTACTGCCGACGACACACTGTTAATTCGTGGTGCTACAAGCACCGTAGGGCAGGCTGCCGTCCAGTTGGCAAAAGCCATCGGCGCAACGGTAATAGCCACCACCCGCGATGCCTCGTCTTTCGGGAAACTTTGCGCCCTCGGTGCCGACCATTGCATTGTTGACGACGGAAATATAAGCCGGCAACCGCTTACCGTAAGACCCAACAAACTGCTGGAACTGATTGGTCCAAAGACTCTACGCGACTCTATGTTGACAGTAAGCCGTCCTGGCTATGTGTGTCAAACGGGCATATTAGGCAAAATATATAACATACAGCATTTCGACCCAATAAAGCAAATACCAAACGGGGTGTTCCTCACCGGCTTCTTCTCCAACTATCCCAGCCGGCAAGCCGTGGACGCTCTTTTCTCCCTTATGCGGCGAGGGTGTGTCCGTCCGCTTTATAGCCACGTGTTTGCATTGGACGACATCGCTGAAGCCCATACCCTGCTTGAAGCAGGAAAGGCTGGTGGAAAAATCATCTTAAAAATATAAAAGAACATGCCAAAAAACAACGTTACAGACCCGATGTTCCCCGAGTGCCCCGTGCGTAACGTATTGACACGGATAGGCGACAAATGGTCAATCCTCGTGCTGCTCACCCTCGACGGCAATGAGACCCCCATGCGCTTCAAAGCCATAGAAACAAACATTCCCGACATCTCGCAAAAGATGCTTACCAAAACACTGCGCGACCTTGAAGCCGACGGTCTTGTGCAGCGACAGGCATACGCCGAAGTGCCGCCGCGTGTGGAATATGCCTTGACCGACCGCTCGCGCTCGCTGATGCCACTTATCCACAATCTTGTAGGCTGGGCACTGGAAAATTTCAGCGGCATTATCAAAGACCGCCAAACCTATCTGGGCAAATGAATAAAAGCCTTTTCAAAACTCTATTAAGAGCATAGAAAAGGCTTTTATTTGCATTTTTAGAGAACTGCCTGCCGTTAGAAGGCTATAGACAACAGTTTCTGACCAAGGTCGTGCAGGGCAGCCTCCAGTTGCTTTGCCTCTGCTGCGTTGAAGTGCGCTTCCTTGCCGTTCACTTGATTGCCGTTGATGCGCTGCATAAGCCACGACTGGCTCTTGCCAAAATAAGTGCTGGCTATCTGCGTCCAGTTGATGAACTTTGGCATATCGCCCATTTTCCTTCTTATGGCTTCCGACCGCCATTCGTTGATATCCTCGTCCATTGCTGTCAGTATGCGGAAGTGGTCTTCCATAAACTCGCGGTCGAAGGCTTCTTTCTCTTCTGGTGTCATAGCAGCCTGTAACTCGTGCTGGTATTGTTTGACCGCCTCCAGTTCCTCTGGTGTCGTGGCTTTCGCGTATGCACTGGCTATCAGTTTGTGCGTCGGGTTCTTTATGTAGGTGTTCAAGTTTCTCATATTCCTTTTTATTTTTCTTAGTCTTCGTTTTCCAGTTGTATGCCCAATCCCAGCAGAGCCTCATGTGCTGCTTTCCACTTGTCGATGTATTCATTTATCAACTTGTCTTTCACCGGTTTTTTAGTGTCCCACTCTGCGAGTGCCTTCAGCATTTGTTCTATCTGCCGTTTATACTCTTCTGCTTCTTCTATTGTTGGCATTTGCTTTGTTTTCTTTTTGACTCTGCAAAGGTAATAATAAATTATTTATTATGCAAATAATAATTCAATTATTACGCAAATTTCTAATGTATGTAATATGGGTTCATTGCCAACTCGTCTGCGATTGTGGTTTGCGGTCCATGACCGCAAACCACGGTTGTGTCGTGGGGTAGGGTGGTGAGCACTTTGTGCAGCGATTGCATCAGGGCTTGATGGTTGCCAGTGGGCAGGTCGGTGCGCCCCACGCTCATGCGGAAAAGGGTGTCGCCGGAAAAGGCTGTCTTTTCCTCTTCGCAATAGAAGAACACGCAGCCCTGAGTGTGCCCTGGCGTGTGTATGATACTAAATTTGTGCTTGCCGAAAACTATTGTATCTCTTTCTGTGAAATAGCGTCCTACGGGCGGCATCTGGTAGTCCAGACGGTATTGCATAAGCAATTCCGATTGCTGTGGCAGCATTTCTATCAGTTGTTCGTCGTCGCCGTGTACTTCGGGTTTCAGTCCGTAGTGCTCGTATATGGTGTTGTTTCCCAAGCAGTGGTCTATGTGGGCGTGAGTGCATAGAAGATGCTGCGGTTTGAGCCCGTTCTTGTCTATATAGTCTACGATGGCGGAGCGCTCTTCCTTGAAGAAAGCACCGCAGTCTATTATCACGCACTCCTTGCTGTCGTCGCTGACAACGTAGCAGTTTTCCTGAAAGGGATTTACTACAAAACGTTCAATTCTCATACAGGCAAATAAATAATATATTTCTGCTTAAACCATTCTTCCTCGAAGAAAGTGGAGAGTTCCGTCGTCTCCACGATATTCTTGAAAGGACTAATCTCAGCCTGCAACTCTCCGCCCTTAAGACATATAATGCCGTTGGGCAGGGCATTCTTTTGGCGCGTGGAAATGTTTTTGCGCACAATCTTTGCAAGGTCGGGCAGGGGCATTACGGCACGGCTCACAACAAAGTCGTACTTGCCTTTCTCGTTCTCGCCGCGCATCTGTTCTGCACGGCAGTTTTTCAGCCCTATTGCGTTTATCACTTCGTTTGCCACAAGGATTTTCTTTCCCGTGCCGTCGATGAGCCTGAACGTGCATTCGGGGAACATTATTGCTAACGGTATGCCGGGGAAGCCGCCGCCTGTGCCGAAGTCGAGAATGCTCGTTCCTGCGCGAAAATTTATGGCTTTGGCAATAGCCATTGAGTGCAGCACGTGGTGCAGGTATAGGTTGTCGATGTCCTTTCGCGAGATGACGTTTATCTTCGAGTTCCAGTCGTGGTAAAGTTCGTTGAGGGCTTCTAATTGCGTCACTTGTTTTTCGGACAAATCCTTGAAATATTTTCTTATTGTTTCCATTCGGCTTGTTGTCTTTTTTCAGTTATGGTTTGGGGCAACGTCATTCAACTCTTTCCAGTCCATTTGCAGTTCCGTCATTCCCATGGCGTATGGTGCTATCTCATATTGGTTATATATGAAGGTGATGCCGTCGTCGTTTATTATATATGACTGCGACGGACACATATCCATACTGTACAGATAGCCTTTCTCCTTCAGTTCGTCAATGTTTTTCGCCCCCGTTTGTTTCATCAGTTTGTCGAGCAGCAGTTCGGTGAGGCGATGCTCATAACCAGGCAGGAGCACATCGTCAAGTGTCACTTGCTTGCCTGTGTTGACGCTGAAGTTTATTACGCCTTTTGTCATCAGTCCGTGTGCTCCGCCGTCATAGGTGTCAAGTTCGAAGATATAGTTCACTATCGTGTCGGCTTTCTGCTCCGTGTGCGCTTTCAGGTCATAGTGGCATTCATACCATCCGCTGCGCTGACCTTCCTCTTTGTCTTGCTTGTAGAAGTCGGCGAAGTCGGCAATATAGTCCTTGCCTCGCTTGTTCGCGAATGAATCGACCGCTTGCTGCATTGTGAGTCCCTGCATCATAAAGATATAATCCTCTATGGTGTTGTTTATCAGTTTCGCACGGCTGTCGTCGCCTTTGGCGTAGGGTATGTCTATTGATATGTCTATCTTCGGCGAGGTCTCGCTGTTTTCAATCCTTATCGTCTTTTCCGCCGTGGCTTTGCCAAACTCTAATTTGGGAGCGTCCCCCGTTGCCGACGAGCATGCAGTGAGCATTGCCATACAGCCTAAAACTATCGTATTATATTTCATTTTCTTTTCGGTTTTATAAGTTGATTACTGCGCAAAAGTACAATAAATATGATTATTTACCAAATATTATTTGAATATTTTGCAAAAATACACTATCTTTGCATCAAATTTCAATCATTATGAAGAACGATTTTAAGGTGGCACTGTTCGATTTGGACGGTGTAGTGTTTGACACAGAGCCTCAATACACGGAGTTTTGGGGCAGTCAGTGCAGGGAGTTTCACCCCGATGACCCAGGACTGGAACACAGGATAAAAGGGCAGACGCTCGTGCAAATTTTTGACAATCATTTTACCGGCGAGTTAGAGAAAGTGCGCGCTCTCATTACCGACCGTCTCAATGAGTTTGAGCGCACAATGCGGTTTGAGTATGTGGCTGGTTTCGAGGAATTTATAAAGGCGATTAGACAGCGTGGCGTTAAGACGGCGGTGGTTACGAGCAGCAACCAAGTGAAAATGAATGCCGTTTATGAACGCCGTCCGGAGTTCCGCCAGTTGTTCGACGAGATACTTACATCCGAGGATTTCGAATATAGCAAGCCACATCCTGATTGTTATCTGAAGGCTGCCGCGCGCTTCGCTGCCGCACCGGAGGACTGTGTTGTGTTTGAGGACAGTTTCAACGGCTTGAAGTCGGGACGCGCCGCAAACATGTATGTTGTCGGACTTTCCACCACCAACGCCGCCGAGGATATAGCACCGCTTTGCGACGAGGTGATAGAAGATTATATTTTACTTAATACAACGAATCATTGAGGGCTTTTTGCTAAATTTAACATACAAATATAGTGTTTTCTCGGAAAAAAGCACTACCTTTGCATCGTTTTTCTGAAACACATTTACAATAAAGGCTGGTTCGGTAGCTCAGTTGGATTAGAGCAACGCCCTTCTAAGGCGTGGGTCTTGGGTTCGAACCCCAACCGAATCACAAGATTGTGTAGGAGAAAAGTAATAGTGAAACAGCTTCTCAAATTTGTTAAATAATAGGACATAATCCAAAACATATGTCCTAATATGATACAAATAAAAAAGGGAAACGAATGTTTCCCTTTTTGTGACTCCTGCAGGATTCAAACCTGCAACCTTCTGATCCGTAGTCAGATGCTCTATTCAGTTGAGCTAAGGAGCCCTGATAAATTTACACTTATCTAATAACTGTTTCAAGAATTTTGTGACTCCTGCAGGATTCAAACCTGCAACCTTCTGATCCGTAGTCAGATGCTCTATTCAGTTGAGCTAAGGAGCCTTGATAAATTCTATTTTTCAGAAATTCGATGCAAAGGTACTACAATTTTTTGATATCGCCAAACTTTTCAGAAACTTTTTTCGCAAAAAATGCTTGCGGAAAAACCTTGCTTGTACATCGCAGAAACCCAAATATCTTTGCATACTGGGTGGATGGCTCATCTTATGTCTCCTTTTGTAAGGGGCTGCAAAGATACCAATTTCCCGTCACGGAGAGAGAGATTTATTCATTTCCCGTGGCGGTATGTGGATTGGATAGAAATTGTCCGCCCATTCTTTTTCCACGGAAAGTGTTATGCTGAAATTCTTGTTGAAGTTGTATTTCACGGCAGCACCAATCCTGTCGCCGAGTGCGTTCATGTCATAGAGTGAATAGGGTATGTAGTTGTTGCTCACGAGCGATTTTTGCCCGTAGATGTATGCCTCCCAGTGCTCGTCAAATCTATATCCGAGCACTGCCGACAGCCCTGCATCACGGTATGTGTCGTGCCCCCAATAGGTGTTGTTGAAATATCCTCCTGCTGCAAATGACAGTTTATCGGTAATCGGCATGGCATACATCGCCGATATGTTCTGTGAGAAACCTGCCCCGTGGCGTGCGTGCTTGCCGAATTGCGCAAACACCGATGCACCTAAGTTCATGTTCAGCCCCTTGTGCAGTTCCCAGTTGCCCCAACCGATGCCGGGGTACATTGGGTACATGCCGTACCACCGCCATCCCATAGGCGGCACTTGCCCCAAGGCGTTCAGCCTCGGCAATGCCATGGAGTCAATGGGCATAGCCGCCTCCTGCATCATCGTTTCTTTCGACATACCCTCAGGCATATCCGCCTGCGGAACGGCATATTGTTGCACGTTCTCCTGCGCCTGCGCCGCTATTACACTGCATACGCATGCCGCAAATGCCAAAATATAATTTCTCCATTTCATACCGCAAAGTTACGAAAAATAATTAACTCCGCAACACGAAGCATCGCGAAAATAAAGTTTTTTACTCCTTAATTTATATTTTTAACAATATAATGTAACGTCATCAATCTTTCAGCGAATAAGTGACGGTGGTGACAACCCTTACTTTCTTGATATATGGAGTGTTGGCATCGCGGTCGGAGATTGAGAACTGCCCTTGGTCGGCAGTCATAATCTTGTTGATTTTGCTGTTGCTGTTTTCTGCAAATTTCTCTGCCGTGGTCTGTGCGTTTTTTATTGCCTCCTGCATCATTTCGGGCTTCATTTGCTGGAAGGAAACGTATTCGTATTCCACCCTGCCTTCATATCCGCCGTCAACCACGGCAACGCCTTGTTTCAGCAACTCGCCCTGCCGCGCTATTATGCTGCGTATCAGTTTCACGTTGCGCGATGTTACCGTTATCGTTGACGTTATGTTGTAACGGAACGTGTGTATCTGCTGGTTGTATTGGTTGGCGTTCATATCTATCACGGTAGGGGCGTTTACCGTAATCTCCTCTTCCTTCACTCCGTTTTTCACGAGAAAATCCTTTATCTTTCCCGTCGTAATGTTAATGTTGCTGTAAAGCGCTGACAGGTCATTGCCCAATTCCTTTGTCAGTATGGGCCACGTCACCTTGTCTGCCTCCACCTCTTTCTCTGCCAGTCCCTTCACCGTCACGCAGCGGTCTTTCTCCGCAAAGTCGTCGATTCCCCATTTGATGCATAGGCCGAGAACAACCATTCCCAATGCCAATATGCCTGCTTCCCAAATTCTTCTCATACCGTTAAACGTTTTTAAGGTTTTGATTTTTTATATAAACTTTTATATATAATTATTTTTTAACATTCTACTAATTTATGATAAGTTTAGTCTTTTTTTGTACATTGAACAAAGGTATGAAAAATAATGGAAAAGTCAAACTTTTCAAGCAAAAAATAATGGTAATTACGTACAATTTGACCAAATTTATCAATTAATAATGGTTTTTCATATTTGCAACATAACAATGAAAGTTGAAATATATTAGCCCAAATGTTTGGTGTTATGAAAGATTTTGGTTAATTTTGCAGCACAATTTAAATAAAATTAAAGGATAATAATTATGGATTTGCAAATATGTGCTACTATATATAAGCGCAGTTCAATCATGTGGAATCGTTCTCTGTTGCTTGTCTTTTTCATTTTTGGTGTAATTTCCACGCACGCTCAATCATATGAAAAGGAAAAGGAAACTTTGCAAGCCGAGATGTATAAATATTTCAGCACTACGGAACAAAAGAAATTTATGGAGGTTACAGAATTGCTGAAAGAAAAAAGTTTGGCTGCTGGCGATGAACAAACGTTTTATAGGGCGTGGGGAAATCAGGCCATCTATCTGTCTTTGCGTGAGCAACGTACGAAGGCAAAGGAAGTGGTTGGCGATATGAAGCAGTATGCCAATGAACATAAGAGCCATTTTGGCGAATATACAGCTATGCACGTACAGGGTAGCGTATATCTTCGTATGCATGACTATGCCAATGCAGAAAACAGTTTCAAGGAAGCTGTAGATTTGCTGCATACCCATTTCCCTAACGAGAGTGCTGCTGCTGATTATCTGGAATTGGTGACGATTGCCAACCGTCGGGGAAATTCAGCATTAGGAAAAGAATATGGTGAGAAGGTGTTGAAAGAGCCGAATCTGCAACCGCAGCACAAAATAAGGGCATTCTCAATGCTCTGCCAGTATGCTTATACGGAAGGAGACGAAAAACGTTTCAATGAACTATATAACGAATGGAAGGAACTCCTGCAAAAAACTTCAGGCGGATCGTTGGAAGCAACAGTTGAGACAGAATATCTTATAATAAACAAACGATATGAAGAGGCGTTGAAAACTTGTGAAAATGTTCCTCTTAAAAACCGCGGTAGCCTTCGTGCACATATATATCATTTGATGGGTGATGATGTCAATGCCTATAAATGTCTGAAACGTTGGGTTTCCGTGAAGGATTCTATCAACAAGGCGGATCAGGCTAATGTCTTTTCAGATTATATAATACAAGCGCAGAACGAAAGGCTGGAAAACGAGCGACTTCGTCTGGAAGGTGAAAATAAGACTTTGCGTGCCAGAATATATATCATCTTGGTGATAGCCGTCATAATAATTGCTGCTATATTGATTTATAAGCGACAAAAGACGGTGAAGATACTGCGCGAGGACAACAAACATCTTGATGATGCGCGCCAGAAGGCAGAACAGGCACAGAACGAAGTCCAGAAGGCACTGGACCTGAAACGTGAGTTCCTTTATAATATCTCGCAAGAGTTGCGCACACCACTGAATCCTATTACGGGTATGTCGGATTTATTGACTGACGATGAATATCACTTCCAGGCTGAAGAGCGTGTGGCAATGAATCAGCATATAAAAGACAATACTAAACTGTTGACAAAAATGGTTGACAATATGATTGAGTTGTCATTCTATGAGAGTAAGGTTTCGTTGCCGATGGACACACCGATTTCGCCAAATATTATATGCCGACACATGGTTGATACCTTGAAAAACGATTGTCCAGATGGCTTGGAAATGAATTTTGAGTCAACCGTTCCGGGACCGGTGATGATCAAAACCAACGTTGACTGCATAGAGAAGGTTATCAGGCATTTGGTCAACAATGCCTTTGAACATACAACAGCAGGGCATATCACTGTACGCTGCAGTCTCAAGGAAAACCGTGTTTGCATAGCGGTGGAAGACACTGGCACGGGAGTGGCTCCAGAATTGGCAGACAGCATCTTAAATGCGTCTGTACAGAAAGACAGTCAGTTTAAGACAACTGGTATGGGATTGAGCATCTGTCAGGCTATACTAAAGTTGCTGAATGGACGCATTTATTTAGATAAGGAATATAAGGCTGGCGCTCGTTTTGTTTTCGAATTGGAAGCAATTCGACAGGAAAGTTAGTGCTGAAATACGCCTACTTTTGTATCACGTACAGATACTCCTTGAATCTTGATAGTAAAAAAACGTGCCGGGAATCATAATAATTCAAAAAAAAGTAGTAACTTTGCAGCGCATTTGCAAAAATTAAATAATTATAATTATAAAATTTTATGGATTTTATTTTGTTTATCACCGTTATTTTGACGGCTGCCGTATTGGTTGTGGGAGCGTATGTCGTTGCCAAACTGATAGGTCCTCGCACGTACAATCCGGTGAAGGGACAGCCTTTTGAGTGTGGTATTCCCACCCGTGGCAGCGCATGGCTGCCCATGAGCGTGGGCTACTATCTCTTTGCTATCCTTTTCCTGATGTTCGACATCGAGACAGTGTTCCTCTATCCATGGGCAGTGGTGGTGAAGGATTTCGGGGCTATGGCGCTTTGTAGCATCGGATTCTTCCTATTGGTATTAGTATTTGGACTTGCCTACGCATGGCGGAAAGGAGCGTTGGAATGGAAGTAAAGAAACCTGTTATCAAGAGTATTCCATACGCTGAGTTCAAGGATAACTCGACATTAGAGAAGATTGTTGAGGAGTTGCACGAGGGCGGCGTGAACGTGGTTTGCGGAAGCCTTGACCAGCTCATAAACTGGGGACGCAGCAACTCGCTTTGGTCGCTCACGTTTGCCACAAGCTGCTGTGGTATTGAGTTCATGGCAGTGGGCTGTGCACGCTATGACTTTGCGCGCTTTGGTTTCGAGGTTACGAGAAACTCACCACGTCAGGCAGACCTCATAATGTGTGCCGGTACTATCACTCACAAGATGGCACCCGTGATGAAGCGACTCTATGATGAAATGGCAGAACCAAAGTATGTCATTGCCGTGGGCGGCTGTGCTATTAGTGGCGGTCCGTTTAAGTCGAGCTACCACGTGGTGAACGGCATCGAGGAGATTGTGCCCGTGGACGTGTTCATTCCGGGTTGTCCTCCACGCCCAGAGGCTATAATGTATGGCATGATGCAACTCCAGCGCAAGGTGAAGGTTGAAAAGTTCCTCGGAGGACGCAACCACAAGATGAATGCCGAGGAGCGCCGTGCCGCCATGGAGCCAATCGTGGTGACCAAAGTTCCGGAGGACTTCAATCCGCAGGAAGGACTGAAGGAGGAGTAACAACGTAATAACAAAGGCAAAGTAACAATGAAATTAGAGAATATAATACTTACCAGCGCCAACTTCGAAAAGGAAATGGAGAAGTTGTGCAAGGCAAAGCATTTCGACTACCTTGTCACCATCGTAGGCGAGGACTTCGGCGAGGAAGGCTTGGGCTGTGTCTACATTCTTGAGAACACTGCCACCAACGAGCGCACCTCGGTGAAGATGATTGCCGACACCATCGACGGGGAATATGTTATTCCCACGGTGTGCAAGCTGTGGAAGGATGCCGACCTGCTGGAGCGCGAAGTGTTCGACTTCCTCGGCATAAAGTTCTTAGGACACCCCGATATGCGCCGCCTTTATCTGCGCAGCGACTTCGTGGGCTATCCACTGCGCAAGGACTTCAAGGCGCAGGAGGGCTACTCGCTCGACGACGAGCCGCAGGACGACTACACAAACGAGTACTACATTGACATGGAAGGCAAACTGGCTGTGAAGAAGCACCGCCTGTTTGGCGATGATGACTTTGTGGTGAACATCGGTCCGCAGCACCCGTCTACACACGGTGTGCTCCGCTTGCAGACAATACTCGACGGCGAGACAGTGAAGAAGATTTATCCGCACTTCGGCTATATCCACCGCGGAATAGAGAAGATGTGCGAAAGCTACACATATCCGCAGACACTGGCTCTGACC
>JAFLSE010000033.1 GCA_022511075.1 Prevotella sp.
TCCGTCTGTATATAGACGGTGGAATGCCGACTTAATGGCAGACGGAGTGCCGCAGTCTGCATAATCCTGCTGAAAGACTATCGAACCACGTCCTCCGCCTCTTAAGCGTCTTTCTATCTTGTTTTCAGTACTTTGACCTTTTACATTAGCCATGCTTTTTGCAACCTTTTAATGATTTATTTGGTTCAATAACGATACAAAATTATTAATATATTACGATATACACAAATGTTTTTTACTTATTTAACCTTATTGGCGTGGATTTTCGGCAGAGATCAATGATTGTTGCCGTAAATTTGCCCTTTTGCAAATAAAACAGCTCATTTTTAATCAATCAGCTCCACCAGCTCACGCTTCATGTCCATGTCAATCTCACGATAGCGAGCGAAGGCACGACTGCCATCAGTATGGCCGGAGAGTGATGCCACAAGGCTTGGATCCTTGACCTTCTTGTAGAGGTTGCCGATGAAGGTCTTTCGTGCAGTATGTGTTGTTGCAACATCGCACAGCGGCTTCATCACAGACTCTCTCGTCATCAGGTCAATGACTGCAACCTTCCTGTCAATGCCTACATGCCTGAGAACCTTGCGGATATTCTTGTTGTAATCGCTGAAGTTGAACTTTGGCAGGATGCGGTCACCAAGGTCGCTGTACCTGTCAAGTATAGCCTTAGCCTTGTCATTGAGCGGCACGCGAATAGTGCGGGGATTGTGTCCCTTGGTCTTCTCGGCAATGTATTCCACAGCTCCGTCAACGATGTTGTCCCTGCGCATGGCAAGCAAGTCACCGGCACGGCAACCTATCAGACACTGGAACATGAATATGTCACGATACACCTGCATTTCCCTGCAGCATCCGCTCAGGTCTGCATGATATACCTTATCCCGTTCTTCGAGATTGAGATAGAAGGGAGGGCCGTATATTACCTTTGGGGTCTCGAAGGTTGCAAAAGGGTCGTTAGTCGTAATACGGTTCTTCAGGCAATAGTTGGTGACAGTATGAATGCGACGGAAAATGGTATTGAGGCTGTTCTCCGACTGCTCGCGTGGAGCATGTCCTTTAGGGATGTCTTCGTACAGTTCCGGATATTCCTCGTAGAAGTCAACCTCTTTGCAGATGAATGCCTGAAGGGAACGGAGATCGTCCGACGTCATCGTGTCAACATTGAGCCCGAAGTTTCTGCGCTTCATTATCTTTGACATATACATGCAGTAGCGGTCAACCTTCTTGGCAACGCCAAGCAAGCGTAGCTTTGCTCTTGGGGTAAGAGGTCGGTTCTCTGCATACTGGCGGATGCGGTTCTGCAGGAGGTTCTCCTTGTTCTTGCTCACGCGCCTGTTTATCTCTGGATGGTGATACTCCTCGATAATGTTCTTGAGCCATTCTCCATCAGCGCCTCTGTAGTATTTCTCTGAAATGACAGAGGCGAGCTCGCTCACTTTCCTGTCGAACTCTGCCTTCGTGCTCTCGCTGACAAGCGACACGCGTGACTTGTATCCCTGACGCTCTGAGCTCCAATGGTTGGGATTGATGGCCAGTTCGCTTGAAGCCTTTATGTCTGTCTTTCCATCACGCACACGGAAATATACATGTGCTTTGTCAGAAGTGTTGTTCTTTGCGGATGTCTGTCTTATGAATGCTGTTACTTTCATGTCGGCGGGTCAGTTTATAAGGTTCACTAATTCTATCTTGATGTCTTCGTCAATGTCCCTGTATCTTGCAAAGGAACGGCTGCCTTTTGTATGCCCGGTCATGTAGCAGATGATTGACGGGTCTTTGACCTTCTTGTAGAGGTTGCCTATGAATGTCCTTCTTGCCATGTGGCTTGACGCAATCTCGTTGATTGGCTTCTGCTCGTCTGCTCCTGTCACTGGATTTCTGACGGTTGCCATCCTGGTTATGCCGCAGAGGGTGAAGACTCTCTTTATCTCCTTGTTGAGTGCTGCTGTATTTGTGGTTACTGCGTGCCTGGGAAAGAGAAGGTGTCCATCGGAAGCGTTTCGGGCAAGAATCTTCAGAGCCTTTGAGTTGAGAGGCACATCTACAGCCTGTCCCTGTCTCTCCATGGTCTTGTGAGGGATGTAGGTCAGTACACCGTCGTGAATGTTGTTGTAAGTCATTTTGCGCAAATCCCCGACTCTGCATCCTATCAGTGACTGGAACATGAAGAAGTCTCTTGCAAGCCTTACGGACATGCACTGCCTGCTGAGGTCTGCGTTGTAAATCGTGTCTCGCCCTTCCAGCGTGATATATACAGGTGTACCGAGCGTTGGGTCAGGATTCGGCACTTGGTCACAGGACTTGTTGCTGGTGTAACCCTGTTTTATACACCAGTGATGTATGGTGCGCAAGTGGCGTATTATGTACACAACGCCCACTATTGCCATCGGCTTGGGAATACTCCTTCCCTTCAAGCCAAACTGCGCATAGAACTCTCCATATTCCTTGAAGAGTTCGTGTTCGCTCTGGATGTATTCCTCAAAGTCATGGTAATCATCGGCAGTGATGGTCTCGACATAGAGGTGGAAGCCTTCAATGTCGTATATTTCCCTCTTGTAAGCTTCATACCTCTTCAGTCTTTTGAGAGTTGCTTTATAGATGTTATAGGAGTTCTTGGCCATCTTATGTTCGCGCAGGTATTGTTCATAGCGGTCGATAAAAGTCGGCTTTGACTGCCTGCGCTCCAATTCTGGGTTCATGCAGCGGTTGACGGCATCCTTCACCCATGCCGCATCGGCAGTTTCTTCATCATACTCGGTATTTAGTTTAGCAATGATGTCGCAGACAAGGGCGTTCATCTTCTTTCTGTCCGCAGGGGAAACTTTTCTTGTCTTACCATAGCCGGGAATGTCATTGTCCCAATACTCACTTATGACAGGAATATCCGTTCTCACTTTGAGATCGAGTTTCTTGTCACGCAAGCGGAAACACAGATATGCGTTTCCATCGCTCCCAGACTCACTCCCCAATTTAACAGGGAGCGGACTCTGCCTGGCGGTCTTGCGCCTGCATTCTGTTAAATAAGTTGTAACTTTCATTTCTACTTTGCGCTTAAAATTTGCAGCACAAAGTTAGGAATTTTTCCCAAGACTGTTCCCAATCATCCCGAATTAAATGCAGTCTTGTTAGGATAATTTAAGATTCCGTTTTTGCCGATTCTTTCCTTATTTTCAGTTGTTTACGCACAAGAACGTTCAAATCTCCAGCAACTGATTTTATGGCATTTTGGACTACACGAAGCCCACGCAGATTAGTTTATATATCCATCCAAGTATACCCCACGCCTTCATACAAAACAATATCCGTAAGGACATCGTAATTGCATAGGTGTAAGCAATCAAGAATATATATAAAACTATCCCATGAGCATCTACCGTTGCTATGTTCTGACATCATCAAGAAATTTGCGAGATTTCAAGCAGTCAAGAACAAAGCGCATTGTAAACGCTTTCTTAATATAGTGATCCTCCCTCCCGACTTTGCTGTAACGCTTTTACACATCGCAGCCTAGCGTGAACAAGCTGCAAACCTTTATATGACTAGGGGTGCGGACGCTTCCGCCTGTGCCCTGTCAGTATGCAACTTTAGAAGAATCGCTGCAAAGGTAATAAATTATCTTGATTAACAACAAAAGTAAAAGTTAAAGAACTTAAAATGTATATTCATGACCATTTAAACCAGCATTTGCAAATCGGCAATAGCAGATGTGTTCACCGTCTAACGTCCCTTAGACGGTCATCGAAGCCTACTTCAATGGCAATCGCATATAGGTGCAACGACCGTCTAAGGGATGTTAGACGGTGAACGAATATATGATTATATAAATAGAATACTATGCTTCAAGATGCTTAACAATAAGATAAAAAAGAGTTTTCACATGACTATTTACTATCAGCAAACAGCATGATTAGTAGTACACAATCTTTTGGTGTGGGATAAGGTGCGAGTTAGGTGTTGGATTATTTATTATAACTAACTGATAATAAATAACTTTATATAGATAAGCAGGTAATTTGTTTTTTATAATTGTAATGCAGGGATTTATTAATAAACCCCTGCATTTTGGGTGTATCAAGCATTCTATTCTTCTTTGTATGTGCTAATTATGCCTGTTGCGGCTTGTCTGGGTGACGCTTGATGTCCTCCGTAAACTCATCTATTCGGCGCATTTCTCTTGGAATGTTTATGCGTTGCGGACAATGCTCGTTGCATTGCTTGCAGCCGATACAGTGGTTTGCCTGTCGTAGCTTGGGCACACTACGGTCGTAGCCAATGAGATAAGCACGCCTGTGCTTTGCATATTCTGGGTCGTTAGCACCCCTGTTTGGCATATTGCCTTCGTTTATGCACTTGTTGAAATGACTGAATATAGCCGGAATATTTATACCGTATGGACAAGGCATGCAATAGTTGCACTCGTTGCAAGGTATTGTCTTCAGGTTGTATATCTTCTGGGCAACTGACAATAGGAATTCGTTTTCTCCTGGTGTTACCGGTTCAAGTGGAGAGTATGTAGCAACATTCTCCTTGAGATGCTCCATGTATGTCATACCACTCAGCACAGTAAGCACGCCCTCTGGAGTGCCGGCATAGCGGAAAGCCCAACTTGCCACGCTGTCTTCAGGGCGCTTATGTTTCAGTTGCTTTGCTATATAGGTTGGAATATTTGCTAAGCGTCCGCCGAGCAATGGCTCCATTATTACCGCAGGAATATTGCGCTTGTGCAGTTCCTCGTAAAGATAGCTTGCATCGGTGTTGCGAGGATTTATCTCATCGGCAAATTCCCAGTCGAGATAGTTTAGTTCTATCTGCACGAAATCCCAATGATATTTGCCTTCGTCATGCCATTTCAGCAGCAAGTCGTATATCTTTACGTCGCCGTGGTAGGAAAAACCGAGGTTGCGTATGCGTCCTTTCTTTTTTTGTTCCACGAGCCAGTCGAGGATGCCGTTGTCCATATATCTTTTGTTGAAATTGTCTAAAGCATCTTCACCCATGCCGATGCCGTGCAGCAACAAATAGTCTATATAGTCGGTTTGCAGATATTTCAGCGAGTTCTCAAACATCTTTATAGACTCCTCGCGCTTCCAACTTTCCGGCGAGAAGTTCGACAACTTCGTTGCAATATAATATGTATCTCTCTTGTGGCGCTTCAAGGCAATGCCTGTAGATGATTCCGAGCGCCCCTGGCAGTATGCCGGAGATGTGTCGAAATAGTTTACACCATGCTCCAACGCATAGTCTACCTGCTTATTCACCATTTCCTGGTCTATTTCCGAACTGCTGTTCTCGCGTCCGCTTGCACCGTCTATTACAGGCAGGCGCATCATTCCAAAGCCAAGCAGTGAAACTTCGTCACCAGTATTATGGTTTTTCCTCGTCGTCATTTTTCCGCGAGGTATCATACTCTTGTCCGAGGTCTTGACTTCTTTTGTGTCTCCTTCCTTGTTTTTGCATGCTACCAGCAGCGACGAAGAGGCTACTGCCGCACCGGAGAATATCTTTAGAAAATCACGTCTGTTGATTGCTTTCATTGTTTTCTTCATTTAGTTTAAAACTTGCCAGTACTCCTGTTATTTCTCATTGTGTACCTCGTGTCCTTCAACGTATATTGCCGACAATGGGCGCGAAGGGCAAAGGTTTTCGCATGCTCCGCAACCTATACATACGGAACTGTTCACTACAGGTATCAGCAGCGTGTTCTTGGCTTCTGGGTCTGCGTTCTTGTCGAGTGGCACCATTGCTATTGCTCCTGTGGGGCAGTGGCGTTCACAGTTTCCGCATTGCACTCCGTCGGTAACGGGAATACAGTTTTTCTTTATCCAAACGGCATGTCCAATCTGTATTGATGATTTCAGGTGACTGCCAATCTTGGTTATTGCTCCGGTAGGACAAATATCGCTGCATCGTGTACATTCAGGACGGCAATATCCGCGCTCGTAACTCATTGTTGGCTGCATAAATGAGCCTAATTCGGTTGACGGGCGGAGCACACCGTTAGGACATGCCGATATGCACAACTGACAAGCAGTGCAGTGCTGCGCAAGGTTTTGTGCCGACAATGAACCGGGAGGCGTAAGTGGCGTTTCGCGCTTTGGTGCTTCCTTGTCTTCTATCTCTGCCAATCCACCGTCTACTTTGCTCTGTGCAGATGCCGTCGCCGCCGCTGTTGTAGCAATGGCTGTGGCAAGAAGGAACGAACGGCGCGACTGGTCTACTTGACCGTCATTTCCAGTTGTCGTGCTTGGCTTTGTCTTGGTTGTCATGTCTTTTGCATATCCAAAAGACATTGCATGCTGTTTACATTTCCCTATGCAATCTCCGCAAACAACGCATCGGTTGTAGTCTATCTTGTGGTTATTTGCATCTATGCACGATGCCTTGCAACTCATTGCGCACAATCCGCAACCGTTGCATTTTTCCATGTCAATATGCATTTTAAGCAACGGACGGCGTGAGAATATACCTAACAAAGTGCCAATGGGGCATATCGTGTTGCAATATGTTCTGCCGCCTCGTATGGCAAGCACAATAATCACCAACAACGTGATAACTGCCACAGCAACCGTAATGCCGCTGCGCATCCACACATCGGTGCTATAGAAAGCATAACTATCCATTCGTTCTGCGGCAAGGGCAAGCAGGTTGTTTACCCACTCATATACGGGCAACAGCAGCGAAGCCACCATTCTGCCATAACTGCTGTATGGCTCAAGCAGCGAAACGCCTATGTTCACTCCCACTATGGCGCATAAAAGGAATACAAGCAATACGGAGTAGCGCAAAATTCTCTTTTCTGGAGAATAACGGAAACGATGCTTTTTCAACTTTCCGTAAGTTCCCGATACAATATCCTGTAATATACCGAGCGGACATATAACGGAGCAATAGATGCGCCCGAACACCACCGTGAGTAGCAGGATTGCTGCCACCACGCCCAGGTTTACCGCAAAGAATGCAGGCCAGAACTGAATCTTTGCCATCCAACCAAGCCATGCGTGCAATGTTCCCGTAAAGTCGAGAAAAAGCAACGTGATGCCTATCATCATCAGTGTTGCGAGTGTAATCCTAATTTTTCTTAACATAAAAGTCCTTTCCTTTATTTGTCAATCTTTCATTTTTACTATAAGTATACTCGCCTCGTAGAGTGCCCATATCGGCAGCGATACCATCAGCAACGTAAATATATCGGCTGTGGGTGTTATTGCTGCAGCCACTATCAGTATTGCCACTATGGCATGGCGGCGGAAGTGTGTCATCATTTTCGAGCGCAGCAGTCCTGCCATTGCCAACAACCAGCACACCACTGGCAACTCGAATATTATTCCAAACGTGAGCGTCATCATCGTGAGTGTGTCAATGTAAGAACTCACTGTCAGCATATTGTCTATGTCGCCGCTTATCTGATATGTGCCGAGGAAACGCACCGTGAGCGGAAATATCAGCAGATAGTTAACCGCCATTCCCACAACGAACATCGCATATCCGGCAATCACTACCCTTACCGATGCCTTGCGCTCGTTGGCGTAAAGCGCAGGTGATATGAACGTGAAGAGTACATATATTATATATGGTGAGGCGCACACTACACCTGCCATCATAGCCACCTTCAGGTGTATCATAAATTGCTCCGTGAGCCCTGTGTTTATGAGATGCAGCGCAAATGTGTCGGCTCCCAGCAGTTTGTAGGTGATGAAATCGCTTCTCGACGGCGCAAGCACTATATCAAACAGGATATCCTTGAAGAAGAATGCCGCTATTCCGCATGCTACCGTTGCAGCTATTATCTTGAAGAGACAGGCACGCAACACATCGAGGTGGTCCCAAAAAGACTGTACGCCATCATTTTCCACCTTCGTTCTCCGTGTCTTGTTTCTTTTCCTGCTCTTTCTTCGGGTCTTCAATTCCGTTCATGCCGTCCTTGAAACTGCGCACGCCCTTGCCTAATCCACGCATCATTTCTGGTATTTTCTTGCCTCCGAAGAGCAGCAATATCACTAATGCGATGAGTATAATCTCGGGTGTTCCAAACATTTTATTCTATATTTATTAGTTACTATTCAAGTTTAAAGACGCTATACACTACTTAAATGTAATATTCTTAACATTTAAAGTTTCCTAAATGACATTAATAATTATTTCAGATGCTTCATAATCCAGTCATAGTGCCCGCGTTCCGTGGCATCCGATGTCCAGTGCTCGTTTATCGGTGTTATGAGTGCTTCCTTGTGCGACTTTATCACGTTCCACACGGCATAGCTTGTGGTGGGTGAGCATGTGTCGTCGTTATATCCCCAAGTCATATACACGTCGCAATTGAGGTGACGGGCAAAGTTCACTACGTCGTAGTATGCCATTGTCGTCAGGTTGTCTTTCGTGAATATGCCCTTTATCTTGTTGAATTGCGGATAGCCGCCCGTTCTGCCTTTCTCGCTGTATGCACCCATATCGCTCAATGCTGGGTGGTTTACAACGCACTGCGTAACCCTCTTGTCGAGTGCTGCTGCAATAATGGAGAGCGCACCGCCTTGGCTTCCTCCCTGCACAATGAGGTTTTTGCCGTCCCACTCGTCGAGTCCCGTCATTACGTCGAGACAGCGCAACAAAGCCAAATAGACATGCTTCATATAGTACAGGTCGCGGTTTTCTATGCCATTAGCCAGATATCCACCGTTGCGGTCGTTGAAAGCCTTGCTTATGTCGTTGAAGGTAGACTCTGACAAACGTGGGTCAAGTCCGTGTATCTCCATTTCCATTCTTATGCAGCCGCCCTCACCATAATATCTGTGGCGCAGCGGCTCTTTTATGGTCTTTATGCCGGCTCCCGGAGGACACAGCACGGCAGGACAACTACCCTTGCCGGCGTTGTGCGGCACGAACAGGTAGGCATATACTGAGTGCTGTCCGTCAACATCTACTTTCACCAACTTGCATGTCATCTTGTCGGTGCTGTATTCATCAGCATTCTCCGTAGTGTATTTCAGCTTGCTTTTCCTCAATTCCTTTACGTTGTTGTCCCAAAACTCCATAAAGTCTGCTGGCTCTTTCGTCCACGGCTCTATCTTGTCTACGGAAAAGCCCACCTTTATATGGTGCTTGTATTTCTTTCCGTCAACGTTTGCCGTCAGTCGCAGGTCACGGAATCCTGGAGTCGCGCGCGTACCCATATCTATACTACACTTGCCGTTTTTCAATGTTGCTTTGCCGTTTTTGTCGGCTTCAAGCATGTCGTTGGCAATCTCGTATGTTATTTCCCCGTCGCATGGAATACCGTACTTATATAGTTGTACCTCAATCTTTGCATTCTCGCCGGTCTTGTACAGCCAGTCTGAATGGTTGGGCACGGTTACAAACATATAGTCGCTGCGGTAAGGGTAGTTCTCAGCGCTCGCTATACCAGCGAAGGCGAACAGCGCAACGAGCATTGTCAATATTTTCTTTATCATAGTTTGCGTGGCTTTATCGAGTGCGTTGTTATTTCATGAAAATCCAGTCCACCTCGCTGTTTGCTCCGTTCAGTCCTGCATCTCGTGCCTTCAGTGGTGTGCTCGTAAATCCTGCCACCATTATTATTCCCTTAGGCAGATTTATCAGGTTGTGTCCAGCCTTTAGGTGATATGCGTGGATGTTTGCCATAGGCATCTTGCTCATGCTCACGGCATTGCTTATCAGTGGCTCTGCCTGTCCGAACTCGTTGCCAGTTGCATCGGTCTCAAGTTTCGGAGGCGCAGCAAACTTATCTTGGTCGTCAATAAAGAAGCCAACGAGCATCATCACGTCCTCGTCGCATTCAAATTCCACCGTACCGCCCTTGATGCGTGTCGTATCGCGGTTCATCACGAGTGCGTCAAGTCCTTCCAACTCTGCTGCTATGCTGTCTATCGCCTCGTCTCTTTCCTCGAAAAGCAATGCGCCCTTCTCCAATTTCACTGTCTTAAGTCCGTTCAGTATCTTCACCTTGGCAGGCACGGCTTTTGGATTGGTTGTAGTGTTGCCTTTCTCCGCATTAGGATTGGTCATACGTTCAACGTTCTCTTCCAATGCAGCAAGTTCTGCGTCGTATACGGTCTTCAATTCTTCCCATGTCTTCATCTGTCCGTTGTCGCCTCCTGTAGGAATGCGCCTTTGCGATGTCTGCATACTGTTGGCGTAGAGATATGTGCCCTTTGTCAAATCCACAAGTTTGTCGTAGTATTCACCACTCTTTTTCAACAGCGGTATAGCCTTTTGCAGATACTTCGTCTCGCCGCTCCATTTGTAGTTCAGTGTCTGCTCGGCAGCAAGCACTTTATATTTGAATGAGTATGCAAACTCACGATAGCAGTGCATATCGTTGAGAAGTCTTTCAAACTCTGCCCTCTCTTTCGTAACGCTCTTTGCGGCACGCTCAATGGCAGCCACAGCCTTGTCGCCGTGTACCACACACTCATCTACGATGTTCAGTGGCAGTTCGCCCTTGTGAGGCTCTTTCTTCCATTGCTTCTCTACGTATTCTATCAGTTTCTCGCCCTCTGGACCGCAACTCTCGTAGAATCCTGGATATACGGTGTATTTGTAGGGATTGACGAGCTGGCTAATCTTCATACCCAAAAGCAAACACTGCCTATTACCCTCGGTTATTCCGAAACGCCTTATCAGCTTTGGTGCAATCTCGCCGCTCTCGTCGTATGCCTCCAATATGTCAGCTGCAGCCTTCTCGTCGCAACCAAAGCGCTCTGCTAATTGCTTCAGCCAATATGTCTTGTCTGCTCCGCGGTCGGCTTTCCATGCGTATCGTCCCCATGCGTCATACCACATCCTGTCGCGATATACCTGCGTGAGTCGTCCGCCTCCTGCTATGCTGTCGGCTGTGTAAGGCCAGTCCCAGTAGTTTGCCTGTGGATATAGATGCAGTCCGTTTGCACCGTGCACTCTGTGCATCGCCTGCACTGTCTTGCTCACGAATGCCGGCGAACTCCAGCGCCACGGTTCAAGGTTTGCCAATATGTGTACGTTGCTGATGTGTATCGGTGCAACGCTGCTCAACTGGCGTTGTGTCTCTCCCCAAGGACCTCCCGGCTCGTATGTGGTAAGGCTCTCGCCAGTGTATTTCGTCATAGTGTAGATGTTCGGGTAGAGTGGGAGAGAGGCTTCCAACACCTTCGGACCGTCGGTGTCGTGCGAGCGCAGTATAATCGGCGGAATGTCCGTTCTGCCCGATGCAGCCAGTCCGTCCTTTATACCTGGAATGATAGTCTTTGTCATCCACTCAATGTCGGTTTCTATTCCGCTCATTGCCTCACCGAGACATACAAGGAAGCCCACGTTTGGATATTTCTCAATGAACGCCGCAATGCTCTTGCGGGTGTAGTCGCTAATGAGCGGTGTTATTGGTCGGTTGCGGTCCTGTGTCTTCAGTCCGTAGTGGTCGGCAAATGGCTTCGACAAAATTATGTTGTAGAACATTTGTATCACCCTTATGCCCCTCTTTCCTGCCTCTGTGGTGAGGAAGGTGAACATTTCTTGGTTTTTGTCCATCGTTGTATCGTCAACCTCTGCCGCAAAGGGATAGTCCTCCAACTTCACGAGCGATGCAAACGGGTGTCCGTTCCAAAGATAGAGCGTGTTCATATTGCATGAGGCGAGCATATCGAGATACTCCGTCCACTGTGCCTTGTCATAAAACCATGGGAAGTTTTCAGGCGTATATGGGTATTCGTACACACGGTGTCCGGGCAGGTACACTGTCTTTTGCAGACCTACGCATGCTCCGCGGAGTTTCATTTCAGGTGCATCTGAAATGCTCTCGGCAATGTTGATGTTGCCGTTGATATGATAATACTCTATCAGCCTGTTTGCTCCGTATATCACACCGTTGCCGTCATTACCCGTTATGGTAATCTTTCCTCCTTTCCTGCCGATGGTGTAACCCTCATCTGCACCTCCGTTGGCTGCAATGCCGATGCTGATGCTGTATTTCTCCTTTATGCCGTCAAGGTTTTTCTGCAACAGCCCTGCCGCATATTCCGTCTGCGGACTTTGCGACTTCTTGTCGGTCTTTATCGTAACTCCAGCCGTGGCTGTTACCTGTAGTGCGGCGAATAATAATGCCGTCAGTAGTGTGGTTGTTCTTTTCATTGTGTTATGTGTTTTAGGTTTTTATTGTCATTCTTGTCTCTTTGTTTGGCTCAATGCTTGCCTGCTTGTCGCCCACGATTAGTGTGCCCTGTCCTCCGTCGCTATATACAACTACTTCGCTTTCGGTCATTCTCACGTGTATCTTGCCGAATTGTGTGGGCACGTCGCCCTCTATCCATTCCAATCCTCCGAGCGACGGGCGGACAACATACTCCTCATAGCCAGCCTTCACCGGCTCTACGCCGAGGCAATATCTGCCAAGCAGGTATATCGGGCTTGCCCCCCAGGCATGGCAAAGGCTCTTGCCGTATGGTCGTCCGTACATTGCAAGATGCTGCGTTCCGTGGTCTTCGGGGTTGTATTTCTCCCAGAAACTCGTTGCACCCTCAGCAAGCATACCTCCCCAGTAGTCGCGTATCTCCTGCATCACTTTTTCCTGCATTCCCATAAGGCATAGTGCCTCCAATTCGTAGAAACGCATATATGGAGTGGTTATCTTCTCTATCTCTGGATTGAGCATCACCGACTGCATCACGGTCTGCCTGTCCTCTTCCGACAGATAGCCGTAGATGATGGCGAACATATTGGGGAATTTTGTTATCTGCGGATTTATCTCGCCGTCTTCTATTGCGTGCATAAATGCCTTGCGACTCTCGTCCCAGAATGTTGGCTTGAGTTTGTCGAAAAGTGCTTTTGCGAGTTTTCCGTATTTCTTTGCATCGGCGGCATATTCCTGCGTTTCGATGCTTCCCTGCGGAGGATTAGCAAGTGGGTTGTCGCGCAATATGGCAGCGCACAGGCTCATTGCCTCAAGAGCCTTGCAAAGCAGTATCTGCTCAAAGCACAGTGTGCCGCGCTTGTGCATTGGGAAGTCCACCCAGTCCACGAAAATCCAGTCGTCAGCCTGTCCCTCTGCCATTCCGTCTGCGTTTGTGCGACCGAGCACATAGTGCATCATCGTTTGCATCAGGGGATAAACCTCACGCACAAAACTCAAGTCTGCCGTGTACATATAGTAGTCGTGTATCGACTTGAACCAGTAGAACGTGTAGTCCATTATGGTGTTTATATGTGCCGTCACGGGATTCTTGCCTCTCAACTGACGTATTGTGCGACGCACGCAGTCGGTGTCGAAGCGCAGGTAATAGTTCATAAGATACGACTGCATCGCATCTCCCGACCACACCCACCTGTCGCGCTTTATGCCGTCTATGAAAAACTCGCGCGTGGTGAGGTCCATAGTGTATGCTCCCGTCTCCCAAATCCTGTTAATCAAGTCATCGTTGCAGCGGAATGTGCCGCTCTTTTCCTTATCGAATGGGGCAAATTCAAAGTCCATTGCAAGGCTCTCAAATGTTACATCTTTGTCGGTCTTTATGCACACATAGCGAAATGCCTTCGAGTTTTCCAATTCAATGTCCTGTGGCGTTTCCGTATCGGTTTCCAACATGTCGAGCGTCTCGCAGTGCTCACTATCGAGTGCCTCCTCACGACTTTCACCATAAAATATGTTGATGTGCCCCTTGCCTTTCGTACCTTTCAGTTTCAGGTAGCCGAAAGTTTCCTTGCCAAAGTCGTACAGCATATCGTCTGCGGTTTTCTCGCTTGCAGTTGGCAGCCACTCCTCACGTTCCAGTCGGTAGAGCGACGGAGGCGTGTCAATGCTGTCGAAGTTCCACGATGCTGCATGTACGTATATTCCCGAGCCGTGTGCCGTACCATTCTCGTCAATCCAAATCTTGTCCTCGTATGTTGCGAGCCACGTGCTGTCAGTGTTTATAGTCTTGCCTGCCACATAGAGTGCTGGCGGCGTTGTTTGGTTGTATATCTTGAAGTTGAGTGTATGTTCACCAGCCGGCACTTGCAGTTCCTTTGGCATTCCGCACAAGAGTTTGCCGTCGAGCATTACGTTGAACTTTCCCTCCGTAGCAATGCTGATAGTCTCGGCATTCTCTAAAGTGAATGCTTTTGAAAACTCCACCGTAACCCAGTGTGAGTCTTGTTTCCAGAAGGGCGGAAACATTGCCCCGCGTTCTGTTCGGTTATTGTTGAAACGGTTTCCGAGCCATACCTCATAGTCACCCGGATACCATATCCATGTCGCATTATGCGTTTTCGCCATATCTTTCTTTAGTACAATTTTAGTGCAAAGATACTGCAAAAAATCGAGTAAGCGAGTAAAACACAAGAATGTTAACCTTTTTTGTGTTTTAGAGTGAGATATTTTTATTTAAATCGAATGGAATACAAAATAAATTAACGTTATTTATTTTTATTCCTGATATACAGCGTATTTTATTTAAAGATACTAAATAATATAGCAAACTCTTATATGCCAACATTTGTAGCTTTGTAACATTGTAATAATTCGTCTTTATCTTTAGTACCTCCCCCCTGTCCTTAACGCTTGCGGCTTCATTTGCCAACGAAGCCTGCTTCGATGCCCATCGAGACTATAAGCGTTGCCCATCGAAAGGGCAATCGATGAGAAATGGAGCAACTTTGGAGATAATGCCATTGTGTAATAAGTCATGCTATGTAATTACTCAAATATAAAAATTACATTAAATGGCTGTATTGACGATAAAATATTGTGCCAAAATCAAAAAACAAAACAAATGCTTTGCAATATCAAAAAAATGCATTACCTTTGCATAAATTAACAGTGTAAGATGAAGAAATGGCATATTGAGGACTCCGCCGACCTGTATAATATCAAAGGCTGGGGGGCTTCCTATTTTGGGATAAACGAGAAGGGGCACATTGTGGTGACTCCGAAGAAGAATGGCGTTGAGGTTGACCTGCGTGAGATTATGGACGAGCTCTCGCTGTCGGACATCGGTGCGCCCGTGCTGCTGCGCTTTCCCGACATTCTCGATAATCGTATAGAGAGCATGGCGGTGTGCTACCAAAAGGCGCAGAAGGCATACGACTACAAGGGGCAGTGCTACTCGGTGTTCCCTATAAAGGTAAACCAAATGTATCCCGTGGTGGAGGCGATAATAAACCACGGACAGAAATTCAACCTCGGACTTGAAGCTGGATCTAAGCCTGAACTGCATGCGGTAATAGCGGCAAGCGTCGACGCCAATGCTCTGATAATATGCAACGGCTATAAGGACGAGAGTTATATTGAACTGGCATTGCTTGCGCAGAAAATGGGCAAGCGCATCTTCCTCGTAATAGAGAAAATGAACGAGCTGCATATTATTGCCAACATTGCAAAACGACTGAACGTGCGACCGAACATCGGTGTACGCATAAAGTTAGGAAGCAGCGGAAGCGGCAAATGGGAGGACAGCGGCGGTGATGCAAGCAAGTTCGGACTGACATCGAGCGAGGTGCTCGAATGCTTGGAGCATCTGAAAGAGATGAAACTCGAGGACTGCTTGAGCCTGATACACTTCCACATAGGCAGCCAAGTGACGAACATTCGTCACATAAAGACTGCCATTCGCGAGGCTTCGCATTTCTACGTGCAACTTCGACTGATGGGATTCCCGATAGAATATATAGATGCCGGCGGCGGAATGGGTGTGGACTATGACGGCACGCGAAGCGCAAGCAGTGAGTCGAGCGTGAACTATTCGATGCAGGAATACGTGAACGACGTGCTATACCAGATAATGGACGCTTCCGATAAGAACAACCTGCCCCATCCCAACGTGATAACAGAGAGCGGACGCTCGTTGGCTGCACACCACTCGGTGCTCGTGACGCAGGTACTCGAAACGGCATCGCTACCAGAAATGCCAGAGGAATGGGAAGTGGGCGACGACGACCACCAACTTGTGAAAGACCTGTACGAGATATGGGACAACATAAACCAGCGCTCGGCTCTTGAACACTGGCACGACGCACAACAGATACGTGACGAGACACTTGAGCTGTTCTCGCATGGTATCATTGACCTGAAGACACGCGCACAGATAGAAAAACTCTACTGGAGTGTGACGCGCGAGATAAACCACCTGACGCAGCACATGAAGCGAGTACCGGAAGAACTCTACAAGATTAACAAGTTGCTTGCCGACAAGTATTTCTGCAATTTCTCTATTTTCCAGTCGCTGCCCGACTCATGGGGAATAGACCAAGTGTTCCCGATAGTGCCGCTTCAGAGACTTGACGAGCGCCCCGACCGACAAGCGACGCTTCAGGACATAACCTGCGACAGTGACGGCAAGGTGACAAGTTACATCACCTCGAACAACATGAACAACTCGCTGCCCGTACACCCCGTGAAGCCAAACGAGCCTTACTATCTCGGAGTGTTCCTCGTAGGTGCATATCAGGAGATTCTCGGCGACATGCACAACCTATTCGGTGACACCAATGCCGTACACATCAGTGTGAAAGACAACGGTTATACAATAGATAAGATGATTGACGGCGAGACCGTTGACGATGTGCTCGACTATGTAGACTGGGACACCAAGCGCATGGTGCGCTCACTTGAGACATGGGTGGCACGTTCAGTGAAAGGCGGCAAGATTAGTCGCAAGGAAGGCAAGGAATTCTTGAGCACATATCGATCCGGACTCTATGGATATACGTATCTGGAATAGTGTTTAGTGAAGAAATTATATATAAATTATGAATTGAAGATAAATGAGCAAAGTATTACTTATCGGCTGTGGCGGTGTAGGCACCGTGGCAGCACACAAACTGGCACAAAACCCAGATGTGTTTACAGAGATAATGATTGCCAGCCGCACGAAATCGAAGTGCGACGCATTGGCGGAGATTCTGCGTAGCAAGTACAATGCTAATGTGACTACCGCCGCCGTTGATGCTGATGATTTAGAGGCGTTGACTGCTCTGATGAAGAGTTTTTCGCCTGAAATATGCATCAACGTGGCACTGCCCTACCAAGACCTCACGATTATGGAGGCTTGCTTGGCAGCAGGAGTGAACTATCTCGACACAGCCAACTATGAGCCAAAGGACGAGGCGCATTTTGAGTACTCGTGGCAGTGGGCATACAAGGATCGTTTCGAGCAGGCAGGACTGACGGCTATTCTCGGTTGCGGCTTTGACCCAGGTGTGTCGGGCATCTTCACGGCATACGCCGCAAAGCACTATTTCGACGAGATGCACTATCTCGACATCGTTGACTGCAACGCCGGCAACCATCACAAGGCATTTGCCACCAATTTCAATCCCGAAATAAACATTCGTGAGATTACCCAAAAGGGTCTTTACTACAAGGACGGTAAGTGGATAGAGACAGAGCCATTGGAAATTCATCAGCCTATAACCTATCCAAACATCGGTCCACGCGAAAGCTATCTTATGCATCACGAGGAGTTGGAAAGTCTTGTAAAGAACTTCCCGACAATAAAGCAAGGACGCTTTTGGATGACATTCGGCGAGCAATACTTGAAACATCTGGATGTGATTCAGAACATAGGTATGTCGCGCATCGACGAGATAGAATATACCGCCGAAGCTGCCGACGGCAGTGGACCTGTGAAGGTAAAGATTGTTCCGCTGCAATTCCTCAAGGCGGTGCTGCCCAATCCGCAAGACCTCGGCGAGAACTACGACGGTGAGACCTCTATCGGATGTCGCATACGCGGAATAAAGGACGGCAAGGAGCGCACATATTATGTATATAACAACTGCTCACACCAAGAGGCATACAAGGAAACGGGCATGCAGGGCGTAAGCTACACCACAGGTGTGCCAGCCATGATTGGCGCAATGATGTTCCTCAAAGGCATCTGGAAGCGTCCGGGAGTTTGGAATGTTGAGGAGTTTGACCCAGACCCATTCATGGAGCAACTTAACAAGCACGGCTTGCCTTGGCACGAAGTATTTGACGGCGACCTTGAGCTATAATCTCCATGTTACATAATATATAAATAAAAATGAGCAGTTTCAAATTGACTGCTCATTTTTATTTATATATTATGTTCAATTGTATTATTTCAACAAGTATATTCTATAATTTACATAATTTAGAAATTATAATAGATACTTAAACCAATATTTCTTGTATCAGCTTTAACTGCAAAGATATTCGTTGCCTTTGCATCATCATAATCTGGCTTTTCGCTCTGATATCCAACGAATCCAAGATGAGTAACTACACTTAATTTTGAATTTATGTTCATAGCAAGTCCAGGCCTAATACCTGCTTGCAGAGTATTAGTTTTACCATCTTTAGGTCCTTGACTTTTATACAGCAATTGATAATCCAATATAAGTCCAATTTGTCCCCAGCTTAATACATTTTGACGAACATAAGGGTTGATAGCAAAAGTAGTTACTTTACCGTCTTCAGTATCATTTTCACTATAATTCAAGCTTATACCTATACCCCATTTATCGCTCATTTTATATCCTATTTCTGGACTAAAGGTAATTGCAGTATTACTGTTTCCATCATAAGAAGTTGACTGGAACCCAATTCCACCACCAACATAGACGTTAGATGACTTTGATGCATTTTTTTGAGCGAAAGCTGTTACGCCACATAATGCTATAACAGCAAGTAAAAATAACTTTTTCATGTTGTAAATGATTTTAATTAATAATAGAAATGATAAAAAATTTATTTTCCAAATTGTTATTTATGTTTATGTGTTATACTTAGCCTATTTAATGGGCTGTTTTTATATTGACATCTTTAATTTTGTGCAAAGGTAAATATTTTACTTAAAATATACAAATTTTTTCTCATCTTTTTCTATTTTGCTATGTTTTTCTACAGATTATTGTGCCACAAAGCGTTTGTATACACGCATAACATCCTGACAAAGCCTTTTATCGCTAAACTTAAGAGCATATTCCCTGCCCATTGCAACCATTCTTTCCCTCAGTTCGTTATTATGGAATGTATTTAGTATGGCTTCTGCCATTGCAGCATCATCGTCGGGAGCAACGTATATTGAGCCTTCGCCACCAGCCTCCTCCAAACATGAGCCGGTGCAGCCTATTGCCGGTATTCCTGCCGATATAGCCTCAAGCATAGGAATGCCAAACCCTTCTATGCGCGATGGATAGACGAATGTGGTGGCAAGGTGGTATATTGCAGGCAGGTCGGCAAACGGCACGTTATGCAGAAATATCACATCTTCATCCAAGCCCCGCTTTCCACTTTGCCTTATATATTCCTTCAGCTTATCCATATACTTCGTTTTCCTTCCAACCGCCACGAGTTTTATCCGCTCGTCAATACGAGCCAATGCCTTTATTGCCAGCAACAGGTTCTTGCGTTCCTCTATCGTGCCTACATAGAGCAGATAACGCTCCGGCAGGTTATACCGCAAAGATACATCCTTCAATTTTTCCGCGGCAACTTCTTGACCAAAGGCCGGGTCACATCCTTGATAGACCACACTTATCCTTTCTGCGTCTATGCCGTAGTAATGCATTATCTCGCGCTTTGTAAACTCACTGACGGCTATAATGTGGTCGGCTTCCATGCAGGCATGGTGAAATTTAAAATCGTAAAGTTGGCGGTCGATATTATTATAATATTGTGGATAGCGTCTGAATATCAAGTCGTGTATAGTGACTACGCTTTTAATTCCGCTGCCTTTGATATTCATTGGCAGTTCGTTGCTCAGTCCGTGATATATGTCTATGCCGTCGCGCTTCATATCGTCGGTCATACCCCACAACCTCCATAGAATGCGCAGTTTCAGCCATAACCACGTCTTGGGGAAATGCAGCTTCAGCTTTCCCAATGTAGGAATGTCCGCAAGAAATGGAGTGCGCTTGGGATTATGCACATAGAGGTGATATTCGTTTTCCGCTTCCTGTTGAGAGAGAATGCGTATAACAAACCTGCTATAATTGCCTAACCCCGTCCTGTTCTGGGCAGCCCGCTTTGCGTCGAAACCAATATTCATCGTCATCGTTGTTGTTTTGTCGTGTCTTTAAAGGCAACATCGTCGTTTGCCATTCGGGTCATATAACTTTGGACTATTGCCTTTAGTTTCATCTGCATATCCTGCTCCACCTGCAAGCCTTTTCCTGCAAGATTGTTTTTCAGCAATGGGTCTTTCTTGTAATCATGCAATGATGTGACATTGATATCGCCATCTGTCTGCATAAAATAATCTCCCATTACAAACTGTGGATTATGAGTCCAATTCATACTCCAGCCCTCATCAGAAGATGCGTCAAAAACATTTCTACCAAAAGCTATAAACGGGCGGTCGTAGCCGAGGAGTCTCAATATGGTTGGCATTATATCTATTTGCTGCATAACACCTGACAACTTCCCTTTCTGCACTGAATTGTCAGGAGTATAAATTAGAATTGGTACCTTACAATTTCCTAACTCCGACTTATATTCAGCATGTGTTGTACGGCTACTTGCATGGTCTGCCGTAATCACAAATATAGTGTTATCGAACCAAGGCTGCTTGCTTGCCGTCTCAAAAAACAGTTTTAACGCATTATCCGTATATCTTATGCACTTGTGAATTTCATATTGTCCTTCATTACGAAAAACATTCTTATATTTCTCGGGAATGGCAAACGGATGATGCGATGTGGCAGTAAATACAGCGGTGACGAAAGGCTCGCGCATCTCGCTCATCTTCAAGGCATAGAATTGCAAGAACTCTTCGTCCCATATAGCCCATGTTCCATCGAAATCCTTGTCGCCATTAAATCGCTTGTCTTGGTTGTACTCTGTCCTTCCATAGTATTTGTCAAACCCTGCCTGCGCGGCAAACGCCTGGAAACCCATAGAGCCGTTGTCCGCTCCGTGGAAGAATGCAGATTGATAGTCCCATTTTTTTAGTGTAGACGCAATGCTGTTTATATGGTTCAACGAATAGGGAGAAAGAATAAATGGTTCTGACGAACGAGGTATTGATGCCAATACAGCAGGCATTGCGTCGATGCTCACATTTGTATTGCAAAAGGTGTTTTCGAAAGTAAGACAACTGGGAATGAAAGAATCTATGAATGGCGTATAGCCCTTATATCTTCCGCCATTGAGAGATTTGTTAAGGCTTCCGATGAACTCTGAGGAAAAACTCTCGACAATGAGTATCACCACGTTTTTCTTGTTTGGCACACTACCTTCAACAGGATAATGCACAGGGGAGTAAATAGAATCCAATTCCGCAGACGACTTGTAGAATACTGGAGTTTTGGGAGGTCTTCTGTTTAACGTGCGTATCAACGAAAACGGTGTATTAAGTACGATGCCAGTTTCCGCAGGATGTTGCACATACTGGTGGGCATTGCTTATAGTTATCGGGCGCGTTGAGGTATAGCCTATAGCTCCGCGCATTCCAAAAACAGCTAATGTTACGAGTACAATGAGAGATAAAGTATATTGCACATAATATCTTTTCAGCGATGTTACCTTCTGCAACGGATTGCAATATAGTTTCCACATTGCAAAAATCATAATAAAAGTAAGCAGAAACAGATACCAATGATTTATAAGCTCATGACCGACAATCTTTCCGATATTGTTTTCATTCTCAAACTCGTTGAACACCTTGGTTGTAACCCTATGCTTGGAAAAAGGATAATATACTGAATCCATCAAGTTTATTACAATGGCTATGCTATTTATTATTACGAAAAGCCATTTCATAATCTTATGGTATATCGCAGTCTCCTTGACATGACACGGGAAGACCACACATACCATATATAATATATTAGTATAGCAGATTGCGGAAATATCGAAAATCAGTCCACCACGGAAAAGATTAAGGCAGTCGCCACTTCCCCAATCTATCGTGAACAATGACAGGTTTTCGAGCAAAAACTCTATCCTGCATATCATATACATGACAAGAACCAATGCCATGTTGCACAAAAGGCTTGTCAAATAGTGAAAATGTTTCATTTGTCGTTCATTTGAAGTGCAAAATTAGCATAAAACATTGAAACAGCAAAAGAAAACTTAATAAAAAAGATTTGTTTCCTGTTTTAAAATAAAAAGTCATATAATTATTTGCCCAATTTGCAGGAATTATTTAATTTTGCAGTATGAAGAAAAGAATCATACTCGGTTTGTCTCTTGGCGTACTCAAATTGCTGGCTCGTCTGCCATTCTGCATACTCTATGGATTGAGCAACGGCATCGCGTTCCTGTTGGAGAAAGTTATAAGATACCGCAGAGAGGTAATCGTAAACAACCTGCGCCGCTCGTTCCCAGAGAAGAGCGAGCAGGAAATCAGGCAAATCGCCAAGCGCTATTACCGCCACATGAGCGACCTGATTGTGGAGTCAATCAAGTTGCTGCACATCAGCAACCGCCAATTAGAAGAACACATCTGCGTGAAACAAGCAGACCTGATTGAAAGATTAGCAGCCGACGGACGATCGATAATAGTATTTCTCGGACACTACGGCAACTGGGAGTGGGTGCAAGAGGTAACACGCCACTATAACCGTCCTCAACTGAACGCCGAAGTATATCGCCCGGTAAAAGACCCTGTAAATAACTCTATCATGGAGGCAATTAGGTCTCGCTTTGACACCATGCTTATACCACAAAAGCATGTGGTGCGCACATTATTGAGACTTAACAACGAAGGCAAGCAGTTTCTTGTGGGATTCATAGCTGACCAACGCCCAAACAGCAAGAACCTGCACCACTGGACTTGGTTCCTGAACCAAGACACGGCATACGCCACAGGCGGCGAGGAGATAGGCACACACTTAAACTGCCACTTTGTATATCTTGATGTTGAAAAGCCAAGCCGTGGCCACTATGTCATGACATTCCACGAAATGAAACCTTCCGACGAGTTTAAAGACCAACAGCACCCTTACACCTTGCAATTTTTGAGGCTAATGGAACAGACAATACGCAAAGAGCCTGCCTACTGGCTATGGTCGCACAACCGTTGGGAGTTTGACAGGGAGGGAAACACCATACAAAAGAAATAGGAATATGAGCACAACCACCAACAAGCAAATCCGGCATCTACTGGTGTTTCGCCTGTCGGCATTGGGCGATGTGGCTATGACCATACCAGCCATATACAGTTGTGCCCGTAGCAATCCAGAATGCACTCTCCACGTTGTCACATCGGAGTTTTGTGCCCAATTATTCATTGGTGCTCCCACTAATGTTATACTGCACCCCATAGGCAAGGACAACCAACATGGGCTGACGGGCACATGGCGCATGCTGCGACAACTGCACCAGATACCCGTAGATGCCGTTGCCGACCTTCATAACGTGCTTCGCTCATGGGTGGTTGACTGGTCGTTCAGGCTACGAGGCAAACGCGTGCAGATGCTCGACAAGATGCGCCAAGAACGGCAACAAATACTGCACAAGGGCAAGGCTGCATCACAGCCATTCACTGAACGCTATTTCAATGTATTCCGCAAGTTGGGGCTTAACATTGAGCCTTTGTTTTCATCAGTTACGGAAAATGACAACACTTCCCTACCCGACTTTTCCGCAATCCTGCCTGACGATGGACTGACACCTATAGGCATTGCCCCTTTTGCCCGTTATCAGAACAAAACCTATCCCCTGTCCCTTATGGAGCAGGTGGTAGAACGACTCTCCGCAGACGGACGCTTCCGCACACTGCTGTTTTCGGGCGGCAAAAGCGAACGTGAACAAATGGAGATATGGCAAAAGAAATATGCAAACACAATATCCGTGGCAGGACGATTCAACCTTGCAGACGAGGTAAGGCTTATGGGCAGACTTAAAGCAATGGTAACAATGGATTCTGCCAATATGCACCTGGCATCGTTGGTTGGTTGTCGTGTCATCTCCATTTGGGGCTCTACCACCCCGAAGTGCGGCTTCCTCGGTTGGCAGCAAAACGAAAGTGATGCCATTGTGGCAGGGTGCCACTGTCAGCCTTGCACCATTGCCGGCAGCGCGAAATGCCGCTATGGCGACTATCATTGCCTTACAAGCATTACACCCGATAGCATTTACACACGCATCAAAGAAATAACAAAAATACAGACACTATGTTGAAACGTAGGACAATTTCCATAATCACATATTTTATAATATGCCTTTGTATCTTTCTGATGATACAAAAACCAGTGTTCCTATTATACAACTGGACTCATGGAACATCGGCAATGTCATTTGGCGATTTGGCAGCAGTCTACTATAACGGTTTTGCCATTGACCTTGCTTCGGCTGGCTATCTAACAGCCTTGCCTTTGCTATTGGTATGGGCATCATTGCTTTTGACGCGTTTCCCCTTACGGACTTGCCTAAAAACATATAATCTTATTGTTGCTATTTGCCTGGCTCTCATTACCACAGCCGATGCTGCACTCTACGAGTTTTGGGAGTTTAAACTCGATGCCACGGTGTTTATGTATATCGGCGACCCTAAAAATGCATTCGCCAGTGTGTCGATAGGCTATATATTGCTGCGACTGCTCATTATCGTTGCCTTGGCAGCATTGTATTATTGGCTGCTGATGCTGCCCTTCCATAAATGCAATAAGGATGAGAAACATCAAAAATGGTATTGGGAATCGTTGGCAATGTTGGCATTGGGAGGTCTGACATTCTGCGCCATTCGCGGCACCCGAATATGGCCCAACACTCCATCGCGAGTGTTCTACTCGAAGAATGCCTATCTTAACCACGCGGCATTAAACCCTATGTTCAACCTCATTTACACATCTACTAAGCAAGACAAGTTTGACAAGGAATTTAACTTCTTTACCGAGGAAGAACGCGCACGCGACTACGAAGGTTTGTTCCCAACAAGCGGAAACACTGTAGATACGCTTATACACAACCAACGCCCTAATGTATTGGTAATAGTCATGGAAGGTTTTGGCTCGTTGTTCATAAAGAGCTTGGGTGGAATGGACGATGTTGCGCCCTATATGAGCCGTTTGGTTGATGAAAGCATCGCCTTTACCAACTGCTATTGCAGCAGTTTCCGAACCGACCGCGGTATCGTATCAGTAATAAGCGGCTATTTAGGTCAACCCACCACAAGCATTATGCGCTATACACACAAGGTGAACACGTTGCCCGGACTACCAAAGACTCTTAAAACAGCTGGTTACGACACACAGATGCTATATGCCAGCGACATAACCTTTTTCGGAATGTCTGAATACTTCTTTGCTACAGGGCACGATAAACTTGTGAGCCAAGACAACTTCCCTGCCAAGCAGCGTTCTACGAAATGGGGCGTCCCCGACCATGAGGCAGCAGCATGGCTCTATGATGACATACAGCAGCGACACAAGAAGGGAGGCAAACCATGGTACACCACATTCCTCACAATCAGCTCGCATACTCCGTTCGATGTGCCATATCATCGCCTTGAAGATGAGAAACTTAACTCATTTGCCTATACAGACGAAGCCATAGGAAAATTCATCGAACAACTGAAGGAGTCGCCGGCATGGGACAATCTTTTAGTGGTAATCACTGCCGACCACGGTTTTAATCACCAACCTGTGGCATCACCCGACTTTCCTTTCATTCCTTTCCTTATTACAGGCGGTGCTGTCAATGAGCCACGCCGCATAGAAACATTCTGCAGCCAGACCGACATCGCCGCAACGATACTCGGACAAATGGGACTGCCACACGATGACTTCCCGTTTAGCCGCGACATTACAGCTGACACCTATCGCTATCCTTTCGCCTTCAATACATTCAATAACGGCTTCAACCTGCGCGACTCCACAGGCTACACCGTCTATGACAATGTTGCTGGCAAGGCTACATACGGTGCAGACAAACGCCGTGAACATATTGGAAAGGTGATACTTCAGACATTATATGACGATTTAAGTGCTCGATAAGCACATAAGTTAATAAATAAACGGCAAAACAAATATGGACGAAAAGAAACTATTCTCTATATTAATTCCTTCATGGAATAATTTGCAATTTCTAAAACTCTGCATCAATAGCATTGAGAAAAACTCTACCTATAAACATGAGATTATTATCCATATAAACGACGGCAGCGACGGAACGTTAGAGTGGATAAAGGCAAGCGGCTATGCTTATGTGCACACACCAAACAATGTCGGTGTTTGCTGGGCATTGAACGGGCTTCGTCCTCTTGTTACTACAGAATATATATTATTCATGAACGATGATATGTATGTATGTCCAGAATGGGACAAGTATCTATATGAAGAAATACAGCGCATCGGGCATAAACGTTTCTTCATTTCATCAACGCTTATCCAACCTCGTCCATTCTTCTCGAAGGCAGTGATATCGCCAGCCAACTACGGCGAGACAGTAGACACATTTGATGAAGAACGCCTGTTGAAAGAGTATGCCACGTTGCCACACTATGACTGGAAAGGCAGCACATGGCCGCCCAATATTGTTCATCGTGATATATGGGATCTTGTAGGCGGGTATAGCATAGAGTTTACACCCGGCATGGGTTCTGATCCTGACTTCACAGCCAAGCTATATATGGCTGGTATACGCATTTTCAAGGGCATCAATGCCAGTAGAGTTTACCATTTTGAGGCTCGTTCCACAGGTCGTTGCCGAAAAAATAATGCTATGCTGATGTTTCTACGTAAATGGCGGCTTACGCCTCGTGCTTTCCTGAAAACCTTTTTACAACGAGGCGAACCTTTTAATGGACAATCATATAATCCGTCTGCTTTCAAATGTGAGCAATGGCGTTGCAAATTGAAATACTATCTGACTATATTCAAGAACGACAAGACATACCCGATATGGGACGATAACTCTCCTTTTAAAGTTTTTAACGAGGAAAACAATGACTAATTTTACAAAAAAAATTATAGCCAAACTGCTAAAACCTGTCATTAACCAGTGTCCTATACTGCTGGCATATATTGTTTGGATTGGATGGTCTTCACTATTACAAAATCCTTTCTACCGATGGTTTGTTATTGTACTTCATGCCTATATGATAGCGGTGTTTGTAGAGTGGAGTAAAAGCAAAGTAGTAAAATATTTACTCTACATCATCATATTCATCCTTTTTCTCATTGAAGCCACACTGGAAGCTTGCTATGACCTGGCGATTTCGCCAAGTACACTGCTTTTGCTTGTTGAAACTAATACCAACGAAACTAAGGAATTCTTTTTGAATTTGACAAAATTGTCTGCTTTCTGGCTGACTATTGGTTGGGCTGCTGTCACAGTTTGGTTGGTATGGTTTGCAGAGCATTATCGCTCACGCATTGCGACCTATTTAAAACGTACTTATCCATATCGGATACTGAGTCTTGTTTTGCCATTATGGTTGGCTGTTGGAATTGGTTGCAGTTGGTGCTATGTAAAACTTTTCCAAAGCCAAAGTACCGACGATGTCTCCGAATGGAATCAACACATGAGATATCCCAGTGACGCAGTAACACGTGTTGCTATTGCTTTGTTCGATACCCACATTGCTAATCGGGAAATGGACGAGGCCATTAGCCATGCCCAAGTCATACTAACTACAAAAAATACCGCGAATAACGATTCGTTGCGTGTGATTTTCGTAATTGGTGAATCGTTCATACATCAACACTCTCCACTATACGGTTATCCACTGAATACTACACCTTTTCTTCTTTCGGAACAGGCACGAGGACACTTGGTTGCTTTCACTGATGCAGTAAGCCCTTACAACCTTACGACTCACGTAATTCGTAATATGATTAGCTGTAATAGTATAGGCAGAGGTGAACGTTGGTCGCAAAAACCGCCACTAACTGCTGTATTCCGTGCCAGTGGTTATAAGGTAGAGATGTTCGACAATCAGAAGGATTTCCATTTGGCAACCACATTTTCATTTGCTCTTAATACTTTTCTCTACCATCCACGTATGATTGAACTATGCTACGATGAAACCAACGATCGAGTGTTTGATTACGATGGTAAGTTAATAGAATATTATAGCCGCTATCCACATATCGCAGGAACACACAAACTAACCGTGTTTCATTTGATGGGACAACACGCTCAAGCAGAAAACCGCTATCCACAAACAGACAAGCGTTTCTGCCGTTTTACTGCAGACAGTCTGTCGTGGCGACACGAATCGTGGCTGACACAAAGCAAACGACAAGAAATTGCCTACTACGACAATGCTACACTATACAATGACTATGTGATACAACAAATCACATTGCTCTACCCCAAAGAGCCAACAGTATTAGTATATTTGTCAGATCATGGTGAAGAAATCTACGACTATCGCAACAGTATAGGGAGATCAGGAGGCAATGACTTGGAGAAGATGCTCAACTATCAATACGGTGTGCCCTTGATGGTATGGTGCAATGATCGATATATAGAATCTAATCCTGGCATTATGGAACGATTGAATGAAGTTAAGAATCGTCCTTTTATGATTGATAACATTTGTCAATTGCTGTTTCATTTGGCTGGATTGACCAATCAACCTTACTACAAATCACAACGCGATGTGTTCAGCATCGACTATCAATGTGGAACACGAATTTTGAACGATAAATATGACTATGATAAAATAAGAAACGAAAAGAAGTGATAACATCACTAACATTGGTTTGTTAACTCAAAATATCTGTTTACGACTTCCTGTTGAATGATATTTTCAAGTCGTCTATCCAAAAATTGCTCTATATATTTGTGGGCGTTGTCGATAATCTGCTCCGCCTCTTGCGGATGCTGAGTGTAATAGGTTACCTTGTCTATCAAATCAGAATAGTCGTCCTTTACCTCTATGTAATGATAATCAGGTATCAATGTACCTTCCATAAACCAGGATTCGAAACGTGGACGAGGCATCACGGCTATGGAGTTTGAAGACATTACCCACTTGAGATTTGTGGCAACATCATTACCTTCTATACACGCAATAAACTTATATTCCAACTGCTTGGCTATAGGCATAAAAGGCTTTACCCATTCAGGATTTGTCGTATAGGCATCATTGTTTATTTGTCCTACATTACATACTGGAGATGACATAAACATTTTAAGGAATGAAGTCCTATTTGGTTGATTTCGAACTATATTGCGAAAAACGAGTTGGTTGGTCTTCTCTCTGAATGGAATGGTGTCTTTGATAAACCTGAAGTGCCTCACTTGATTTAACTTGCATATCACATTGTTTGTATCTTTGCCTGAAATAGGGCGAGACTTTACAAACGAAGGATATTCAGCCTCCCAATTTACATCACCGAAGATATAGTGGAAATATGCTTCGGGGAATGCCTTGCGGACATAAGGATATAGGTCAAAGAAATATGTTGCAAATTTTTTCTTTTTACCAAAGGGATACTTAAAATCTTTCACCTGTGTAGCAGAAGCAACATCTACATGTGAATCTTTAGGGAGTCTCAAGTAATAAGATATTCTCTGCTCAACGAGGCGAAGTTCGTTTTGCGTGAGATTATCCATACTATAGGACTTGCAGAAACAAGTTGGCATAAAATAGTAGGCAAAGTTTTTTGTATAGAACAAAAACCTGTCACAGCCTTTCTTCAATGCGTGTATGTCCATAAAATGTATTACAACTTATTCTTCAGATACATCTCAACGCCTTCAATGTCCTTTCGAGTGTCTACCGACAATGACTTGCAGTGGCAGTTATAGTAATAGATTGGAACATGATTCTCAATGAAGCGGAAAGAGTCGTTCTCCTCAATCTTTTCTATCGGTCCTCTCGGTGTGGAGTGGTAGAAGTCGAGCGCCTTTCTCGTGAATGCCCCGACACCAACAAACTTATGGTAAACATAGTCCATATTGCCCTTTGGATATGGGATAGGACTGCGAGAAATAAAGAGACAGCGATTGTCTTGGGCTGTAACTATCTTCAGGTTTGTGGCATCTACAACCTCAACTGGGTTTTCAAAGTCTGTCATGAGGTTTGACACGAACATTTCATCAACGTTCAGGTTGTCGGGTATGCACTGCACAATAGCCTCCTTGGTAAGCAATGGTTCATCGCCGTTTACCATTACATAAAGGTCTGCATCTATTTTCGTAGACACTTCGTACAGGCGTTCCGTAGCAGTGTCATGGTCGGATGATGTCATAACCACCTTTGCACCAAAGCTTTCTGCCGCCGATTTTATCTTTTCGCTGTCTGTTGCTACATATACTTCAGCGAATTGTTCCACTTCCTTGCAATGCTCATATACCCATTGCAACATTGGTTTTCCGCATATCTTTGCAAGAGGTTTCTCAAAAAAGCGAGATGATTCTGCACGGGCAGGTATTACGCATATTATATTCATTTTCTTTTCGTTTTTTATATATTGGATATTTTGTATTTATTGTTCATATTTCCATTAGCGACATAATTTCATCGGTTGCTCCGATATTCTGCCTTATGTAAGCATCGGCTTTCTCCTTTATGGCTTCAAGTTCTGCTTGGTTGTCTTTAAGACTGCTGAACCATTTGTTCAAGTCGTCTGTGTTTGCGACCTTGCATCCTATTCCCAACTTTATCATTTGCTGGGGCGTTATTTTCCTGTGTATTTTCGGACCGAAGGCAACCGGCAATCCATATACCGTGGCTTCTATCACGCTGTGCAGATATGGGGTGAAGCCTCCGCCGACGTATGCCCATTTTGCATAACGGTATAAGTAAGCCAATGCACCAACAAAGTCGACAATAAGTATCTGGATGTCTGAAAAGTCTGTATTCTCGTTGCATTTATGATAACACACAGCTTTTCCTTCAAAGTAGTTTTTCATGTTATTTAGCCGTTCCTCATTTATCTCGTGCGGAACAACTAAAAAACGAACGTCGCAATGCATGTTTGCCAAACCACTTATCAAAGCAAGGTCATTTTTGTCGCTTATACTTCCGGCTATGAAAACATCGCCATGCGACGCAAATGCCTCCACTATTTTACTTCGATATGGAGTTTTTGCCACAACCGCAGCATTGTCGAACAAAGGGTCACCGACAACGGAAACATTAGTAAAACCGATAGTGGCAAGATTTTGCTTGGATTCTTCGTTCAGGACCATAAACCGAGTAAAGGCAGAAAGAGAGTTGCGGATTATGCCGCCGTACCATTTTAAAATAGCCGAGTTAGGCTTTATAAGTCCCGAAATCAGATATGTCTTGATATTCTGCCTTCTTAATTCTTCAAGATAGTTAGGCCAAAACTCTGAAATTATGAATATTGCCTTTACTGGCTTTATGGTATTTATAAGTTTCCTTGCATTCTGCCTTGTGTCAATTGGCAGATATTCAACGGCATCAACAACAGAACGATTGCCTTCAAGGGCTTCAACACCTGTAGGTGAAAAGAATGTCAGGAATATGCTGTAGTCACCTTTCTCCCTTATACTCTTGACGATTGGGCGCGCCACTCCAAATTCTCCCAATGACGAAGCATGAATCCAAATTACAGGTTTCTTGCATTGCTCTTCCAATGCTAACTCAATCCTTTTAAATATGTCTTTCTGACCATATATGAAACGCTGCAACTTTGAGCCTTTTCCTATCAGGCAACAACAATTAAGGAACTTTAATCCCGTAAATAGTATTTGCCAGAAAATATTATATAAAGTGCTCATTACATATCATGTTTCAGCTGCAAAGGTAGTGAATATTTTTTGTTTCTGCAAATTATTTATCTTTAAAATGCACTTTGTTCCGAGGTTTTTTTAACATAAAGAAACAACTAATATTTACCAGTTAAGTTAATTGCTTTTCTGTTATGAATTTAGTTTTTATAAAAATCATTAAATTTGCAATCTGATTGTGTGTTGAATCTCGTTTAATCTGATTTTTTATGTAACTTTGCCGATGATCTTTGCTGTATTGTATGAATGAGATAAAGATAAACGAGCTGTCGGTGTTGTTGCCTTCGTATAACAACTGCTGTGTGGAATTAGTGGCGGCACTGAAACGACAGGCTGATGATATCGTGGGCATAGTGGGAACGGGGAATTTCCGCTATGAGATAATCGTGGCCGACGACGGGTCTGCGGATATGGAGGCGGTTAGTAAGAATGCTGCCGTTGACGAAATGGAGAATTGCAGGTATGTGAGGAGGGAACGGAACACGGGACGCTCCGCCATTCGCAACTTCCTTGCAGAGTGCAGCAGGTACGGGTATCTGCTGTTTATAGACAGCGACCTTGAGGTGGTGAGCGACGATTTCCTGATGCGATACCTGAAGCGAGAGGCTGACGTGGTTTACGGGGGAGTAAGGATAGTGGGGGAGAGGTCGCTTCTCGGAAACAACCTGCGCTATCTGTACGAAAAAGAGGCTGAGCCGAGACATACGATAGAAAAACGGCTACAGTCGCCATACAAGGATTTTCATACGGCAAACTTTATGATAAAGAAGGTGGTGTTCCTCGAAAAACCGTTTACTGAAAAAATAAAGAAATACGGCTATGAAGATGTGCTGTTTGGTAAGTCGTTGAAAGATAGAGGGGTAGGGATATTGCAGATTGACAATCCGATAGGGTTTACGAAGTTTGAAGGCAACGGGGAGTTTGTGGCAAAGACCGAAGAAAGTCTGCGCACGCTGATGCTGTTTGCCGATGACATAAAAGGCTATAACTCGCTGCTTGCGCTGTATGAGAGGCTTAAGAGTTGCCGACTGCTGCCGCTTGTGCGACTGTGGCACAGGATGTTTGGAGGCATGGAGAGGCGCAACCTGACTGGCAGCAGTCCCTGCCTGCGGCTTTTCAACATCTATCGTCTTGGATATTTTGCCTGCCTGCACTGACAATCTTCAACTTATATCTTGTGCCATCGAACTCAATGCGCATGGCTTTTACATTGTCGTCGTCGGTGGGCGATGCCGAAAGGGCAATGTGCCCGATGGTGCGCCGCAGGTTTATCTCCACGCACGGGTGTATTTCCACTTGGTCGTCGTTGCGCCTTATCAGCATCATATCTATGCCAAACTTGCCAATGTAGCCGTGCAGCAAGGTGGATGCAAGTTCCATTAAGCGTTGCTTTGTGACAGACAGGCAATCGTTTGATACATAATGTGTTAATATGTTCTGCTTAAAGTTTTCCGTGGCAAGAAGATTCCCTCGGTATTGCCCATTCTCGGTGTAGAACAGCGACAGACCTTCATAGCCTATAGTTCCGTCGTGTCGCGCGCAAAACTCCATGGCAAAGTCCATTACCTTGTTATAGTAAGGCTCGACCATAACGCTGCCCTGTTTCCTTATCACGTTTTTGGTCCACCCTTCCTGATGAGGATTGAAACTGCCGTTCTCTATGTAGCGCAGCCCCCTGCCGCTGCTGCTCCACGGCATTTTCAGCACCGCAGTGCCGCCAAAACTACTGACGGCATCGAGCACGGCATCGTAGTCGAAGCACTCTCTTACCTCGAAACCAGGAAAACCTTGCAGCAGGCGTGCCGATGTGCGTCTGTGGCTCAATGCTCTTACGTTGTCTATATCGTCGGCGGTAGGCAATAGTGTGCCGGGCACTCCTATGTCCGTGAGTTTTTGCACAATGGCGTTATCCCATCCCCAAACGTCTGCACCGTCTATGAGCAGTTGGCTTGCATCTATGTCGTCTGCAAACAGCGCGTTTCCTGTGATGTGCACACCTATCCTGCCCAAAGAGGCTTTTATGCGTGCGAATGCCTTTTGCGCCCTCTCTTTGTCTGCCACGAGAACAATATCGCCTTCATCACACCAGAGAGCGGGTAGAAAGTCGAGGTCGTGGCGCAGTTGGCGTGCCGCGTGCGGTGCTGTAAACAAAGGCGTGTTTGCCGCCATTGCCATGTCGTGTTCGGGGTTGAATATATGTATCTTCATCGTGCGAAACGTGTATTTTGCTTATATATAATAATAGTAATGTGTTTTGTCCTTAGGAAAAACATTGCAAAATTACAACAATTAAAAACAATTTCAGAACTTTTTTACATTTTTTATCTCAAAAACTGCAACTCACACTTTGCAATTCGAGATATTTTGTGTATCTTTGCAGCGAATATTCGAATATCAATCAAAAAAATTGGAACGAAGGCATGGAGATTTTCTTTAGGACACACCGCTATCTCATTGAGCACACCAATGTGCCGCTTCGCCGTGACATTATGGACGAGATAGACTGGAGCGACCGCCTTATTGGCATAAAGGGAACCCGTGGGGTGGGTAAGACCACGCTTTTGCTCCAATATGCAAAGGATAATTTTGCAGTTGACGACCGCCAGTGCCTCTATGTCAATATGAACAACTTCTATTTTCAGGGCAGGGGTATTGCCGACTTTGCAGGGGAGTTTTACCGCAAGGGGGGCAGGGTGCTGCTGATAGACCAAGTGTTCAAGCAGCCTAACTGGAGCAAGGAACTGCGCCGCTGCCACGACGAGTATCTCGGACTGAAGATAGTGTTCACGGGCAGCAGCGTGATGCGACTGAAAGACGAGAACCCAGAACTTAACGGCATTGTCAAGAGTTATAACCTGCGTGGTTTTTCGTTCCGTGAGTTCATCAACCTTATGACGGGAAACAGATTCCGTTCATATTCCCTCGATGAAATAATAAACGACCACGAGCGCATTGTGAAGACCATACTGCCGAAGGTGTCGCCAGCGCGTTTTTTCAAGGACTATATCCATCACGGTTTCTATCCGTTCTTCCAAGAGCACCGCAACTATAGCGAGAACCTGCTGAAGACAATGAATATGATGACCGAGGTGGACATTCTGCTGATAAAGCAGATGGAACTGAAATATCTGACGAAGGTAAAGAAACTATTTTACCTGCTGGCGGTTGACGGACCGAAGTCGCCAAACGTTAGCCAATTGGCAGCAGACATTGAGACAAGTCGCGCCACGGTGATGAACTACATAAAGTATCTTGCCGACGCAAGGCTGATAAATATGATTTACCCAGTGGGGGAGGACTTCCCGAAGAAACCCACCAAGATAATGCTGCATAACTCAAACCTGATGTATGCGATATATCCCATAAACACCGACGAGCAGATTGCCATGGAGACATTCTTCGTAAACTCGCTGTGGAGGGACCACAAAGTGAATCAGTCGCTGCGTGAGAATTTCTACACCGTAGACGGTACACGGCAGTTCCGTATAATCAATGCCGCAAATATGGCTAAGGTGCGCCTTCAGCCGGATATGTTATACTGCCGATATAACTCAGAGGTGGGCATGGGCAACCAAATACCGCTATGGCTGTTCGGATTCCTATATTAGCGATGAGAGGCGTAAACAATGGTAACTAACAAAAATAAATAATACAATCATAAATAAATAATACAACAAAGCAAAATTTATTTCAATAATTAATCTATTAAAAAATGGCAAAAGAAAAGAAATTTATGACTTGTGATGGTAATACCGCTGCCGGACATGTGGCTTACATGTTCTCAGAGGTTGCTGCCATCTATCCCATCACCCCGTCTTCGCCAATGGCTGAGCACGTGGACGAGTGGGCAGCACAGGGACGCAAGAACTTGTTCGGCGACACCGTGCTCGTGCAGGAAATGCAGTCTGAGGCTGGTGCGGCTGGTGCCGTTCACGGCTCACTCCAGGCAGGTGCCATGACAACTACGTTCACGGCATCGCAGGGTCTGCTCCTTATGATTCCAAACATGTACAAGATTGCCGGTGAGTTGCTGCCAAGCGTATTCCACGTTTCGGCTCGTACAGTGGCTACACACTCACTCTGTATCTTCGGCGACCACAGTGACGTTATGGCTTGCCGCCAGACTGGTTTCGCTATGTTGGCTGAAGGTTCAGTGCAGGAGGTTATGGACCTTGCTGCCGTTGCTCACCTTGCTTCTCTCGAGAGCCGTGTTCCGTTCCTGAACTTCTTCGACGGTTTCCGCACCTCTCACGAGTATCAGAAGGTAGAGATGCTGCAGGAAGACGATGTTCGCGACCTCGTAGACCAGAAGGCTCTCTCTGAGTTCCGCGCACGCGCACTCTCTCCAGAGCACCCACAGGCAAAGGGTATGGCAGAGAATCCGGAGACATTCTTTGCACACCGCGAGAGTTGCAACCGCTACTATGATGCAGTTCCTGCAATCGTAGAGAAGTATATGGCTGCTATCTCTGAGCGCACAGGTCGTGAGTACAAACTCTTCAGTTACTATGGTGCTGAGGACGCAGAGCAGGTTATCATCCTTATGGGCTCTGCTACCGAGGCTGCCCGCGAGGCTATCGACCACGCAAACAAGAACGGCAAGAAATATGGTATGGTGTCTGTACACCTCTATCGTCCGTTCTCTGTTAAGCACTTGCTCGCTGCAATCCCAGAGACTTGCAAGCGCATAGCCGTTCTCGACCGTACGAAAGAGCCTGGCTCAAACGGTGAGCCTCTGCTCCTCGATGTTAAGGACGCATTCTACGGAAGCGGTCGCACACCGGTTATCGTAGGCGGTCGCTATGGTCTTGGCTCTAACGACACAACTCCTACAATGATTCTCGGCGTATTCGAGAACCTTGAGTTGCCACAGCCAAAAGACCATTTCACTGTAGGTATCGTTGACGACCTCACATTCACATCTCTCCCACAGAAGGAGGAAATGGCTCTTGGCGGCGAGGGTATGTTCGAGGCTAAGTTCTTCGGT
>JAFLSE010000034.1 GCA_022511075.1 Prevotella sp.
GAAAAAATAATTTCTTGCCACATTCCATGGAGGTCTCATGCCAACTCGAGAATCAAGCATCGTTTATGGGTCAATAATGCTACCACCGAGCAATTAATTTTAATGTGTATTCATACAAACAATCTGTTTCAGTTGTTGCTTGTTTTTTGAAAATTGTGATATTGATATATAGAAAAATCCACCCATAGGACAACTTAAAACAATGTTTTTTCTTAAAAACAACTAAAATAACTTGCTGTTACAATATATTTTTGTATTTTTGTATCAAAAATTCAACCAATATATGGAAATAAAAGGTGTGATAACAGGTGATATTGTAGGTTCATCACGAATAATGCCTGAATTTAGAGGGGACTTGCTGACCTGCTTGACAACTATGGGAGATGAACTCCAATGCATATCCCCATTTAGAATGGAGTTGTATCGGGGGGATAGTTTTCAATTACTTGTTGAAGACCCTACACAGGCTATCAAAATAGCAATTTTGTTGAGAGCTGGGCTTATTTATCATACCCCGAATAAAGAATACGGGATGTGGGATGCTAAAGTTTCTATAGGCATTGGGAGCATTGATTTCATCTCTGATAGCATTGTAACTTCTGACGGGGAAGCTTTCATGTATTCTGGTCGTCAACTTGATGGCATGGGAAAAGACAGGCTGAGTATTCAGACCCCGTGGCAGGATGTCAATGAAGAATTAGGCGTGTCAACCGCTTTTGTTGATGACATTATTACAAGATGGTCAAGTAAACAGGCTGGCATGATATACTTGTCATTAAGACAGAACAGCGCGAAAAAAGAAGTGGCAGAAATGTCAGGAACCTCTATACAGAATGTGCGAAACGTTCTTTCTGTTGCCAAAGAATCCTTAATCAAAAAATACATAGAGCGCAATGCTGAAATCATTACCGCTCATATAAACACCCAGCTATCATGAATACGATTTTGCTACTTCGTCTCTTGTCGGCACATCTTTTGGCAGACTTTTTCCTTCAAAATGATAAACTTTGCAAGGCGAAAACCAAAGTTGGAAGAAAAGCTGTTATTGCCCAACTAACACATGCATTTATTCATGCTATTAGTGCCTATTTACTTTTAACCGATTGGCAAAATTGGATAATCCCTTCGGTTATATTTATCAGTCATTTCATTGTTGATGTGGTTAAGAGCCGACTGCGTGGCAATGGCACAATTGCATTCATGTGTGATCAGCTGATTCACGTTCTTATCATTTTCCTGTTATGGTGGTGGCAATATGCGGATTGTTCCCAAGTATGCGATTGGTTCGCAAATATTGTTTCATTGAAACAATTGTGGCTTGTCATTGTTGCTTATCTTCTCATCACGAAGCCTGCATCTGTCCTTATAAGCAAATTTATCAAAAACTGGACTCCATCAAGTAATATGCAGGCTCAGGGTATGCCACGAGCAGGTGAATGGATTGGTTATATTGAACGAGTGCTTATTCTGACATTTGTCATAAGTGGTAATATAGAGGCTGTGGGATTCTTATTGGCTGCAAAGTCTGTATTCCGCTTTGGCGACTTGAACAAAGCAAAAGAAATAAAAATAACGGAATATGTCCTTCTTGGAACTCTTGCAAGCTTTACTATAGCTTTGTTCATAGCCTTTACGTTAAGTTCAATATCATAATGAGAACAATAAAATGAAACCTTCAGATTTTATACATCCTGAAGATGTTGCTGCACTGAGACAGATGGAAGGAATTCCTGGTTTTGTGGCTTTGGTCAAGAAAATCTTGGCCATTGGCATCGAGAATCTACAATATGGTCTTAATATGGCATCTTCAATACGATTGTCAGAGAAACAATTACCGAAATTGTATAGGCACTTGCCTCCAATCTGTCAGCGCTTGGGTATTCCTGAACCAGAGTTTTACTTGCAGATGAGTCCTGTGCCTAATGCTTGGACATCTGGTGATACTCGCATTTACATTACTGTCACTTCTAGTTTGGTTGAGATGATGAGCGATGAAGAACTTGATGCTATCATTGCCCATGAATGTGGACATATCCTATGCCGCCATGTGCTTTACCATACTGTTGCACAATGGATTGGTAGTGGTTTGGCGAACCTCGGCTTGTTAGGTGCGCTTGCTACCCCTGTGCAATATGCACTATGCTACTGGAGCCGAAAGAGTGAGCTTTCGGCAGATCGTGCAGCAAGCATCATCACTTCTCCAGAAATAGTAGCAAGCACTATGGCTCGTTTGTCTGGCGGTCCAATGAGTTTGACCTCACAAATAAATCTGCAAGAATGGGCATCGCAAGCCGATGAGTACGACAAGATACAGAACAATGGGCTATGGAATAAGACCTTGCAACTTTCTGTCATTGCAGGTCTTGACCATCCGTTCTCTGCCGTTCGGGTACGCGAGATTTTGAAATGGGGTGATAGCGAACAATACAGAATGATAAAAAATGGTGGTGCGATAGCCAACCTTTCAGAGCATACCTGTCCGCAGTGTGGCAGTATTGTGGATGGTGGTTGGCGTTTCTGCCGTAATTGTGGAAATCAACTTTAAGATATTGCGACTATGATATTCAACAAACAAGGATTTATAGACATTGACGAAATGATTGCCCAAGAACCGTCATTTCAGAAGATTATGGAAGACGGAGTGGTGACTGACGAAGAGTTGCGTGAGCAAACAGAAACAGTTATCAATCTTCTTCACGAAGTAGAGAACCATTTAAGTGAGGCTGACCAATTGTTAGTTAAGCAGCTTTTTGCCGAAACCAATGTTCTTTCGGCGATTTATCATTATTATGAACTTCAAAATATCGGATAATTATGGAAACATATAGCAAAAAGAAATTATTGGCGGCGCATCCCTCTCAGATTAATGCCATTGCAGAGGCTATTCAGGCAGACTTTATTCGCGATGGTTTTGAAGTGAACGTTGATACGCTGATGAGTGGTGGTAAGGACATCAGTATCACTAAAGGAAATCTGTTTAAGGCGGTACTTGGTATGCGCTCAGCCTTGAAAGTAACTCTCATACCACAGATCGACGGGGTACTATTCGATGCTAATGTGGGCATCTATGGACAACAGGCCATTCCAACGATCATATCAATGTTCTTTTTCTGGCCGGTGCTTATCACCCAGATATGGGGATTGGTAGAACAGGCGTCTCTTGACGATCGTGCCTTGGCATTGGCAGAGCAAGCTGTCGCTATAGGTTCAACGACATCACATCAGCCTGGCAGCCAAAAATTCTGTACCAGTTGTGGAGTGAAAATAGACGGAGCTTCAAGGTTCTGCCCGAATTGTGGAGCCAAGCTATAGAAACTTAATAACTGAAAAACGTATATTTATGACCAAAGCGAATAGGCACGATGTCTTTATTAGTTACTCACGCAAAGATTTAAGTGTGGTTCAGCGAATTTGCTCTCTTTTACAAGCTAATGGTATTTCCTATTGGCTCGATAAAAAGGATATAAACATTGGTAGTGAGTTTTTAGGGGATATCGTACAGGCGATTAAAGACTGTAAAATTACACTGTTTATTTCGTCTTCTAACTCTAACAATTCTGTTTTTACTGCTAAGGAAGTCGCAATGGCATTTAATGAAGGTAAATATATAATCCCATATAAGATTGACACATCTTCCTTCAATAAAAACCTTGAACTTGTGTTATGTGATTTGAATTGGGTAGAAGCAATACCATTTGATGAAAGCAAAGCATTAGATTTAGTGACTAATATTAAATCGCTTCTTTTTGGAGAAAGGAAAGAGGAGGTAAATAATATAGCTCATAGAGATTATATTAATATTGAAGATTGGGACGAGCCAAATAACCGTATTCTTAAATTTATAAAAAACATTTTTAAAGAAAAATAATATGTCTAAAATTAAAATTCAATCAACATTGCTTAAGAAAGCAACTCTTGGCGATAAAGTCGCCATAAAGACCATGTTTCAAAACTTCGTAAGCGAAGATGATACTATTATGGATGGATATTATTTGGGTAGCTATGGTTTTTTGTTTAAAACTAAAAGCTTCGTTTGTATTTCAGATAAGAAAATAGCATCTATGCAATATGGTCCATTTGGACAAATCGTGTATACGGATGCCTTCATTGAAGAAATAAACAGTGGTGTTATATATCAACCTTCTATATTTCCTTTGTACTTTGTAGGATTCCTACTATGTATAACTATTATAGGAATTTTATTCTTAAATGCATGGATTCGTTTGTATTACCAAGTTAACAAATCAGGGCTTGTTTGTGTGGTTAGAGAAGGTGTCAATATATATGCATTTGCCAATCGATCCAAAATAAACCTAGTAAATGATTTTTGGAGAAAAGCTTCTTTCCTTCGTTCAAAGCGAAAAGAATTTATTAAGGGATAAAGATTTCAATGCAATACGATATTTTCATAAGCTATAAACGGAAAAGTTTGCCAACGGCGAACAACTTGTATTATAGATTGACCACGCGAGGGTACTCCACATTTTTCGACCTTGAAGAAATGCGGAGGGATAATTTTAACACACAACTTCTTCAATATATAGAGAATGCGAAAGATGTGTTTGTCATCTTGGAAGAAGGGTCGCTTGATGCTTGTACGAAAGATGATTGGAAGAAGGATTGGTTTTGCCGTGAAATTTCTTTTGCATTGGAGAAGAAAAAGAACATTATTCCTATTTTGCTTGGTGGGTACAAAATGCCGTCAGAGGATTTTTTGCCGGGTAAGTTAAAGGATTTGAGTTTTAAGCAATCCCCAGAGTTCAGCTTTTCCTTTTTTGAGGCTTACCTTGATAAGCTGATAGAAAAAGACTATCTTCTTTCAAAGCCAAACTTACAAGGAAAAGCAACATCTGTATTCAAGTTCTATTCCAATGAGACCTATCAAGTATTTAAGGAAGGGAAGTTGGTTTGTAGCCTCGAAGGTATGTCAGATGAGCCTTACTATCTTCCTGTTCCTCGGAAAGGAGATTATCGTTTTAAGGCGATAAATGCCATTACTGCAGAGTCAACAGTAATTAAGGAACATATTGATGCGGATGAAGAAAAGGATGTTGAGATAGAATGGAAAGACCGCAAACCGTTCAAGCCCGAACAGGAATGGCCTGAGAAAACCGCAATTAATGGTGATGAATATATAGTTGATTTAGGTGTACTTAAATTCAATATGATTCGTGTTGAGGGTGGAGATTTGAAAATTGGTGCCACTACAGAGCAATTTGATGATGCAGAAAGTAATGAACACCCAGCACATCTTGTTACATTGCCAACATTTTATATTGGTCAGTTCCCTATTACGCAAAATATCTGGGAATTGGTTATGGGATATAATAAATCTAAGAACCAAGAAAAGAGACGGCTAATTGATATTGAAAAAGCCTCAATATCAAGAGTGTCAAGTGCGGCTATTGGTGCAGGAATAGGAACATTGCTTGGTCCCATTGGTGCGACTGTAGGTGGTACTTTAGGTTGGTTATATGGCAATGGAAACAATGCTTTTTCAGGGAAAACTGATGATATAGGTCATTATCCAGTTGAAAACATAACACACGACGAAGCAGTAGAATTTGTTCACCGACTTTCCAAGATGACAAATATAAAGTTCGCTCTTCCAACAGAAGCAGAATGGGAATATGCAGCACGTGGTGGACAGAAAAGCCGAAGATTCAAATATGCGGGAAGCAACGATATTAATGAGGTAGCATGGTTTAGAGATAATGCAGGACAGGTAACTCATCCTGTTGGAGAAAAACGACCAAACGAGTTAGGGCTATACGATATGAGTGGTAATGTGTGGGAATGGACGGAGACCTTGGCTCACTCTTATGCTTCGGATATAGAAGCAGAAGGAAATGTCTATATCCGCCGAGGAGGCTGCTGGTGGCATAAAGCAAAGAACTGCCGTGTATCCAGACGTTATGCTTCTGACCACACCAAGAAAACGAGTGGATTGGGACTGAGAGTGGTTATTAGAGAAAATGTTGAACAATAAATACACTTAATATGGGAATACCTACTAATTCGATTAAGCAGCTTGAGGAGAACGTAAGATATGGTCGTAAAAGCTGGATAATGATTATCTTCGCAAATGCAGCATCCGATAGTAAAGCTGTAGAATATGTCATACGCAATTTTCACGAAATGGATGTTATTTCTGATGATGTGGATTTTTATCTTCCCGGATATGACGTATTAGAAGGTACTATAGGAGCAAGGAGAGAAAGAGATGAGTTAGAGCAAATGAAAAAAGTATGTTACAAAGAGGATCAAGATGTCGATAAAAAATACCAAGACTATCATAGAGAAGATTCTTTCAGATATGGAGTTTTGGCAGCTGTCAAGGATAAAAGGGATTTTTGGAAAGTAATAGATAGTCCTCGTTTAGGGCAAATTTTATTTCATGAGGCGAGATTCACTGATTTTATAATGGAACTTCATCGAAAGAATTGTGGATATCGCTATATGGGAACATGCCAAATGAATATTGTTCCTTTAATAGATAGTCATGTAGACTACAAACTAATTCGTTCATACGATTTAGATGCTATAATAGATTGTCCAAGTGGACCGTCGCTAGATTCGTTTTTTCACCATGTTGTTCATGTAATCCGAAATTCCAGACCACGTTGGACTCTATTCGGACATTTGCTGAACAGAAGAGATGATGTCCTTGTTAAAATAGACAGGCTTTATGAAGAGGCAACAATGTTCAGAGGGAACTATGATAGATACGAAATAATTATTAATAATGTCATTGTGGATATGGAGCGATGTTTACAATGGAGCTTAAGGGAGGAGTATTTTTTTATCAGTTATTCTTCAAAAAATGTTTTAAAAGCAGCTATGATTGGTCGGCTACTTCAAGAAAAGGGTAAACATGTTTGGATTGCTCCAGATGGAATACCACAGGGTAGAGAGTATTCTTTGGTTGTGCCAACTGCATTGAAATTGGCAAAGCATTTCGTCTTATTATTAACCCCCGAAGCAGCTCAATCAAATTGGGTAAAAAGGGAACTTGATATTGCTATCAGCAATGAAGCTAATACAAAAGTGAAAGTACTTCTTGCTGATGGGTATAGTATTGATGATATTCGCCGTGACAATGAATTATTGTTTTATCTCAATAAGGTTCAAATAAAATATGTATATGAAGATGTCATTCGAGACAGCGTAGCATTAGAACGGTTTATTTTAGAATAAAAGTATTATCATGAAACACAAATTCGATGTTTATATAAGTTATTCTCCTGATGCTTTTACGTATGAGCAAAGAGCAGTTGTCTCAAAGATAGAAGATGCTTTGACAAAAGCTGGTATAAATTATTGGATGAAGAGAGAATGCGCTTATGGTATGTATGATGCTTCTGAAATTCCCCAAAATATAGCAGCATCAGATATTTTTGTTGTCTTTTCAACGAAGAACACTAACAAGTCGCTTTGGAACCGTGAAGAGATTGCTTGTGCTTATAAATTAGGAAAGACAATTGTTGTTGTGCGGATGGATCAGGCTTCTGATCAAGAGGAATACTTATATGAACCTCTAAAAAACCTAAACAATTGTGTTGAATATTACATAGATCCTCTTAAAGGGAAAGGACAAACAAAAGGAATTGTAAAATTAATAGATACAATTAAAAAGCATCAAGAGCAAATCAAAATACCCGCCATCCCCCCGCCCCCAATTAAATACCAAGAGCCTGGATGTGAGGATGAGTCATATAACCCTTCTCCAGAGAGGAAAGATAAGGTTAGCCCCCATAAACAAAATGAAGTGAATTTTGGCCCCAAAATCTCAAAAACAAAAAAATATTCTTGGAAGAGAATATTCTCACGAAAAAAGGATTCTTTTGTTTATTCCTCTATTTTTGCTCCAGCCGAGGTGAAGCGCCAGTCTTTTATGATGGCGCAGGTCTATCTCCACCTTTTTGAAGAAACAGAACAAGTGAAGTCATTGGCGCAGGAATCACAGAAAGACGCAGAGCGCCGCGATTACATTCCGCTTCAATGCAAATTGAAGAGAGGGGACAAGGTGGATGTGCATTTTAATATTTATGGAGAGACATTGCTGATGTCAGACAAAAAGAGTGTTGTCTGGCAAGGTTCATTTACAAAATGTAGTTTCGATTACTTCGTGCCGAAAGATATTGATGTGGACGAGTTGAGTTGTGTAGCGTTGCTCTCTGTGAATGGAGTGCCTGTTGGAGAGATGCGGTTTATTACACAGATTGTTGAGCAGCCGCGACTTTTGAATCCTGAGATTATCGCACATAAATACAGTAAAGTGTTTATCTCGTATTCCCATCAAGATGAATCAAGAGTAAAGTTCTTGCACGAAGGATTGGAGTTGGGATCTGTTCCTCACTTTTTTGACCGCAAATACCTAAAAACAGGTGATGTGTTCCCGCAAGTGATACAGGATTATATTAACACGGCAGATTTGTTTATCCTGTGCTGGTCGGAGAATGCATCAAAAAGTGAGTATGTACAGAAAGAGCGTTTGCAGGCTCTTGAACGTGCATTCCCACAGGTACAGCCTGAAAAAGCAGCTAAGCTAAGGATATATCCCATGAGCATTGAGCCTCGCGCAGAATTACCTACCGACATGAAAGATAATTATCATTTTGGAGAAATATAAAATAAAACTTATATGACCGACTACAACAATAATGAAATATGGGTGTTTCTTTCTCACTCTAATAAAGATTATGAGAAAGTTAGGCGCGTTCGCGACATGTTGGAAGACAGTTCTTTTAGGCCTTTAATGTTCTTTTTGAAATGTTTGAATGAAGAGGGAGAAATAGACTCCTTGATAAAACGGGAGATAGATTGTCGTACAAGATTTATCTATTGTAAAAGCGAAAATTCAGAGAGTTCCCATTGGGTACAAAGGGAAGTGGAATATATTCGTTCTCAGAATCGTATTTTTGAAACAATAGATATGAATCTTCCTGAGTCGGAGATCAAAAAGAAATTAGAAAGCTTTAGAAAAAAGCAAATATTTTTATTTCATATAGTCGTGATGATGTAGAACTTGCAAAAGCAATATATAAACGATTGAAGAAATATGAATTCAATGTTTGGATTGATTTTTCTGGAATACTATCAGGGGACAACTATGCTGACAGGATTAAGAATGCATTACTTAATGCTGTAAATAATGGTTATGTGATAGCATTATTGAATGAAAGAATATTTAATCCACATAGTTGGACAAAGGTGGAATTGTCTATTGCACTAAAACAGGGAGAGCACCCTGAACGAAGCATTATTCCAGTAGTACAAGACCACTCCATATTAGAAAGGTTGGAAAGAGACTCTGCATTAGCTCTTCTTAGCACCGTTCAAGCAATAGACTCGTCGAACATTGAGTTAAGCCAACGGTCAGATTTCGTAGTTGACACTATTATAAGAAGATTACTTCCACCTGGGCAATATTGTCTCATGCCCAAAACTTCATGAACGGAGGGTATGGGTTTATGGATGTTGAAGAGTCAAAAAGGATGTATCAGTTGTTCTTTAGACTGGCAGAAGACTCGGAAAATCCTGCTGCACTTTTTGCATTAGACAAATGCTATGAATATGGCAATGGTACAAAAGTGGATTTGAATATGGCATACTATTATTATTGCGAATGTCGTAATGAATTAGGAGGAAAGCCTATAATAGGCGGATATAGCTTGGATGAGCATTGCCAACGTGTGTATGATGAAATGCATAAAAATTCTTATATATGATGAACATTCCAAATTACGAAGAGTGCATCAAATACGCACTGGAAATGAAGGGTATTACAGGTGATACATTCAAAGATACTACCTTGCGAGTGTACCAACGTCACGCTGCCAATCCTGGCACCGTTTTTACCGCTTTAAGAAAAGGTGGTATTATTATTCCTGTTGTCAAAGCCTCCTTGCTTGGTGAATATAAAGTTGAGACAACCGCAACGGTTGTCGTGAAAGCAAACCAGATAACAGACATGGTGGAATTATATGTCCCCAAGTCGAACGACATCCAGACATTCCCGATAGCAACCTTCGTAGAGGCATGGGAAGCAGCAAATGGCGTCAGCACAACAGCTTTTCCTGCGGACGAAAAAACTTACTGCCCTAAACTGATAGACTTAAAGCATGTTGGTTTACCCCATGGCTTTGAAGAACTACGCGAAGCTATTGCCGAGAATGCCCACGACCGATGGGCATTGGAGCGTCAGAGTGAAGGCTGGACATTTGGTCCTAAACGGGACGATTCGAAACTGGAAACACCCGATATGGTGCCCTATTCACAACTTCCTGAATCAGAAAAGCAGTATGACCGCTTGATGGCTGAAGACACGTTGAAACTCTTGACTGCACTTGGATATAAGATTGAAAAGAATCCTGAACATAAGTGAGGAGTGGCTCGATAATTTTTTATAGAGAATAACTGACGGTTATGGAGCAGCAATACCCAAACTACGCTTTTATAAGCTACAAAAGAGAAGATGAAAAATGGGCAAAGTGGCTCCAGCGTAAACTTGAGAATTACAAACTTCCATCGGTAATTCGCAAGGAGTCTTCCAATCTGCCCAAATATATACGCCCTGTTTTCAGAGATGGCACAGACTTAACAGGTGGAGTTCTTATGAAGCGGCTTCATGAAGAACTGATGCGTTCAAAATTCTTGATTGTCATCTGTTCGCCGAATGTGGCCAAAAGTGATTGGGTGAATAAAGAAGTCCAAGCATTTATAGATGCGGGGCGACAAGAGCATATTATTCCATTCATTGTCTCAGGCACTCCGCATGCACAAGATGTGTCCGAAGAATGTTTCCCTGCAGCTTTGCTTGATATTCCAGAAGAGGAAGAATTGCTAGGAATTAACATTCAAGAATTAGGTCGCAACAGGGCATTTGTACGTTTGGTGGCTACTATGCTGCATGTCCGTTTTGACACGCTATGGCAGCGTCATCGCCGCAATCAAATACGCAAGCGTATAATAGTAGCAGCCTTGGCATTGTTGGTTGTATTGGCTGCCCTATTCGTTTGGGACTACAACCGTGCGACCTATGCTTATTATGCCGACTATGTAGACTGCTGGGGAGTACCAGAAGGTGTCATTCAATTGACAGACGAGCAAGTATCTCGACGAAATGGTTGTTACCAATTTGAATATAGGCGTGTTCCGTTTGGTGAGCCTGACGCATACTCATGGCGTATTGCAAAAGTATTGTATGTCAATTCTGCCTTATGTCCAAAAGAGATTACTAATACAGAATTAAAAGACCGTTATCCTATACAAGAAATAGAATACAATAAAAATAATGGAATAGTGTCTCGCGTCAACTATTGCGATATTCATGGCAAGGTGCTGTTGAGACATGTATTGTCTGAACGTGATGGTGTTCCTGCTACAGTTGCAGACTTTGTAGATTCTCAAGAACAAAAAGGGACAGCCTTTGTTGGGGCAGAATTGACAAGTATGTCTATGGGACAAATGGATGTCTCGCAACGCAAGTCTAATATTGTACGGTATGTGTATGAGCGAAATGCTGATGGACACATCGTTAAGCAGACCTACCATTCAAATAACGACTACCAACTATCCCGCAGTGCAGTGTATGATGCTGATGGTATATTTGGATGTACTTATGCATTAGATTCGCTTGGTCGCCGCCTCACGGTAACATACCTTGATATCAATGGAGCGAAAGCACAGACTAAAAAAGGTATTGCTGGAAAAGAATATGGATACGATAAGTATGGAAATCTTAGTAAGAAAACACATGTTGGAATTAACGGAAATCCTATTATGAATGAACACCATTGGGCGATAGGCGTTAGTAAAACCGACGAGAATGGTAATATCACAGAAGAAACCTATTATGATGCTGAGAGAAAATTATGTTTTAACATAGAAGGAGTTGCAAAATGGATTTTTTTATATGACGAGCAAGGGAATTTAATAGGAATGACCTTCTATGGTACAGACGGAATGCCATGTTTTACTACATATGGCTATGCAAAACGGATTGCAAAATACGATAGGAAAGGAAGTCGGATTGAGGAAGTTTATTATGATACAGAAGGAAAAATGTGCTTTATTAAAAATGGGTATGCCAAATGCACAACCAAGTATGATGAACGAGGAAATTTGATAGAATGTGCTTATTATGATACAGAAGGAAAATTATGTTTCAATGAAAATAGGTATACAAGGACAGTTCTTAAATACGACGAACGAGGAAATCTGGTAGAAATCGCTTTGTTTGACAACGAAGGAAAACCATGTTATAGTAAAAACGGTTATGCAAAATGGGCTATAAAATATGACGAGCGAGGAAATTGGATAGAAATTGCGTATTATGACACAGAAGGAAAAATTATGCTTTAATGAAAATGGATATGCAAAATGGGTCGCAAAATATGACGAACGAGGGAATCAAACAGAATTAGCTTGCTATGACCCAGACGGGAAGTTATGTTATCATAAAGACAGTGTTGCAATACAAACTACGAAATACGATGAGCGAGGGAATTTGATAGAAATTGCTTATTATGATATAGAAAGGAAATTGTGCTTTAATAAAAGCGGTTATGCTAAAGTTACGGTACAATACGACGAGCAGGGAAATGGAATTGAAAAAAGCTTTTATGATACAGAAGGAAACTTGTACCTTACTGGGAATTGTTTTGCAAGAATTAAGGCAGAATACGACAAGCGGGGATGTCAGGTTGAGGAAGTATACTATGATACAGAAGGAAAAATCTGTTTTAATAGAAACGGATATGCAAAACTGGTAAGAAAATACGATGACAGAGGACTCCTGACAGAAACAACTTGTTATGACACAAAATGTGCTTTTGTAAATATGGCTACACAAAATGGATAGCAAAATATGATGGTAGGGGAAACCAGATAGAAATTGCCTATTATGATACAAAAGAAAAACTATGCCTTAATACTGACAATATTGCAAAGCAGATCGCCAAATACGACGATAGGGGAAATCAGACAGAAGAAGCCTATTATGATGCGGAAGGAAAGCCATGCTTAAAGAAAAAAGGTCATGCTAAGTGGACTGCCAAATATGATGAGCGAGGGAATTGGATAGAATGTGCCTTTTATGATATAGAAGGAAACTTGTGCCTTAATGAAGACGGTTATACAAAATGGACTATAGAGCTTGACGAGAGAGGAAGAACGATCGGAATCCTTTATTATGATGTTAATGGAAAGTGCATTACAAATTCATAACACAATATATTTAAGGGCACTACCTTGCGGGTGCATTGGCACTATACACAGCTAGTCTTGGTATCATTATTCAAAAATGCAGGTTTTCTTAAAAAAAATAGTCAAAAATGATGGCTGTTTCAGATTATTTTTTATACTTTTGTAGCAAAATTAAACATTTCATTATTAGATTTTAATATTATGAGCACATTTTTATTAAATCCGAACGACACGATTGTTATGAGTGATAGTATCGTGGCGAAAGTAACAAAGGCGGCTGATGCTTGTCAGATGTGTGTGAATGAGGCTGCAACCAATTGGGCAGATGTAGAAATTGTACAACAGATTTGTTGTTCACTCATTCAAATTGCCTGTATCATTGTAGTTGGATATGTCTTTATAAAAATTATTGATGCTATTCTTACATATTGTTCAGAAAAGACAAAGAGACAGTGGATTGTGGAAGACCGTAACCACAAACGTAATGCTGATTTATTGGACCGATTGTTAGATCTCCAGCAAAAGAGAAGTACGCCATACATTGTAGATAAAGACGGGAATTGGATTGATAAAGACAAAAACCAATTAAAAGAGAACAGGGAAATTGTGAACGCCTATATTTCAATGTTGGAGGAACATTTAACAAAACAAGATGAAACTGAAAATAAAACAAATTCCTAGTGTTTTTACTATAGGCACCATTCTTCTGCTAACTTCCTGCAAGCAGACGATATTCATACATGAGGCTGTGCTGATAGACGAACCAACCACAAAAGGTGATTTGTGGGGATTCATTACTGCCAGTCTTATTGGTGGGAAGTTTTGTCTTTGGTTGGTTGTTGACTTATTGATTGCTATATTTCTTTGGTATAAAGGCTATCATTTGCTGGAATGGTTCAAACGCAGGCGCATGTCTCAAAGGCTTGTTATCATTGTTGGTGCCTTGATTGCTGTCTTCGTTTTTGGATGCATTCCTCAGCAACACTATGGCTTCTGGTTTGCCCTACCAGTTGCTCTTGCCATTGGCTCTACCATTGTTGTGGGATGGTCTGTTATGCGGCGTATCCGATTCTGGGGGACAGAAAAGGAAAACAATGCTCCTGTGCCAGAGCCATATAGGCGACAAAGCAATCTGATGCTTTTGGCAAAGACAATGGTGTGGATATGGACTTGCGGATGGGTTATCTATTTTGTAGCTATTGGTGTGGCCATGCAACCACATGTGGGAGCGGAGCTACTACTACGGTCGGCTATAGCTTCCCTTGACCTTTTCCTTATGGATATTGACAGCAACATATTGGATGCCATACAAGGACATGATGTATTGAAAGGGATGATTGTCTGTGCAAGTTTCGCAGCAGTCATTTGTACGGTCATATTGATTCTAAGTCTTGTGCTGTCTCGTCTAATGGCTTATCTGCATGTTCAGCATATTACCGTTGACAATAAACATAATCATCTGTATGTTTTCTTTGGTTTGAATGATGCTTCAAAATTGTTGGCTAACGATATTTACGCCAATGACTCCCACTCGGTGATTGTCTTTGTTGAGAATAGCCAGAATGGAGAAAATGAACAAGGAGAAGACCAAACCGATAGTTGGAAAAATATCGTCAACATACTCATACTCCGTCGTAAGACATTCACGGATACAAGAGAAGACGAGCGCCGTGCCCTTGCTATTGCGAGTTGTATGGTGTCAAGTTTAGAGGAAGACACAAACGATGTGTGGGGGAATGTTGGCTTGGATACAGTAAAAAAACTGCTAAAGATGCTCGCCATGACAAATGATGGTGAATTGCATGTCTTCTTCCTTTCGGAAGACCGTGACACCAATGTACGCTCGTCGGCTATTATGGCTAAAGACAAGTTGGTTGGCTGTTCATCATATAAAACAATCATATATTGCCATGCTCGCCGAAACGGAGTAAACCGCGTTATTGAAGATATGGGGTTGGAAGATGAGAAACGGACTGAAATCAGGATTCTTGACTCTTCACATCTGGCAATAGAACACTTGAAACGCAATGTGGCCAATCATCCCATAAACTTTGTCGAAGTGCAAACTCTCAAAGATGACAATCCTGGGACTGTTTCTTCGAAGTTTGTCAGTATGGTAATGGGCTTTGGTGAAACAGGTCAAGAAGCTGTGGAGTTTTTATATGAATACAGTGCTTTTGTTGATAAAGATTCAACAGAACATGATTCTAAACGGAGCCCGTTCTGCTGTCATGTTCTTGACAATGAAATGGAAAAGTTAGAAGGACACTTCATTTCTGGTATTCCTGCTGTGCTTTGCCAAAGGAGCCATTCGACTGAATCGGAAACAACCCTCAATGCATTGGTAAAATTTTATCCTTACGACTATCGGTCTAATGAATTTTTTACAAAAGTGTTGGATAAAATAGTTAAAGAACTTAACTATGTAATTGTGGCTATTGGTGACGATGAGTTGAATATGACTGTAGCTGTGGAAATATTACGCTATGTTCGTAGAAAGCGTAAAGATCTTGATAACTTTTGCATTTATGTGCGTGCATACGAAAAGGGCACGTTCAAGCATCTTAATGAGATAGCTAAACATTACAACCTACGACTGGGCAAAAACGAAGAAGATGTGGTTAAGAAAATAATCCTATTCGGACAAAATGAGCAAATATATACTTACGAGCTTGTTGTGAAAGATAAGTACCAAGAAGAAGGTATCGAATATTACGAAGCCTATCGTAGTTTACAGATAGACCGAAGCAATGATGAAGGAACATGGGAAGAACGCCACAAAAAAAATCTAAAGTCAAATGGCAAGACCACAAAGTGGGAACGAATGAGCAAAATCCGACGCAAGGAAAGCCAAGACCATTCAAACGCACTACATGCCCACACAAAAATCATGCTTTTAGAAAAAACTGTTGAAAAAGAAAACGCCCGTGATTTTGCAATGAGAGCTTTATCTCAACGAGAGGGACGGAAAAGCACTATTGGATATCCTTTACTTACGCTGAAAGAAAACCGGCTTATGCTAAACCTTGCTATGTGTGAACATCTTCGTTGGAATGCTGCTCATGAGATGTCGGGCTATGTTAATAATGAAAAAGGACATGAATGTGATGAACTGAGAAAGATGCACAATTGCCTTAAGCCGTGGCGAGAATTGGATGCCGAGGCTGATGCTATTAATTATATTGATGACTATAAGGTGTTTGACTTTGGAGTGGTAGAAACAAGCTTTAAATTAGAATATGATAATAAAGATAAAAGTTAATTATGGATGCATTTAATTTATATGTGTTTTTAACGGTGGTGGTACCGGTAATAGCGTATCTTGTATACATCTATATACGAGATGAGTATAAGAAAGAGCCCCTCATTGCTTTATGGGTAGCAGTTCTGTTTGGAATGTTTTCTGCCTACATACTTATTATTGAAGATTTCACTATTAAGTGGAATTACTATAAGGCATGGTATGAATGTTGGTACGATGGATTTGTGTCGTATGCAATCCCAGCCGAAATAGCCAAATTCATAGCACTTGCCATATTCCTGTTCTTTAACAGGTATTACGATGAATATGTAGATGCTGTTGTATATGCGGTATGTGTAGCATTAGGCTTTGTTGCCGTAATGAATGGATGGTACTTATGGAACAATGATGACAATCAGCTGCTGAGGGGCTTGCTAAGTGCATTTGTCTTGATTCCTGCTCATTTTACAGTCGGAACTGTTATGGGATATTTCTTTGCACTTGCAAAACTCCGGCATAAAGTGTATTTCTATTTGCTGGCTCTATTTGCGGCAATTGTTGTGGATGGTTGCTTTAGTTCGTTGGTTTTGTGGATTGGCGAGCAAGTATCTCTTTATGTTATTGCCATTGTTGTTTTAATACCGTTAGGTATAGCCATGCATGGACTGACTCATGGACTGGGAATAGAACGACTGCTAATAAGCGATTCTGAAAAAGACAACAACAAATGACTGACCAACAAATCATACAAGGGCTGATTGACCGGGACAATCGGGTGACAGAGGATTTCTTCTTCGTCAAGTGTCGCCCGTTGTTTTGTAGCATCATGCAGAAAGTGTTTGACTATGAGGTGGACTATGGCGAGTTCGTAAACGAGTTGTATGTCTATCTCATGGAGGACGATGCCGTCAAGCTCAGGAACTTTGAATATCGCAGTTCGGTTTATCAATGGCTGAAGGTGCTTGCCGTCCGGTTCTTTATCAAGAAGCGGGGCAGTCTGATAGATGACACCAGCCACGAGCCTCCTTATAATGGGCAGGAGCAACAGCCTGCAACTGAACAGGATGGCTCAGCGGAAGATGATATGCAAAGGCTGTTCGGTCAGATGCCAAACAAGAGATATGCCTATGTCATTCAACGGCTCATTCTTGACGATTTGGAGCCAGAGCAGTTGGCAAAGGAAATGAACATTACGACGGCTAACCTATATAACATCAAAACGGCGTGCTATGGCTCAGCTGACCCACGTCGCCCTAAACGACATCAAAGAATATGGCAAATAAAAAATATATATCTGACGAACAGTTGGCTGCTTACCTCGATGGCAACACTAACGAGGCGGAAACGCTTGAAGTGCTGAATGCCGTCAAGACAGACCCGGAACTTCGGGAAATTGTTGATATTGCATTAAGCATAGAAGAGGATGAAGCAGAGACATACGACACACTGCCGATGACGAAATTAGCAGCGGAAAGTGGGAGTAATAATTGCAGCGTGCTATGCGAGGCTTTTGTCCTCCATCGCAGGGGTGTTCCGTTTGAGGGAAGTGATTTGTTGGATATGGCACAGAAAAATCATTGGCTTACCCCACAAGGCTCTCCGCTTCATGCCGTCGGTCAGTTGTTGGCACACTACGACTTGATGGTGACACGCAGGTATGATGCTACGATTGATGACATTTGCAAAACACTCTCCGCAGACAATGACGTGCTGGTTGTGGTGGATAGCGATAAACTATATGAAGGACGGGAAGACCGTGAAGATGCCCCCAATCATACAGTCATTGTGTTAGGCATTGAGCAAGATCATGTCAGGTTGTTTGACCCTTCGGCGTCAGAGACCAATGTCATCGTGCCTATGCGGTATTTCCTTCGTGCCTGGAAAGAGTCGCATAACTATATGGTTCGTGTGCTCCAATCTGCCGATGACTATGAGCCACAGCCCATCAATCTTGACTACATCCAACTGACTGACGATCTTCTTGAACTGCGTGAAGCCATTGCCGAGAACGCCCATGAAGTCTGGGCTGCTGCCCGAATCAAGGAAGGTTGGACGTATGGCAGGGAGCGAGACGATGCTAACAAAAAACATCCCGACCTCATTCCGTATTCTGCATTGCCGGATAGTGAGAAAGAATATGACCGCCTGATGGCTCTTGCCACCATCAAATTGGTAAAGAAGTTAGGGTTTGAAATCATCAAACGCAAGTGACATGAATACATTAATCATTCTGACCGCCGCACTGATTCCAGCCATTTTGCTATGGCTCTATATTTGGAAGAAAGATGCACAGCCGGAACCCACGTTTTGGCTGGTTAAAGCCGTGATGTGGGGCGTAGTGATATGCATCCCTGTCGCCATATTGGAATTTGGAATCCAGAGTCTCCTTTTTGGTGAGGATGGCGAACCTTCAAATCTTATTGGCACGACTATGGATGCTTTTCTCGTGGCAGCAATACCTGAAGAGACCTTCAACCTTTTTGCCTTGTGGATGGTATTAAGGAAGAATCCCTATTTTGATGAACATTTTGATGGTATTGTCTATGCCGTCAGTGTCGGATTAGGTTTTGCGGCATTAGAGAACATCGGTTATGTGTTTGGCGATGAAGAATGGCTCTCAACAGCTATTGCCCGTGCCTTATTGGCAGTCCCTGGCCATTATGCCTTTGCCGTGCTGATGGGCTACTACTATTCCGTCTATCATTTCGTAGACCGCTCTCCCAAGACAGCCACCTGCATCCTGCTGGTTCCAGTCATGGCGCATGGCATCTATGATTCTATTGCCTTCAGCGGACAAGTCAATCCGTATATTGGAGGCTTGAGTTCCTTCGCCCTCATCTGGTTCTGCATTAAAATGCATGAGGTGGCGAAAACGAAAGTCTTGGCTCTGATTGATAAAGATACTCTCGGACAATAAAAAATGAATTCCTGCGTTTAACATATAGACTAAAAACCAAGAACAAGCATATTAAAGACATGGAAAAAAAGTTACGTAGTAATGAAAATACAGTACCCCACACCGTCCAACGGTCGCTGGACGGTGAAGTTAAGTATGTGTGATCGCCGACGCACCTATCTGCCTTAACCGTCCAGCGGCTGCTGAACGGTGGACAAGAGAACAGAAACTATCCAAAACATGTGAATGACGATGGCAATAAACATAGAATGGCAGGCACTGCCAACCTCACACGAAGAAAAGGGTAAGCAACCACAGCTATATCCCCGATTGGTTGACAATGAAGTTGTTGACTTCTATAAACTGTGTAAAAAAGGTCTCAAAACATTCTTCTAAAAGTATGGGAACAGTGATTGGCATTGTCAGTGACACCATAGGTGTCATGAAGATGATGCTCCATGAAGGCAAGACTATCGACCTTGAAGATTTTGGTGTCTTCAAATTGTCGATAGGTACAGATAGCTATGTTACTCCTTCAACGCCTTACCACAAACGTAAGGTTGTTGTCCGTGGAGTCAACTTCCAGCCCAACAAACTGTTGATGGATGCCATCGATATGCCAGATTTCCGCACGGTGCCACGCAATGCAAGTCCTGTGGTCATGTCCATAGAGCAGATGCAGCATGTGCTCACAGACTATTTCAAAGCGCACTATAGTATCACTCGTTCCCAAGTGGAGAAACTTTGTAAGATGAAACGCACAACCGCCTGTAACCGTTTAAGCGAACTCGTGAAATTAGGATTCTTGCGAAAAGTGGGTTATAATAAAGAAACGAAATATAAAATCATTATGCATGACGAACTGTGAGTTGCTGACTTCATTTGGTTCTGTATTAAGAAGCATGAGATGGTGAAAGTGTTTATTCTTATTGAGAAGGATAATAATCTAATAAATGTACCATAAATATAGGCTGACCGAAACATATATAACATAAATATAGCATATTAATAATAACAAATTTAGGTATATGAATATAATTAAAATTGTTTTTTTTAAATCGTATAATACTGAATCTCAGTTGCTCTCTGCAATGATTGAGAAAAAAATTCAAGAAGTGTTTTGTGAATTTGGCTATGATTACATTTATGTCGTATACAATTCTTGGGGATTAATTCCTTCTAAAGATAATCCAGAAACTTCTGCATATTTTTTATTGAAGGCTGCTTTTAACAATGATATTGTTATCATAGATGGTTCGCTTGATAAAACAAGTCTGTCATTTGATGTTGATTTTGGCAAGAATTATGAGTGTATTACTCCAGCCGTAATGAGCTTGGATAATGTTATTGTATTGAGCCGAACACAAATTCCGTTAAATTTCTTACCAACGCGTTCAAATGTATGTCCTTTAGGAAAAGATGAAGATCCCGTAAACCTTGATAATAAAAGGCTGCATGGATTTAGCAAAAAATATACTAATGAACAAATAGTTTGTTGGCTAAAAAGTGAATTAATTAGTATGTATAATAATAAGACTATTGGAGATAATGGTGTCGAGTACAATAGGTTGTTCAGAAATCCCCAATATAAGTTGGACATAACAGTATCACTTGATGATTTAATAAAAATACAAGAACATGTGTTTAATGAGAATTCTGTTGCTCTAAAAAGGGAAAGACATTCCTTACAGAGTTCGAAAAGATGTTTCATTAGCTATCGTGGTACATATTGCAAAAAAGGCTACAGATCATCTTCTGGCCGTGAATATACCGTTGAGGATGTCAAGAATGTTATATTAGGAAAATATCCAAATGCAGAAGTCATCTATTTTAAAGAGGGAGCATTATCTAATGAATTTATGCCAGAAGTACGTAGATGGGGTTTTGTTAGTTATATAGATAGGGTAATTCGTGAATGTGATGAATTTTGGATATTCGATACAAAGTACAAAAATCAAGAATCAGAGAATACTTTGGGATATTGGGATTCTTGGTGGTGCTTGGGAGAAATTCTTACTTTAATGAGAATGAAAGCTAATCTTCAATTAAAGCCAGATTTTCGTATTATGGTTTTTGACCCAGATGAGGAAAATGGACAAATAACATATCCGATCGATATGACAAAGTGGCATAAAATTACACAAGAAGAAAATCAAGAATTAGCTCGTTATTATGCAAATAGCGATTTCTTTGAAGCTGGCTATGAATCTGCAAAGAATATGAGAGCATTAAGAAAGTGGCCTACATTTATTCAGAAAATTAGATTCTATTTATTAAAAAAGTTTGTCTTTCCTGTTGTTTTGTCAGACGAATCAGATGAATACAAATTTGAAATTTTTCAAAAAAGTATATATTCGCATGTATACGATAAGTCTTTTTATTCTGGAAGAATTTTTACTTCTCCCACAGAGTCTTCTAAAGGAGTAGACATCACAATTCTTTATGACAAGGACTTTGTATGGAAATTTCTTAATATTAACGGTTGGTATTCTAATCCGAAGAATCCTTCTGGACATATAGTAGAAAAATATCCTGGAGCAGATTTTATAACTGAAGAGCAATTTACAGACCAGAAAAGAAAAGAAATTGGAGTGATAAAAGACGAATCCGATGAATTTTATATATGGTGGGTACCCAGAAAAGGGAGGAGGACAGGGCCTAATGGATGCATAATTGAAATTGTTGAATTATACAAAAAACAATAGCTATGGCATTAAAAGATTTGATTAGAACTATATTGGGCAGGACAATAGAATACGGAGATAGAAGGTCAAAATCTTCAAATGAAATGTCTATTAAACATATAGCTTTTATAAGCTATAGGCGCAATGGCGGATATTTTATTGCGGAATTGTTAAAGCAATATTTAAAGTATAAAAACATTGAAGCTTTTATGGATATTCATAACGCACAAGGGGATTGGAAGAAATGTATTATGGAGATGATACCTAGTACTCCTGTTTTTATTTTAGTAGTTACTCATGATATGTTTAGAGATAAACAGAAAGAAAACATAGAAGATTGGTGCGAGATTGAAATTGGTATTGCTTTGGAAGATAGAGGGAAAAATATAATACAATTTGTAGTGAATGAAAATGGGATAAATGTTCCAGATAATAATGGTGGTAGTCAAGCTAGAGATAGCTTTATTAATACAGCTTTTCGCTACTTAAATCCACAGTATAAAGAAAAACTTAACAAGTATCAGAGGTCTTTTTATTCAAGAGATTATCCAGATGCTTCTTTAGAAGACCTACTGAAAAAAATAAAGGGAGAAAAGGGAATTGTGTAATTGGTTGTATCTCGGAAGAAAAGTAAAGTATAGAATATTATGGATAAACAGAAAGAATATTTCGCATTCATCAGCTACAAGCGTGAAGATGAAAAGTGGGCAAAGTGGCTACAACATAAGTTGGAGCATTACCGTCTTCCTACAAATGTTAGGAAGAGCGATCCGTCTTTGCCGCAAAACATTCGACCTGTATTCAAAGACACATCAGAGTTGGGGGCTGGTGTGTTGGCAGACGAAATTCATGAAGCCCTTGAAAACTCAAAATATCTCATTGTTATCTGTTCACCCCGAGCGGCTAAATCACAATGGGTGGGAAAAGAGGTGCAGACTTTTATTGATATGGGAAGGTTTGATAAAATTATCCCGTTTATTATTGGTGGTAAACCATTTTCTGAAATTTCAGAAGAAGAATGTTTTCCGTCTGCATTGCTCAATCTTCCAAAGGAGCAAGAACTTCTTGGCGTAAATATCAACGAAATAGGACGTGATGCAGCTGTTGTCAAGGTTGTAGCACGAATGTTTGATTTGAAATTTGATACTCTTTGGCAGAGATATGAAAGGGAGCAAAAGAAAAAACAACAAATAAAAATTAGTATTATCTCTATTTGCTTGCTTATTTCCATTGGAATTGCTGTATGGATTTCCCATCAGAATAGTCTGTTGGAGGAAAAAGACTGGAAGATGATGGAAAATCAAGCAAGAGCAGTTGCGGAAAAAGTAAACCAACTTACAGATGGCGGAGATTCGTATATGGGACTTTTATTGGCTTTAAAAGTCTTACCGGAAAAGATCGACAACCCAAACCGTCCATATACCGAAGAAGCAGAATATGCATTGAGAAATGCTTTTCAACAGAAAGTTGCTATATTGAGGGGGCATTTAGGTGACTTAATTTCTATCGACTTTAGTTCTGATGGGAATCTGCTCATCACTTCTGCATATGATAATACAATCCGTATTTGGGATATATACACAGGAAGATGCATAAACACATTTGAATCAGGAAATTGGATATATCGTAACGTGATAACCTCTGCATCATTTAGCCCTGATCAAAAGTCAATTTTGCGAACTAATAGTGATAGTGCTATTGTTATATGCGATTCAAAGACTTTTGAAGTTAAAATGTTGTTGAAAGGACATGGCTTTGGGGGAATTTCATCTGCTTTTTATAACAAAGATGGGCACTATATTGTGTCTGCGTCTTGGGATAAAACCATTCGTATTTGGGACACTTATACAGGGGAATGCTTACATATAATAGAGGAGCCAGACGAAGTGAATTATGCGATTTTTAGTAAGAATGAGCATTATATAATCTCGGCATCTGAAAATAATTTAATAAGAATATGGGATACTAATTCCTGGCAGTGTTTGCATGTTTTAAAAGGACATAAATCTTCTGTTAACTCTATTTGTGTAAGTCCAGATGATAAATATTTGGTGTCTGCATCAAAAGATAATACATTAAGAATTTGGAGAGTTGACAAAGGTCTGTGTGAACACGTCCTTATAGGTCATACAGCCTCTGTTAATTCTGTATCGATAAGTCCAGATGGGAAATATATTGTTTCTGGATCTGATGATGGAACCATACGAAAATGGGATTTTAAAACTGGTAAATGTTTAAGTGTAAAGGATAGGCTCACAACAGTAACTAATGTTGCATATAGCCCTAATGGTGAGTTTCTTGTTTCTGCTTCAAATAAAACTATTAGTATATGGAAAACTAAACATGATTATCATGTGTTAAGAGGACATAATTTAAGCATAAGCTCGGTTTCTTTTAGTCCTGATGGCAAGTTCGTCATATCTACCTCAGAAGATAAAACAATAAGAATTTGGGATGTGAAATCATGTACTTGTGAGAAAATTCTACAAGGACACATGATGCCGCTTCATTCTGCTTTTTACAATCAAAAGGGTAATCGTATCGTTTCTTCTGACGCGAATGTTGTTCGTCTTTGGAATACAATCAATGGAGATTGTTTACTTAATATAGCTCTCAACGAATACGATCATTATTCTGCTTTTTTTGATGACAATGACAAGCACATTATTTCTGTCTCGTACGACTCTGTTCGTGTTTGGGATGCCACCACAGGTAAACGAATTAATGCATACGAGAATTTAGCAATAGGTGGAGCCTCTTTCCACAAAGAAGGGTTTATAATTAGTCCTGGATTTGCATCTAGCATTGTTCTTTTTAATATGGACAAGAAAGAATGGAGCATACCTATTGCTGGAGATGATAATGATAATAAGTATACTTACGCAAATCTAAGTCCGAATGGGAAATATATTATAGCTTCCAAGAATGAAAAAATAGAAATATGGGAAGTCAACACAAAAGAATTTTTTAAAAAATTAGAGGGGCATACTGATCGGGTGGTTGACGCATGTTTTAGTCCTGATGGCAAACAGATCGTATCAGCGTCTAATGATGGTACCATCAGAATTTGGAATTTTAATTCAACTAAGTGTTTGCAATTATTTAATGAAAAAATAGGTTGCCCCACCTCTGTTGCCTATAGTCCTGATGGCAGGAAAATCGTAGTGGGGTATACGAATGGAAATGTTGTGATTTTGCCTTTCCCACCCCTTCAAGAGCTAATTGATGAGACTCGCGAGCGGTTCAAAAATCGCCAACTGACACATGAGGAACGGCGGAGGTACTATCTTGAATAAAAAATGTATCATGACATTATCATACTTTACAGGCGAACAAAACAGCGAGCCCTTTGAACAGATTATCCATTTTGCGGAGGATTTAAGATATTTGGTGTGTGCAGATGGTTCCAAAGACTCGTTACAATTTGACCTTTTGCAGGCGGTGTGTTGTGGTATTGTAATCAAAGCATTCGTCTTACAAATAAGAATAAGAAACAAAACGGTATAATCAATATGGCGAACGAACAGATAAAAAATCTCTGCAAGGAGAAAGAGCAGGAGCTGCTTGACAAGTATTTTGGCAACCTTGTTCATGAGGCTGCTATAGAACGTCCTGAGACCATCGGGGAGTATACGATAGATTTGCCTTTGAAGATTGAGGCGGAGTTTCGTGAATTCTTGGAAGAGCTATGGAAAGAAGTGGCTCCTGCCGAACTGAAAGGAACACCATTGGTTTTGGAGAAACAGACGCTTCGTAGAGTGATGACGGAGGATGACCATAAGGGATTTCTTTATGCATATAAGAATGCAATAGAGATAACTCTTTGGGAACGAATCACCAAGACAAACCATGAGGATGTAACGTATTACAAAGGATTATTAGAATACTACACCCAAGATTTGTTGCGGATTATGAGCAGGGACTTTTGGGAGAAAACAAGCTGTTTCTGACAATAATAAGGCAGAAAAAAGTGGACAGGCATAATAAATACGACATATTTATCAGTTACCGCAGAAGGGATACTGGTGACAAAGCTGAGCATCTGAAAGATCTGTTGGAGCCTAAGAATAAAGGGAGAATCAGTTTCGACCGGGAAAATCTGACAGGGCTTTTCGATGTGGCTCTTGCCCGTCGTATTGATGGGTGCAAGGACTTTCTGCTTGTGATAGGGAAGAAATCGCTTGAATTTGAAGAGAAAGACTTTACTCAAGAGCAGGTAGACCTTTATACCTTTTTGGGAACTTGCACTCAAAGTGAGTTTGAGCAGAAGATTTTGGAACTGGGATCTAATACGCCAATTGATTTCGTTCGCATAGAGATTGCCCGTGCTCTTAACAGGAAAGATTTAAATATCATTCCTATTGTTCCAGAGAGTACGGAGTCATTCAAATTCAGCCAACTCAATTTGCCGAAGGACATTTTGGGGATTAAGCGTTACGAGGCTGTCTTTTATAGTGATAATCCTGATGCACTGTTCAAGGATGTGATCCCTAAGATTCTTCCGCGATTGCACACAAAACCAGCAAATCTATTTAAGAAAATTCTGGCTATATCAATCTTTGTTTTATGTGTCGCCATCTTGTGTGGTGGTTTTTGGCAAATGAGACAATGGCGGCAAGACAAAGCAAAACTGGCTTTAATGGTTGAGACTGCTCTCAATGGTGAGGAATTTCTGAATTGGAGTGAAGGCATCACTATAGAACAATTGGAGGCCATCAACCATATTTTAGGTAATATGGTAAAAGTAGAAGGTGGTATTTTTATGATGGGGGCTACTCCTCATGCAGACGGAAGCTATGATGAGGATGTGGACGAAGAATTGGAGGTGCCGCAGGTGCAGAAGACTGTGGAGGGGCTCTGGATTTGCAAATATGAAGTGTCAGTCAGTGAGTGGGGACGTGTCATGGGGGAGGATTATAACGTACAAAAGGCTGATATGCCTCGAACCAATGTTTCTTTCGATGAATGTCTTGCTTTTTGTGAGAGACTATCCAACCTGACAGGGTTAGGATTCCGTTTGCCTACCGAAGAAGAATGGGAGTATGCCGCAAGAGGTGGACTTATCGCAGACAGTACAAAATATGCAGGCAGTGACAATCCTGATGAAGTGGCATGGTATGGCAATAATGCCAATGGGAAACCGCATGTTTGTGACGCTTATAACTCTCCCATGCGTCCTAATGGGGCTAACCTCTATGATATGAGCGGTAATGTCAGTGAGTGGTGTGACACGGATTTTAGGCCATATAATCCTCATATACCGATTGTCGATGAAGAGGCAAAGGTTATCCGAGGTGGTAATTATGACTCTGAGCGGTACGCCATTACGGTTTATCACCGTGAGCCAATGAATGCTCATGAAAGAACGGCTACCATAGGTTTGCGCTTGGTTATTGGTAGAAATTAGTATAAAAATGATTATGAAATACAAGAATTTGATACTGTTTATCCTATTATGTATAGGAATTGAAGGATGGGCTCAACAGCCAAGCCAAGAAGTTCAAGCAACGATCGATGCATGCATAGCTCTCCGGGCTGCTATTGGAGCAGGAAGTACTGAAGGGTTGAAACAAGCCAACAAGGCATTGAAGGCTTGTGATGTAAAGCCATTCAACCTATTACGCTGTCGTGATGAAGAGCAGCCCTCTCTCAATGGTCATTTTGTTTTCGACCATGAGTTTGTGGATAGTCTTGTCAACAACCGAAAGGTTTATAAGTTTGCCCAGCGGTATGCAGAGCGGGCTGCACAACGTGGCACGTCAAGCAGTGGAAAAGTGTTTGCAAAGACGTGTATGGTAAAAGGAAAGAAGTCTACCACCTATACATTAGCTCCAGTAAAAGGAGTTCAATATATTGCTGTCGTTACAGAGCCAATGGGGCTTGTCACTCTCCGCATTCATGATAAGACTAATGACAAGTGGTATAATGATACAGACGATGTGAACGTAGGGCATTCGTCGCGTGTTCATACGCTCAATCTTCCAAAAGAAAAAAACAGCCTTTTGGAAATAGAAATTACCAATACCACAAAGAAGGATATTAGTTTTGTGATAATAGGCAACTGAGAAAGAATGACGGAAGAGAGAAAGAACGTTGTAAAAAAAGAAAGTCGAAAAATAAAGCTTTCGATACTGATATTTGTTATAGGGAATATTGTTTTCCTATCTGCCTGTGTTGCCTCTGTATGGTATGGTGGAATCTGCATTTACAAATTTTTCACAAAATGGTATCTGCATGATTGGGAAAAATTTTGCGTCCTCATCGGATTTGGAGGTCTGATATTATTTTTCCAGATTATTATAGAACTCTTTCAAAAAGGTAATGTACCTAAAAGATATAAAGAAATTTCAAATAATACCCACTCAGAACTTTTCAGTATAATTGATAATGTTCGTCAGCTACTAAATATCTCAAAACCTATTCGAGTATTCCTTGTAGATACAGCTTCTGCATCAATATTTGTTCTTCCTGATGTTCAAAACATCATAAAAAAGCCAGAACGTTTTTTGGTAATAGGGAATCTGCTTATTGAAAATCTTACGGAGGAAGAACTGAAGGCTATTTTGTTACATGAGTTTGCACATATTGTCCAAGATGAAATCAATGATACTGCAAGGGCAAGTTCCATTGGCTTATTTGCCAATTCTTTTCTATCGGAAAGAATTGAATTTAATGCAAATTATGGGCCTGGAAGTTTAACACAAACAATGATGATTTTATATTATGCGTTTATGGATTATTTGTGTCGACATATCAAAAGACATAGTGAGTTGTTAACTGATGAATTGGAATATGAGGCTGACAGAATAGTACTCCAGTATATAGGACCGCAGATTTTTGCAGATGCATTACTGCATATTATCAAACTATCGGGAAAGGTAGAAATACCTCTATCTGTTAGAAAGAGGATTGAAAGATTAGGAGTCGCCTTACCTGCGAAACAAGAAAAAAGTTCAACTAATGGAGCAAAGATACATATTCACCTTGCACATCGACGGCATTTCACTCCTTTGGTTGATTTTAAATACTCGATATTGCTAAATGGCAAAGATATTGGAGAAGGGAATCTGATTAAAGGTTTTACTATCGAAAAGGATATTACACATGGTTTATATACCATTGAAGTGGCATCGTATATCAGCACTCTTAGTTTAAAACCATATATATTTGAAGCAGATGCAGGTTACACCTATCATATAGAATTAGATTACAAACATCTTTTTTGGCGAGGTTGGTATGTTGTATTCTGCAAGGAAATGAAAGTGTTTAACAATAATTGAATATATTAAAATATGGAAAATAAGGAAATTTCAAGAGGATTCATTATTATAAACCTAACAGTTGATGGAATGGAGTATTATGATGTGGAATTTATGGTTAACCCAAACAGAACAATAAGAAAACTTATCGAACATATCATTCATAGATTGGAGTTGCCTAAGATTGACAATGGTGGAAATCCTATACAATATCTGCTGGGGCAAATATTAGAGAACAATAGCGAACCTGAAATTTTGGAATTTGAAAACGAAGAAGGTATAGATATGACTCTTTTGGATTACAAGATTCAATCTGGTGGCCACCTATATTTGATTAGTGTTCCGATAGCTGGAGGACGCTCTAAGGTTCAATATGTTCCAGCATGTCCCGCTCCTGAATCAGAATCAGTTCTTACGCATAACGCAACTGGTCGCGATGCGGAAAATGGTTCTATATTCGATCGGTCAAAATTAAGCCAAACTCAACGACATCTTATGCCTGAGAAAAGTTCTTTTCTCAAAAAGATGTTCAGAAATATAAAAGAAAAGTTCTCACAACAAGAAAATGTTAATTCTACCGTTTTTGCTCCGTATATGGTAGAAAGGGGGGAGGTAATGACGGTTCAAGTCTTGCTCTACAAAGATTCACAATATGCTGCTATCCAAAAAAGGGCAAAGATGGTAGACCCTTATGCAGAGGAAAAGAACAATCAAGTTATAGGTTTATCCATGAAAAAGGGAGATGTCGTAAGTGCTCATCTTTCTTTTTTTACTCCAAATGTGGATAAAAAATGTATTGTTATTGAAGAAAACAATAAACAAATTGTATGGAATTCAAATATTGAAGATATCACCTTTTCTGTTTTCATTGATGAAAGTTTCAATAGGAAGCTCCTTAATGGCAAAGTGATTATTAAACTTAATGATATTCCTGTAACAGAAATGACCTTCAATGTCAAAATCGTGGGCGATAGAGACACGTTTATTGCGGCATTGACTGATATCAGTGCTACAAAATTTGACAAAGTGTTCATATCTTATTCTCATGTAGATACAGATAAGGTTCAATATATTTCCGAGACATGCCGTGCTTTAAAATGCGATTACTTTTTTGATCGTCACAGTTTGGAGCCAGGTGATAGATATCCTGAAAAAATATTCAAATATATAGATAATGCAAATCTCTTTATTTTGTGTTGGTCTGAAAATGCAGCAGCTTCGGAATGGGTTGAAAAAGAACGTAAACGAGCAATGAGTAACCTAAAAAGATGCAATCACTTTTTACGTTTTTACCCTATCAGTATCCCGCCAAAAACGGAATTGCCTAATGATATGAAAGAATTATTTAGTTTTGGAGAGTTATCATAATAATAAAAAAAAGTATGAACAGAGAGATATCATTTATTTTGCATGGTACAAAATGTTGGGTAACTATTGTATTACTTACCATAGTAATAGCAGGTAAAGCCCAAACCACACAGCAAGCTGATAGCTTGCACCAGCGAGGACGCGAACTTGTAAATGAAGGTAAAATTGCTGAAGGACGGGAGTGTATGCGTCTGGCAATGGAAATACGGAAACAGTTGCTGGGAGAGGTAAGTGAGGGTTACATTACCTCTTTGAATAACTATGCCTATTCTTATGGGGCAGAGAAAAACTATCAGAAGGCAATGGAGTTGCAGGAGCAAGTGATAAACTTGTGTGAGAAGCTACAAACACCACATCGAAATATAGGAATGTACACTACCAATATGGGGCGATATTACTATCTGAATGGTGACAAGGCAAAAGCCGCAAATATGTGGGAACAAGCTATTCCACTGGTAGAGAAGCATGGGGAAATCTATGAGTTCCTACTAAATAGCCTCGGCTCGGTCTACGGTGATTCAGGAGATCAACAGGGGATAAGTCGCATCATGGCTCTGATGGAAGAGCATAATCAGCATGAATTAACCAAACCTTGCGACGAACCGAAATGTATGCTGGAACGAGCACAGTATTATGGAACAACGGGTAATCAGGCAAAAGCAAAAGAGTGTTACTTGAATGTTTTGTCTATGCCTATGGACGACGAAACAAAAACACAAGTGCATGAGACTTATGCCTCTTACCTTGGGAGCACTGTACGGGACTTTGCTGCAGCGGCAGACTACTATTTATCTGCTGCAAACATCAGAAAGAGCATCAGCGGTGAAACGGAAGTGTATGCCAACCTAATGTATAAAACAGGAATGTATGCTTTTCTCGGAAAGAAATATGAAGAAGCTGTAAGTGCCTATCAAACAACCATTGATTTTTATAAAAAACACAACTCAGAGGCGGCAAAGAAGAACACTGCTAAGTGCATGAAAGGAATGGGTAATGCCTATAGTGGTATGAATGAATATGCTAAGGCACGAGACTGTTATCATGAGCTGGTAAAATATTATGAGCAGAATAACCAAGCTGACGAAGAATATCCGAAGGCCATTCTGCGATTGGCCAAGGCTGAGAAATTCAATAAGGAATACACTATGTCCATTGATCATCACAAGCAAGCCATGATTTTATTCAGCGAGCGTGGTATGAACAATGACTATGCCGATGCGGCATCATCGCTTCAATTATGTTATGTCTATGCAGGCATTGATGAAACTGTAGACAACAAGGATGAAGAGGCGTACAAATCCCAGATGGCAAAAATGGACGAAATCATCAAGCAAGAACTGGATGTACTGGAACTGACACGTACGTATCTTGGAAAACTGGTGTATGCCCGCTCGTTGGCCACCTTAGGCGGTTGCTACGAAATGAAAGAAGATTGGGAGAACAGCGTCAAGTATTATGAGTTGTACATAGAAGCAGTCCGCGAGGCCATTCGTGATGAGTTCCGTATGCAGAGTGAGGCTGAGCGTATGAAGGTATGGGGAGATGAAAAGAAGGAAATAACGCAAATGCTGGAATTATTGATAGACTTGCCTGAGGAACAAACAAAAGAGAGGCAGCAAATGGGGGGTATCGCCTATGATGCAGAATTGCTGTCGAAAGGTATCCTTCTCAATTCGTCTATTGAGTTTGGAAAGATACTGGCAGCAAAAGGTGATGCAAGACTCAAAGAAATATATGAGCAGACGAAGACGAACGAAACAGAAATTGAACGACTGAGAAAAAGTGCCTCCTCCGATGAAGACTTTGACAAGATCTTGAAACTTACACAGCAGAACCAGACATTGCAACTGGACCTCTATCGGGGATGTGCAGAGTATGCCGATTTTACAAATTATATATCCTACACATGGAAAGACGTGCAGAAAGCATTGCTGCCGACAGATATTGCCATAGAATTCGCTGCGATAGGGAACAGTATTCTCATTGATGGCAACCAATTAGTGGCATTGGTGCTTACAAAGGACGTGAAAATGCCACAACTCATCAAGGTTTGTGGCCTCAATAAACTGAATGAGATTGTTGGATATGGAGATGATGTTTTCAACAAGACAGACATTGGAGATATCATTTGGGGAGGAATTCAGCAACACCTTGCAGGCAAAAAACGTTTGTTCTTCTCTGCCGATGGTGCTTTAAACCGCATTGCCATAGAATATTTACAATACGATGGCAAGCCATTGTCTGAACAATATGAGATTTATCGTCTGTCATCAACCAAGGAATTGTGCTTCAAACGTGAAAGTGTAAGGCTGACTAAAGTAGCCTTGTTTGGTGATGTCAACTATAATGAAAAAGAGACTAAGTCCGAAGCTACACAACGTTCATTGGCTTCCCTACGTGCTTCTGGAGATGCTGGTGGCTTTGCCAATTTGAGCAACACCCTGCGTGAAATAAACGAAATTCAAGGTGTCCTAAAAAGTAAAAGCGTGAAAGATATTGGAAGTTTTCGTGACACGGAGGCCAGCAAGTCGGCGTTTATGCTGTTGTCTGACACAAAAGTAAACATGCTTCATATAGCTACACACGGGATATACAAAGACATAAAGAAAACTACAGATGCAGAATCTATGCAAAATAGTTTGTTGGCTTTTGCAGGTGCTAATCTTAATGACAGTGCTCTCGTCACAGCTGCCGATATTGCTACAATGAATCTACGTCAGTGCGATCTTGCTGTTCTGTCTGCTTGCGAAACAGGATTAGGTAAACTTGGCGGCGATGGTGTGTTTGGGTTGCAGCGTGGCTTTAAAAATGCTGGAGTGTATACGCTGTTGATGAGTCTTAAAAATGTCTATGATGACTCTACCGCCGACTTGATGATTAGTTTTTATAAACATCTGGTAAATGGTGCGACTAAACGGGAAGCTTTAGTCAAAGCTCAGCAGGACATCCGTGCTAAAGGATTTAATGATCCCAAATACTGGGCGACATTTATATTATTAGATGCGTTATAATAAGATACAATATGGAATCAAATTAAAAACCTCTGCAAAGAGAAAGAGCAGGAACAGCTCGACAAGTATTTTGGTAACCTCGTACATGAGGCAGCAATAGAACGTCCTGAAACTATTGGGGAGTACACGATAGATTTGCCTTTGAAAATCGAGGCGAAGTTTCGTGAATTCTTGGAAGAGTTGTGGAAGGATGCTCCTCCTGCCGAACTGAAAGGAACACCTTTGGCATTGGAGGAACAGAAACTCCGCAAGCTGATGACAGATGATGACCGTGAAGGAATCCACTATGCATATAAAGATGCAATAGAGGTGACACTATGGGAGCGAATCACGAAAACGAACCATAAGGATGTGACGTATTACAAACGTGAGTTCGATATAAGATTTATGCCAAGAATCTGCTTTTGTTGTCAATGATATCGATGTTCATTTCCGGCTTTTTGGGCAGCAGGTTGTATGCAATGAGCCCCGCCAGCAGATTAGTTGCAAAGTTATTGACAGAGCGGTGTCTTGTATGCTCAATTTGGCAGACATTCTTGAGCTCATCGTTGACCGTCTCTATGA